>JAHHQK010000018.1 GCA_020026435.1 Alistipes sp. | reverse complement strand
GCCCGTGGCATTTGACCACGACTGCCGCGAGGGTATCTGCGGTATGTGCTCGCTGCATATCGACGGCCAGGCTCACGGACCCAGCCAGGGTGCCACCACCTGCCAGATCTATATGCGTAAGTTCAAGGACGGTGCCACGATCACCATCGAGCCGTGGCGCTCGGCGGCTTTCCCTGTCATCAAGGACCTCGTAGTGGATCGCCAGGCTTACGATAAGATCCTCCAGGCCGGAGGTTTCATCTCGGTTCGTACGGGTTCGGTGCCCGATGCCCATGCTACGGGTATCTCGCAGGCCGATGCCGAGGAGTCGATGGATGCTGCCGCTTGTATCGGTTGCGGAGCTTGTGCCGCCACCTGCAAGAACGGTTCGGCCATGTTGTTTGTGGCTGCCCGCGTATCGTCGCTGGCCAAGTTGCCGCAGGGTCGTATCGAGGCTGCCCGCCGTGCCAAGGCCATGGTTGCCAAGATGGACGTTCTGGGATTCGGTAACTGCACCAACACCGGCGCTTGCCAGTCGGAGTGCCCGAAGAACATCTCGATTGCCCACATCGCTCGTCTGAACCGCGAGTTCCTGTCGGCTAAGCTCGAAGACTAATCCTTCCCCGAAGGATTGATCATAGATCCGTGAATCGGAGGAAAACCTTTACTGGTTTTCCTCCGATTTTTTTGTTGCCCGGGGGGCTTTTTTGCTCTTGAGTGAATTTTTTGTCCGTGAGGGAACGGATCGCAAGGAGGGTCTTTATATATAGGTGTGGTGGGCTGATTTGCACGAAGACGTAGTGGGCGGAAGATCCGGTGGAGGAAGAGAAAGGTGAAGGTGAAGGGGATCGGGGTGCGTGCGGAATGCAGAAAATAAGCGGAAAGTGTGAAAAGTGCCGGAGGAGTGTGTGGTGATTGATGAGTGAGGTGTACAGGATGAGCTGAGGAGTGCCGCAGATGTGGGTAATGCAGGATGAAAGTATAGGATGAGCGAGGAATGCAGGGGGCGGAATCGGCGGAGGTGTCGGTGCTGCGGATATTTTTTTGGGGGGGGGCGAAAAAAATGGATGACGGTGCGGCGGTTGGAAATATTGTATTACTTTTATTATAAAATTAAAAAAATAGGGAGGGGAGTCCGTCGGTTGGATCCGATGTGCCGCCTTCCGTCAGAAGAGAGCATGAAGCGAAGAATTCAGGAAATGTGGGCTGCCCTGTCGGTCCGGGTCGAGGCCCGAAGGATAAAAGTAGCCCGCGGTTTGGAGTACCGCCGTTTGTGCCTCATACGCCGAAAGACCCGTCCCCAGTACCGTCATTGCAAGAATTGCGGTGCGGAGTTGCAGGGTATGTACTGCCACCGTTGCGGACAGTATGCCCTCGATCCCCAACAACCGTTCTGGAAATATGTCGTTCAGTATTTCGAGAATGTCTACCAGTTTGACGGCAAGGTGTGGACCACGATGTGGATGCTGTTCCGCTGGCCGGGACTCCTTACCACGGAGTTCATCCGCGGCAGGATTGCCTCCTATGTCCATCCGATGCGCCTGCTGATGTTTATTTCGGTGGTGTTCTTCGTGTTTTTCTTCCCGATGCTCAATGCCCGTATCGACAGCTTGGTCAGCTGCTATCGTGATGATTTTGACCGCCATATAGTCATGCAGTCGCTTGAGTATAAAGGCGTAGTCCTGCATGAGGACGACAGCCGCAACTGCACGGTGGCCTTTGTGGGCGATAGCCTGACCATGGCTCAGGAGCCTGCGATGATCCGTGTCCTGGACTGCGTGGCGGGGCCTTGCGAGGGGGATATGCGCGTGGATACCCTCACGATCCGTGTTGCTCCGAAGCTCCTCGAAGAGGATCGGTTCCAGCGGATCGGCCAATGGAGGGGCATGGATCTTTGGGAACTCGACCCCCGATACGAGACGAATGCTTACGTCAAGATGCAGCTGTTCCGCGAGCGCGTCATCGGCTTTGTCAGCGGATATGCACCGTTGATTACCCTGTTGTTCATCCCGTTCCTGGCCCTCATGTCACGAGTGTTGTTCCGTCGTCGCCGGCTGAACTATATGGCGCATTTTGTCTTTGCGCTGCATTTTGTCAGTTTTGTGTTTTTGCTTCTCTTCGTGCAGCTGGCCATCGGCGAGGGTTGGATCGCGGGGCATACGATGCTGAAAATCTTCGTCGGAGTTTTGCTGCTGTATCTGATCATCGCGGCCCGGCGCGTCTATGAGGAGGGATGGATCCGCTCGGGGGTGAAGTCGCTGCTCATTTTCGTGGGCTATGTATTGCTGGTGGTCATCGGTCTGGGTGTGGTGCTGGGATGGCTGATCTATTGCGAGCGGGAACTGATCCGTGAGATTGCCGATAATTTTTATTAGCGGGATTGCCCGCTTGGATTCAGGACACCTCGGAGACGGAATTTTTCCTTCCGGGGTGTCTTTTTTTTTGCGGGAATTTTCAGAAAGGAGGGGGATAAAACAAAAGACAGTGAAACATCAGTTTCACTGTCTTGAAGTGTTGTGGAGAATACGAGAGTCGAACTCGTGACCTCTTGCATGCCATGCAAGCGCTCTAGCCAACTGAGCTAATCCCCCATTGCGAGTGCAAATATAAGGCGTTTTTTTTATTCTCACAATAGTTTGGCAAAAAAAACGTTAAAAAAATAGAACTTTTTTTTGAAAAGGGCTTTTTCCCGCCCTCCGCCCCCCTTCGGAAAGCCTCGAAAAAGCGGTTCGTAATGCTGCGGCCACCGGCTTCCGGGGGGAGCAGGACTGGAAAAAGAGTGAGGGTTTTTTCCCGATTTGGTATGCGATTCGCAGGGAAATAGGGTGTGGCGGGAAAAATTGCAAACTCTTGCGGTGATTTCGCCATTTGGCAAAAGGGGTTTTTTAACGAATTTTGCAACGTAAAACAAAAACAAATGAGAACAAGTGTAAAATCGGTGATCCTGACGATGCTGACGCTCGCGATGAGCTTCACGCTCTCGGCTCAGAATCGTTCGGAGGCCAAAAACAACAAGAAAATGAAAGCTATCGAATTGAATTCGTCCGAGTTTAAGTCGTTGATCTACGACTTCGAGAAGAATCCCAAGGAGTGGGTCTTCGAGGGAGAGCAGCCTGCGGTGATCGACTTTTTCGCCACATGGTGCGGCCCTTGCAAGATGATGTCGCCGGTGATGGATACCCTGGCCGGAGAGTTTGAGGGCAAGGTCAACATCTATAAGATCGACGTGGACAAGGAGCAGCAGCTGGCCGGATTGTTCGGTGTGAGGAGTATCCCCACGTTTGTGCTGATCCCCAGGAGCGGCAAGCCCCAGATCCTGACGGGCGGCATGGGCATCGAGCAGATGCGCCGTCTGATCAACGAGGTCTGCCTCGAAAACAAATAGTGACTATTTATAACAAGGTAGTGCTTTTATTATCGCAAAGTGTTTGGTTCGTAATCCGCCGCGGCGTCATTCCGTGGCGGATTCGTTTTTTCGGGGCGGGCGGCATGGTGCGGTGATGATGTGGACTTGTATTTCGGGCACAGACATAAAAAAATCGGGGGCAGATTCCATGAAAAGATCTGTCCCCCGATCATTTTTTTTCGGAAGGCAAGCATCCTAGTCCCGATTTCCGCTTTCGTTCGGGAGGGTTTGCGCGGGGAGTTTGCTGCGAAGCCCGTTATGTGGGATCACCGCGGGCCGGTTCGCAGGACGGGACAGTTGTTTCCCGTCTTCCGCCGTGTCGTGTCTTTCCCCGTTTGCCTTTGGGCAGAATTGGGCAATCCCGTGCGGAAATTGCGTCCAAAGGAAATTTGGTGTCCCAAGATTGCGGCCTGCAAAGGTATTCGCGCCCCGATATTGTCCCGGGGGAAAACATTGCGCCCCGAAATATTACTTTAGGGAAACACAATACGCCTGAGATCCCCCCGGAGCGATCATACCGATAGCCTCCCCGGGTGGAATATCCGATGCCGGATTTTGCGCTCTGAGGGGCGGTTTTATTCGGCCGAGAGGCGTCGTCGCCACTCCTCGGGAATCGGGATGCTCTGCTGGTTGGGGAAGTCGAAGGCCACCATCACCGACCGGCTGTCGCTGCACAGACGGTCGCCGACGAGCAGCTGTTGGTAGAGCGTGAGGCTCTTGTTGCCGATCTTCTCGCAGGTGGTCGTCACGCGCACCTGGTCGGTGAAGCGGATCTGCGAGATGTAGTTGCTCGACGTCGATACGGTGACCACCCGCTGATCCCCGAGGAGCATGTCCTCGCTGAAAACCTGACGGTAGTAGTCGGTCTTCCCGACGTCGAAATACATCTGTTGGGAGACGTTGTTGACGTGGTGGAAGACGTCGATGTCGGAGAATCGTTTCTGGATGGGAGTTATGATCGTGCGTGCCATGTCGGATGGGGGGATTAGCGAATGACTTTCACTTCGCTGCCCTCACCGAAGGCGATGATCGACGAAGCCTTGCGGGTGGGTTTGCCCTCGAAACGGGGGTTGACCACATAGTCCACGCCCTCGATGATCTCCCGGGCCACGTCGTTCAGACCCACGGGAGTCTCGCATCCCGAGATGTTGGCCGATGTCGAGACGATCGGACGGCGCAGGATGCGGAGCATCTCCTGGCAGAATTCGTGGTCGGGGACCCGCACACCGAGGGTCTGCTCCTCGGGGATGAGGTTCTCGGCCAGGCCGACGGCTCCGGGGAGGATGACGGTGAGGGGCGATGAGGCCACCTCCATCACCTCGAAGGCGATCGACGGGGCGCGGTTGACGTAGCGCACCACCATGTCGGCATTGGAGCATAAGACGAGCATCGACTTCTTGTTGACGCTCTGCTTGAGGCGGTAGATCTTCTCGACGGCCTCGCGGTTGGTGGCGTCGCAGCCCAGACCCCATACCGTGTCGGTGGGGTAGAGGATGATGCCGCCCTCGCGCATGATGCGCACGGCTTCGGCGGCCTCTTTATAGATAGGTGTTTCTTTCTGTGCCATTTTTTCGGATGTGTTGATTACTTTTCTGCAAAAGTACACTTTTTCGGGGAATATATCATCGCCGCGGGGCTTCCGGAGCATAAATTTCGATCCAAAGGAGGGTTGCCGTTCCATTCTGCGGGGGCTGTCCCTGCTGTGTTCTCTATGTCTTGGGTTGATGCTCCTTTGCCGGACGGTATTTTCGCGGGGGAATGTTCGTAATGTGCTTGTGTTTAGGGTTTGTAGGGGCCGATGGATGCTGTGATCCGAAAATCGGACGTGTGGATTGTTGAAAAAGTCGAAAAATAGAGGAGGAAAATATGGTTTTATCCTGAGATTTTTTGAAAAAAATCAATATTTTTGAAAAAAAATCAAAGCCGTTTAGGGCATTATAAATCTTGAAAAGTCGATGAAATTCAAACTCTTGCTTTTGATCCTGTTGCTGGGGCGGATGACGCTGGCGGCTCAAAATCCCACGATCGAAGGTCGTGTGACCGACCCCGACTCCCGGGCCGTCTGTGCGGCAAGTGTCATTCTGAGAAGCCTTCCCGATTCGACCTATGTGGCGGGCATGGCCTCCGACGAGGAGGGGTGTTTCCGCTTTGCGGCAGATGGCGGCGGAAAATATCTGCTGACGGTGAATTATTTGGGTTTCAGAACTTTCGATCGTGAATGCCGCGCGGGTGATGTGGTGGAGGTGGCCTTGCAGCCCGACACTCAAGTCCTGCAGAGTGTGGTCGTGCGCGGGGAGCGTCCCCTGGTCAAGGCCGAGGGCGGGAAACTGATCTACGACACGCACACCCTCTCGCAGCTCAACATCGTGGAGAATGCCTGGGACGTGCTCACCAAGCTCCCCGGGGTGGAAGCCTCCGAGAGTAACGTATCGCTGATCGGCAGCCGTTCGGTGACGGTGCTGCTCGACGGCCGTCCTTCGACCCTTTCCGCCGCCCAGCTCTACTCGCTGCTGAAGAGCATCCCGGCCGATCAGGTCTCCCGCAGTGAGGTGATGACCTCCGCACCGGCCCGCTACCACACCAACGGGGCGGTGATCAACCTGGTCACGGAGCGCAAACACGAAAAACAGGTCACGGGCCGGTTGTCGGGTCACTATACCGACGCTTTCTACGGCACGGGCGGCGTGGCGGGCAATCTGAGCCTTGTCTCGCCCCGCGTGAAGTGGGATCTGCTCTACTCCTCGTCGTGGGGTAAGTGGATCTCCCCCACGGAACTCTATTCGCGCCATCGGCTGGGGAAGGAGATCCACGAGATCAGGATCGACAACCGCTCGGTCAACGATCTGGAGAACTACGAGGTGCGGACCGGACTGGACTTCGCCCTCTCGGAGAAAAGCTCTCTGAACCTGACCTATACGGGTAACTTCTCCCCCACGAACGAAGGCCGGAGCCACTCCGACGGTAACTTCCAGCGGAGTGAGAACTTCCACGGTGTCGACTCCCGCCTGCATAACCTCTCGGTGTCCTATTCGGCTCCCTTCGGCCTCTCGCTGGGCGTGGACTACACCTCCTACGATATGTCGCAGCGGCAGGATCTGGAGGTGTTCTATCATGCGGACAACCGCTACGAACGTCTTCGCACCATCGAGGGTCAGGCCGTCGACAACGTGCTGGCCTATGCCGACCAGAGCCACACACTGGGGCAGTGGAACCTGGGCTACGGCGTGCTCTATGCCCACTCCTCGAACCTCAATGAGCAGTTCTACGGGGAGTGCGAGACCGACCGCGAGACCCGGGATCTGAGGACGCGTTTCGTGGAGGACAAGGTCAACTTCTACCTCTCGGGTGCCGGACGCTTCGGCAAGGCATTCTCGGTCGACGCCTCGCTCAAGGGCGAGTACTACCGCATCGGGGACTATGAGAAATGGTCGGTCTATCCGCGCTTTTCGCTGATGTATGCCCCGGGCAAGCGGCATGTCTTCAATCTGAGCCTGACCTCCGACCGCACCTACCCGGCCTATTGGGCCATGCAGTCGTCGGTGAACTACATCGACGGCTACACCGAGATCCAGGGCTCGCCCGACCTGCGCCCCTCGACCGAATACGGGCTGACGCTCGCCTACATCCTCAATCAGAGATACATCTTCAGTCTGTTCTACGAATACTCGGGCGACGAGTCGAAGCAGACGCCCTGGCAGACGCCCGACCGTCTGGCGCTGATCTACAAGAGCGTCAACTGGGACTACGAACAGAAGCTGGGAGTCAACCTTTCGCTGCCTTTCTCGTGCGGTAAATGGCTCTCGTCGCGGCTGACGCTGGCCGGATTGGGGATTTTCGACCGTTGCGACGACTTCTTCGACATGGGGTTCAACCGCCGCAAATTCGTGGCGGTGTGCAGTCTGAAGAATACCTTCCGTCTGCATAAGAACCTCATGGTGGAGCTTTCGGGACGGATCCAAAGCCCTGCGATTCAGGGTACGTTCGACATCGGGTATATGTTCACGATGTCGGCCGCCTTGAAGTGGACGTTCCTCCATGAGCGGATGTCGCTGGGCGTGGACTGCAACGACCTCTTCGACTCGGGATACCACGACCTGCGCCTGCGCTACAAGGGCCAGGTGGCCGACATCTGCAACAATTCGCGCTACAACCGTACCACCACCCTGAGGCTGACCTACCGCTTCGGCGACTACAAGGAACGCCGCATGAAACAGGTCGACACGTCGCGTTTCGGACATTAGTGGAGGGCTATGTGGCTCTGGATGACCCGATTTTGGGGTTTTATGCAATTTTATGGAGATATAGATCCTTCGTTTTTCGTTTTTTCAATCATATTTTATAACTTTGCACCACTTATTGCAAAAACGATAAAAAACATATAGTTATGGGAAGAGCATTTGAGTATCGCAAAGCGCGTAAATT
The DNA here is from genome assembly GCA_020026435.1 of Alistipes sp. Lineage (GTDB taxonomy): Bacteria > Bacteroidota > Bacteroidia > Bacteroidales > Rikenellaceae > Alistipes. The sequence continues at coordinate 30,963 of JAHHQK010000018.1, read as the reverse complement.
GAAGCGATGGGGGCACATGGCCCGTACGTTCACGAAGATTGGCAAGGAGATCGAGATCTCGGTAAAAGCTGCCGGTCCCGATCCTTCGTCGAATACCCGCTTGCGTCTGCTGATTCAGAATGCCAAGGCCGAGAATATGCCCAAGGAGAATGTGGAGCGTGCCATCAAGCGTGCCTCCGAGAAGGACGCCGCCGATTATAAGGAGGTTGTTTACGAGGGATACGGCCCGCACGGAATCGCATTCCTGGTGGAGACTGCCACCGACAACACCAACCGTACGGTAGCCAACCTGCGTATGCACTTCAGCAAGTGCGGCGGCCAGTTGGGTAACAGCGGTTCGGTAGCCTTCATGTTCGAGCACAAGTGTGTCTTCAAGTTCAAACCCGCCGACGGCATGGCTGCTCCCGATCCCGAGGAACTGGAGCTGGAGATGATCGACCTGGAGGTCGACGAGTTCTACGCCGAGGAGGATGGCAGTTTCACGGTTTACGCCACCTACGAGGCATTCGGTAACATCCAGAAGTGGTTGGACGACAAAGGCTTCGAGATCGTATCGGGCGAGGGCGTGCGCGTTCCGACCGACACCAAGGAACTCGACGCCGAGGGTCGTGAGTCGGTCGAGAAGCTCGTTGAGCGTCTCGAAGAGGACGACGACGTGACGAACGTCTACCACGCCATGAAGGAAGAGGACGAAGAGGGCGACGAGGAGTAAATCCCTGCATTCCCCCGGATCTTAATCCATCCCCTAAGCGGTCATTTCGGAAACGGAATGGCCGCTTTCCTTTTGCGAGGTTTTGTTTCTCTCTGTTGGGAGGAGGAGGTGCGTTGCGTTTGGTGGGTGTTGCGCTTGGGGCTGTCTGTTTTGTGCTTGGAGGGGCTTCCCGCTTGGGGCGGGGTGCTTTGCGTTTTTTGCGAGGAGGGCGGCCCGTCCTGTTTCCACACTTCTTTTGCGGGGGAACGATGATTTTCTGTGATCGTGTTTTTGCGTGTCGGGCGATCTGTCTTGTACTGTTTTTTTCGAGCCTCTGTGGGGAGGACAGCTCGGCGTTTTTGTTCCTGCCGGCAATGTCCTTTGGGGGTATTTCTCATTCTGAGGGCGGGGATCTGTTGCTGAAATGTTGAAAAATCGTGGGGGCGGATCCTCCGAAACAAAGCCGGAATCACTATCTTTATCTGCATCAGGATCCTCCCCGGGGCGTGGAGTATGCCCGTTCGCTTTCCAATGGGCGGGCGGTTGCCGTGGCCGATCTGGGATGTCGTGCGGGGGCAACGCTTGAGGTGGAGGGATTTACCGAGGTGAAGGCTCTGGACCTCATGACGGAACTGCCCTCTGCGCCGTAAAGTGTCCTGTCGCAATTATTGGCCAAGCTCGGATCGGATGGGATGACGGTTACGGTGGTGGTTGAGGCCGACGGTGCGGTCAGCCGCGTGGAGGTGGACGCAGAGAAGGATGCCGCGCGCTGCGCTAAGGTTGCCGATGCGTTGTACCGGATGCGTTGCATTCCGGCCATGGTCGGGGATGTGTGCGTGGGGCGGGTGCTTATGTTGCCGGTGGTTTTCTGGGTGGAGGACCTCAGCGGTGTAGTTGCGGGCCGAAAAGGATCCCTGCGGCGCAGACCGGATGCGGGATGTGTCGTGCGGCAATGCGGCGCGGGCGGGGACGATGAGCCGGGGAGGAAAATTCCCCGTTCAGATACCATTTCATACTGATAGGTAGTCACTTCCACCGATGTAGGGGGTGTGGTCAACCAAAGTCCTGAAAAAAAATGAAGATGAAGGGTGAAAAACAACAATATTTTTTTGAAAAATATAATAATTTGTCTAATTTTAACAATCCGTATCCGGCTAAACCATATCGGACGCGGTGTATTGATCTATGAAAGCAGGAATGAATCTGTTACTTTTTGTCTGTCTGGCCTTGGGCATGACAGGTTGCGGAAGTGATGGCGACTCCTCTTCCGGAGGCGAAGGGGAAGTGGTTATCGAAAAACTTCGATTCGGTAGTGACGTCTACGACGTTGAGGAGTTGGATTGGGTGAAGCCCGATCTGTATGTGACCCTTCAGGGACACGCGGGGAGTGAGGAGTTGTACGACTTCAAGACCGATCCGTATCAGATTTCCTTGACTGCCGATAATACGGATGTCGTATCCATCGAAGAGGAAGGCCGCATTGGCGGTGTCAAGAAAGGTGCCACGATCGTCAAGGCCCGTTCGCCGCGTTACACAGGTTATGCCAATACCGTGATCAATGTTTTGCCGCCGGTAAGATTCTCGACGCTTTACTTCGAGAAGGATCTCTATATCGCAGACACCGAGGTGAACTTTACCCCTCAGATGATCTGCCGCATGAGCAACGAGAAGGAGGAGCATCCGATCGACATGAAGAAGTACGGCCATCGTCTGGAGTGGACGCTGGAGGATGCTTCGATTGCCCAGGTCGACGAGAAGGGTCAGTTCAAGGCTCTGAAGGAGGGTGCTACGCGTGTGGTCGTTTCGTCGAAATGGGCTGACGTGACGCCTGCAACCCAGGTGCTTTTCGTAGATCGCAAGGCCGATCAGTGGCTCGGCGAGTGGGTATTGTCGGATAAGGGCGACAACGCTCTGCTGGCCGGCAAACTCTATATGTCGCTCAAGAAGGACAACTCGTTCGAGTGGTATCAGAATATTAATACGCCCGCAGGCTTCAAGAAATTCATCGGTACTTATACCATGGATAAGAAGGGCGAGACTTGCCACATGAGCGGTAAGTACGACGACAATTCGCCCCTGACTCAGGAGTACGAGCTGACCCTCGAGAAGGATGTGATCCGCATGAAGGGTCTCTCGGACGGTTTGACGCAGGTATTCGTGCGCACGGTGATTCCCGACTTCGTGAAGGATGAGGCCGAGTTCACGCCCCGCTCCGTCAGCCGTGGCACTGTTGAGCCGCTGTTGTAGTCCGGGAAACAAATTCTATATATAAAATAGGTATTAAAACTTCAATCGGCAGGATTCTTCGGGATTCTGCCGATATTTTTTTGTCCGGAGCGAGGAGCGGAGTGTGGAATGCCGCAGTGGTAGGGGAGGCGTTTGCCGTGATGCGGGGAGAAGAGAAGCGGGGCGGCGGTGGAAGTGGAGGTGCGGGAAAAGGCGATGGAAGGGCGTCTGTTGTGGAGGTGAGATTTGTAGGGGACAGGGTGGTGTGAGTGGTCGTATTGTTATGGAAGGGGTGGTGTGCAGGAGAAATCTTATCGGTGGGAGGAGGGGTTGAGCGGTAAGTTGGCCTAAGGAAGGTTTTGCAGAGAGGTATGATGGTGGAAGATGTACGGGACAGGTAAGTCCGATGCTGCGACTTTGTGTAAACGGAAACAGGATTCAGCTGTAAGTTTGTACTTATAGGCACTATAAAATATTTCCCGGCCTGGTTTTTCCCTGAAATAGTTTCATCGGCAAGTGTTTTTTCTCCGATGGAAACTTTCTCCCCCAGGGGGCTTGCCCCGACAAGAATATTTTCCCGAAAGAGTTTCTTAACCCCTTCCGAAAATCCGCCGATCAACCCCGTTCGGATGCTTCTCCGGGACAAAAAAGGCACTCCTCCAAAATGAGGTCGTGTCGAGATGACAAAATATATCACCCCTGCCACAAATATCTGTGACAGGGGTGATTTTCTTGTAGAGAGAGTGATGATACTCTCTTGATCATTGCCTTACAGACGGGCCTTGATGGCCTTGGACTCCTCCTCGTAACCGGGTTTGTCCAGCAGGGCAAACATATTTTTCTTGTAGGCCTCCACACCGGGCTGGTCGAAGGGGTTCACACCGAGCATGTAGCCGCTGATGCCGCAGGCACGCTCGAAGAAGTATAATAGTCCGCCGATCGTCTCCTCATTGACCTTCGGAAGTTCGATGCGGATGTTGGGCACACCGCCGTCGACGTGAGCCAGCTGTACGCCGAGCTCGGCTTTGGCGTTGACCTCCGAGATACGTTTCCCGGCCAGGAAGTTCAGACCGTCGAGGTTCTCGGCGTCGCTCTCGATCACCATTTTGTGATCCGGCTCGACAACCGAAATGATCGTCTCGAAGAGCGTGCGCTCACCTTGCTGGATGTACTGACCCATCGAGTGCAGGTCGGCCGTGAGGGTTACACTTGCGGGGAAGATACCCTTGCCCTGCTTGCCCTCGCTCTCGCCGTAAAGCTGCTTCCACCATTCGTTGATGTACTGCAGACGCGGCTCGTAGGATCCGAGGATCTCGATTTTCTTGCCCCCGTTGTAGAGAGCGTTGCGCACGGCGGCGTAGATGGCTGAGGGGTTCTCCTCGAAGGGAACTTCCTTGCCCGTAGCCTGCTCCATGGCCTGGGCTCCGTGTACCAGGGCGGCGATGTCGATGCCGGCCACGGCCAGTGGCAGCAGACCCACGGGAGTCAGCACCGAGAAACGTCCGCCGACATCGTCGGGGATGACGAAGGTGGGGTAGCCCTCCTGCGTGGAGAGGGTCTTCAGTGCACCGCGGGCCTTGTCGGTGATGGCCACGATACGCTCGGCAGCCTCCTGCTTGCCGTAACGCTTCTCGATCTCGGCCTTGATCAGGCGGAAAGCGATGGCGGGTTCGGTCGTGGTACCCGATTTGGAGATGATGATGGCGGCGATCGAGTGTTCCCGGGCAGCCTCCATCAGCTGGGAGATATAGTCTTCCGAGATGTTCTGACCGGCAAATACGACAGTCGGTTCTTTCTGGTCCTTGTGCAGAAGTTTGAAGGGATCGGTCATGGCCTCCACCACGGCTTTGGCTCCGAGGTACGAACCGCCGATGCCGATGCAGATGATCAGATCGGCCTTGGCACGGAGCTTGTCGGCCTGGGCCTTGATGCAGGCGATCTGTTCTTCGGTGATCGACGAGGGGAGGTGTATCCAACCCAGGAAGTCGTTACCTGCGCCCTCGCCCGATTCGAGCAGGGCATTGGCAGCCGAGGCCTTGTCCTTCAATTCGGGCGTAATGTCGATGCCCGATTTTCTGATGTCCAGTTTTAGATTTTTCATTGCTGTATTTAGATTAATTTAGTTGTCAACTCTTGCATCTTCTTACGGGCCGATGCTCGCTTGTAGAGTACGTCATAGACCATCTCGGCAATGGGCATGTCTATTTGGTGGCGGGTGTTGATGTGGCGGATGCAGTCGGCGGCGAAGTATCCTTCGGCCACCATGGTCATTTCGTTCAGGGCGCTCTTCACGGTGCATCCGTGACCGATGAGCAGTCCCAGTCTCCGGTTGCGGCTGTAGACCGAGTAGCAGGTCACCAGCAGGTCGCCCAAATAGGCCGATACCTGGGTGTTGCGCTCGTGAGGGTAGCTCTCCTCGATGAACCGCGTCATCTCGACGGCCGAGTTGGAGATCAGCACGGCCAGGAAGTTGTCGCCGTAGCCCAATCCCACGGCCATACCTACGGCCAGGGCGTAGATGTTCTTGAGGATCGTGGCGTATTCTATGCCGTAGAGATCCGTCGAGTAGCTCAGATGGATCGAGGGGCAGGTGAATTTCTGTCCGATCAGATGGGCGTTGTCCAGGTCGGTACATACGACCGTGAGGTAGGAGAGTCTGCCGCGCGAGACCTCCTCGGCGTGGGACGGACCGGTGAATACACCGAGCTGTTTGAACGACACGCCGTAGGTGTTGTGGATGTACTCCACGACGGTCTGGTAGTTGTCGGGGACGATGCCCTTGATGGCCGATATGATGAATTTGTCGCAGAGCGACACTGTGAGCGGTTCGAGGAAATTCTTCAGATACGCCGAGGGGCAGGCCAGGATGATGATATCGGCTTCGGTGACGACCTTGTTCAGATCGTCCGAAGGGTCGATCCTCGAGGTGTCGAACTCGACATCGGAGAGGTAGCGGGGGTTGTGTCCCGACTCGATTAACGAGGTCAGTACCTCCTGGTTACGGACATACCATCCGACTTTGGTTTCGTTCGATTCCAGCAACTTGACAATGGCCGTAGCCCAACTTCCGTAGCCGATGACTGCGCAACGGGCGTCTTTTCCTATTTTATATTCCATGATTTACGAATAGGTTTTGTAGTACAAATATAATTAAAAAAAATTATAAAAAAAACACCAATATATCCATCTCTTTTTGTTATCTTTGTCCAGATATGTACCTCGAAAAGTCCGAATGCGGATTTCAAGAGAGTATAATACTGAAAATCAAGATATTATAAAATAAATAACTGGGTGTTGTTATTATGGGACTTTTTTCATTGACACAGGAGTTGGCCATTGACTTGGGTACTGCCAATACGCTTGTCATCTACAACGGCAAGGTCGTGGTTGACGAACCGTCGATCGTGGCACTCGATGTCCACTCGGGCAAGCTGGTCGCCATCGGCCACCAGGCCCGTCAGATGCACGAGAAAACCAATCCCAACATCAAAACCATCCGCCCGCTGAAGGATGGCGTGATCGCCGACTTCAACGCCACGGAGCTGATGTTGAGGGGTCTGATCAAGAAAGTTAAGACGTCGGGCAGCCTTTTTGCACCGTCGTTGCGAATGGTGATCTGTATTCCGTCGGGCTCGACCAATGTCGAGATCCGCGCCGTGCGTGATTCGGCCGAACACGCCGGAGGTCGCGAGGTATATATGATTTACGAGCCGATGGCCGCCGCCCTGGGTGCCGGTCTGGATGTGGAGGCTCCCGAGGGCAATATGGTCATTGACATCGGTGGCGGTACGACCGAGATCGCCTGCATCTCGCTGGGCGGTATCGTCTGCTCGGAGTCGATCAATGTGGCCGGAGACGTCTTCACCAACGATATTCAGAGCTATGTGCGTCAGCAGCACAACATCCGAATCGGCGAGCGTACGGCCGAGGCGATCAAGTGCTCGATCGGTGCGGCCTATTCGAACCTGGGCGAGGCTCCCGAGGATTTCGTCGTGACGGGTCCCAATATGCTGACCGCCCTGCCGCAGACCGTGTCGCTGAGCTTCAGCGAGATCGCCTTCGCCCTGGAGAAATCCGTGGCCAAGATCGACACGGCTCTGATGAAGGTGCTCGAAACCATGCCCCCCGAGTTGTATGCCGATATCGTGAAGAACGGTATTTACCTGGCCGGAGGCGGTGCCCTGCTCAAGGGTCTGGACCGTCGTCTGAACGAAAAGACCGGTATCCCGTTCCATGTCGCCGAGGATCCGCTGCGTGCCATCGCCCGCGGTACGGGTATCGCGCTGAAGAACATCAACCGGTTCTCGTTCCTGATGAAATAACCCCGAGGGGGGGCTTCGGCCTGACTCTGACGGGGCAGAGGAGAATTTCGTCCCGCGTTCCGGTTGCGGCCGGAGCGGGGTGGGGTAATCCTTTGGTATGTAACTTATTGAACTGATTGCGGGCTTACTGCCCGCAATCTTAAATTTAGGAAAACCTTGCATAAACTCATCGAGTTCATACGCAGCACCTATGTTTTCGTGCTGTTTGTGGTGTTGGAGGCTTTGGCCATCAACAACTACGCCCACGGTACGCACTATACCCAGGCGCGTCTGCTCTCGCGCTCGAACCGGGTGGTCGGCGGTCTCCACGGCATGATGGCCGGGGTGCGTCACTACCTGCTGCTGGGCAGCGAGAACCGCGAACTGCTGGACTATGTGGCCCAGCTTACGGAACGCCTGGCCGAGTATGAGGATGCGGTGTCGGAACCCACGCTCGAAACGGTGGTCGACGAGGAGCAGAAGCTCAAGTACAGGGTGATGCACGCCTCGGTGGTGTCGAATACGATCAACCGCGCGGAGAACCTCATTGTGCTGAACCGCGGACGTCTGGACGGAGTGACCGAGGAGATGACGCTGCTCTCGCCCGAGGGTGCGATGGTGGGCTATGTGGTCGATTGCACGGACCGCTACTCGGTGGCGGTGTCAGTGCTGAACACCTCGTTCAGAGTGAGCGGCAAGCTCAAGGACACGGAGTATTTCGGTTCGGTGTATTGGGACGGGACGGATCCCCACGTGGTGACGCTCGACGAGTTGTCGAAGTATGCCGATCCGCAGCCGGGCCAGGAGGTGGTGACGACGGGATTTTCGAGATTCTTCCCCGGGGTGAAGATCGGTGTGATCGAAAGTTCGGTGATGAACGAGACCCGCACGTTCTACACGGTGAAGGTGCGCCTCGAGGCTCATATCTCGCGTCTGAGCGATGTGCTGCTGGTTGAGAAACGCGATCTGTATGAGATCCGCGATCTGATGGACGGTGTAAGGGAAGGTAAATCCAATTGGAATTAGAGATATGTATCGCATTGTACCCTATATCTTGTTGTTCGTGGCGACGATGTTGTTGCAGATATTCCTGTTCGACAACCTGGTGATCAGCATCTACTTCAACCCGCTGATCTACATCGCTTTTATCCTGCTGCTGCCGTTGGAGCTCTCGCACATCTCGCTGCTGGGACTGGGTCTGATGACGGGCCTGGCGATGGACAGCGTGATGGGATCGTCGGGACTCAACACCCTGGCTACGTTGCCCGTGGCGTTCCTGCGCCCGTGGCTCGTGGGTCTGTTCTGTAACAGGGAGGATGCCCGCGAGGGCGGAGTCCCGTCGCAGAGCCGATTCGGTACGCATAAATTCGTGAAGTATCTGATCCTTGGCGTGGTCCTGCACCACGGACTGTTCTTTGCGCTGGAGTCCCTGTCGTGGGCCTATGCCTGGCATACGCTGCTGAGGGTGACGCTCAGTTCGGCGGCTTCGGTGTTCTTCATCTGGCTCATCGCCCGTATTTTCACCGCTAAATTCTCCACGCGCGTATGATCGACAATTCTGAAGGTTACGGACGTATGCGGACTCTGCAGTGCGTCGTGCTGCTGATCTTCGCGATGATCGTCGGACGTCTGATCTACCTCCAGCTCATCGACGAACACTATAAGACCCTGGCCAAGACCAACGCCCTGCGTTCGGTGGTGCAGTACCCCTCGCGCGGCGAGGTCTATGACCGCAACGGGGAGTACCTGGTGCAGAGCCGTGTGTGCTACGACCTGATGGTGGTCTACCGCGAGATCGACAAGCAGGGATTCGACACCACGCGCCTGTGTGCCATCACGGGAGTGACCAAGTCGCGCCTCAAACGCGAATTGACCAATGCGCGGATGCGTCCGCGTGCTCCGCGACTGGTGGCCAGCTACATCTCGACGGAGGACAAGCTTCGGCTCGACGAATGCAGCTTCCCGGGATTCTATACCGTCTACCGTACCATGCGCGAGTACCCGCGCAAGATCGGCGGCAACCTGCTGGGCTATGTCGGCGAGGTCAATGCCGATATGCTGAAACGCTACCCCGACTACCGTGCCGGCGACTATGTGGGCATGAGCGGTGTGGAACGCTCTTATGAGTCGCTGCTCAAGGGCGTGAAGGGCGTGAAGATCCAGGAGATCGACACCCACGGTGCGATCAAGGGGGCCTATATGGAGGGTCGCTTCGACTCCCTGCCCGAATCGGGCCGCTATCTGAAGACGACGATCGACGCCCGCCTGCAGCTGCTCGGCGAGGAGCTGATGAGGGGCAAGATCGGTGCCGCCGTGGCCATCGAACCCTCGACGGGCGAGATCCTGATGATGGTCTCCTCGCCGAGCTACGACCCCGACGAACTGCTGGGCCGCAACCGCGGCAATCACTATATGGAGCTGCTGCGCAACCGCCGCAATCCGTTGTTCAACCGCGCCGTGAAGGCCAAGTACCCTCCGGGATCGACCTTCAAGGTGGTGCAGGGACTTATCGGCTTGCAGGAAGGGGTACTCCGCCCGTCGGATATCCACCCCTGTAACATGGGGTATCATGTGGGACGCCACAAGATGGCCTGCCACGCCCACGCCTCGCCGCTGGATCTGAGATATGCCGTCTCGACGTCGTGCAATGCCTACTTCTGCTACGTCTTCCGCGATATTTTGGACAACAAGAAATACGACAGCGTAAAGGAGGGCTTCGACGTGTGGCGCGACTATGTCGAGAGCTTCGGCTTCGGCCGCAAGCTCGGCTCGGACTTTCTGGACGAGGGCAGCGGCTATGTCCCCACCTCGGAATTCTACGACCGCCGCTACCGCGGGGCGTGGAACTCGGTGACGGTGCTTTCGCTGTCGATCGGACAGGGCGAGCTGGGTTGCACGCCCTTGCAGCTGGCCAACTTGGCCTGCATCCTGGCCAACAGGGGCTATTACTATATCCCCCACATCGTCAAGGAGATTGAGGGCCGTGATTCGATCGACCGCCGCTTCTACGAACGCCACTACACGAAGGTCGACCCCAAACACTTTGAGCCGATCGTCGAGGGTATGTGGCGCGGAGTCCATGTCGACGGAACCTCAAGACGGGCCCGCCTTGAGGGCTGGAACGTCTGCGGAAAGACGGGTACGGCCCAAAATCCCCACGGCCGCGACCACTCGACCTTCATGTCGTTCGCCCCGAAGGACAATCCCAAGATTGCCATTTCGGTCTATGTCGAGAACGGAGGTTTCGGAGCGACGATCGCCCTTCCGATAGCGAGCTTGCTGGAGGAGTATTACCTTACCGACACGATCCGCCGTCCGGAGATGGTCGATTGGGTGAAAAACATGAACATCTATTATCCCAATAAATAATGAGTCGTCATAACAGCATATTTGAAGGTGTCGATTTCGGCACGGTGTTGCTCTACGTGCTGATCGTGCTGGCGGGGTGGTTGTCGATCACCTCGGCATCCTTCGACGAGGACACGGCCGACATCTTCTCGTTTTCGCATTTCTACATGAAACAGTTCGTGTGGATCGGCATGGCGTGGGTCACGGCCCTGGTGGTGTTGCTGCTCGATGAGCGATTCTACCACATGTTCGCCTACCCGGCCTATATCGGGGGTATCCTGCTCCTGGTGGCGGCCCTGCTGTTCGGCCGTGAGGTCAACGGTGCCAAAGCCTGGTTCGAGTTCGGATCGTTCAGGGTCCAGCCCGTCGAATTCGCCAAAATCGCCACAGCCCTGGCCCTGGCCCGCGTGATGAGTACCTATTCCTTCTCGATCAACCGCCCGGGTAACCTCGTGAAGGTGGCCATGGTGATCTGCATCCCGCTGGGAATCATCGTTCTGCAGAACGATACGGGATCGGGAATCGTCCTCTGCTCGTTCCTCTTCGTGCTTTACCGCGAGGGGCTGAACAAGTGGTTGTGCATCCCCGTGCTGCTCATCGCGGCTCTGTTTATCATCTCGTTTCTGCTCTCGCCGATGACCCTGCTGCTGATCTCGATCGTGGTCTGCACGCTTTCGGAGGCGATGATGAACGGGGAGTGGAAGTCGAGGATCATCTACCTGGCCTCGCTGGCCCTCTCCTCGATCCTGCTCTGCATCGTGGTCAACTTTGTGTCGCCGGGGGCGATGAGCCTCTACCACAGCCTTCTGACGGTGACCCTGCTGTCGCTCGTGGTGGTGGTGATCTATGCCTTCCGCTCGACGCTCAACAACATCTTCATCATCCTCGGACTGTTCATCGGCACAATGGTCTTCCTGCCGACGACCGACTATATCTTCAACTCGATCCTCAAACCCCACCAGCAGAACCGTATCCTGAGCTTCCTGGGCATCATCAACGACCCCTTGGGTACGGACTATAACGTCAACCAGTCGAAGATCGCCATCGGCTCGGGCGGATGGCTGGGCAAGGGCTTCCTTCAGGGCACGCAGATCAAATACGGATTCGTTCCCGAACGCCATACCGACTTCATCTTCTGCACTCCGTGCGAGGAGTGGGGGTTTGTGGGGGCGATGGTGGTGTTGTCGCTGCTCTGTATGCTGATCCTCAGACTCATGCGTATGGGTGAGCGTCAGGAGGAACCTTTCGGACGCATCTATTGCTATTGTGTGGCGGCGATTCTTCTGTTCCACGTGCTGGTCAACGTGGGCATGACCATCGGACTGATGCCCGTGATGGGTATCCCCCTGCCGTTCATGAGCTATGGAGGTTCCTCGCTGATTGCCTTCACGATCCTGCTGTTCATCGCCATCCGTCTGGATGCCTCGACCCGTCAATTTTCGCTGAACCGAATCTAAATAACGAAAAACATGATTTCCTATAATCCCCACGGGCTTACGCCTGAAGAAGTTGCAGCGAGCCGTACGAAACACGGCGAGAATGTGATAACTCCACCCGAAGACCACGCCGCGTGGAGGTTGTTTGTCGAAAAATTCCGGGATCCGATCATCCGCATCCTGCTTTTTGCGGCCGTGGTGTCGATCACGGTGGGGGCGTTCCACGGTGATTTCACCGAGTCGATCGGTATCGTGTGCGCCATCATCCTGGCCACGTGCGTGAGTTTCTGGTTCGAGTGGGATGCCGAACGCCGCTTCCGCTCGCTGAACAAGGTCAATGACGAGGTGGCGGTGAAGGTGGTCCGCGGCGGTGAGATTCGCTCCGTTGCCCGCCGCGAGATCGTTGTGGGCGATGTGGTGATCCTCGAGGCGGGCGAGACCGTTCCGGCCGACGGCGAACTGGTCGAGGCCGTGTCGCTCAAGGTCAACGAATCGACCCTCACGGGCGAGCCCGAGACCGACAAGACCACCGACGAGAGTCACTTCGATCCGGAGGCGACCTATCCCTCGAACTGCATGATGCGCGGCACGACGGTCATCGACGGCTACGGCCGCATGGTGGTCACGGCCGTGGGCGATCACAGCGAGGCGGGCCGCGTCACGGAGCAGGCTACGGTGCGCAATGACGAACAGACCCCGCTGGAGGGACAGCTGGAACGTCTGTCGAAGGTCATCGGCAAGGTGGGCATCGGCGTGGCGGCCGGAGTCTTCGGCGTGATGCTGGTCAAGGCGCTGGTGTGGGGTGATCTGCTGGAACAGGAATGGTGGGATATTTCGCAATACCTGCTGCATATACTGATGATCTCGCTGGCGATCATCGTGATGGCTGTGCCCGAGGGACTGCCGATGAGCATCACCCTTTCGCTGGCCATGTCGATGCGCCGTATGCTCAAGACCAACAACCTGGTGCGGCGTATGCACGCCTGCGAGACGATGGGCGCCGTGACGGTGATTTGCACCGACAAGACCGGAACGTTGACCCGCAACCGTATGTCGGTCGAGGAGCTGGTGCGCTATGAGGAGGATCTTCCGCAGCACGACCTGGCGCTGATGCTGGCCGCCAATACCACGGCCTTCCTCTCCTCGGAGGGCGAGGTACTGGGCAACCCGACGGAGGGAGCTCTGCTGGGGCAGATCGCACGCTGGGGTGAGGACTACGCCCTACTGCGCGACGGGGTGCGGATCGTGGATCGCGTGACCTTCTCTACCGAACGTAAATATATGGCCACGCTCTTCGAGGAGAAATCTTCCGGCCGCCGCTTCCTGGCGGTGAAGGGCGCACCCGAAATCGTCTACGGAATGTGCCGTCCCGACGGCTGCGAGGAGACGATCCGTGGGGAGCTGCTGCGTTTCCAGAACCATGCCATGCGTACGCTGGGCATCGCCTGGTGCCAGACTGAGGCCGAAAAATGCGAGGAGGTGATCGCGGCCCGCGACCTGAGGTTCGGAGCCGTGGCGGCCATCCTCGATCCCGTGCGTGACGATGTTCCCCGGGCCGTGGGGCGTTGCCTCGATGCGGGAATCGCGGTCAAGATCGTGACGGGTGACACCCTGGCCACGGCCCGTGAGATCGCCCGCCGCATCGGCCTTTGGGACGAGGGGCGCGACGGCGACCGGGAGGCCATGACCGGAGTGGAATTTGCCGCCATGAGCGATGAGGAGCTCTTGGAGCGGGTGGGGGATCTGAAGATCCTCTCTCGTGCGCGTCCGTTGGACAAGCAACGCCTGGTGAAGCTTCTGCAACGCCGCGGTGAGGTGGTGGCCGTGACGGGTGACGGCACGAACGACGCTCCGGCACTGAACTTCGCCAATGTGGGCCTGGCCATGGGCTCGGGAACCTCCGTGGCGAAGGATGCGGGCGACATCACCCTCCTGGACGACTCCTTCTCGTCGATCGCCACGGCCGTGATGTGGGGACGTTCGCTCTACCGCAACATCCAGCGTTTCGTGCTCTTCCAGCTGACCATTAATTTTGTGGCGATCGTCGTCTGCTTCGCGGGCGCGGCCTTTGGCACGGATATGCCTCTCACGGTGGTGCAGATCCTGTGGGTCAACATCATCATGGATACCTTCGCCGCCATGGCCATGGCCTCGCTGCCGCCCTCGCCCGAGGTGATGGAGGACAAACCCCGCCCCCGAGGCGAATTCATCATCTCGAAACCCATGGCGCGCACCCTGCTTGCCTGCGGTGGGGTGATGGTTGCCGTTCTACTGACGATGCTCTTCGGATGGGCCGACGAGAGGGGCGATCTCGACATCCGTCACCTGACGCTTTTCTTCTCGACCTTCATCTTCTTCCAATTCTGGAATATGTTCAACGCCAAGGGATTCGCCACCCACCATTCGGCATTCACCCACTTGGGGGGCTGTCGCGAATTTTTCCTCATCCTGGGGGCCATAGCCCTGGGTCAGTGGCTCGTCGTGGAGTTCGGCGGCGAGGTGTTCCGCACCGAACCCCTGGCCGCAGGAGAATGGGCGGGCGTCATTGCGGGCAGCTCGCTGCTGGCTGCTGGCGGTGAGGTCGTAAGGTGGTTTTCGCGCCGCAAATAACCCCGCTATAAAAAATCGATCCACTTTAGGATAATGTTTTCGGGTCCGATCCCCGGAAAAGATCGAAACTCATCACAGGCCGCGCCTCCGGATATTTGAAAATCCGGAGGCGCGGCCTTTTAGGGCGGGTGTATTCCTTTTTGCGGCGCGGATTTTGCACTCGGCCGTCGTATGATCAAACATCTCAGAAATTGGATCGACCTCATGTTGAGGCAGGCCGGCATGGATTCGGCCGCAACCGACGGATTGGATCGCTGGATTCTGTTCGTGGGGCTTATTCTGCTGACTATACTCTTTGACTGGATCTGCCGCAAGACGCTGGTGCGGGGGATCAGACGGATTGTGGAACATACGTCGGTGAAGTGGGATGACGAGATCTTCAGCCTTGCGGTGCTGAACCATTTCTGCCATATACTGTCGACGCTGCTGCTCATGGTCTTCCTCCCGGTGGTCTTTGCCGATCATCCCGTGGCGCGGGAAGTGGTCATGCGCCTGGCCCGGAGCTGTGCCGTGGTGGCGGTATTCAGCTTTGTCAATGCCTTGTTCAACTCCGTGTTTCTGATCGCCGTGCGCCGGCCCGCATGGCAGGACAAACCCATCAACGGACTGCGCCAGACGGGGCAGGGCATCGCCTTGCTGATCTGCGTGATCCTCATCATCTCGATCCTCATCGACATATCGCCCAAGATTCTCCTCACGGGACTCGGAGCCTCGGCCGCCATCGTCCTGTTGATCTTCAAGGACAGCATCCTGGGCTTCGTGTCGGGCATCCAGCTCGCCGCCAACGATATGCTGAAGGTCAACGACTGGATCCAGATGCCCAAATACGGGGTTGACGGCACGGTGACGGAGGTGACCCTCACGACGGTCAAGGTGCGCAATTTCGACAATACGATCGTCACCCTTCCGCCCTATCTTCTGGTGAGCGACTCGTTTCAGAACTGGCAGGCGATGAAGAATTCGGGCGGGCGGCGCGTCATGCGGTCCATCTCGATCGACATGACAAGCGTGAAGTTCTGCACGTGCGAGATGCTGGCCCGCTACCGCCGTATAGACCTCGTGCGCGATTATATCGATGAGGCCGAGGCGCGTCTCGAAGAGTACAACCTTCGCCACAATGTCGGACGCGGGGAGCGGCGGATCAACGGCCGCCAGCAGACCAATCTGGGGATTTTCCGTGCCTATCTGATGCGTTATCTCCACGACGAGGGGCGTGTCAACCTCGATATGCAGGTCATGGTGCGCCAGCTCCAGCCCACCGACACGGGATTGCCCCTCCAACTTTATTTCTTTACGAATACGGTCATCTGGGACGAATACGAATCCATTCAGAGCGATGTGTTCGATCATGTGCTGGCCGTGATCTCGGTCTTCGATCTGAGGGTTTTTCAGAATCCATCGGGTGTCGATTTCCTGGCTTTGAAGGATCACATCGGACGCGAAATCCGGCATCGGGAAAATGCCGGAACGGAACATCCGGGCGGGGAATCCCCGGCCTCTACCTCCGTGCAGGCCCGATCCTCCAGAAACAAGGCCTCCACTTCCTCTGTCTCTCCCCTCATCCCGTAGCCCTGCCGCTGGGTGACCCGAAAAAAAAACGACGCCACCCGTTTCCGATCAGGGATAACGGGTGGCGTTTGTCAGAATTTGGGGATGGGGTATTCGGCCGCGATGCCGGACAAGCCCTCTGTGGGTTTAGAGCATCATGGTCAGCACGACCTGAATGATGATCACGCGCAGGAACATACATACGGGATAGACCGTGGCATAGGACACCGAGGGGTTGTCGCCCTCGATCGTGTCGTTGGCATAGTTCAGAGCCATGGGGTTGGCCATGGCGCCGCACAACATGCCGCAGACCGATCCGAAGTCCATCTTCTGCAGACGCAGCGACAACAGACCCACGATCACCACGGGGATGAACGTCAGCAGGAATCCCGTGGCCAGCCACAGCAGACCCTCGGGACGGATGATTGTCTCGAAGAAGTGTGCTCCGGCGTCGAGCCCCAGACAGGCCAGATACATACTCAGACCCATGGCCCGGAGCATGAGGTTGGCGCTTTGGGTCGTGTAGGTGATCATGTGCAGACGCGGGCCGAAGGTTCCGATCAGAATACCCAGCACGATCGGGCCGCCGGCCAGTCCCAGCTTCACGGGTAGCATCACTCCGGGGATCGACACGGGGATGCTGCCCAGCACCAGACCCAGGATCAGACCGATGAATACGGCGGCCAGGTTGGGCTCGTTGAGGCTCTTGACGGCATTTCCGAGGATCTTCTCCACGTTCTTGATGGCCTCCTTTTCGCCGACGACCGTCAGACGGTCGCCCATCTGGAGCCGGAGGTCGGGGGTGGCGAGCAGCTGCACGCCCGAACGGTAGACGCGGCTGATGTTGATGCCGTAGTTGTTGCGCAGACGCAGCGACGAGAGTTTCTTGCCGTTGATGTCGGGGCGGGTGACGAGGATGCGCTGCGAGATGAGCTGGCTGTCGATCTCGTTCCAGTTGATGCCGCTTTTGTTCCAGTCCTTCTGCTCCTGCTCACCGAAGATCAGACGCAGGGCGTCGGCATCCGAGGGGGTGGTGATCACCAGGATCTCGTCGTCCTTTTCGAGGACCTTGTCCGAGGTGGGGATGGATACCTGTCCGTTGCGCCACAGACGCGAGATGACGAATCGGTGGTGACTGTGGTGGGCGATCTCCAGCACGTTCTTGCCGAAGATGGCGGGGTTGGTCAGGCGGTAGCTGGCGATGAAGACATTCTTGCGGTGCTCGGAGTCGGGGCCCGAGAGATCCGACGGGCGGACGAAGATCTTGCGCACCAGGACGATGGCCAGAATCACGCCCACGACCCCCAGCGGATAGGTCAGCGCGCAGCTCAGGGCCGAAGAGTTGGCGTCGATGCCCAGTTGCAGCAGGGTCTGCTGGGCGGCACCCAGGGCGGGGGTGTTGGTCGTGGCACCGCAGAGGATACCCGACATGTCGTTGAGCGGGATGTCGAACACGAAGCTCAGCACCAGGGCCAGCAGTGTGCCCACGACCACCACGCCGATGGCCGGCGACACGAGTCGGAGTCCGTCGGAGCGGAGCGAGCTGAAGAATCCGGGGCCGACTTGGAGGCCAAGTGCGTAGACAAAGAGTACGAGTCCGAAGTCTTCGGCGTAGATCAGCATTTCGGGGTCGACCGACAGGCCGAAGTGTCCGGCCATGATGCCCACGAAGAAGATGAAAGCCGTACCCAGGGAGACTCCGAAGATGCGGATTTTGCCGAGTCCGATACCGATGACCGAGATCAGCGAGATGACCACGATGGCCTGGAGGGCCGAGTGGTCGATAAACAGCGCATTAAGCCATTCCATCGTTGTTGCGAATTTTTATATGGTGCAAAAGTAGATCAAATTTTCGGGATTGCCAATCCTTTTCTCCATTTTGAGGCAGCCGTCTTCCGGGGCGGTCTTCCCCTCGTGGAAAAACAAACAAGAGGCTGACTTTGCCCCGGGGTTGCGGGGTGGATCAGCCTCCTGAGAGGGTAGCCGGGCGGTATTTTAGTAGCCCAGGATGCGGAGCATGGACCGGTAGGACTGCTCCTTGGCGAACAGACGGGTGTAGTATTCGTTGTCGGCCTTGTCGCGGTCGATGATCACGTGCTTGGGGGCGGGGATCAGACAATGCTGTATGCCGCCGAATCCTCCGAGCGATTCCTGGTAGGCTCCCGTGTGGAAGAACCCGATGTATTGGGTGTTGCCCTGTTCGAGTTTGGGGAGGAAGATGGCGTTGGTGTGGCACTCCGAGTTGTAGAAGTCCTCGCTGTCACACGTCAGACCGCCGAGCAGCACGCGCTGGTAGGGTTTGTCCCAGTTATTGATGGCCAGCATGATGTAGCGCTGGTCGATGCCCCAGGTGTCGGGCAGGGTTGTGATGAACGACGAGTCGATCATGTACCAGTTCTCGCGGTCGTTCTGCTGCTTCTGGTTGACGATCGAGTAGAGCGATGCCCCGCTCTCGCCGACGGTGAACGATCCGAATTCGGTGAAGATGTTCGGTTCCTCGACTCCGTTGCGCTGGCAGATGCCCTTGATCTGGGCCACGATCTCCTCGGTGAGGTACTCGTAGTCGTACTCGAAGTTCAGCGAATTTTTGATGGGGAATCCGCCGCCGATGTCGAGGCTGTCCAGTTCGGGGCATACCTTCTTGAGCTCGCAGTAGACGTTCATGCACTTCGACAACTCGTTCCAGTAGTAGGCCGTGTCCTTGATACCGGTATTGATGAAGAAGTGGAGCATCTTGAGCTGGAACTTCTTGCTGTTCTTGATATGGGTCTTGTAGAACTCCACGATGTCGTTGTAGCGGATACCCAGGCGCGAGGTGTAGAACTCGAACTTGGGTTCCTCTTCGCTGGCGATGCGGATACCGATCTTGCAACCCTTGGTGATGGTGTGCTCCAGCAGGTCGATCTCCTCCTTGTTGTCGAGGATGGGAATGGTGTTCTCGAATCCGGAGTTGATCAGCTGGGCGATGTTTTCGATGTACTGCGGACGTTTGAATCCGTTGCAGACGATGAATCGGTCCTTGTCGATGATGCCGCCGTCGTAGAGTGCGTTGATGATGTGGATGTCGTAGGCCGACGAGGTCTCCAGGTGGATGTCGTTTTTGAGGGCCTCCTCCAGCACGAACGAGAAGTGGCTCGACTTGGTGCAGTAGCAGTAATTATACGAACCTTTGTAGTCGACCTTTGCCATGGCCACGTTGAACATGCGTTTGGCGCGGCTGATCTGCTGGGAGATCTTGGGCAGGTAAGTGATTTTGAGCGGAGTTCCATACTGTTTGATTAACTCCATCAACGGAATGTCGTGGAAGTTCAATTCGTTGTCCTCCACCGAGAATTCATCTTGGGGAAAATCGAACGTCTGTTCGATCAGGTCGATGTACTTGTCTTTCATTTACTCGATGTTTGCTTGTTTGTTACGATCCGTCTAAGTTACATTGTAAAATCCGGAGCGAAGTGACTCGTCCGGATTTTGCTGAAATTCGGGATGCAAAATAGGCGAATATTTTTCGGATTGCCAACACTTTGTCGGATTATTTTGAAAAGAGGTGCCGATTTTTGGTTTTTTCTTTTAAAAAAGGTATTTTTGGGGCATATTACAAGCAAATTTTCTGACGAAGTGATTGAGGTCGTTATATCGAAATATCTGGAGTCGCACAAACGGTTGGTCATTCCCCAATTAGGTGCGTTTTTGGTCAAAAAGCCTGAGGGGCACGTCTACTTTTCGGAGTTGATGCGTCGCGATGACGGAGTGTTGAGGCAGTTGCTCTCCGAGGCGGGATTGAGCGAATTGGAGATCGGCGGCGAGATCGACCGTCTGGTCTTCGAGGTGCGCCACTGTGTGGAGCTGGGCGGGGAGTATCCCTTGAAGGGACTCGGCGTCTTCCGCGGTGAAGAGAACGGAGCAGTGGCTTTCGAGTACAAGCCTGAGCCGATTCCCGAGCCGATTCCCGCAGTGGAGCCTGTGACGAAGACAACCCCGTCGGCCGATGCCTGCGGGAAGGGATCGGCGGCTGATCTGCCGGCCGGGAATCAGCATTCCGGAGCTGTGGCCGAAACCCCTGCCGGCAAATCCGCGGCGGCCGATACTTGCGCTGCCGGGGCTCACACCGGGGATGTCGATGACAAGACCGCCCGCTCCGCTGTACCGAACCCTGTGACCGCAGAGGAAAAAGCCGCGGCGAGGGAGGATACCGTCTCGGGCGAAAATCCGTCCGGGAAGCGCCTTTCCGCAGAGGGGACGCAGCACCCGGAGGAGGAGACCCTGCGCGGCGGACATATCCGTCCGGACCGTGTGGCCGAGGCCGTGAAGGCGGCCTTCTCGATGGACGATGTCCATGTGTCGGAGTCGGCGAAGATGAACCCCGAACCCTGCCTGAAGGGTCTGCGTTACCGCAAGCCCCACAAGTCGACGGATGTGTGCAGCTATGTCGAACCCAAGTCGGGCCGCGGCATGGACCGCTTCCTGGTGGTGGGACTGATCGCCATCCTGATCGCCCTGGCAGCCCTGGCTTTCGGGTATTTCGTCAACGAGACCCGTGCGGAATTGATGGACGAACCCCTGGAGCTGGTTCAGCCCTCGGGAGACCAATCCTCGAAATAGTGCTTGGAGCGGGCTGCGTCCCGTGTGGCCCTGCCCGATTGGAGGACGGGGCTTAACCCGTATAAATCGAAGAAATGACAACACAAATACTTACGGTCAAACAAAGATTCGGCATCATCGGAACATCGCCCCTCTTGGATCGGGCGTTGGATGTTGCCCTGCGTGTGGCGTCCACCGATCTGACGGTGCTGGTCACCGGAGAGAGCGGTGTGGGAAAGGAGTTTTTCCCGCAGGTCATCCACGCTTACTCGGCACGCAAACACAATAAATATATAGCCGTCAACTGTGCGGCCATCCCTGAGGGTACGATCGACTCGGAGCTGTTCGGTCACGAGAAGGGCGCTTTTACCGGTGCGCTGGAGGCCCGCAAGGGCTACTTTGAGGAGGCCGACGGAGGCACGATCTTCCTGGACGAGGTGGCCGAGTTGCCGCTGCCGACCCAGGCGCGTCTGCTGCGTGTGCTGCAGACCGGAGAGTTCATCCGCGTGGGTTCGTCGAAGGTCCAGAAGACCGACGTGAGGGTCGTGGCCGCCACCAATATGGATCTGCAGCAGGCCATCTTGTCGGGACGTTTCCGCGAGGACCTCTACTACCGTCTGGGCACGGTGCCCATTGTGATCCCGGCTTTGAGGGAGCGTCGGGAGGATATTCCGCTGCTGTTCCGCAAGTTCGCCTCGGATGTGGCGGTGCAGTACCGTATGCCGGCCGTGACGCTCGATGCGGCCGCCCGCGAGATGCTTCGCAACTACTACTGGAGGGGCAATATCCGCCAGCTGAAGAATGTCGCCGAGCAGATCTCGGCCATCGAGCAGACACGCGAGATTACCCCTGAGGTGCTGGCCAAGTACCTGCCGCACCAGGGAGCGGAAGCCCCGATGGCGGCCGCGCAGACGATGGCTGGTGACGATGCAGGAATGTCCACCGAGCGGGAACTGCTCTATAAGGTGCTTTTCGATATGCGGTCGGACATCAACGACTTGAAGCGCATGATGTCGGAACTGATGCAGGAGGCGGGATTGCGCCGCGAGCCGCCGCACGACATCAAGGCTCTGTTGCCCTCCCCGTCGCAGGGCGCGCACTATGCCCCGACCCGCTACACGCCCCGGGAGTACGAGAAATATGACTCCCCCTCGGAGGTCTATGCCGAGAGCGAGGATGTCACCGAGGAGGTGCCCCGCGAGCGTACCAAGGCCGATGTGCAGCGCGAGCAGATCATCCGCGCCCTGAAGCACAACAATGGCCGCCGCCGCGAGGCCGCTGCCGAGCTTTTCATGTCGGAGCGCACGCTCTACCGCAAGATTAAGGAGCTGGGCATCGAGGATAATTAGTTGGAAAAAAAGATTAAACAAGTGAATATTTTGAAGATCAGACTGATGATGGCGGCCCTTTGCGCCGTGTTGCTGACGGGCTGCGGAGTGGCCATCAAATACTCCCTGTCGGGGGCGTCGATTCCGCCCGATGCCAAGACCTTCTCGGTGGCTTACTTCCCGAACAACGCCACGATGGTGTCGCCGATTCTGAGTTCGACGATGACCGAGGCGCTGGTCGACATCTTCTCGCGCCGCACGCGACTGACGCAGGTCGAGGAGGGTGGTGATTTTGCCTTCGAGGGTGAGATCGTGAACTATACGTCGGTGACGGCCTCCGTGTCGTCCGACGATTTTGCGTTGCTGAACCGACTGACGATCACCGTCAAGGTGCGTTTCACGAATGCCGTCGACGAGAAGGCCTCGTGGAGCCGTACCTTCCAGGCCTACGAGGATTACGACTCGACGAAGCTTCTCACGGAAGTCGAAGGTGAGCTGATCCCCCAGATCGTCGACAAGATCGTGACCGATATCTTCCAGGCTTCGGCGTCGAACTGGTAGGCCGGGGCGCGTTGGCTGCTGAGCGGCGAAAGCCTCCTTGCGGGGTTTTCCGGTCGGAACCGACGGCCGGGATGCGTGCGTGAGGCCCGGGCGGGCATTGCCTTGAGAGGTGACGCCCCGCGGGGAGTCTCATGACGCTTTGGGCCGGGATAGCGGCCGCGACGGAATAACAGATGGAAAATTAAAATTTGAAAGAGATAATGAATCAAAAACCCGACAACACTCCGATCACCGAGCTGGAACGCTATTCGCCCGGGGAGTTGGAGTCCTTGATCGAACGCTACGAGTGGTTCATGCCGCTGAGGGTGCTGCGCGAGAAACGCACCGGAAAGAGCGATGCGCGGTGGGGGATGCTCACGCTGTGGCGTAGCGAAAGCCTGCTCCAGGCCGATGCCATAGATGTCGAGGCGATGCTTTCTGTGTCGAACGACGAGCTGATCGACCGCTTCCTGGCGGTGCGCGATCTGCGTATCGTGGCCGACGACGAGGCGGCTCCCGGAGAGGTGCGCCTGGAGGCCGATTTTGACGATGACGATGAATTGGTTAGCGAGGCTTTGGCCGAAATCTATTACGATCAGGGGATTTACGACAAGGCAATCGCGATTTATCGCAAATTAAGTTTGCTAAATCCCGAAAAAAGTGTTTACTTTGCCGAGCTAATTGGTAAAATGAAAAATAATAATTAAAAACTTAAAGATATGTTATATACGATTTGCGTTGCTCTGATTGTTATCGCGAGTGTTTTGACCATCCTCGCCATCCTGGTGCAGAACCCCAAGAGCGGTATGGCCGCCAACTTCGGCGCTTCGAATCAGGTGATGGGTGTGCGTGAGACTTCGGACTTTCTGGAGAAGTTCACCTGGACGATGGCCATTGCCATTGCCGTGTTGAGCATCCTGGCTACGTTGGCCATGGATCGCGGTACGGGTATCGAGAACAGCGGTATTTCCAACGATGCCAAGGCTCTTCAGGAGCGTCTGATCGAGAGTGCCCCCGCCGTTCCCCAGGCCGAGCTGCCCGCAGCCGAGCCTGCACAGGAGGCTCCCGCCGAGACCCCTGCCGAGTAATCGGATTGCAACCTCGAAAAATCAAAAACCCCGTCTGAATGTCTCAGACGGGGTTTTGTTATTTGTTGTCGGGCGGAGGATTTTTTGCCGATACCTTCCTTCCTTCCTTCCTTCCTTGTCTATACTATTTCTTTGCCCCGTCGTCCTGCTTGATCATTAGATTCGGCTTTTCCCGACATCCTTTTTAGTCCTTCGTGTTGGAGATTGAGCGAGGAAGTCGCTCTGCATATCCGCTTGACGGAATTGACCGAAGGGGATGAAAAGGCGTGATTGGTGCGAGGACGATTGTCTATCCGTCCGAAGGAACCGCCCCTCCGGCATCTGACCGCTCTTACCCGATCATCCATTTGTGCGTTTGCCGATTTTGGGAGAAGGCCGAGGAGATGCACCATACTCCATGGGGAATGTGCCGCATTTTCTGATATGAATCCGAAGAAGTGGTAATCCATTGAAAATAAGCTGCAAAACCTATAAAAAACCACCGGACGATCTGCAAAGGATCATCCGGTGGTGTGTTGTGAGAATGTCTCACCCTCGGGCAGAATTGTTTGAAGACCTCTGCCCCGGGTGATGTGCTATTTGGAGGCTGTTGTCTCTTTGGTGGCGGGCAGACCTTTTTCAAAGGCAAAGCCTGCGTAGACCTCCTTGTATTGCTCCAGGAGCTTGGCGATCGAGGAGAACGACGAGAAGCGGCTGCCCAGCTCCGAGATGCGGTCCACCAGCGGCTTCACGGGGAAGACGATGATGAGCTTTCCGCCGCTGATCTGGGCGTGACCCGTGATGGGTTCGTACTTCTTGATTCTGGAGTCGAACGTGAAGGTGATCTCGTGCTTCGTGGCGTCGAACGTGTAGCCTCCCTTGATGGAGTGTTCCTTGGTCGAGGCGGTGAAGCGTCCTTCCTTGTCGAAGGTGAGTGTGCCCACGCCGGGTTGCAGACCCACCTTGGCATAGGCTTTCTCCATGCGCTTTGAGATCGAACCCTCCATGACCGCACCGGCCAACTCGGCCAGTCCGTCCCCCTCGAATTTCACACCGGGCGACGAGTAGGTCCACTCCCCGATGAGTTCACGCTCGGAGAACTTGCCCTCCGACACCTTGTCGGCCACAGCATCTGCGGCCTTTTTCAGAAAATCCTTCCAATCCTGAGCCCGGGTCGTTCCCACGGAAAGGAGAACGACACCAAGCAATAATAAAATACGTTTCATCTTGATTATTTGAGTTTGTCCAATTCATCGAGCCACACTTTCGCACTGGCGTCCGAGGGCATGAGCCATCCGCCTCGGGGCGAGAGCGAGATCCTTCCCGTGGCAGCACCATCGGGCAGGGCCGAACGCTTGAACTGCTGCGTGAAGAACCGTCGGAAAAAGGTCGTGAGCCATTTGAGGATCGTTGGACGGGTATAGACTCCCTCGAAGGCGATTTCGGCCAGGAAGAGGATTTTCGCGGGACGGTAGCCCCGTCCGAGGAAGTTGTGGAGGAAGAAGTCGTGCAACTCGTAGGGGCCGACCAGATCCTCGGTCTTCTGGGCGATGTCGCCGCGGGCGTCAGCGGGCAGCAGCTCGGGGCTGACGGGTGTGTCGACCACGTCGAGCAGCGTGAGACGGATCTCCTCGCTGGGTTCCAGCTCGGCGGCGCGGCGCACCAGGTGGCGGACCAGGGTCTTGGGGATAGAGGCGTTGACACCGTACATCGACATCTGATCGCCGTTGTAGGTAGCCCATCCCAGAGCCAGCTCGCTCAGGTCGCCCGTGCCGACAACCAGACCGCCCTCCATGTTGGCCACATCCATCAGAATCTGCGTGCGCTCGCGGGCCTGACCGTTCTCGAAGGCGGCCGAATGGTCACCCTCGGGCAGCCCGATGTCGGCGAAGTGCTGTTCGCAGGCCTTGCGGATGGGGATCTCGCGCACGGTGATACCCAGACCCTGCATCATCTTCAGCGCGTTGTCATAGGTGCGTCCCGTGGTGCCGAATCCGGGCATCGTGACACCGATGATCTGTCTGCGGTCCATCTCCATGAGGTCGAATGCCCGGACGGCCACCAGCAGAGCCAGCGTCGAGTCCAAACCGCCCGAGATACCGATAACGGCCGAGCGCGAGTGGGTGTGGCGTAGACGCTGCATCAGTCCGTGGGCCTGGATCGCGAAGATCTCCTCGCAACGGGCGTTGCACTTCTCGCGGTCGGCCGGCACGAAGGGCATCGGGTCAACCCGGCGTTCGAGGGCGGCGGCGTTGAGCGGCAGGGGAGCTTCGATCTTGATGTGGCGGAAGTTGCCCTCCGGAATCTGGGTGTGGGTCGTGCGGCTGCGTGCGAACTCCACACGTTCGATGTCGACGTCGGCCACCACCAGCTCGCCACCGATGGCGAAGCGGCGGGCGCGGCTCAGGATCTCGCCCTCCTCGGCGATGAAGGCCTCTCCGGCGAATACCTCGTCGGTGGAGGACTCACCGTCTCCGGCCGAAGCGTAGACGTATGCCGAGCAGGTTCTGGAGGATTGTTCCGCGATGCGGCGCTCCAGTCTTTCGAGACGGTTGACGCCCGCACTCCGGGCCGCAAGCGAGAAGATCACCTTGGCGCCGTTGGCACACTGGAGGCTCGAGGGAGGGATCACCGCGTCGAGATCGGTGCCGAACTCGATGCCGATCTCCACGCCGTTGATCATGAAGATCAGATCGCTGCCGAAGAGACTCTCCTCGCCGTCGATGGAGATGCGTCCCGTGGTCTCCACCCCGGGGGTGAACAGGCGCGAGTCCCAGCGTCCATCGTCCGAGAGGTGCGACTGAGGGACCACGCCCTGTATGCGTCCGTCGGCGATGAGGACGGCGCAGTTGTAGAGCCGGTCATTGCGGCGCAGGGGTGCACCGACGATCATCACCAGGGGAATCTTGCGCGAGGCCTTCCTGATCTGTTGCAGGGCCTCCGTCACCCCGCGCAGCAGCATGGGCTGACGCCTCAGGTCGCCGGCCGTGGCACCCGTCACTGCCGATTCGGGGAAGAGGACCACCTCCACTCCGCGGCCCGCGGCCTCCTCGGCCCGAGCTATGATCTGAGATGCGTTGTAGGCACAATCGGCCACCTTGACCGAAGGAATTGCCGCCGCGACTTTCAAAAATCCGTAGTTATCCATTGTCTGTGTTTTATGGTTTTATTCCGCCTCTTCGTCCAGCGCCTCGATCAGAAAGCTTACGGGGCGGAATCCGTCGTTGCATGAGATCATCGCGGAGCGGCGGTTCTTCATCCATCCGTCGTAGAAGTCCCCGCCGCCGTGGGCGAGGGTCATCACAAAGGGCGACATGCTCTGCCAGGCCGACTCGCACAACCCCTCGGGGCGTTGCCAGCCGTTGGCGATGAATACCTGTCCCTGCTCCATGTCGCAGGCGTGTTCCAAGGGGTTCTCGTAGCGTTCGATCAGATCCTTGTGGCAGACCTTGCGCATGACGGTGATCCTGCACTTCTTCATCTTTATCTTTGCCGGGTTTTGAGGCGTGTCGGGGCTATTCGGCCCAGAGTTTGGCCAGGTTGAGGATCACCTGCTCGGCCTTGTGCATGGTCGTGAGCGAGCAATACTCGAACTTGCCGTGGAAGTTCATGCCTCCGGTGAAGAGGTTCGGGCAGGGCAGTCCCATGAACGAGAGGCGTGCGCCGTCCGTGCCGCCGCGGATGGGCTGGATGCGGGGCTCGACGTCGGCCTGCTTCATGGCCTCGATGGCCTTGTCGATGAGTTGCGGATGCGGCTCGACCATTTTGCGCATGTTGAAGTACTGGTCCTTGAGTGTGAGACGCAGTGTCTCCTCGCCGTATTTCTTCTTCAGAAGATCGACCACCGACCACATATAGACCTTCTTCTGCTCGAAACACTCGGCATCGTGGTCGCGGATGATGTAGCTGAGTGTGGTGTTCTCGACCGTGCCGCTGATGCCCACGCAGTGGAAGAATCCCTCGTAGCCCGACGTGTATTGCGGACGCTGCTCCTGGGGCAGGAGGTGTTGCAGCTCGGCGGCTATGTCGATCGAGTTGATCATCTTGTCCTTGGCGTAGCCCGGGTGGACGTTGCGGCCCTGGATCTCGATCTTGGCACTTGCGGCGTTGAAGTTCTCGAACTCCAGCTCGCCTTCCATGCCTCCGTCGACCGTGTAGGCGAAGTCGGCGCCGAAGGCCTTTACGTCGAAGAAGTCCACACCGCGACCCACCTCCTCGTCGGGGGTGAAGCCGATGCGGATCTTGCCGTGTTTCCATTCGGGGTGCTGCATCATATACTCGGCGGCGGTCATGATCTCGGCCACTCCGGCCTTGTCGTCGGCCCCCAGCAGGGTCGTGCCGTCGGTGTGGATCAGCGTGTGGCCCTTGAAGAACTTCAACTCGGGGAAGTCCTCCACGCGCATCTTGAGGTGGGCGTTCAGGTCGATGTCGCCTCCGTCATACTCCTCGATGACGTGGGGCTTGATGTCCTTGCCCGACATGTCGGGCGAGGTGTCCACGTGGGAGATGAATCCGATGACGGGGGCCTGCTCCAGTCCCTGCGAGGCGGGAACCGTACCCATGACGTAGCCGTACTGATCCATCGTGACTTCGGTCATGCCCAGGGCGATCATCTCATCGCGCAGGGCCTCCAGCAGGACCTTCTGTTTCGAGGTCGAGGGGAATGTCGTGCTTTCCTCCGATGACTGCGTGTCGAAGGATACATATTTCAAAAAGCGTTCTTTCAACTCCATGATCAATATGTTTTTTAGGTTTATGATTTGCGATTTTTCCGTTGCGGGGATCCTACTCCTCCTTCTTGGCGCGGAGCGTGTGCCAGGCCATGTAGGCGATCAGAGCCAGATACATCACCAGGCCCGTCCACTCGGCTTCGTTCGACGAAGCCCATCCGGCAAGAAACCAGTCCACGTTGGCGAACTTCAGGATGGCGCTGACCACACCCATCAGAGCACCTCCGGCGATGAATCCCGAGGCGATGAGCGTACCGCGGTCGAAGCGGGCCTTGTTCAGGGCGGCGTCTTTCGAGCGGTTCGACACGAACCATGCCACCAGACCTCCGGCCACCAGCGGGGCGTTCAGCTCCATGGGGATGAACATACCCAGGGCGAAGGCCAGGGCCGGAACCCCGATCGAGGTGAGTACCAGAGCCAGCATCGCACCGCAGAAATAGAGCATCCAGGGGGTCTGTCCTCCGGTCATCAGCGGCTGGATGACGGCTGCCATGGCGTTGGCCTGGGGAGCTACCAGTGCGCCCTCACCGACGAATCCGTAGGATTGGTTGAGGACGATCATCACTCCGGCGACGGTGGCCGCCGAGACGAACGTACCGAGGAATTTCCAACGCTCCTGATTGCGGGGCGTGGTGCCCAGCCAGTAGCCGATCTTCAGGTCGGTGACGAAGCCGCCGGCCATCGAGAGGGCCGTGCAGACCACACCGCCGATGATCAGCGCGGCGGTCATTCCGGTCCTGCCCTCCAGTCCTACCGACACGAGCACCAGCGAGGAGAGGATCAGCGTCATGAGCGTCATGCCCGAGACGGGGTTCGAGCCCACGATGGCGATGGCGTTGGCCGCCACGGTGGTGAAGAGGAACGAGATGACGAAGACGATCGAGATGGCCGTCACGGACTGTACCCATCCGTCCAGCAGGCCGAAGTGGAAGAATACGAAGACGCTCACCAGCGTGGCGATCAGCAGCGAGAGGATGAATTTCATCGACAGGTCGTGCTGCGTGCGCTCGGTGCGGGAGGCAGTCTGTCCCTTCTTACCGCCCAGCTCCGATACGGCCAGACCGACGGCCTGGCGGATGATCGACGACTGGCGCACGATGCCGATGATTCCGGCCATGGCGATGCCGCCGATGCCGATCGGTTTGCCGATGAAGGCATAGAGGTTTTCGGCCGTCATCAGGCTCGACGGATCGGCCAGGATGTCGGCACGCGTGACGCCCAGCATTGAGGCCAGGGCGGCGGGGTCGATGCTTTCGGCCAGAAAGCCTACCAGGGGAACGATCAGGAACCACACGAGGCACGATCCGGCGGTGATGATCATGGCGTATTTCAGGCCGATGATGTAGCCCAAGCCCAGGACAGCGGCCGAGGTGTTGAGGCCGAACACCACTTTGAAGCGGTCGGCGGCGGCCACGCCCCACGAGCAGATGCGCGTCGATACGGACTCGGTCCACAGGCCGAACGTGCCGACCATGAAGTCGTACAGACCGCCCACCAGACCGGCTACGGCCAGCAGTTTGGCCTGGTTGCCACCCCGTTCGCCCGAGACGAGCACCTCGGTTGTGGCCGTGGCCTCGGGGAAGGGGTACTTGCCGTGCATCTCCTTGACGAAGTACTTGCGGAAGGGGATCAGCAGCAGGATGCCGAGCAGTCCGCCGAACAGCGAGGAGAGGAATACCTGCCAGAAGGCGGCGTCGAGCCCCAGGATGTAGAGGGCCGGGAGGGTGAAGATCGCGCCTGCGACGATCACGCCCGACGATGCGCCGATGGATTGTATGATGACGTTTTGTCCCAGCATGTTTTTCCTTCCCAGGACATTGCCGATACCCACGGCGATGATGGCGATCGGGATGGCGGCCTCGAAGACCTGGCCCACTTTCAGACCGAGGAAGGCTGCGGCGGCCGAGAAGATGACGGCCATCACGACACCCATCACCACCGAATAGGGGGTGATTTCGCGGGGGGTGGAGCCCGCGGGCATCAGGGGGGTATATTCCTCACCGGGTCTGAGTTCGCGGTAGGCGTTTTCGGATAGAGATACGTTGTGGTTGTTCTGTTCCATGATGATGTGGGTGTTTGGGTTAGGGGGTGTTTAGCGGTTGTCGCCCTCGCCGTGGATGTGGTTGCGTACCATGCGCGAGTGGAGTTTGTCGACATTGGTTTGGGCCACCTCTTCCAGGTCGTAGCCCAGGTCGTGGGACAGGGCGGCGCAATACCACAGCACGTCGCCGATCTCCTTCATGATTTCGCGGCGTTTCTCTTCGGTGAATTCGTCGTTGCCGTCGCGGATCACCTTCTTGACCTTGTCGGCCACCTCGCCGGCCTCGCCCGTGAGTCCGAGGGTGGGGTAGATGATGCGGCGGTTTTCGGGATAGATGGCCGTTTCGAGGGCGTGTTGTTGGTATTCGTTGAGTGTCATGATTTTTAAAAAATTTATGTGTACTATAATTCCACAAATTTAGCAAAAACGATCCAAAAACGGAATATCCCGGGGGTGAATAGGTCAAAAAAACTCAATTTTTTATCGGGTCGGCATGGCGGGCCGTTTCCGGGTGGGGTG
>JAHHQK010000017.1 GCA_020026435.1 Alistipes sp. | reverse complement strand
CATTGATGAAAGTATGTATGTGATAACATTATCATTCATATTCTTATAATCTATTTTTAGATATTAACCCCAAAGTGATAGTAGTCCCATCTGATTTTCGCCTGGCTCAAAGCCAGGTGATGATGCAAAAAATTGCGGGTACGCTTAGCAGATAGAGGAGTGAAACCTTGAGCCTTTCGCCTCTTGTTTTGGAAAGTTGGAAGGGGGGCTCGTACCCTTGTGCCGCTTCTATTTCGTTCCTGTCCCGTCTCTGTCCCGTCTCTGTCCCGTCTCTGTCCCATCCCGATCCCGCTGCAGTCTGTCTCCCTCATTGCTTTCTCTTTCCTGTTTTTGGTTCTTGCTACTATTGTCGGCCTCGGTTGCTGCACTTTGTATTGAAAGCAGGCAAAGCCGTTGAGGACTTGCCTGCTTTTCTGTTTGTGGGTGGCTTTGTCGGAGAGGGAGCAGGGCGCGCGATCCGTCAGCGTCAGCCTGCCCGTCCGCTCGTCAGGCTGCTTGCCCGTCTGCTCGTCCGTCTGCCCATTCAGCCCGTTATCCGCCCGGTGTTCAGTCCTGTTTTTCGGACTTGTGCTCGTTTGGGGTTTTGTCGGTGTCCTTGCCTTCGGACTTGACTTGATCCAGCCCGCTGACATTGCTTCCGCCTTCGCCCTTGAGAGCGGCGCCTTCTTCGTGGGTCTCCTCTTTGGCGATGATCTTCTCCCATTGGGGATGGGTATAGATCCATCGGGCGATGAAGCGGCACTGGGGCACGATCTTGAGCTGACGGCGGCTTACGTCGTCCAGTACGGCCCGGGCGAGCTGTGACCCGATGCCCCGCCCCTCGAACTTCGAGGGCACGAACGTGTGGGTCAGCACGAGGATGTTGCCCGGCTTTTCAATGTACTCGACATAGGCCAGCGTGCCGTCTTCGAGCGTGAATTCATAGCGTCCTTCCCGGACATTGTGTGTGAGCGTGTGCTTTGTTTCCATATCTCTTTGATTTTTTTGTTAACATGATCCTTTCCCTCCAAATTTGATTCCCCTCAAGCCCCCCGAGTTCGCCTGCGACGGATTCAAACCCAGTGAGAAGGCCCCTCGCGCCTGTCGGCATCATGCGAAAACCTTTCGG
Source organism: Alistipes sp. (assembly GCA_020026435.1). Lineage (GTDB taxonomy): Bacteria > Bacteroidota > Bacteroidia > Bacteroidales > Rikenellaceae > Alistipes. The sequence continues at coordinate 39,324 of JAHHQK010000017.1, read as the reverse complement.
AAGGGAGAAGGTGCGTGACATCCGAAATTTTTGTACTTTTGACCCGATGAAAAAAACGGATATTCAAACGGATCACGAGGTGGCCGCCCGCCTGGCCCGCTGGTACGAGGCTTTCGGACGCGACCTCCCGTGGCGACATACGCGCGATGCCTATCGGGTATGGCTTTCGGAGGTGATCCTCCAGCAGACGCGTGTTAACCAGGGCCTGGACTACTACCTGCGCTTCATGGAACGCTTCCCCACGGTTGTGGATCTGGCCGCGGCCTCCGAGGACGAGGTGCTGAAACTGTGGCAGGGGCTGGGCTATTACAGCCGGGCCCGAAATCTCCACCGTGCCGCCCGCGAGGTGGTCGAACGCTTCGGGGGTGAGTTTCCGCGCCGCTACGACGAGGTGCGCTCGCTCAGGGGCGTGGGCGACTATACGGCGGCGGCCGTCTGCTCGATCTCCTATGACGAACCCGTGGCTGTGGTCGACGGCAATGTTTACCGCCTGATCTCGCGCCTCTACGACGAACCTTCGCCGATCGACTCCACGGCCGGGAAACGTCTGTTCCGCGATCTGGCCACGGCCGTGATGGGCGGGGCGCAACCCTCTATCCACAACCAGGCCGTCATGGACTTTGGCGCGATGGTCTGCACCCCGCGTTCGCCCCGTTGCGGGGAGTGTCCCCTGGAGGATCGGTGCCTGGCGCGCGCCCACGAGACGGTGGAACTGCGCCCCGTCAAGACCGCGAAAACCGCCGTGCGCGAACGCTGGTTCAACTACCTCCATATCACCTGCGAAGACCTCCTCCCGCTCCTCCGACGCGGCGAGGGCGACATCTGGCAGGGTCTCTATGAATTCCCGATGATCGAGACCGGGGAGGAGTGCACACCGGAGCGGCTTGTGGCGATGAGCGAATTTCGAGAGTGGGTTGGTGGGGCGTTTACGCTCCGCGGCTTCGTCTCTCTGCGCCCGCATCGGTTGACCCATCGGCTGATCCATGCCGTGGTGTACCGCGTGGAGGTTGCCGCGCTTACGCCCCGCGCCCGTGCCGTGGCCATCCCCGCCTCCACCCTGGAGGAGTATGCCATCCCGCGCCTGCTGGAACTTTATCTCGAAAAGAGCTGACACTGCGGAGCATTGCCCCGGTTCTAAAGATACGAAAAAAACGACAATCCCCAAAGTGGGATTGTCGTTTTTTTGGGAAAAGACGGCTTGGAGTCCTATTTGATCAGCATATAGATGTAACCGGCATAGATGGACAGGAAGAGAAGACCCTCCATGCGGTCGATCGCCTTCTTGCGGAAGGTGTAGGCCGCCACGAAGAGCACCAGAGAGCTGAGTACCACCATCGCTATGTCGAAGCGCGTGATTCCGCCCATCGTGAGAGGGGTGATCGTGGCGCTGGCGCCGAGGATGAGCAGTATGTTGGCGATGTTCGAGCCGATGATGTTACCCAGGGCCATCTCGCTGCGTCCCTTCAGCAGCGACACCACCGACGAGGCCAGCTCGGGGAGCGACGTTCCGCCCGCCACCAGCGTGATGGCGATGACCGACTCGCTGACGCCCATGCTTTTGGCCAGGGCTATGGCCTGCTTCAGGAACAGGTCGCCTCCGAAGATCAGACCGCAGAGACCGCCGACGATGAAGACCACGGCCAGCCACAGGCTGATGCCGGGGGTGTTGCCCTCCTCCTTGTCGGGACGGGGTGTGTTGCGGATCGTGTACCACATCAGCGCGATGTAGAGCAGTAGCATGACGATTCCCTCCAGGCGTCCGATCTTGTCGGTGGCTCCCTGAGAGAAGAGGCTGTCGGTCGTGGCCAGGAACAGCAGCAGCGAGGTGACGAATCCGAAGGGGATGTCGCGTCGGATGTTTTCCCGTGTCAGCGGCAGGGGAAGGATCAGCGCACAGATGCCGCCGATGACGAATACGTTGAAGAGGTTCGATCCCACGACATTACCGATGGCAATGGCACTCTCGCCCTTGATGGCCGAGAGGATCGAGACGACCAGCTCGGGGGTTGAGGTACCCACGGCTACGATCGTGAGTCCGATGATGAATTCCGGTACGCGAAATCTTTGGGCTACGGCCGAAGATCCCTCGGTGAGAAAGTGTGCGCCGGCCAGGATCAGACCCAGTCCGACAATGAGCAAGATGATTTCCAAAACAATATTTTTTAGGGTTATTCCAAAGTTTTATCCTCCATCATAAGATCAGGCCAGCATCAGCAGACTGGCTGCCATGACGGCCATTCCTGTCACCACGCCGTAGATCGAGATGTGGGCCTCTCCGTATTCGCGGGCGGCGGGGAGCAGTTCGTCGATCGAGATGAAGACCATGATTCCCGCCACCACGGCCAGAATGCACCCCATCAGTGCCTGCGACATGAAGGGCATGAGCAGAGCCCAGGCCAGCAATGCACCCACCGGCTCGGCAAGTCCCGAGAGTAACGACATGAAGAAGGCCTTGCGGCGGTTTCCCGTGGCATAATATATAGGTATCGACACGGCGATTCCTTCGGGGATGTTGTGGATGGCGATGGCCGTGGCGATGGCCACACCGAGGCTGATGTTTTCGACGGCCGAGGTGAAGGTGGCGATTCCTTCAGGGAAGTTGTGGATGCCGATGGCCAGGGCCGTCATCACTCCCGTGCGCATCAGACGGGGGTGCGCCGGGGGCCGGTGTTCGGAGATCTCCTCGATGCAGTGGGCCTCGTGGGGGTTCTCGAACGAGGGGACCAGGCGGTCGATGATGCCGATGAGCAGGATGCCCGCAAAGAAACTCAGAACGGTGAGCGCGCTTCCCGTCCTGTCGTCATAGGCGACCGACAGCGAGATCTCGGCCTCGTGGAACAGTTCCACGAACGACACATAGATCATCACGCCGCCCGAAAGTCCCAGCGAGAACGACAAAAGTTTTTTGTTGGTCCTCCGCGCAAAGAAGGCTATGGCGCTGCCGATGGCTGTGGCCAGACCCGCACCCAGAGTCAGCAACAGAGGGATGAGTATTTGGTTTTCGGTCATGGGGCTGAAATGTCGGTTTGTCGACAAAGATACGACATCGGAGTGGGAAAATCCAAACAATGAGCCGATTTTCCTTCTTTGGATCCGTGGGGCAGGGCGGAAAAGGCGGGGCGTGGAGCGGGTGGTCCGAGGGGGACGAAGGCCCGAGGCTGCGGATCACAGGGCCGGAGGGGTGATGCGTCGCGGCAGTTCGGAAAGCCGGAAGACGGGCGGAGTCTTGGTCGGAATTGGACCGGGAGGGTGAGGCTGCGGGCGACGGAGGACTGTATCGTGTCGGAGGGAAAACGGATTGGGAAGGGGTGGGAGAGGCGGTGGATGAAGACGGCCCGGAGAGACGGAGAGAGGTGTGCGGCCGACTTTGGCGGGGATGTCGGAAAGAGTGTCTTAATGTGCATTATTTGTTGAAAAAAAAGACTGAAATGTTTGGTGATAATTGCTAAAAGGCATACCTTTGCCCACGATAAAAGGTATAGTGAGATCCATGCAAAGAACGTCCGACATAGCTTCTGAATCCGTATTCTGGTGGCAGAATTTTTGGTCGAATGTTTCGTCGTCTCATTTTTGTTTTGATTTAATAGGGTAACTGTTATGCAGTTGCCCTATTTTTTGTACCCAATAGTCAGATGAAGACCCGTTACACCAATGCCCGCATCCTGTGCGGCGAATCGTTTGAGTTAGGATCGCTGACCGTGGAAAACGGTCGTGTGGTCGAAGGCGGAGAGCCTGCCGCAGAGGATCGCGTGGTCGATCTGGGCGGAAGAGTGCTGATCCCCGGTCTGGTCGACGTCCATGTCCACCTGCGTGAACCCGGTTTCCCTCAGAAGGAAACCATTCTGACGGGTACGGCCGCCGCAGCCCGCGGAGGTTACACCACCGTCTGCTCCATGCCCAACCTCAATCCCGCTCCCGACACCCCCGAGACACTCGAGGTGCAGCGCGAGATCATCCGCCGCGATGCCTGTATCGAGGTGCTGCCCTATGGCTGCATCACGATGGGTCAGAAGGGCGCAGGTGAGTTGGTCGATTTCGAGGCCCTGGCCGATAAGGTGGTCGGATTCTCGGATGACGGCCGAGGCGTGCAGTCCGAGGAGTTGATGTGCGAGGCCATGCACCGTGTGGCCGCAACGGGTCGCCCGGTGGTGGCCCACTGCGAGGTCGACGAGCTGCTGCGCGGAGGATATATCCACGACGGCGAGTACTGCCGCACGCACGGACACCGCGGAATCTGCTCCGAGAGCGAATGGCGGGAGGTGGAGCGCGACATCGAGCTGGCCGCCCGCACCGGTTGCCAGTATCATGTCTGTCATGTGTCGACCCGGGAGAGCGTCGAGCTGGTGCGCCGTGCCAAGGCCCGCGGTCTGAAGGTGAGCTGCGAGACGGCTCCCCACTACCTGCTCCTCACGGAGAACGATCTGAAGGAGGAGGGACGTTTCAAGATGAATCCCCCCTTGAGAAGCATCGAGGACCGTAAGGCCCTGATCGAGGGCATTCAGGACGGTACGATCGAGGTGGTGGCTACGGACCATGCACCCCATACGGCCGAGGAGAAGAGCCGCGGATTGGAGAAAAGCCCGATGGGCATCGTCGGCATCGAGTGTGCCTTTCCCCTGCTCTACACCTATCTGGTCAAGAAGGGCGTGATCACCCTGGGCCGTCTTGTCGAGCTGATGGCCGTGAATCCCCGCCGCCTGTTCGGTATCGAGGGCGGCATCGAGGTGGGCGACCGCGCCGACTTCACGGTTCTGGATCTGGACTGCCGGTCGGTCATCGATCCCTCGAAATTCCTCTCCAAAGGTCACTCCACTCCCTTTGAAGGCTGGAGCGTCGAGGCCGAAACCTATATGACGGTGGCCGGCGGCCGCGAGGCCTACCGTGCCGAGTAAAACCAAGCAATAAATTCAACAAACAGATAAACAATGAAGCCATTTACAAAAAAAGTCGTCCTGGAGAACGGCCGTGAGTTCTACGGCTACGGATTCGGGGCAGATCGGGAGGCGATTCACGAGATCGTCTTTAACACCGCGATGGTGGGTTATCAGGAGATCATCTCCGATTCGGCCTATGCCGATCAGATTGTGGTGATGAGCTACCCCTTGATCGGCAACTACGGTCTGGCTGACGAGGATTACGAGTCGAAAACCCCCATGATCGGAGGTATGATCGTTCGCGATTACAACGACATTCCGTCCAACTTCCGTTCCACCCGCACGCTTCACGAGGTGCTCGAGGAGCAGGGAATCCCTGCCATTTCGGGTATCGATACCCGTATGTTGACGCGCATTATCCGCGACGAGGGCAGCCAGAAGGCCATCATCACGGCGGCCGATATGCCCAAGGCCGAGGCCATGCGCAAATTGCAGGCTTATGCCCTGCCGCACGATACCGTCGCCGGAATCAGCTGCAAGAAACGCTGGTTCTCGCGTACGCCCAACCATCGTTTCGACGTGGTGGCCATCGACTGCGGCATGAAATACAGCATCATCCGCTGTCTGAACCAGCGTGGATGCAACGTGACGGTCGTTCCCTTCAATGCCACGTTGGAGGAGATCATGGCCTTCCGTCCCGACGGAATCTTCGTGTCGGGCGGTCCGGGCGATCCGCGCGATGTGAAGGAGGTGATTGCCCGTGTGGGCGAGCTGAGAGGCCGTCTGCCGATCTTCGGTATCGGTCTGGGCCATCAGATCATATCGCTGGCCTATGGCGCGCGCGTCGATAAACTCAAGTCGGGTCACCGCGGATGCAACCATCCGGTGCGCAACCTGATCAATGGCCGCATCAACATCACGGCCCAGTCGCACGGCTACGCCGTCGAGGAGTCCTCGCTGGAGGGCACGGGCCTGACGCTGACTCATGTCGACGTGCTGGATAACACGGTCGAGGGCGTGGAGTCGGTTGCTGACCGTGTTTTCTCGGTACAGTTCCACCCCGAAAACACGGCGGGTCAGCAGGAGAGTGCCGAGTTGTTCGATAAGTTTATTAAAATGATGGAGGAGTAGAAAATGCCTAAGAGAACAGATATCAAGAAAGTAATGGTGATCGGCTCGGGTCCGATCGTGATCGGCCAGGCTGCCGAGTTTGATTACGCAGGAACGCAGGCCTGCATGGCACTGCGCGAAGAGGGCTACGAGGTGGTGTTGGTTAACTCCAACCCCGCAACCATCATGACCGATACCCACATGGCCGACAAGGTCTATATGGAGCCGCTGACGCTGGAGTATGTGGCCAAGATCATCCGCTATGAGCGTCCCGATGCCATCGTGCCGGGCCTGGGCGGACAGACGGGTCTGAACCTGGCGGTGCAGTTGGCCAAGAAGGGTATCCTGGAGGAGTGCCAGGTCGAGATCCTGGGTACGTCGTTCGATTCGATCGAGCGCGCCGAGGACCGCGAGCTCTTCAAGGAGCTGTGCCAGAAGTTGGGCGAGCCTGTCCTGCCTTCCGAGATCGCAATGTCGATCGAGGAGGGTGTGCGCGTGGCCGCCGAGATCGGCTATCCCGTGGTGCTGCGTCCGGCCTTCACGCTGGGCGGTACGGGCGGCGGTTTTGCCGACGATGAGGAGGAACTGCGCCAGATGATGCGCAACGCCCTCGCGCTTTCGCCTGTCCACCAGGTGCTTATCGAGAAGAGCATCAAGGGCTATAAGGAGATCGAGTTCGAGGTGATGCGTGATAAGAACGATACGGCCATCGCTATTTGTAGCATGGAGAATGTCGACCCCGTGGGTATCCATACGGGAGACTCGATCGTGGTCGCTCCGGCTCAGACGCTGACGGCCCGCGAGGTGCAGATGCTGCGTGACTCGGCTCTGAAGCTGATCCGCGAGCTGAAGATCGAGGGCGGTTGCAACGTGCAGTTCGCGTTGGATCCCCTGTCGTTCAAATACTACCTGATCGAGATCAACCCCCGTGTGTCGCGTTCGTCGGCACTGGCTTCGAAGGCTTCGGGATTCCCCATTGCCCGCGTAAGTGCCAAGATCGCCGTGGGTCTGACTTTGGACGAGATCCGCATTGCCAATACGCCCGCTTCGTTCGAGCCGGCTTTGGACTATGTGGTGACGAAGGTGGCCCGCTTCCCGTTCGACAAGTTCTCCGACGCCTCGAACAAGCTCGGTACCCAGATGAAGGCTACCGGTGAGGTGATGTCGGTGGGCCGTACCATCGAGGAATCGTTGCTGAAGGCCGTCCGCTCGCTGGAGACCGGTGTCTGCCATATCTATCACAAGAAATTCGACGATTGGACGAGCGAGCAGCTCCTGGATTACATCAAGGAAGGCTCGGACGACCGTCTCTATGCCATCGCCCAGCTCATCCGCCTGGGTATCGATCTGGTGCTGATCTACGACCGCACGAAGATCGACCTGTTCTTCCTCGAGAAGTTCAAGAAGATCATCGAGATGGAGCAGGTGGTGCGCAATAATCCCAAAAACCGCGAGACGCTCCTCGAGGTGAAGCGCATGGGCTTTAGCGACAAGTTCGTCGGCAAGCTGTGGGGAATGTCCGAGAAGGAGATGTTCGAGTTCCGCAAGGCGAACAACCTCTTCCCCGTCTATAAGATGATCGATACGTGCGGTGGCGAGTTCGGCGGTTATGTGCCTTACTTCTACTCGACCTACGAGGAGGAGAACGAGGCCGAGGTGAGCGACAAGGAGAAGATCATCGTGCTGGGTTCTGGCCCGATCCGCATCGGCCAGGGTGTCGAGTTCGACTATTCGACGGTACACGCCATCTGGTCGATCCGCGAGGCCGGCTACGAGGCGATCATCATCAACAATAACCCCGAGACCGTATCGACCGACTACACGACCAGCGACAAGCTCTACTTCGAGCCGCTGACCGTCGAGGACGTGATGAACGTGGTGACCCACGAGAAACCCAAGGCCGTTGTCGTATCGCTCGGAGGTCAGACGGCCATCAACCTGGCCGAGCCTCTGGCCGAGCTGGGTGTGCCCATCATCGGTACGGATACCGAGGCCATCCGCAATGCCGAGGACCGCGGCTGCTTCGAGAAGATCATGGAGGAGCTGGGCATCCCCCAGCCCGAGGCCGAGGCCGTGACCGACCTGGAGGCCGGAGTACGTGCCGCCGCCCGCATCGGTTACCCGGTGCTGGTGCGTCCGAGCTACGTGCTGGGAGGCCGTGCCATGCAGATCGTCTCGAACGAGGAGCGCCTGCGCCACTACCTGCAGACGGCCGTGGAGCTGAATATCGACTCTCCGGTGCTGGTCGACCGCTATATCATGGGCCGCGAGCTGGAGGTCGACGCCATCTGCGACGGTAAGGATGTCTTCATCCCCGGAATCATGGAACACGTCGAGCGCACGGGTATCCACTCGGGTGACTCGATCAGCGTATATCCCACGTTCAGCGTCTCGCAGAAGGCCAAGGACAAGATCATCGACTATACGGTGCGCCTGGGTCTGAGAATCGGAATCAAGGGCCTGTATAATATCCAGTTCATCCTCGACAAGGACGATGAGGTCTATGTCATTGAGGTCAACCCGCGTTCGTCGCGTACGGTTCCCTTCCTGTCCAAGTCGACGGGTGTGCAGATGGCCCATATCGCCACGCAGGTGATCCTGGGCAAGACGCTCAAGGAGCTGGGTATCAACGATGTCTATGGTAAGGAGAAGAAACGCTGGTATGTCAAGGCCCCGGCCTTCTCGTTCTCGAAGATCCGCGGCATGGATTCCTACCTCTCGCCCGAGATGAAGTCGACGGGTGAGGCCATTGGCTATGACGACAAGCTCACGCGTGCCCTTTATAAGGCTTTGCAGGCCACGGGTATGAACGTCTCGAATTACGGAACGATCGTGGTGACGATTGCCGATGCCGATAAGGAGCAGGCTCTGCCGCTGATCCGTCGCTTCTACGATCTGGGCTTCAACATCGAGGCCACGTCGGGTACGGCATCCTTCCTGCGCGAGCACGGCATCCGCACCCGCACGCTGCTCAAGTTGAGCGAGGGGTCGAACGAGATCATCGACGCCCTGCGCCAGGGGCATGTCAGCTATGTGATCAATACGATCGACATCAACCAGCACAACACGCGCCTGGACGGCTATGAGATCCGCCGCACGGCCGTGGAGAACAACCTGCCGGTGTTCACCGCCCTGGAGACGGTCAAGGTGCTGCTCGATGTTCTGGAGGAGATCACGCTGAGAGTATCGACGATCGACGCCGAATAGGAATTTTTGGAAACCGGAAGAGGAGGGGACGTGGCTGTGAAGAGCCCGGCCCTCCTCTTCGGAATATCCGCTAAGAAAAGAATCATGTATAAGAAAGCAATATATCGAATCGTTGAGAACCGACCCCTCACCTCGTCCGTGTGGCGGATGGTGCTGGAGGGCGATACGGAGTGGATCACTCATGCGGGACAGTTTGTCAACATCCGTATCGAGGGACTCTACCTGCGCCGTCCGATCTCGGTGTCGGACTACGACGAGAAGAGCCTGACGCTGATCTATAAGGTCGTGGGACAGGGCACCGAACGCATGAGTTGCATGACACCGGGTGAGGAACTGGACCTTTTGACGGGTCTGGGTAACGGATTCTCGGTGGATGTCGCCTCGACGTCGCCTCTGCTGGTCGGCGGAGGTGTCGGCGTGCCGCCGCTCTACAACCTGGCCCGCAAACTGCTGGCCGAGGGGCGCAGGGTGCAGGTCGTGCTGGGATTCAACACCGCCGACGAGGTGTTCTACGAGGAGGAGTTCCGCAAGTTGGGTTGTGAGGTCCATGTGACCACGGTCGACGGCTCGCGGGGCATCTGCGGATTCGTGACCACAGCCATCAAGGATGCCTGCTCCGATTTCGACTACTTCTACGCCTGCGGTCCCGAACCGATGCTGCGCGCATTGTACGATGCCGTGGAGCAGGACGGCCAGCTCTCCTTCGAGGAGCGCATGGGCTGCGGGTTCGGCGCCTGCATGGGCTGCTCGTGTGAAACCAAATACGGCTCGAAACGCATCTGCAAGGACGGGCCCGTTTTAACCAAGGAGGAGATCATATGGTAGATACATCGGTTGTATTGAGCGGATGGCGGTTGGATAACCCCGTGATTCCCGCCAGCGGAACCTTCGGCTACGGCAAGGAGTTCGCAGAGTTCTACGACATCAATATGCTGGGTACGTTCTCGTTCAAGGGCACGACCCGCGAGGCTCGCTTCGGCAATCCCACGCCCCGCATCGCCGAGTGCCGCGAGGGTATGATCAACGCGGTGGGATTGCAGAATCCCGGCATCGATCATGTGATCCGCGAGGAGCTGCCTGCCATGAAGGAGTTCTTCCACAAGAAGGTTATCGCCAACATTTCGGGCTTCTCGATCGAGGATTACGCCTACTCGTGCGAGAAGATCGACCGCGAGGAGCAGGTGGGTCTGATCGAGGTCAACATCTCGTGTCCCAACGTGCGCCACGGCGGTATGTCGTTCGGCACGCTGCCCGAGATGGCCGCCGAGGTGACCCGCGCCGTGAAGGCCGTGACGACCAAGCCCGTCTACATGAAGCTCTCGCCCAACGTGACGGACATCGTCTCGATTGCCCGTGCCTGCGAAGAGGCCGGAGCCGACGGTCTGTGCCTGATCAACACGATGCTGGGCATGAGGATCGACTTGAAACGCCGCAAACCAGTCATTGCCAATACGATGGGTGGATTCTCCGGCCCGTCGATCTTCCCCGTGGCCGTACGCATGGTCTACCAGGTGGCCCGTGCCTGCTCGATCCCTGTGATCGGATGCGGAGGTGTGGAGACGGCCCGCGACGTCATCGAGATGATGATGGCCGGAGCCACAGCCGTGGAGGTCGGAGCCGCCAACCTGGTGAACCCCTACGCCTCGAAGGAGATCGTCGAGGAGCTGCCCCGCGAGATGGAACGTCTCGGTATAGAGCGTCTGAGTGATATTATAGGTATTGTGAAATAAGTAAAACAAGATATGGAGATGAATCAACGTGATGTAATCATTGCCTGCGACTTCAAGTCGGCCGAGGATACTTTTGCATTCCTCGATAAATTCAAGGACGAGAAACGCAAACCGTTCCTGAAGATCGGTATGGAGCTGTACTATGCCGAGGGCCCCTCGATCGTGCGCGAGATCAAACGCCGCGGTCACAGAATCTTCCTCGATCTGAAGCTCCACGACATTCCCAACACGGTGCGCAAGGCCATGGCCGTATTGTCGCACCTCGATGTCGATATGTGCAACGTCCACGCTGCCGGAACGATCGAGATGATGCGTGCCGCCCGCGAAGGTCTGACGCGCGAGGACGGCACGCGCCCCCTGCTGATCGCCGTGACGCAGCTCACCTCGACCAGCGAGGAGCGTATGCGTAACGAACTGCTGATCGACGCCTCGATCAACGACACGATCGTCAAGTATGCCCGTAACACCCGCGAGGCCGGACTGGACGGTGTGGTCTGCTCGCCGCTGGAGGCCGGCATGGTCCATGAGGCCTGCGGGGAGGACTTCCTGACCATCACGCCCGGCGTGCGTTTCGCCGACGGCGAGGTAGGCGACCAGGTGAGAGTCACCACGCCTGTCCGTGCCCGCGAGATCGGATCGAACTTCATCGTCGTGGGGCGTCCCGTGACCCAGGCTGCCGATCCCGTGGCTGCCTACCGCCGCTGTGTGAAGGAATTCTGCGGCGAGGAGTAGTCCTACCCCGGACCGAAGGGTGGGGGAGCGGAACAGCCGCATCGCCCGCCGTCGGAAACCTTGATACGAGGCCGTGCCCCGTATCCCGGGTGGCAACCCGTGTCCGAAGTGACAAGCCGGATCCGAGGGTGAGACCCCCATACTTGAGGTGCGACCCGTTATCCGAAGTCAGTCCTCTTGCCCGAATCGCTTGGCCGAGGTGCCGGCCGCAGGAGAAAAAACCTCCTCCCGGCCTCTGACGATCCCCGGGTGGAAGGCGGACTTCACCCCGAAAAAAGTAAACCAACGAATTTAGAACTTTCATATCATGGAAAAACAAATAGCTAAAGATTTGCTGTCGATCAGCGCCGTATTCCTGCGTCCCGAGCAGCCGTTTACCTGGGCAAGCGGTATCAAAAGCCCGATTTATTGCGACAACCGTCTGACGTTGACCGCGGTTGAGGTGCGCAAGCACGTCGAGGCCGGTCTGGCTCAGATCGTCCGCGAGAAATTCCCCGAGGCCGAGGTGCTGATGGGTACGTCGACGGCCGGAATAGCCCATGCCGCCATCACGGCCACGATCCTCGACCTGCCGATGGGTTATGTCCGTTCGGGCAACAAGGACCACGGCCGTGGCAACCGCATCGAGGGCAAACTGGAGAAGGGCCAGAAGGTCGTGGTGATCGAGGATCTGATCTCGACGGGCGGTTCGTGCATCGAGGTGGTCGAGGCCCTGCGTGAGGCCGGTGCCGAGGTGCTGGGCGTGGCTTCGATCTTCACCTACGGAATGCAGAAGGGGCTGGATCGTCTGCGCGATGCCAACGTGATCAATTACAGCCTCTCGAATCTCGATGCTCTGGTTGAGGTAGCTGCCGAGGAGGGATACATCAAGCCCGAGGACAAGGCCCGTCTGATCCGCTTCCGCAACAATCCCTCGGATGAGAGCTGGATGGAGTAATCGGACAAAAAGAGTAGGAATCAATTCATATTTAAAATCATAAAGTATCAAGGTATGCGACACCTGATAGAACCGACCGATCTCACCCGTGAGGAGATCGAGCAGATTGTGGCCCTGGGCGAGGACATCATCGCCAATCGTGCCAAATACAGCGAGGCCTGCAAGGGCAAGAAGCTGGCAACACTTTTCTATGAACCCTCGACCCGTACGCGTCTGAGCTTTACATCGGCCATGATGGAGCTGGGCGGCAACGTTCTGGGCTTCTCGTCGGCCAGCTCCTCGTCGGTGACCAAGGGCGAGACCGTAGCCGACACCGTGAGGGTGATCAGCTGCTTTGCCGACATCATCGCCATGCGCCACTTCAAGGAGGGAGCACCGCTGGTGGCCTCGCAGTATGCGACGATTCCCGTGATCAACGCCGGTGACGGCAGCCACGCCCACCCGACGCAGACCCTCACCGACCTTCTGACGATCAAGCGCGAGAAGGGCCGTCTGGACAATCTGACGATCGGTTTTTGCGGCGATCTGAAGTTCGGCCGCACGGTCCACTCGCTGATCAAGGCCCTGGCCCGCTACGAGAACGTGAAGGTCATCCTGATCTCGCCCGAGGAACTGCGTCTGCCGGACTATATGCTGCAGGAGATGCAGGAAAATTCCAAGCTTTCGTTCCGCGAGGTGCGTACGATGGAGGAGGTGATGCCCGAGCTGGATGTCCTCTACATGACGCGCGTGCAGAAGGAGCGTTTCCTGGACGACGATGAGTTCGAGCGTGTGAAGAACAGCTTTGTGCTCGATCCCGGAAAGCTGCTCACGGCCAAGAAGGATATGATCATCCTCCACCCGCTGCCCCGTGTCAACGAGATTACGCGTGAGGTCGACAGCGATCCCCGTGCCGCCTATTTCCGCCAGGTGGAGAACGGTAAGTTCGTGCGTATGGCTCTGATCCTCACCCTGCTGAAGTGGGCCGAGGAGCAGAAGGCCGAAGGTGCGGCCCCGCGCTACGCCGAGGAGTATGAGGTCAACGGCCACGAGTGCCACAACCACAGCTGCATCTCGCGTACGGAGGATGTCGACCAGTTGTTCCGCCGCGAGAAGGACGGATCGTTCCGCTGCGCCTACTGCGAGACCAAAGCCCGTTAAGGGTGAGAGTTATGGGGGTCTTCGGATCCGGGGAAATGACGGGAAACGGGGTTTTGCCACCTTGTTTCCCGTCATTTTTTAAGAAATTTGAAAATTGTCAACAAAATGTGAATATCTTATCCTGAAAAATTTTTGGAAAAGAGGCCGAAGAGTGTATCTTTGCATTGTTATAGTTTTATACTTCCAAAGTAAAAGTACAATTCGATGGCTGTAATCGGTTATACCCGCAAACGGGAGCGAAAGCAAATGGGGCGTGCATACGCGTCCCATCCTTTGTTGGACAGATTGCACCCCCACGAAAAATATATCTCCTCAGGGAACATTGCCTCATCGTATCTTGTGCAGGCTTGTATGGAGGAGTGTAGTCATGTGAACCGTCACGGCGTGGAGCGTCGTGACGGTTTGTCTTTTTTTACCATCTAAATAAATTTGAAGATATGAAGGTCGGAGTTATCATGGGTTCAACAAGTGATTATGAGGTGATGGCCGATGCCGTCCGCACGCTTGAGGAGTTCGGAGTGGAGTTTGAAAAGCGGGTTGTGAGTGCCCACCGTACCCCCGAGTTGCTTTTTGAATACGCCCGTACGGCTGAAGAGCGTGGTCTGGGTGTGATCATCGCTGGGGCGGGAGGTGCCGCCCATCTGCCGGGTATGGTCGCCGCGATGACCACGCTGCCGGTGGTGGGAGTGCCCGTCAAGTCGCGTGCGTTGAACGGTCTGGACTCGTTGCTCTCGATCGTGCAGATGCCGGGCGGAGTCCCCGTGGCCACCACGGCCATCAACGGTGCGAAGAACGCCGCGCTGATCGCTGTCTCGATCCTCGCACTCCAGGATGAGGAGCTCAGGGCCCGTCTGAAGGCTTTCCGCGCCAAGCAGACCGAGGATGTTTTGAACGCAACGCTCTAACCTTATATATATGAAGACCAAGAAAACGATCGGGATCATAGGCGGAGGCCAGCTGGGCCTGATGATCGCCGAGGAGGCTCACCGCCTGGGCGCACGTTGCGTGACGTTGGATCCCGCAGCCGATGCCCCTTCAGCGGCCGTTGCCGACGAGCATATCGTGGCGGCATATGACGACAGCGAAGCCATCGAGCGGCTCTGCCGATGCAGCGACGTGGTGACCTACGAATTCGAGAATGTGCCGGGTGAGATCCTGATCCCGATGTGCGAGAAATATAACATTCCCCAGGGCTACAAACCGCTCTACGATTCGCAGGACCGCCTGCGCGAGAAGCAGAACGCCTTGGATAACGGACTGAAAACTCCGGGCTTTGAGGCCGTCGACGACGAGGAGTCGCTGTGCCGTGCGGTGCGGAAGATGGGCCTTCCGGCCGTGCTGAAAACCCGTACGCTGGGCTACGACGGTCACGGTCAGATGGTGCTTAAAAGCGAGGAGGACATCGCTAAGGCCCTGCCTTTGCTGACGGTGCCCTGCATCCTTGAGGAATTCGTGAAGTTCGACTTCGAGGCCAGCATCGTGATGGTGGCCGATGATAAGCGTGTGGTGAGCTTCCCCTCGGGCCGCAACGTCCACCGCGACGGAATCCTCGACCTGTGCTTCATCCCCGCCGAGGTCAACCCCGAGATCCTGGAGCGTATGCGCCTCCAGAGCGAGGAGTTCATGCGCCGGGCCGGTTACCGCGGCATCCTGGCCATCGAATACTTCGTGCGCGGCGAGGAGATCCTCTTCAACGAGATGGCTCCCCGTCCCCATAACTCGGGTCACTACACCATCGAGGGTACGACGACCAACCAGTTCCGCGAACTGGCCCGCTACCTGTTGGGCGAGGAGCTGGAGGAGCCGAAGCTGGTAGCCCCCACCGTGATGAAGAATATCCTGGGTCAGGACCTCGAAGCCGCCGAGAAGATCCTCCGCGAGGGTCACGACAAGGTCTATGTCCACCTCTACGGCAAGAGCGAAAGCCGTCCCAAACGCAAGATGGGCCACATCACCTTCACCCACCTTACTCCCGAGGAGTATCAGGAGAAGTGGGCTGCGCGATTTGTGTAAACCAATTTGACAATCAGAGAAAAACCAATCATAATGAAAGAGAATTACCGTATTTTCGTCGAAAAACTTCCCCGCTTCCGTGTCGAGGCCGAAAGCTTGCGGCGGGAGCTGAATGCCAATCTGAATCTGAATCTGAAAGAGTTGCGTCTGCTGAACGTCTACGATCTGTTCGGATTTGATGCCGAGTTGCTCGAAAAGACCCGCTACTCGGTCTTTGGCGAGCGGGTGACCGACAACGTGAGCTGCGAGTGCTCGCTGGAGGGCAAACGCTTCCTGGCCGTGGAGTTCCTGCCCGGACAGTTCGACCAAAGAGCCGCTTCGGCCGTGGACTGCGTACGCCTGATCGACCCCAAGGCCGAGGTGAAGATCCGTTCGTCGAAGCTGCTGATTTTCGACGACGGAACCACCGAGGAGCAGATGGCCCGCATCCGCCACTACTGCATCAACGCGGTGGAGTCGCGCGAGAAGAACCTCGAGGTGCTCGGCGACCTGGAGCAGGTCGATGTGGCTCCCGTACCCGTTCTTGAGGGTTTCACCTCGATGGGAGAGGAGGCTCTTGAGCCGTTCTGCAAGGAATACGGTCTGGCGATGAATGCCGACGACCTGCGCGAGGTGGTCGCCTACTTCAAGAAGGAGGGCCGCGACCCGCGCGAAACGGAGCTGAAGATTCTCGATACCTATTGGAGCGACCACTGCCGCCACACGACCTTCACCACCGAGCTGGAGGATATCGTCGTCGAGGAGTCGTTCCTCAAGAACGATATAGATTCGACCCTGGCCGCTTACCTCAGAATCCGCCGTGAGCTGGGCCGCGAGCATAAGAGCATCTGCCTGATGGATATGGCCACGATCGGTGCCCGCTACCTGCGCAAACAGGGACTGTTGGACGACCTGGAGGTTAGTGACGAGAATAACGCCTGCTCGATCTTCGTCGATGTCGACGTTGACGGACAGACCGAGCGCTGGTTGCTCCAGTTCAAGAACGAGACCCATAACCATCCCACCGAGATCGAGCCTTTCGGCGGAGCGTCGACCTGTTTGGGCGGCGCCATCCGCGACCCGTTGTCGGGTCGCAGCTACGTCTACCAGGCCATGCGTGTGACGGGTGCCGGCAACATCTGGCAGAAGGTCGAGGATACGATTGCGGGCAAGCTGCCGCAGAGCGTCATCTCGAAACGTGCCGCCGCCGGATACTCCAGCTACGGCAACCAGATCGGTCTGGCCACGACCCACGTGCGTGAGGTCTACGACGAAGGTTATCTGGCCAAGCGTCTGGAGGTGGGTGCCGTGGTGGGAGCCGTCAAGGCCGACCACGTGCGCCGTGAGCGTCCCGAGGCCGGAGACAAGATCCTGCTGCTGGGCGGCCGTACGGGCCGTGACGGCATCGGCGGAGCCACCGGCTCGTCGAAGGAGCACGACGACCACTCGCTGGAGACGTGCGGCAGTGAGGTGCAGAAGGGTAATGCCCCCGAGGAGCGTAAGCTGGAGCGTCTGTTCCGCCGCGCGGAGGTGACCCGTCTGATCAAGAAATCGAATGACTTCGGTGCGGGCGGCGTGAGTGTCGCCATCGGCGAGCTGGCCGACGGACTGGATATCTATCTGGACCGCGTACCGGTGAAATACAGCGGACTGAACGCCACGGAGCTGGCCATCAGCGAGTCGCAGGAGCGTATGTCGGTGGTGGTCGAGCGCGGCGACGTGGAGGAGTTCGAGAAATACTGCCGCGAGGAGAACATCGAGGTGGTCGAGGTGGCCGATGTCACCGATACGGCCCGTATGCGTATGTTCTACAAGGGCGAGCAGATCGTGGACCTCTCGCGTGAGTTCATCGACAGCGCCGGAGCCAGGCACTACGCCAAGGCCCGCATCGCGGCTGTCGAGGAGTGCAATCCCTTCGAGCGCAAGATCGAGGGCGAGAGCCTCAAGGAACGCTTCCTGGCCAACCTGAAGGACAGGAACGTGTTGTCGCAGCGCGGACTCATCGAGATGTTCGACTCGACGATCGGCCGCTCGACGGTGCTGATGCCCTTCGGCGGCAAGACGCAGCGCAGCGAGACGCAGGTTTCGGTACAGAAACTTCCCGTCGACGGATTTACCGACACGGCCAGCATCATGGCCTTCGGCTATAACCCCCGACTGACCGCGTGGAGCCCCTATCACGGAGCCGCCTACGCCGTGGTCGAGGCTGCCGCCAAGGTAGTGGCCGCCGGAGGTGACTACGAGAAGATGCGCTATTCGTATCAGGAATATTTTGAACGTATGACCCGTGAGGCCAAATCGTGGGGTAAACCCCTGGCCGCATTGCTCGGTGCGCTGAAGATGCAGATCGAGCTGGGTCTGCCGTCGATCGGCGGTAAGGACTCGATGTCGGGTACGTTCCAGCATATCAACGTGCCGCCGATGCTTATGGCATTCGGTATCACGACGGTTCCCGCTTCGAGGGTCATTTCGACCGACTTCAAGGGTGCGGGTCACCGCCTGGCCGTTGTCCGCCACACGCCGCTCGAAAACGGTATGCCCGACACCGAGCAGCTGAAGCGTAACTTCAAGTTCGTCACCGGGCAGATCGCTCAGGGACACATCAAGGCCGCCTGGTCGGTGGGCTTCGGTGGTGTGGCCGAGGGTCTGGCCAAGATGGCCTTCGGTAACGGAATCGGTGCCGAGATCGAGTGCGACGAGCAGATGCTCTACAACTATGCCTACGGTTCGATCCTGGTGGAGTGCGAGGGTCTGGACGACTTCACGGCCATCGAGATGCTGGGTTGCACGATCGCCGGAGAGAAGATTGTGGTGAACTCCGTCGAGATGACCCTCGAGGAGCTTTACGCCGCCAATACGGCCGACTACGAGCAGATCTATCCCGCCAAGGCCGCCGACCGTCCCTCGCCCGAGGTGAACGAAGGCGTGGAGCGCACGGTGACCTATAAGGGCGAGGCCGTGGAGCACCCGAGGGTCTTCATCCCCGTGTTCCCGGGCACGAACTGCGACTACGACACCGCCAAGGCCTTCCGCCGCGCGGGTGCCGAGGTCCACATGAGCGTCCTGCGTAACCTCGGTGGCGACGATATCCTCGGCTCGATCGCCGAGATGAAGGAGCA
This sequence comes from Alistipes sp., assembly GCA_020026435.1. Taxonomy (GTDB): domain Bacteria; phylum Bacteroidota; class Bacteroidia; order Bacteroidales; family Rikenellaceae; genus Alistipes. The sequence goes on along the minus strand of JAHHQK010000017.1, from coordinate 20,483 downwards.
GATCCGCAAGTGCCATATCCTGACCCTGAGTGGTGGTTTCTCGGCCGGTGACGAGCCGGACGGAAGTGCCAAGTTCATCGTCAACGTGTTGAACAATAAGGATATCCGCGAGGAGATCCACGCCCTGATCGACCGTGGTGGTCTGATCCTGGGTATCTGCAACGGTTTCCAGGCCCTGGTCAAGTCGGGTCTGCTGCCCTACGGACGCCTGGGTATGGTGACCGAGGAGTCGCCCACGCTGTTCCGCAACGACATCAACCGCCACATTTCGCAGATCGTTACCACCCGCGTCAACTCGGTGACATCGCCCTGGCTCAAGGGATTCAAGGCCGGAGATCTCCACTCGATCGCCGTCAGCCATGGTGAGGGCCGTTTTGTGGTGAGTGAGGAGCTGGCCGACGAACTCTTCCGCAACGGACAGGTAGCCTTCCAGTATGCCGACGCCGAGGGCCGACCCACGGGCCGCGCCCCGTTCAACCCCAACGGTTCGACCTGTGCCATCGAGGGAATCACCTCGAAGGATGGTCAGATCCTGGGCAAGATGGGCCACACGGAGCGTTGGGAGGAGAACCTCTTCAAGAATATCGCGGGCGAGAAGTCGCAGCCTCTGTTCCAAAACGCCGTGAACTATTTCCGCAAAAAATAATCAGACGAGAATCAATAATTTCAAAAACCAATAAAATCGCATAAACTATGAAACAGCTCGAAATGCTCTACGAAGGCAAAGCAAAACAGGTATTTTTGACCGATGATCCCGACAAGATCATTATCCACTATAAGGATGCCGCCACGGCATTCAACAACATCAAGAAGGCTACGATCGAGGGCAAGGGTGTGCTGAACAATGCCATCTCGACGCTGATCTTCCACCGCCTGCAGAAGGCCGGTGTCAAGACCCACTACATCGAGACACTGAACGAGCGCGACCAGCTCTGCCGCAAGGTGACGATCATTCCTCTGGAGGTGATCGTGCGCAACATCATCGCCGGTTCGATGGCCCAGCGCCTCGGCATCGAGGAGGGTACCAAACCGTCGAACGTGATCTTCGACATCTGCTACAAATGCGACGAACTGGGTGACCCGCTGATCAACGACCACCATGCCGTGGCTCTGGGTGTGGCCACCTACGAGGAGCTCAACCAGATCTACGCCATGACCGCCAAGATCAACGAGGTACTCAAGGAGATGTTTGCGGAGATGAACATCAACCTGGTTGACTTCAAGATCGAGTTCGGCCGCACGTCGGACGGTGAGATCATCCTCGCCGACGAGGTATCGCCCGACACCTGCCGTCTGTGGGACTGCTCGACCAACGAGAAACTCGACAAGGACCGTTTCCGTCGCGACCTGGGTCGTGTACGCGAGGCCTACGAGGAGATTTATGCCCGTCTGCAAAAGATCGAAAAATAATGATGATGCCGTTTGATGATCGCGAGCTGCACGAGGAGTGCGGAGTATTCGGACTGTTCGGAGTGGAGAATGCCGCTTCGCTGGCCTACTACGGACTCCACTCGCTGCAACATCGCGGACAGGAGGGTTGCGGTATCGTGAGTGTCGATTCCGAGGGTCAGATGCGCCGTATGCGCGGCATGGGTCTGGTCACGGAGGTCTTCAACGAGGAGAAACTCGCAACGCTGAAAGGCTCGATGGCCATCGGCCATGTGCGCTACACGACGGGAGGCAACAACGGTACGGAGAACATTCAGCCGTTGATGTTCCGTCACAACACGGGCGACTTTGCTTTGGCGCATAACGGTAACATCGTCAACGCCAAGTTGCTGCGCCGCCACCTCGAGAACAAGGGCAGCCTCTTCCAGTCGACTTCCGACTGCGAGGTGCTGGCCCACCTGATCAAGAAGGAGACGGGTCACCGCGATCGTCCGCGTATCTATGCCATCATCGATGCGCTCAATATGCTGGAGGGTGCGTTCTCGTGTCTGATCATGACCGCCAACCGCATCTATGCCTGCCGCGACAAGTACGGATTCCGTCCCCTGTCGATCGGCCGTCTGGGTGATGGCTATGTGGTTTCGAGCGAGACCTGCGCCTTCGATGTGTTGGGTGCGGAGTATATCCGCGATGTGAATCCCGGCGAGATTGTCACCATCGACAAGCAGGGTATCCGCAGCACGGACTACGCCCAGTTCAAACACCACGCCATGTGCTCGATGGAGTACATCTACTTCGCACGCCCCGACAGCGATATCGAGGGTTGCAACGTCCATGCCTACCGCAAGGAGTCGGGACGCCTGCTGTGGAAGGAGGCTCCGGCCGATGCCGACATCGTGGTGGGAGTTCCCGATTCGAGCCTGAGCGCCGCCATGGGCTATGCCGAGGCGAGCGGTCTGCCCTACGAGATGGGACTCATCAAGAACAAGTACATCGGCCGTACGTTCATCCAGCCCTCGCAGGAGATGCGCGAGAAGGGTGTGCGGATGAAACTGTCGGCCGTGCGTTCCATCGTCAAGGACAAACGTGTGGTGCTGGTCGATGACTCGATTGTGCGCGGTACGACGTCGCGCCGCATCATCAGGATGCTGCGCGAGGCGGGGGCCCGAGAGGTCCACGTGCGTATCGCCTCCCCGTCGATGACAGGAGCGTGCTTCTATGGTGTCGACACCTCGACGCGCGATCAGCTCATCTCCTGCGGCCGTACGGTCGAGCAGGTCAACGAGGCCATCGGCAGCGATTCGCTGGCTTACCTTTCGCCCGAGTCCCTGCTGAAGGCGGGCCGTCGCGAGGAGTTGTGCATGGCCTGCTTCACGGGTCATTACCCCACGGCCTTGTACGAGGAGGAAGAATAAATGTTAGCGGGATGAAGGGGGCGGACGCGGCCCGCAGCGGCGTCTGCCTCCCCTCAGACCGATCGGGGTCGGAGAGTCCGGCCTCAAGGATTTAAAAAAAGAAGAAAAACCTGAAATAACTATGGCTCAATCTTATGAAAAGGCTGGCGTGAATCTGGAAGCCGGATACGAAGTGGTGCGACGCATCAAAAAACACGTGGCATCGACATCCCGTCCGGGCGTGATGGGTAACATCGGTGCTTTTGGCGGTATGTTCGATTTGTCGTCGCTCAATGTGAAAGAACCTATTTTGGTCAGCGGAACGGACGGTGTGGGTACGAAGCTCAAACTGGCCTTCGAGATGGACAAACACGATACGATCGGTATTGATGCCGTGGCCATGTGCGTCAATGACGTTCTGGCCCAGGGTGCCGAGCCGCTTGAGTTCCTGGATTATGTGGCCGTGGGTCACAACGAACCCCTCAAGATCGAGGCCATCGTGGCCGGAGTCGCCGAGGGATGCCGTCAGGCAGGTTGTGCGCTGGTCGGAGGCGAGACGGCCGAGATGCCGGGTATGTACCCCGACGGAGAGTACGACATCGCCGGATTCACGGTGGGTGTGGTCGAGAAGTCGAAGCTGATCGACTGCTCGAAGGTCAAGGTCGGCGACGTGCTGATCGGTGTGGCCTCGTCGGGCGTTCACTCCAACGGTTTCAGTCTGGTGCGTAAGGTAGTCCGTGACGGCGGTCTGAACCTCCAGAAGGTCTATCCCGAGCTGTCGGACGAGAAATTGGGTCACGTATTGCTGACCCCGACGCGCATCTACGTCAAGCAGGTGCTTGAGGTGGTCAAGTCGTGTGATGTCCACGGTATCGCCCACATCACGGGCGGCGGTTTCGATGAGAACATTCCCCGTATCCTGAAACAGGGTCAGGGTGTCGAGGTCGAGGCCGGATCGTGGGAGATTCTTCCCGTATTCCGCTTCCTGGAGAAGTGGGGTGGTATTCCCCACCGCGAGATGTTCAACATCTTCAATATGGGTGTCGGTATGGTCATCGCCCTGGATGAGTCGGAGGCCGGCCGTGCGCTGGAGATCCTCCGTGAGCAGGGTGAGCGTGCATCGGTCATCGGCCGCGTGATCGAGGGCGAGGGTGTGACGATCCGCTAAAAGGAAGGAAGTTATGCATAAAATCGCAATCTTTGCCAGCGGCAGCGGTACGAATTTCGAGGCTTTGGTCCGCGGATGCGAAGAGGGGCGTATCGACGCCCGTGTGGTGCTGATGGTGTGTGACAAACCCGCGGCCAAAGTCGTGGAACGCGCCGCAAACCATGGGGTAGAGTCGTTTGTCTTCTCGCCCCGGGACTATGCGTCGAAGGCCGGGTTCGAGTCCGAGATCGTGCGCCGGTTGGATGCCGCAGGTGTCGAGCTGGTCTGCCTGGCGGGCTATATGCGTATTGTGGGCGAGACGTTGCTGGGGGCCTATGGCGGTCGTATCATCAATATCCACCCGGCCCTGCTGCCCTCGTTCAAGGGGGCGCACGGCATCCGCGATGCCTTCAACTACGGTGTGAAGATGTTCGGTGTGACGATCCACGAGGTCGATGACACGCTGGACGGCGGCCGTATTCTGGCTCAGAGAGGCTTCGAGTACTATGGCGACGACATCGACGAGGTGGAGAGCCGGATCCACGGGATCGAGCACGAACTCTACGTCGAGACCGTCAATAAATTATTAACCGAAAAAAAGTAAAACAGAGATATTCATGAAACGAGCATTAGTCAGTGTAAGTGACAAAACGGGAGTCGTGGAGTTTGCCCGCAACCTTCGCGAGGCCGGTTGGGAGGTGATCGCTACGGGCGGCACGATGAAACTCCTGGAGAAAGAGGGGGTCGAGGTGATCAACATCAGCGACGTGACGGGATTCCCCGAGATCTGCGACGGACGCGTCAAGACGCTCCATCCGGCAGTCCACGGTGGATTGCTGGCTCGCCGCGACGACCCGAGTCACGTCCAGGCCTTGAAGGATAACCACATCGAGTATATCGACCTGGTGTGCGTCAACCTTTATCCCTTCCGCCAGACGATTGCCCGAGAGGGTGTGACGATGGCCGACGCCATCGAGAATATCGACATCGGCGGTCCTTCGATGCTGCGTTCGGCGGCCAAGAACTGGGCTGACGTGACGGTGGTCTGTGATCCGCAGGACTATGCCCGTATCATCGACGAGATCCGCACTGAGGGCAATACCCGCAAGGAGACCCGTCTGCAGCTCTCGGCCAAGGCCTATACCCACACGGCCGAGTACGACATGATGATCGCCACCTATATGCGCAAGCAGGCCGGATTGCCGGAGAAACTCTTCCTGGAGTACGATCTGGTGCAGTCGCTGCGCTACGGCGAGAATCCCCACCAGCAGGCCAAATTCTTCCGCCAGGCCGAGGAGGTGGCCTATTCGCCGGCCTTTGCCCGCCAGCTGCACGGCAAGGAGCTGTCGTATAACAACATTCAGGACGCCCAGGCCGCACTGAACATCGTCCGCGAGTTCGAGGAGCCGTTCTGCGTGGGTCTGAAGCACATGAACCCCTGCGGTGCCGCCACGGGCCGCGATGTGGTGGAGGCATGGACGAAAGCCTACGAGGCCGACAAGGTGTCGATCTTCGGAGGTATTGTGGCCACGAACCGCACGGTGACGCGCGAGGCTGCCGAGCTGATGAAGCCGATTTTCCTGGAGATCATCATGGCTCCGAAGTTCGACGAGGGTGCTTTGGAGGTGCTTTCGACGAAGAAGAACCTGCGTTTGTTAGAGGTGAAGATGGAGGGCAAGATTGCCCAAAGCCAGTATGTGGGCTTCAACGGCGGTATGCTGGTCCAGGATGCCGACACGACGACCCGCACGGTGAGCGGCGAGATGTGCGTCACGGAGTGCAAGCCTGCCGAGGAGCAGATCGCCGATCTGAACTTCGGATGGAGAATCGTCAAGCATGTGAAGTCGAACGCCATTGCCGTGGTCAAGGACGGCCGCACGCTGGGCGTGGGTGCCGGTCAGATGAACCGCATCGGTTCGGCCGAGATCGCACTGAAGGAGGCCCGTGCCGCAGGATTCACGGAGGGTCTGGTGCTGGCATCGGACGGATTCTTCCCCTTCGATGACTGCGTGACGCTGGCCGGAGAGTATGGCGTGACGGCCATCGTCCAGCCCGGAGGTTCGGTGCGTGACGAGGATTCGATCAAACGTGCCAATGAATTGGGTATCGCCATGGTATTTACGGGCGAGCGCCATTTCAAGCATTAGGATATAAGTTCTTTAAGAGGGAGTCGTCCGCTTTTTTTTGAATGAAATAAATAGTAATGGTTGGTCTGAATCCGAGTAGCAGGCGGATTCACATGTTGGAGTGGTGACTCCCTCTTTTTTCAAGAGCAGGGACTTGGCAGGAAAAACAACCGGTTAAGTCCCTTTTTTATTGTACCTGCCGATTTTTTTGCTAAATTTGGATAAATTTGTTCAAGGCACTGTCTCCTCTGAGAAAAACTGAAACCCGGAGAGGGTCGGAGTGCCGGAAAATACTAAAGAAACGGATATGAAAGTATTGGTTATAGGTTCGGGTGGCCGCGAGCACGCCATTGTCGATGCCTTGTCGCGCTCGGAGCAGTGCGAGAAGATCTGGTGCGCACCCGGTAATGCGGGTATTGCCCGCCAGGCCGAGTGTGTGGCCATTGGAGCCACCGAGGTCGAGGCATTGCGCGATTTTGCCGTGGAGCACGGTGTGGGTCTCACGGTCGTGGGTCCCGAGGTGGCTTTGGCGGCCGGTGTCGTGGACTGCTTCCGCGAGGCGGGGCTGCGTATCTTCGGTCCTACGAAGGCTGCGGCACGCATCGAATCGTCGAAGGAGTTTGCCAAGGATCTGATGCACCGCTACGCAATCCCCACGGCCGAATACAAGGTCTTTTCGGAGTATGAGGCCGCCCGGGAATATGTCGCCCGAGAGGGTGTGCCCATCGTGCTGAAATATGACGGACTGGCCGCAGGCAAGGGCGTCGTGGTGGCCATGACCGAAGAGGAGGCCGACGAGGCGTTGAAGGATATGCTCCTGGACGACAAGTTCGGCGAGGGCAAGGTCGTCGTGGAGGAGTTCCTCGAAGGCCCCGAGTTCTCGTATATGTGCTTCGTGTCGGGCGGCAAGGTGTGGCCGATGGTGTCGGCCCAGGACCACAAACGCGCCTATGAGGGCGACAAGGGTCCCAACACGGGCGGTATGGGTGCTTACTCGCCCCTGCCCTTCATCACGGAGGAGGACGAGCGTTATGCCCTGGAGCGGATCATGAAACCTACGGCCGAGGCTTTGGTCAAGGAGGGCTGCCCGTTCGAGGGTGTGCTCTACGGCGGACTGATGAAGACCCCGAAGGGCATCAAGGTCATCGAGTTCAACGCCCGTTTCGGCGATCCCGAGACGGAGGTGGTCCTGCCCCGTTTGGAGAGCGATATTGTCGATGCCTTCTGCGGTGTGGCCGACGGAGGGGACATTGCCCTGAAATGGGGCGATTATGCCACGTTGGGCATTGTCCTTGCATCGAAGGGCTATCCGGATGCCTATGTCAAGGGCTTCCCGATCCGCGGTCTGGATCAGGCTGCCGAGGGTGGCTGGATCTACCACATGGGTACGACGGCCGACGGCGAGGGTTTCAAGACCTCGGGCGGACGCGTGGTCTGCATCGTGGGCCGAGGCCGGGATTTGGCGGCGGCACGCGAGGATGCGCGGCGCAGGGTTGTTTTGGTCGAGTGCGAGAATCTGTTCCACCGTTCGGATATCGGATGGCGGGCATTTGAAAAATAGATAAAACCATAATTTGAGCTATGATCATCAGTGGAAAAGATTTGTCGGCCCGCTTGAAGGCCGAGATGGCCGTTGAGGTGGCCTCCTTCCCCGAGAAGTACGGACGTGTACCCCATTTGGTGGTGATTTTGGTGGGCGAGGACCCCGGCAGTGTGAGTTATGTGAAGGGCAAGGCCAAGGCCTCGGAAGCCGTGGGCATACGCAACACGACCATCCGTAAACCCGACACCATCAGCGAGGAGGAACTCCTGGGAATCATCGACGAGCTGAATCGCGACGATGAGGTCGACGGAATTTTGGTGCAGCTGCCCCTGCCGCGTCACATCAACGAGGATCGCATCATTGCCGCCATCCGCAAGGAGAAGGATGTCGACGGATTCCACCCGATGAATGTGGCTTCGTTGTGGATGAAACAGCCCTGTACGCTGCCTTGCACGCCGAAGGGTATCATCCGTATGTTGTGCGAGGCGGGTGTGGTGCTTGAGGGCAGCAATGCCGTAGTGGTGGGCCGCAGCAATATCGTGGGTCTGCCGGTGGCCAAGTTGCTGCTCGACGCCAACGCCACGGTGACCGTGACGCACAGCCGTACGAAGAATTTGGGCGAGGTGACGCACCGTGCCGACATCCTGGTGGTGGCGATCGGCCGGCCGAAGTTCATCAAGGAGGACATGGTGCGCGAGGGTGCCGTGGTGATCGACGTGGGGGTCAATCGCGATCCCGAAACGGGTAAGTTGTGCGGCGACGTCGACTTCGAGCCGATCGAGAAGAAGGCTTCGATCATCACTCCCGTGCCGGGAGGTGTCGGCCCGATGACGATCTGTTGTCTGATGGAGAACACCATCGAGTGTTTCCTGCGCAAGATGGAGAAATAGTTTCCCGTTCAGGACTTTATACCGAAAATTCCGCCCGTTCTGCTTCCTGAAATACAGGTGCCGAACGGGCGGAATATTTTTTAGGGGTGATGTGTCTTTGGGGTCTCCGGGTATCGGCCGCTCCCTTAGAAGAAGAGGACGGCCAGGGCCGAAACGATGAGTCCCGAGGTGAATCCCACGAAGATCTGCATTCCGTTGTGGCAACCCAGATAGAGGCGGGCTGAGGCCAGAAGACCTGCGGCGAGGACCGAGATCACCAGCGGCAGGAACATTGTGCGCACCCCGATGAAGGTCATCAGGGTGAGGAGCGACACCAGTGCGCCCATGGCCGTGAGGTGGAGGCTGATCTTCCACTTGAGCGACACCACCAGACAGAGTATTTCGCACGAGGCGGCCGCCAGCATGAATTTGCGCAGGAAGATCGCCGAGGGGATCTTTGCGATGGTGACGGCGCAGAGAACGTAGCACAAAGCCCCAATCAGAAGGGGCAGGATGCGTTCGCGGCGGATGTCGATGCGGTAGTCCGTGAGGTGGCCCATCGACTTCAGCACCCCGAGCGAAAGCACGGGAATGATCATCGTGTAGAGGATCACGACCCACGTGATGTAGAATTTCATGCCTGTGGGGTAGGCCGCAAAAGCCGTGAATCCGAGGATCAGCAGCAAGAGGTATAACGGCAGCAGAAAGGGGTGAAGAACCCACGAGATGCCATGTGATATTTTGGTTAAATTCATTGATTTCTTAGTTTTTTTCTATTTGTCGGGCGGCAGTTGTCTGTCTGCGGTGGCCGGGCCTGTGCGTCGGGCCGAAGGGGCGGGCAGTGTGACGGATCGTGGTGCAGGCAGCCGTATGGCGGTGTGCGGCTTACGAAAGGCATGGGAGCGTCAGACCGGAATGATCGGGCCGAAGGGGCTGGCGCGTGACGGATTCTGTTCCCGGTTCCTTATCCGACCTTCGGGACGCGAGGTACAGCTTGTCCCGGCGTATGGACCTGCAGCCTGGGATGAGATCTGTCTCGGCCCGTTTGGAGACGTTTGATCTTTCTCATTTTACAACCGTTATTTGTTCCGGCAGGGTGGGGCGCTTTGTTGCCCGGATTATGCTTTCTGGCTTGGGTTTCGGGGGCGGGGAGGCTTGTCCAGCCTCCCCATCCGGCCAAAATCCGGTCTGGAACGATATCTTCGGCCGGGGATGCTTGCCTCATTCTTCTGCTTGCTCCCTTATCTTTGCCTGTCCTTGTCCGCTTTGTTTTCAGCCTTAGATCTGCTTGCGCAGACGGGCCACGGGGATGGAGAGCATCTCGCGGTATTTGGCCACGGTGCGGCGGGCGATGTGATAGCCCTTGTCGTTGAGCATATCCATCAGCATCTCGTCGGTCAGCGGGTGACGCTTGTCCTCCTCGTCGACGCACTGTCTCAGCAGGGTCTTGATCTCGTAGCTCGACACCTCCTCGCCCGAATCGGTCTGCATGGCCTCCGAGAAGAGCGACTTGAGGAGGATGATCCCGAACTGTGTTTGGACATACTTGCTGTTTACCACGCGCGAGATGGTCGACACATCGAGTCCCGTGCGGTCGGCGATGTCCTTGAGGATCATCGGACGGAGCTTCGAGCGGTCGCCGTCCTTGAAGTATTCGGTCTGGTAGTCGAGGATGGTCTGCATCGTGCGCAGCAGGGTGTCGTGACGCTGCTTGATGGCCGAAATAAACCACTTGGCCGAGTCGATCTTGCCCTTGACGAACTGCATCGCCTCGCGGTCCTCCTCCTTGATCTTGCCGTCGGCGGTGATCATCTCGCGGATCATGTCCTTGTAGCGGCGGTTGATCCTCACCTCGGGGACGTTGTAGGAGTTGAGCGAGAGCTGGAAGTGTCCGTCCTGGTAGTCCAGCACGAAGTCGGGGATGATGTAGGGCGTGGTGTCCGTCCCGCCCTCGGAGTAGAGGTTGCCGGGCTTGGGCGAGAGGTGTTTGATCTCGTCGATCGCCTCGCGGAACTCGTCCTCGGTGATCTGCATCCGCGCCATCAGCTTCTCGTAGTGTTTCTTGACGAACTCCTCGAAATACGAGCCGAGGATCTTGCGGGCCAGCCTGCGGGCGCGGGTGTTGGCCGGGCGCTGCTTCATCTGCAGCAACAGACACTCCCTCAGATCGCGTGCGCCGATGCCGGCGGGCTCCAGCTCGTGTATGATCTCCAGCAGACGTTCCAGTTCCGCGGAGGTGGTCTCCAGACCCATGGTGAAAGCTATGTCGTCGGCGATCGACTCCAGGTCGCGGCGCAGGTAGCCGTCTTCGTCGATGCTGCCCACCAGGTAAGTGGCCAGACGCATATCCCGCTCGTTCAGATCGCGGAAACTGAGCTGCTGGATCAGATATTCCTGCAGGGAGCGGCCCTCGGTCAGGTAGACGGGGCGTTGTTTGTCGTCCTTGGAATAGTTGTTGATATGGCTCTTGTAGGAGGGCGCGTCGTCCTCCTTGAGATATTCGTCGACCGAGATCTCCTGGGGTTCCTCTTCGGGGTTGTCCTGGGGGCGGTCGTCTTCTTCCAATACGATGTTTTCCTCGATCTCCTGTTTGATGCGCTGTTCGAGCTGCACGGTGGGCAGCTCCAGCAGTTTGATCATCTGGATCTGTTGGGGTGAAAGTTTTTGTTGAAGCGAGAGTATCTGTTTCTGATTGATGGCCATATTCGATAAAAGTTTCTGTTAGTCCGTAAATCCCGGGAATCGTTGAAAAAAATGAGGGCCGCATGGAGTCGGGTGTACCCGTCAACTCCATCCGACCCTCTTGATTTATCTCGCGATTGATTAGAATTCGGCGTGCTGCGGAGTACGCGGGAAGGGGATCACGTCGCGGATATTGGTCATACCGGTGACAAACATCAACAGACGCTCGAAGCCCAATCCGAATCCGGAGTGGGGAGCTGAACCCCAACGACGGGTGTCCAAATACCACCATACGTCCTGCTCGTTCATACCCAATTCCTGGACTCTTGCACGAAGCTTGCCATAATCGGCCTCACGCTCCGAACCGCCGATAATCTCGCCGATTTTGGGGAACAATACGTCCATTGCGCGTACGGTTTTTCCGTCCTCGTTCTGTTTCATGTAGAAGGCCTTGATCTCCTTGGGGTAGTTGATCAGGATGACAGGGCGCTTGAAATGCTCTTCGACCAGGTAGCGCTCGTGCTCGGACTGCAGGTCGCAACCCCAGTCGCACGGGAATTCAAACTTGCGGCCCGACTCTTGGAGGATCTTGACACCCTCGGTGTAGTCCAGACGTTTGAAGTCGTTGGCCACCACGAAGCGCAGACGCTCCAGCAGCTGGGGATCCCACATCTTGTTCATGAATTCGAGATCCTCCATGCAGTTGTCCAGGGCGTACTGGATCAGGTACTTCAGGAAGTCCTCGGCCAGCTCCATATTGTCCTCCAGGTCGTAGAATGCGGCCTCGGGCTCGATCATCCAGAACTCCGAAGCGTGACGCGGCGTGTTGGAGTTCTCGGCGCGGAACGTCGGGCCGAAGGTGTAGATGCGGCCCAGCGACAGGGCACCCAGCTCACCCTCCAGCTGACCCGAAACGGTCAGGTTGCACGACTTGCCGAAGAAATCCTGCGTGTAGTCGATCTTGCCCTGCTCGTTTTTGGGGACGTTGTTCAGATCGAGCGTCGTTACCTGGAACATGGCACCGGCACCCTCGCAGTCCGAGGCGGTGATCAGGGGAGTGTGGAAGTAGTAGAATCCGTGCTTGTTGAAGTACTCGTGGATGGCGTAGGCCATGGCGTGACGGATGCGGAGTACGGCACCGAACGTGTTGGTACGGGGGCGCAGGTAGGCGATGTCACGCAGGAACTCCAGCGAGTGGCCCTTCTTCTGCAAGGGGTAGGTCTCGGGGTCTGCCGTGCCGTAGATCTCGATCTTCTCGGCCTGCACCTCGACACCCTGTCCCGATCCGGGCGATGCGACCAGACGGCCGTCCACACGGAGGCAGGCTCCCGTGGTGACGGGTTTCAGCTCCTCTTCCGAGATTTTCGACTTGTCGACAACCACCTGTATGTTGGCTACGCACGATCCGTCGTTCAAGGCGATGAAGGCCACGTTTTTGTTGCCGCGCTTGGTGCGCACCCAACCCTTCACAACGATGTCGGTATCGACTGCTCCCGACTTCAAAATTTCAACAATTCTCTGCGTTTTCATATATTCAATAATTTCTGATCTTTCACATCGTATTTTGAATTTACAAAGGTAGAATTAATTTGCGAGTTGTCAAAATAAAAAGTACCTTTGTCCTGCTTTTATATATTTGTAGTACGAACATGATGCACGCGATGAAACCTGTCATATTATGGACCGCCCTGCTGGGGTGTCTGCTGCCCGTGGGGGTGCAGGCGCAGGGCAGGATCTTCCGTACGGAGATGATTCCCTACGATACCCGTCACGATGCCGATGCCCGCAATGTCGCCAAGTCGGGCTATGTCGTTCCGCTGGATTTCCCGCTTTCGTCCGCCCGGACGGGGGTGAAGGTCGATCTGCCGCTGGTGTGGAGCGACGGTAACGTATATATGCACCTGGAGAATGTACCCTCGGCCTATGTGCTGGAGATCAACGGCCGCGAGGTGGCCACGGTGGAGGATACGGCCACTCCGGCCGAATTCGACGTCACGGAGTGGGTGCGCCAGGGCGTCAACGACCTCTCGCTGAGATTTTTCGAGGCCGGATCGCGGGCCTTGAGCCGCCATAAACCCGCGGGAAAACCCTTTGCGGGCTGTCGCATCTACTACCAGGACAAACGCTCGGTGCTGGACTACGACGTGGTGATCCGTCCCGACTCGTTGGGCCGTGATTTCGGAGTGCTGGAGCTGAATGCCGTGGTGCAGAACGCCTACAACTACGAGGAGCCGGTGACCCTGTGCTACGACATTTACGCCCCGAACGGCGAGTTGATCGATTACAATGTCGTGGAGCGCGTCCTGCCCGGCCGCAGTGTCGACACGGTGCGTTTCAGCACGTTTGTCTACGGAGCGTTCGCCAACAAGTGGCAACCCGGGGTGAAGAATCCCCGTCTGTACCGTGTGATGCTCTTCACGCGCCGCCACGGTGCCTATAAGGAATACCTGCCGATGAAGGTGGGCTTCGGCCGCACGACCTTCGAGCAGGGACGTCTGATGCGCTTCGGACAGCCGCTGACGCTCAAGAAAACCGTCTGCAATGCCACCGATCGCACGGCAACGGCCGCCCGTCTGGCCGCCCTCAAGAAACAGGGATTCAACACCATCGAGCCGGATTATCCGCAGCCCGTATGGTTCTACGAGGAGTGCGACAAACTGGGTCTCTACGTCATCGACAAGGCCGACATCGACCTGCCCGAGAAGCGTGACGACCGCACGGTGGGGGGAACTCCTGCCAACGATCCCCGTCTGGAGGACGAGTTCGTGGAGCGGGTGAAGGCCATGTACTACCGCTCACGCAACTTCTCGTGCGTGGTGGCCTACGCCCTGGGCAATCCTTCGGGCAACGGCTACAATATGTATAAGGCCTACGAGTGGCTCAAATCCGTCGAGAAAAACCGCCCGGTGATCTATTCCGATGCCCGCGGTGAGTGGAATTCAGATCTTTAGTCCCCACTGAGAGTCGGCGGGAGTTGACCGGGAATTGCCGGAGGCTGCCGTCCGTCTCTTATTTGCCCATCGTCCGGCTGTTTGCCGACGGTCTTCGGGTAGTCCGTTTGGCGTCCTGTATAGGGATTGCCATCTGCCTGCCGTTTGCCTGCCGGATTTTACCTCGGATTGATTCCCTTCGGGGGAATCCTCCCGCATGATACACACACGGGAGGAGGTTATTGTGTGAAACCGCCTCCGTCCAACGGACGGAGTGCTTTTTTTGAAGAATATTTATTACTGACAGATGTCCATCGAACTGATCGTTATCGGCAAGACCGATATGAAGGAGGTGTCGTCGCTGATCGAGATGTATGCCCGCCGCATCAATTTTTACTGCAAATTCACCTTCACCACGTTGCCCGATCTGCGCAACAACAAGAAGATGTCTACCCAGCAGCAATCCCAGCTGGAGGGAGAGGCCATCCTGCGTCAGATCACCGACGGGGACTATGTCGTCCTGCTCGACGAGCACGGCGACGAGATGCGTTCGCTGGAATTTGCCGAGTGGATGCAGAAAAGGCTCAACAGCGGCATGAAACGCCTGGTGTTGGTCATTGGCGGCCCCTACGGATTCTCGGAGGAGGTCTACCGCCGCGCCAACGGCAAGGTGTCGCTCTCGAAGATGACCTTCTCGCATCAGATCGTGCGGGCCATCTTCCTCGAGCAGCTCTACCGCGCCTTCACGATCCTCCACAACGAACCCTATCACCACGAATAACCCCTGCCGAGAAGTCATGATGATGCGTCCTGCAATAGCCGTTCTGAGCTCCAATGTGCTGATGGGCCTCGGTCTCAAGACCCTTCTGGGGGAGTTGTTGCCGATGGCCGACATCGAGGTTTTCGACCGTTTCGACGATTTTGAAAACTCCGATGCGGATCGCTATGTCCATTTTTTCGTGGCCAAGGAGGATTTCCTGCAACATACGGCTTACTTCCGTTCTCTCAGCCACAAGACCATCATCCTGGGGCGCAGCGGCACGGCTTCGTTTGCCGATATGCACCAGCTCGACATCTATTCGGGTGAGGAACGTCTCGTGGGCGACATCCTGCGTTTAAGACACGCGGCCAACCGCCCCGAGCATCGTCTGACGGCCTCGCCCTCGCAACCCGCCGCCCTCTCGACCCGCGAGGAGGAGGTCCTGATACTCATTGCCCGCGGTCTGATCAACAAGCAGATCGCCCAAAGACTGGGCATCGGCATGACGACGGTCATCTCCCACCGCAAGAACATCATGGAGAAACTGGGCATCAAATCCGTGGCGGGTCTGACACTCTATGCCGTCACCCGGGGCTATATCGATGCCGGGGATCTCTGATCGCTCAAGATCCTCTTTCCCCATTTTCCCCGTCTTTTTCCGCATCCTTTCCGCCTGTCGTTTTCATTGACGGGCTCCCGACCCAAACGTCTGTCGGGGGCGCTATCCTCATAAATTAGGATTGCATGGCGTGCAAGAAAAGTGTTACTTTGCACCAGAAATGTAGAAAAACGATGTCGCGATTATTCCGATTATTACTTCCGATACTTTATATATTATTCATAACCCAATCGCTTTCAGCCGGGAACCGTCCTGAGGAGGATGCCCTGCCCGTTGAGGCCGACACCACCATCACGGTCGACCGTGTGCAGATCTCAGTCATCAAGCAGGGCCGTGTCCTGCGCTCCGAACCCGTGGCGGCCTCCATCGTGGGCAGCCGCGGCATCGAACGCCAACACGTCAGCGCTCTGAAGAACCTCCGCGTCCCGAACCTCTTCATCCCCGATTACGGATCGCGCATGACCTCCTCGATCTATGTCCGGGGACTGGGTGCGCGTATCGACCAGCCGGTCGTGGGGCTGAATATCGACAATGTCCCGGTGCTCAACAAAAACGCCTTCGACGCCGAACTGGCCGATGCCGAACGCATCGAGGTGCTGCGCGGCCCGCAGTCGACCCTCTACGGGCGCAACACGATGGGGGGTGTGATCAATGTCTATACGCTCTCGCCGCTGCTCTACCAGGGCACGCGCCTCATGACGGAGTATTCGAGCGGGGACAGCTACCGTTTCCGTGCCTCGTCCTATCATAAGTTCTCCGACCGCCTGGGTGTGGCCCTCGCGGGATTCTATACCCGCACGGGAGGCTTCCACATCAACGAATACACCGGCCGGAAGAGCGACTGGGAACGTATGGGCGGCGGACGCTTCAAGTTGCAGTGGCGCAACAACCGCGGTCTGGCCGTGGACAACACCCTCTCGTTCTCGGCCTTGAAGCAGGGCGGCTATCCCTATGCCTACATCGGCGGCGAGGAGCCTGTGGCTTCGGCCCAAGTGGGGCGGATCGCCTATAACGATCCCTGCGGCTATCGGCGTACGACCCTGAGCGAGGGCCTCACGGTGCGCTACGACCACCCGGATTTCACCCTCTCGTCGATCATGAGCTACCACTATAACGACGACTGCATGATCCTTGACCAGGACTTCCTGCCGGAGAGCTACTTCACGCTGCAGCAGGGTCTTGTGGAGCATACCGTGACCGAGGATCTGGTGATCCGTTCGCGCAATCGCGAGCATTACAACTGGCTCTTCGGGGCCTTCGGATTCTACCGCCACGGCGATATGTCGGCCCCCGTCAACTTCAAGCGCACGGGTATCGAGCATCTGATTATGGATCATGCCAATGC
Source organism: Alistipes sp. (assembly GCA_020026435.1). Lineage (GTDB taxonomy): Bacteria > Bacteroidota > Bacteroidia > Bacteroidales > Rikenellaceae > Alistipes. The sequence continues at coordinate 3,679 of JAHHQK010000017.1, read as the reverse complement.
AGGGGGCACCGGTCTCCACTATGCCTGGGACGAGACCGCTGCTCCCGATTGGCAGTTGCCCCTGAGCTCCGAATTCGAGTTGCCGACCTGGGGCGCGGCCTTCTATCACGAGTCGCGGGTGCGGTTCGGGAGGTGGCATCTGACCCTTGGACTGCGTGTCGACAGCGAGAAGACCCGCCTGCGCTACCACAGCCGGGCTTCGCTGCCCTATCTGCTCACCACTCCCGACGGTGTGGTACACATGACCCGTGCCGAGATCGACGACAGCAACTCCATCTCGCATACCTATACCGAACTGTTGCCCAAGGTCTCGCTGATGTATGCCTTCGACGAGATGCGTAACCTCTATCTGACGGTCTCGCGCGGATATAAGGCCGGAGGGTTCAACACGCAGATGTTTTCCGACATTCTCCAGGAGAAACTCAAGTGGAAGATGGTCTCGGGAATCCCCTTCAAGGAGGACGACGTGATGTCGTATAGGCCCGAGAGCAGCTGGAACTACGAGGCGGGCGGTCATTTCTCATGTATGGATGGAGCGGTGCGCGGCGACTTCGCCCTGTTCTACATCGATGTCCGGGACCAGCAGCTGACGGTCTTTCCCGAGGGCAAGGGTACGGGCCGCATGATGACCAATGCGGGCAAGACCCGTTCGTGGGGTGTCGAGTTTTCGATGATGGCCCTGCCGTGGGATCATGTCGAGCTGGAGGCCGCCTACGGATTCACCGATGCTCGGTTTACACGCTATGATAACGGTCGGGAGGATTTCGCGGGGAATTTCCTGCCTTATTCCCCGCGGCACACCCTGTCGTTGTCGGGGACGTGGACCATACCGACGGGTGTGGACTGGTTGGGCGATGTGGTACTGGGGATCTCGACCCGATCGGCGGGCCGGATCTACTGGAACGAACAGAACTCCCGTCATCAGCCTTTCTACACGCTGCTCGATGCCTCGGTGCGCCTCGAACACAAACGCTACTCGGTTGACCTGTGGGGACGCAACCTCGCGGGAAGCAGTTACGATGTGTTCTACTTCAAATCCATCGGCAACGAATTTGTCCAGAGGGGCTGTCCGCGCACGGTAGGTATCACGCTCAATGTCAATATAAACCATAAATAACACTCAAACCGGATATGAAAAAATTATTTTTGATGCTCTTTGCTCTTCCTCTGTTTTTTGCGGCCTGCTCCGACGATGATTTTGGAGGAAATGAAGGCCCCGTGACCAATGAGGAACTGGCCACGGAGAATAACTCGATTGTCGATGGCGTGATCGTCAAACCGCTCACGTTCCTGGGTTCCTATACGGTGACCGATCCCCAGGGCGGGGTGCTGAAGGTAGACGGTGCCAAATTCTCGATCCAGGCGAAGGATGCCGATCTGGGATTCTATATGCACGAGGTGCGTTTTGCCGACAAGATGCCGCCTCTGTCGCTACGTTGCGAGCCGGTGGCCTACACCGGCGAGGGTGACGGACTGGGATTCAGGGTGGAGGAGATGACCCCTGATGCCTACATCAACGGTGCGGGCTGGCAGGCTTTCGCCCGGTATCCCGTCTCGGAACTCGAGGGGAAGGTCAAGGGCTTGAACTTCGAGGTGTGTTTTGTCTGCACGCCTCCCATGGGCCGCTATGTGGTTGCCTTTGAGGGCCGTCTGATGAAGTAGCCCCGGGTAACGGCTCGGGGGCGGCCCGGGATGTCGGCCCTCCGGACAGCGGAGAACCCGCAGACAGAATCCCCGTCGGTGGAAGCGTAAGGACTTCACCGACGGGGATTTTTGTCGGCAGCGGGGTGGAGCGGTATGTTTTTTTCGCGCTTTTGGGAAAAACGGTGGTCGGGCAATGCTTTTTTTGCGTACCTTTGTACCAAATTGACAAACATTAAAATCAAGATATTATGAAACCCGAATACAAGCCTTTTGTAGAGGAGTTGATCGAACTCAGCATTAAAGAAGATATTGGTGACGGTGATCACACGTCGTTGTCGTGCATCCCCGCCGACGAACACGGACGTATGCGTCTGCTGTGCAAGCAGGAGGGTGTGATTGCAGGTATCGAGGTGGCTCAGATGGTACTCAACCGCCTGGATCCCGAGATGAAATTCGAGCAGATCCTCCACGACGGCGATCATGTGAAGCCGGGTGATGTGGCTTTCTACGTCTCGGGACGTTTGCAGTCGTTGCTCCAGGCCGAGCGCATTCTGCTCAACATCATGCAGCGCATGAGCGGCGTGGCTACCCAGACGGCTTTCTATGTGAAGCATCTGGAGGGTCTCCACACCAAGGTGCTCGATACGCGCAAGACCACGCCCGGTATGCGTGTGCTGGACAAGATGGCCGTGAAGATCGGAGGAGGCGAGAACCACCGTATGGGGCTGTTCGACATGGTACTCCTCAAGGACAACCACATCGACTTTGCCGGAGGCATCACCAATGCCATCCACGGTGTGCGCAAGTACCTGGCCGAGAAGGGCAAGAATATTCCGATCGAGTGCGAGGTCCGCTCGCTGGAGGACATCGACGAGGTGTTCGCCGCAGGTGGTGTGGACCGTATCATGTTCGACAACTTCACCCCCGCAATGACCCGCGAGGCCGTGAAGAAGGTAGCCGGACGTTGCCAGACCGAGTCGAGCGGCGGCATCACGCTGGAGACCATGCGTGATTATGCCGAGTGCGGTGTGGACTTCATCTCGGTGGGTGCGCTGACCCATCAGATCAAGTCGCTCGATATGTCGTTGAAGGCTTGCGAGTAGTGCGTGGGCGGGTATCCTCATTCCCGCCGTGAAATGGATATGAATTTCCCCCAATGATCTTTTGCGGATCATCGGGGGATTTTTTTAAGGCTGGTGTTGGAACTTTATTCCTTCCCCTGTGGTCTTGTTCTGTCTTTGCAATACTGCATTTCGGGATATGGTTTGGGGGCGGAAGGTTCCAATCTCTGTCCTGGCCCTGCTTGGGCGTAGAGAGACTTTCCGCCCATTCTTTCACGTTCGGAACATATGTTTTGGGGGCGAGATCCTTACTTTGTGCTTTAAAGCCCTCCGATTGCCGGAATTTACACACATGGATCCGATCTTCTGACCGATCCCTGAAAAACGGGCTCCGTGGAGTCGGAGCGGGACAAAAAAACGGCCGTCTCGGTAAAAGAGACGGCCGTCGGGTATTGTTCACCCCTTGAGGGTTCGGGAATTACTTGTTGATTTTGGCCCACGAATCCTTCAGGGTTACCGTACGGTTGAATACAGGATGCTCCTTCGTGGAATCGGTGTCGGGGCAGAAGTAGCCCACGCGCTCGAACTGCACTGCCTGACCTACGGGGATCTCCAGGAGCGACGGCTCCAGATAACCCTTGATCTTGACCATGGATTCGGGGTTGAGGTTGTCCTCCCAGGTCTGACCCTCCTCCACATCGTCGGGGTTCTCCTTGGTGAAGAGCGGGTTGAACAGACGAATCTCTGCCTCTACGGCATCCTTGGCCGATACCCAGTGGATCACACCCTTCACGCGGCGGCCGTCCGACGAGGAACCATTGCCCGACATCGGGTCGTAGGTACAACGCAGCTCGGTGATGTTACCCTCGGCATCCTTGATCACCTCCTCGCACTTGATCAGATAGGAGTAGCGCAGACGCACCTCGCCACCCGGACGCAGACGGAAGAACTTCTTGGGAGGCTCCTCCATGAAG
>JAHHQK010000016.1 GCA_020026435.1 Alistipes sp. | reverse complement strand
GTGTTACCATTACACCACAGCTCAAACAATTGCTCGTAAGCGAGTGCAAAGATAGACAAAAATTTACAAAAACCAACTCTTCCCCCGAAAAAATCATTTTCCGGCACATTTTGCACCACTCTTTCCGCCAGCAAATCCCGGGATCAGCCCCCAAAAACAGCCGAAGACACCCCGTCCGAAGCCACTCAAAGCCGACAGAAGGGAAAGCTGCACGGAATTTGCACACCCCCACCCACGGCGGTTTGCACCCAAGCACACCCGTCCCTAAACCACACGAATACCATGATCACCGCTCTTCTGCTGATTTTCGTCGCGGGCTACACGTTTATCGCCCTCGAACACAAACTACGTATCAACAAAGCCGGCGTCGCCCTACTGATGAGCGGCGTGATGTGGGGCGTCTACGCCCTGTGGAGCCATGCCGACGCCCCCAACGAGACCGTCGCGCAGCTGGGTGACACGTGCGAGATCCTGATCTTCCTGATCGGCGCGATGACCATCGTCGACCTGATCGACATTCACGAGGGATTCTCCGTCATCACGCGCCACATCACCACCCGATCGCCCCGCAAGCTGCTCTGGCTCACCGTCACGATCACCTTCTTCATGTCGGCCACACTCGACAACATGACCACCACCATCATCATCATCATGCTCCTGCGCCGTATCATCCCCGACAAGCATCTCCTGATGCTCTTTGCGGGCATCACGTCGTCGCGGCCAACAGCGGCGGCGTGTGGTCACCCATCGGCGATGTCACCACCATCATGCTCTGGATGAGGGGCAACATCACCACCGGATCGCTCATCACCACCCAGCTCCTGCCCTCGCTCGTCTCGGTCATCATCCCCACCTGGTGGATCTCCCGCCGCATCCCGAAAGTCGAGATCGGCGTCATCGTCACCGACCCCGAGATCCCCACCCAACCCGTTCCCCGCAGGCTGAGCCTCACAATCCTCATCCTGGGCGTGGCGGGTCTGCTGTTTGTCCCCGTCTACAAATCCGTAACGGGACTCCCGCCCTACATGGGCATGATGCTCTCGTTGGGAGTCCTGTGGATCATCACGGAGCTGATCTACGACCACGGTCACACGATAGAAACCCGCATCGAGAACCGTGTGGCTCGGATTCTGAAACACATCGACCTGCCGACCATCCTCTTTTTCCTGGGTATTCTGATGTCGGTAGCCGTACTCGAGAGCTCGGGACTACTCTCCTCGACGGCCCTCTGGCTCGACCACAACGTCCACGAGGTATTCGTCATCGCGGGGTCGATCGGTCTGATGTCGGCCATCATCGACAACGTTCCCCTGGTAGCCGCCGCCATAGGTATGTATCCCCTGCCCGACCCCGCATCGTTGAGCGCGGCCGCCGACCCGGTCTTCCTGGGGCATTTCACACGCGACGGTTTGTTCTGGCATCTTCTGACCTTCAGCGCAGGCTCGGGCGGCAGTCTTCTGATCATCGGATCGGCTGCCGGCGTGGTGGCCATGGGACTTCAGAACATCTCGTTCAGCTGGTACCTCAAGCGGATCTCCCTGCCGGCCCTGGCGGGCTATCTCGCAGGCATCGGAGTCCTGTGGCTCGAACACTGGATCGGGTTCTAAGCCCCGGCTTCCGATGACTACAAAAAAAAAGTATGTCACAAGACCCGAATATAGAAGATTCCCCCTGCCACAGATAATTGTGACAGAGGGAATTTTCCCGCAAGAGGGTTTCGACGCTTCCTCCCGAATCCGATCGGGGCAGACTGCCCGCGACTTCGGGATCTATTTGACTTTCGACATGAATTTCACGCGATCGACCACATAGCGGATATGCTCGCCCTCACCGATCACGCCCTCGCCGTCCTCGGCCTTGACCCGGAAGGTGAGTTTGCGGCCCTCGACAGCCGTCAGCACGGCCGTGGCCACGATCTCGGCCCCCATGCCCGAAGGTTTGAGGTGGGTGGTATCCATACGTGCGCCGACCGTCGTCGATGCTTCATCCAATTCGGGGGCCACGGCCGTCATGGCCGCATGCTCCATAAGCGCCACCATCGAGGGAGTGGCAAATACGGGCAGGTCTCCCGAACCCATTGTGGCGGCCGTGTTGGCTTCGGTCACCGTCACCCGACTGCGGGCGGTAAGTCCTTCTTTAAGCATAAGCATTCAGTTTGTTTTACGGGTAGCAAAGATAATGTTTTCACGCAGAATTCCTCACCTTGCGTCCCGAAAAAAGGAGGCCGCCGAAGAAAATATCGTCCCAAGTCTTTGATTTATGGAGAAAAACGGTAATTTTGCGGACATGATCCCCCGAAAGACCATAACACGCCTGCTGCTCACCGCCGCCCTCCTGCTCTTCGTCCTGCCCGAATGCCGCGCGCAGGGCGGACGCGGATTCTGGCACCAGGAGTGGACCGTGGATCAGGGCGATTCGATCGCCCTGGTGCATATCCTTCCGGTCTATGTCTTCAGCCGCCCGGTCGATCTGAGGCGTTACCAGCGGCTGGTCCATGCCGTGAAGAAGGTCTACCCCGTAGCGAAGGCCGCCCGCGAGAAGATGGCCAACATGGAGGAGGAGCTGTGCCGGCTCAAGACCCGCAAGGAGCAGCGGCAATACATCCGCGGGATTTACCATCAGATCAAGGACGAATACACGCCCGTCGTCCGCCACATGACCCGCACCCAGGGGCGGGTGTTGCTCAAGCTCATCGACCGCGAGACGGAATACACGGCCTACGAGGTGCTAAAGGAGTTCCGCGGCGGATTCGTGGCGGGATTCTGGCAGGGCATATCGCGCATCTTCGGGCAGAACCTCAAGTCGGAATACGACAAGGAGGGCGAAGACCGGCTCATCGAACAGATCGTCATCTACTACGAGGCCGGACTGCTCTGATCCCTGTAATCCCAGGGGTATCGCACCCGATCGCCCCAAACCCCGCCCCGAGGGAATCGGCCGCGGCCGTCGTCGAGAATCGGACACTCCGGAATCCTCACCAGGCATTTCTCTCTCCAGGGTATCCGACCGCCCTTGGGAACCATTCCTCCAGCCCTTGAAACCGCACCGCCCGAGTCGCGCGCCCTTCAAAAAAACCGACGGCGGCAACCATCGAGCCGCGTCATCCGCCGCCCGAAAAGCCGCGCCCAAAGACGGTTTTCGGGGCTTCATTCCCCCGTGGGGTAAAAATTAAGGCCTTCAGACTTTAAATTTTAAGAGTAAATCGCTATCTTTGTAGGCAAAAACCGCACAGAAATATGTTTGAAAACTTAACCGATAAACTCGAACGGTCGTTTAAGATCCTCAAAGGCGAGGGTCGCATCACCGAGATCAATGTTGCCGAGACCCTGAAGGAGATCCGCCGCGCGCTGATCGATGCCGACGTTAACTATAAGGTAGCCAAGTCGTTCACCGACCAGGTGAAGAAGAAGGCATTGGGCCAGGACGTGCTTACGGCCGTCAAGCCTGGTCAGATGATGACCAAGATCGTACGCGACGAGCTGGCCCTGCTGATGGGCGGCACGGCCACCGACATCCGACTGGAGGGAACCCCCGCCGTGATCCTCATCGCAGGTTTGCAGGGTTCGGGTAAAACGACCTTCTCGGGTAAGTTGGCCTCGATGCTCAAATCCAAGAAGGGCCGCCAGGTGCTGCTCGTGGCCGGTGACGTCTACCGTCCCGCCGCCATCGACCAGCTGAAGGTCCTCGGCGAGCAGATCGGTGTGGAGGTCTACACCGAGGAGGGCAACAAAAACCCCGTGCAGATCGCCCAAAACGCCATCCGCTACGCCCGCGAGAAGTCCTACAACGTCGTGATCGTCGATACGGCGGGTCGTCTGGCCGTCGACGAGGAGATGATGCAGGAGATCACCGCCATCAAGGCCGCCGTGAACCCCTCGGAGACCCTCTTCGTGGTCGATTCGATGACCGGTCAGGATGCCGTAAACACCGCCCGAGAGTTCAACGAACGCCTCGACTTCGACGGCGTGGTCCTCACCAAACTCGACGGTGACACCCGTGGCGGTGCCGCCATCTCGATCCGCTCGGTGGTCGACAAACCGCTCAAATTTATCTCCAGCGGCGAGAAAATGGACGCCTTGCAGGTATTCCACCCCGAGCGTATGGCCGACCGAATCCTGGGTATGGGTGACGTCGTGTCGCTGGTGGAGCGCGCCCAGGAGCAGTTCGACGAGGAGGAGGCCCGCAAGCTGAAGAAAAAGCTGGTCAAGGATCAGTTCAACTTCGAGGACTTCATGAATCAGATCCAGCAGATCAAGAAGATGGGTAACCTGAAGGATCTGGCGTCGATGTTGCCGGGTGTAGGCAAGATGCTCAAGAATGTCGATATCCCCGACGACGCCTTCAAGCAGACCGAAGCCATCATCCAGTCGATGACCCCCGCCGAGCGTCAGCATCCCGAGATCATCAACGCCAAACGCCGCGAACGCATAGCCAAGGGTTCGGGTACGACGATGGCCGACGTCAACCGACTCATGAAGCAGTTCGAGGAGACGCGCAAGATGATGAAGGCCGTGGCCGGTGGCGGCATGAACATGGGCAAAATGGCCGGAATGATGCGCCACAAACGCAGATAAAAGCACGGAAACAGATTTTACAAATAAAGCACTCGAAGGGGGGATCTTGAAAATTTTTTCAAGATCCCCCCTTAAAAAAACGGATCGCGGACTTTAATTTTTCAATTTTTTTCATAACTTTGTTGAGGTAAAAACAACGTTTCCCGTTTTGGAGCCATGTTTTTTTCAGCTCCTTTTGCAGGTAACTTCAAGAACCTCAACTCAAAAAAAATAAAAAACATGAAAAAAGTACTTCATCTTCTGATGGCTTTCTGCCTGGTAGCCTCCATGGCCGGTTGCAATGACGACGAGCCACAGGCCGGCGGAACCACTCCCAATCCCGACCCCCAGCCCCAGCCCACGATAACGGTGGACCTCCTGACTGAGAGCATGAGCAAGGCCCCCGCCGAGTTGCTCCAAAGCCTGGAGAACTGGAAAATCAAAGAGCCCACGACAGAGCTTGGCCTGGAGACCAACTGGTACAAGGTCGAGATGAACAACGAGCAAATGACCCTCCAGACGGAGACCTTCACCCACAGCATCCTGTCGTTATGCGTAAGCCAGCCGGAGGCCGAGGATCAGGTGGTATTCTTCAAAGATCTGAAAAAACTGGTCGACGAAAACGCCGACTATGAGTTCAAATCGGCCGTAGTCGGTAACTACAAACCGACCGGAGAGGTGGACAAAAGTACCGTATATAAAGATATGGAAGAGGCCATGGCTCAGCTGGCTTCGCCCGATATGGAGAACGGTTTCTACAAATTCGGCTACACCTACCAGACTTACGTCCTGGTTGTCGAGGTGAACCGCGGCCAGGCCAACCTGATGATCCGCCCCACGGTATTCCCCGATGAGTGGAAGTGGTATCCCTCTTTCTTCGGCATGGATATGACCAACTTCATCAACGACTACTACTACTCGATCAAGTCGTCGGGTGTGATTCCTTCGATGCCGCCCATGCCGATCAGCATATTGAGAGGCTGCGACGCCAACGGCAAGGAAATGAACATCACGCTGCAGTGCGTGGGTCACGACCCCATCTCGCGTGTGGAGGCCACCTATCAGATGAAGGACACCACGGAGTTCAAGGCTTACTGGATCTCCGAAATGGAGAGCGACAAGGTAGCCGAGAAATATGGCAAGTTCGAGACCGCCATGGCATTCCCCATCAGCAAAGACGAGCAGCCCACCGAGTTCAAGAGCCTTGAGGAGACCGTGAAATATGTGAAGGAGACCGATCTGAACTCGTTTGATTTCGTGATCGTGATCTTCCGCACGGAGGCCGGCTGGGTCATATCGCCCCAGATCGACGACCGCGGTTTCGCCCTGACGATCACCGAGATGAAGCAGCAGGAAACAGCCTCTTACTCGGCTCTGCGCATCAACGAATAGCACGGGGGGGGCTTCGGTCCCGCATCCACTGAAAACAGAGAGGATGTGTCAAAATCCTCTTTCCCAAGAGAATCACCTCTGCCGCAGTTATCTGTGACGGAGGTGATTCTGTATATTTACCTTTGAGCCCCCCCTTCTTTTTTGCAGACATGTGTTTTACCGCAGCAGACGGTCGGCACGAAGGACGAGGTATCCCCCGGCCCGAATGATAAGGTGCCCCCAAGAGCGGAAACGCCTCCGGCAAGAAGGGCCGTGACAGGAAAACGATGCGGCCGTGTGATCGACACCCCCAAACAGCGTATCGGGCCAACCGGCCATTCCACCAGCTCCTCCTCCCGAAACCCTTTCCACTGAAATTTCTCCACAGAAACCCTTTCTCCCCAAAAATTCTCCTTAAGATCCGACGGAAGAACCCGGCCTGCCCCACAACCCGACGCAGGAATCCGACTGCCGGAAAAGCGACAATATACACAAGGTTTTTGCGTTTAGGATTTAGAGAATGTAGGAAAAACGGGAATAAATTCCTATCTTTGAGCATTAATTTTTTTGACTGTATGAACCACAAATCGGGATTTGTAAATATCATCGGTAATCCTAATGTAGGAAAATCGACCCTTATGAACGCATTGGTCGGCGAGAAACTGTCGATCATCACCTCCAAGGCCCAGACGACACGCCACAGAATCATGGGTATCGTCTCCGGCGAGGACTACCAGATCGTCTACTCCGATACGCCCGGAATCCTGAAACCCGGATACAAGTTGCAGGAGTCGATGATGAAATTCGTCGAGGGTGCCGTGTCGGATGCCGACATCATCCTCTATGTGACCGACACCGTGGAGCAGAGCGACCGCTCGGCCAAGATCGTCGACGAAATCCGCCGCAGCGGAATCCCCACCATTGTCGTGATCAACAAAATCGACCTCTCGTCGCCCGAGGCCCTCGAACTGCTCGTCGACAAATGGCACGAGCAACTGCCCGAGGCCCGGATCGTCCCCACGTCGGCCAAGGAGAAGTTCAACATGGAGGGTCTCTTCCGCATGATCCTCGACCAACTGCCCGAAGGCCCGGCCTTCTATCCCAAAGACACCCTCACGGACAAGACCCTGAGGTTCTTCGCCTCGGAGATCATCCGCGAGAAGATCCTCAAGTTCTACGAAAAGGAGATCCCCTACTGCTGCCAGATCGAGATCGACTCCTACAAGGAAGAACCCTCGATCGACCGCATCGCCGCCACGATCTACGTCTCGCGCGATTCGCAGAAGGGCATCATCATCGGTCACAAAGGCGAACACCTGAAGCGTGTGGGTATGGCCGCACGCAAGGACATGGAGGAATTCCTCGGCAAGAAGGTCTTCCTGCAGCTCTTCGTCAAGGTGAGCGACGACTGGCGCAACAACGACCGCAAGTTGCGCGAATTCGGTTACGAAATGGAGTAACCCTCGACCCGCAACACCCCCGAAAATCAACGAACAAACCCAAAAATCCAGACTACTCGACAGCCGATGCGGAACATTATAAAGAGACTCCTTCACACGCTGATCCTCGTGACGGCCCTCCTCACGGTCTCACGCAGCCACGCCCAATACAACCGGGAATATTTCTTCTGGGTGGGGCGCACCTGCATGATGAACAACAACTACCAGGAGGCCATCCGCACGCTGAACACCCTCCTCAGATTCGACGAGGAGGCCTTCGAGGGCTATTTCCTGCGCGGAATCGCCAAATACAACCTCGACGATCTGATCGGCGCCGAGGATGATTTCACAACCGCCATACGCCTCAACCCCGTCTACACGCAGGCCTTCACCTACCGCGCCATCACACGCTCGCGGCTGGGTAACTACGACGACGCCCTGCAAGACTTCCGCGAGGCGATCGACCTGAGGCCCGACCTCCCCGGTCCGTATTACAGCCGCGGAGTGACACGCCTGCTGAACCAGCAGTTCAAGGAGGCGATCTCGGATTTCGACAAGTTCATCCGCCAGGAGGACAAGGTGGCCGATGCCTACATCTGCCGCGGTCTGAGCTATCTGAATCTGAAGGACACGACGGCCGCCTATCAGAATTTCGACCGCGCCATCCGCACCAACCGCGAGAACCCCAACGGCTACAACCGCCGCGGTGCACTCTATATGGAGCAGAAACGATACGTCGAGGCCGAACAGGATTTCGACATGGCGATCAAATGCGATTCAAACTACCTGCTCTCGTTCTTCAACCGTGCGCTGGTCTATTCGTCGACCCACCGTCCGATGAAGGCCCTCTCGGACTTCGACCATGTGATCCGTCTGGACTCGACCAGCTCGCTAACCTACTTCAACCGAGCCATGCTCCGCACGCAGATCGGAGACTACAACCGCGCCCTGGAGGATTACGACAAGGTGGCCCTCTACTCGCCCAACAACGTGCTGGTCTACTACAACCGCGCCGGTGTCCATGCCCAGCTGGGATCGCTCCACAAGGCCCTCAAGGACTACACCTCGGCCATAGAGCTTTACCCCGACTTCGCCAACGCCTACATCTACCGCGGACGCATCAAGATGTATCTGAACGACCCCAAGGGTGCCAGGCGTGACGAGGAGACGGCCCGCCGCAAGATCGCCGAATACCGTTCGCGGCTGAGCGACAGCACCTACTCGATCTACGCCGACACGACGCAGCATTTCGACCGTCTGCTCTCGTTCGACAGCAAGCTGGCCGGCGGCGGATTCGAGCGCATCGGCAACAGAGGATCCTCCGGCGAGGAGATGCGTCTGCTGCCCCTCTTCAAGTTCACGCTGCTCAAGCCCGACACCCTGCCCCGCGTGGAGAGCTACCACCAGCAACGCGTCGAGGACTTCAAACGCAGGATCGGCAACCGCCGCATGAGCCTGTCGTGCCACGTCACCAACATCGAGGCCGACTCACTCGTGATGCTCGACAAGGAGTATCTGCGGGCCGTGAAGGAGGGCGACGAATCGTGGGAGATGCTCTTCCAGAGGGGTATCACCCAGTCGCTCATCAAGCAGTTCACCAACTCGGTAAACACCTACACGGCAGCCATCGAGCTGAATCCCTCGAACCCGTTCCTGTATCTGAACCGTTCGACGACCCGTGCCGAGATGATCGACTTCATCTCCTCGATCGACAATTCCTACCAGCGGATCACGATCGACTCGGACCCCGCGAACCGTCTGCACAACCACACCAAGCGCACGTACAGCTACGACGAGGCGATCGCCGACCTGAACAAGGCCGTGAAACTCTTCCCCTCGTTCGCCCAGGCCTACTACAACCGCGCCAACCTCCGCGCCCTGTCGGGCGCCCTGCCCGAAGCCTTTGAGGACTACACGCGGGCCATCGAACTGAACCCTTCGTTCGGCGAGGCGTACTACAACCGTGGTGTGGTCCAGATTTTCATGAAGGACACTCGCAAGGGATGCCTCGATTTGTCGAAGGCAGGCGAACTGGGCATCACCGAGGCCTACGACCTGCTGAAGGTCCACACCCGCAAGGACGAACAATAACAAGAAATACAAACAATCAAAAATTTAAATTATGGTAGAAACTATCCAACGCAAACTTAACGATTCCGCCCTGGCAAGATGGACGGCGTTAATTCTCATTGCATTGACGATGTTCTTCGGCTATATGTTTGTCGATATGATGTCGCCTCTGCAAAGTCTGATCGAGCAGCAGAGAGGCTGGACTCCCGATGTGTTCGGTATGTACGGCAGTTCGGAGTTCATCCTCAACGTCTTCGGATTCCTGATCCTGGCCGGTATCATCCTCGACAAGATGGGTGTGAGATTCACGGGAGAGCTGTCGGCATCGCTCATGCTAATCGGTGCCTGCATCAAGTACTACGCCGTGAGCGAGGCCTTCATGGGCACGGGTCTCGAGGCCTGGCTCAATTCGTGGTGGGTGTCGATGCCCGCGTCGGCCAAGTTGGCCTCGCTGGGTTTCATGACCTTCGGCTGCGGTTGCGAGATGGCGGGTATCACCGTCTCGAAAGCCATTGCCAAGTGGTTTGCCGGCAAGGAAATGGCGCTGGCCATGGGTCTGGAGATGGCGATCGCCCGTGTGGGTGTGTTCGCCGTATTCTCCATCTCGCCCGTGCTGGCCAACATGGCACCCCAGAGCGTCGTGCGCCCCGTGGCTTTCTGCACGGTGCTGTTGCTGATCGGTCTTCTGACCTTCACGGTCTTCACGTTCATGGACCGCAAGCTGGACAAGCAGCTCGGCGTAAAGGACAACGGCGAGGGTAACCCCGAGGATGAGTTCAAGGTCAGCGACATCGGCAAGATCTTCAGCAGCAAGGTCTTCTGGATCGTAGCCCTGCTCTGTGTACTCTACTACTCGGCCATCTTTCCCTTCCAGCGTTTTGCCACCCAGATGCTCGAAAGCAACCTCGGTGTGACGAACGACACGGCCGCCAACATCTTCCGCTGGTTCCCGATGGGTGCCGCCGCCATCACTCCCTTCCTGGGCGGATTCCTCGACCACAAGGGCAAGGGTGCAACAATGCTGATTTTCGGTGCCATCCTGATGACCATCTGTCACCTGATCTTCGCGCTGGTACTGCCCGCCTACCCCAACATCGTGATCGCCTACGGTTCGATCGTGATCCTGGGTATCTCCTTCTCGCTGGTTCCCGCCGCCCTGTGGCCTTCGGTACCCAAGATCGTGGAGAACCGCTACCTGGGTTCGGCCTACTCGCTGATCTTCTGGATTCAGAACATCGGTCTGTGCCTCTTCCCGATGATCTTCGGATACGCCCTCAAATACTTCAACGAGGGTCGCGCCGAGGGTATGCCCTATGACTACACCCGTCCGATGCTGATCTTCGTCAGCTGCGGTGTGGCTGCCCTGTTGCTGGGTCTGCTGCTCAAGCACGAGGACAAGAAGCACGGCTACGGACTGGAAGAACCCAACATCAAGGAGGAAAAATAGTCCCTTATCCGGGAAATAATCCGATACGAAAAGCGGGTGCGGTCTTTTGGATCGCACCCGCTTTTTTAGGGTATCTCCCAAAAATCAGCACCGTTTTCTTCGGGATTCGGGCATAAAAAAAGCAGTTTGACGGACCACTCTCCCCAAACTGCTTTTTTATCATTATAACTATCAATATATTGGAGATTTTCCGACCTATTCACCGGCTATTTTTTACATCACGCCACTTCCGCGACAAAAGCAAGGGGCAGACGACACTACGAACGGCCGGGGACCGAAGGCGACAATGACCGAAACGCAGCGGCAGCAGGCTGGAAGGATCTGTGGTGGCTGTTGACAGACGACTGGCGACGACAGAGAAGACTGCGGACGAAAGGCCGACTTCAGATGACGGTCAGCAAGGGCAGCAGACCACAATGCCCGAACCACACTGGCAGGAATGGCGGACCGGGTTCGGATTTCGGGTTTATTTCCGGCGGCAGCCCCACTTGGGGGTAATGCCGATGAAGATCTCGAAGTTGATGCCCGGCATGGGACGCGACAGAACGGAGAGATACTCCTCATCGAAGAGGTTGTTTATGGCCCCCTTCAGCGAGAGATCGGCCCATTTGAAGCTGAGGGTCTTCTCCAGCGAGAGGTTGCTCATATAATAGGGCGTGAGGTAACCCGTCAGCGAGATGTCGTTGCTCGACATGGTGTAGCGACGGCTGTAATAGCACCACTTATAGAGCAGCGACCACGTCCGCCAGCGCAAGCTGCCGCTCACCGTAGCCGAATATTCGGGGACATAGGGCAGCTGCTTGCCCACCGAGCGGTCGGCAGGCGACATCATCTCGCCCTCGTTGATCGACGGCGTCCAGGAGAAGGTACCCTTCATCCCGAGCATCCAATCGCGCGAAAGGGCCACGCTCAGATCGGCGTTGGTCTCGATGCCGTAGGCATGGACCTTCTTGATGTTGCGCGGCGAGAAGAATCCCTTCATCGTCGGCAGCCAGATGATCCAGTCATCAATGTAGGAGTCAAACCAGTTGACGCCTCCGCTCAGGGTGTAGCGGCCCTTGCGGCCCACACCGAACGAAAGACCCGCATCGTAGGTAAATCCGCTCTCCTTCTTCAGGTCGGTGTTGCCGCCAGGGAGGAAGTACAGGTCGTTGAGTGTCGGGAAACGGTAGTTGCGCGAGATAGAGGCCTTGGCCACGATGTTGCCCTTGCGCGAGATCACCCCGTCAAGGAACAGGGCCGGGATCAGCGGCGTCCACTCATCGCCGTAGAGCTCCTCGCGCAGCACCAGCGACATACCGAAGCGGTCGATGGGACGCCACTTGGCCGACACGGCCGTCGAAAGCTCGAAACGACCCTTGTCGTAGCCCACCACGGCCTTGTTGCCCACCTGCGTGATGATGTTCTTGTCGACACTCTCCACCAGGTGCTGGTGCATCGTGACATTGGCCGTAAAGAGCCACTTCTCGCCGGGAGCGAACTCGCCGTCGACCTTGCCGAAGAGGGTGTTGACCTTGCTGCGCGAACGGGTCATCGAGGCCATCTCGCCGTTACCCTTGTCGCGTTTGTAGTCATAGGCCATCCAGGTGTGGATATATCCGAACTTGGCGCCCATCTTCCAGCGGTCGCGCAGGTGATCCCACGAGAAGATGCCGCGCAGGGTATGCTCCCGTTGGCGGTTCTCGAACGAGAGCTCGTCGGCGTAGTCGGTCGTCAGCATCGGCAGCTCGCGGTTGGAGTTGACGTACCACAGGTTCAAACCCATGCGGTCACCGCGGCCCGTATTGTAGTAGACCTCCTGCAAGACGTGCAGATCCTTGAACGAGGCGCTTTTGTTGCGCTCGGTGGGGTGATAGGAACCGATGATGTTGTGGTCCTCGTCGTAGATATTCTCCTTCTTGTCGCGGTTGACATACTTGTAGTCGTTGCGCGACGAGGAATAGACCACGCGCGTGGAACTCTGCCAATGATCATCGCCATAGGTCAGGCGCAGGAACTCGTCATAGGTCCCGAACGAGCCGATACCCTGGATATACTGCATCCCGAAGCCGAGGTTTCCGGCCGGACGCGTCGCCAGCTTCACGGCACCGCCCAGACCGCCGCCCGTCTCGTTAACCGACGAGGTGCCGTGCAGCAGCGAGGCATCGTCGATGAAATAAGAGGGGATCATCGAGAAGTCGGTCATGCCGAGCATCGGGTTGTTGATCCTCATGTCGTTCCACGTCACCTGCGTATGCGAGGGCGACGTTCCGCGGAAGGCCACCGTCGAGAGCGTGGCGCGGCCGTAGCTCTTGACGAAAATCGAGGAGTTGAACGTCAGCACATCGGCCATCGACAGGGCGATATTCTCCTTGAGCATCACCGAATCGAAGCGGGTTTTCTGCACACCGATCTCCTTCATGGGGCGTTGGCCCACGACCGTCACCTCGCGGATGTCGAAATGACGGCTGGGTTTTTCCTGAGCCCGGAGAAGCGGGCAAAGCAGCAGGGCCGAAGCCCAAAGTAAAAGTTTCTTCATCGCAAACCTGGTTTATCTCCAGCAAAAGGCTCCCGGAATGATTCCTACATAAAATTCATCGAGCAGGTCCCCCTCTTCCGAATAGCGGAGGATGACGCCCTGCTGCTGGTAGTCGATGGCATCGGCCACATAGACCTCGTTGTTCAGCGGATTGACCGTCAGTCCGTAGTAGATCGTCTTGTTGTACTTGAGGAACGGGCGGGCGGGGACGTGCTTGGCCGTGACATCCATACACCACACCGACTTGTTGATCCAGTAGAGCTTGTCGCCCGTGCCGTTGATCTGCACCTCGGAGGGGGCGTCGCCCTTCTTGAAGCGGAACTGGCGCTCGACGCGGAACGTCTCGGCATCGATGCAGTAGAGTACGGGAGCCTCATAGCCATAGGGGCTGCCCTCGTAGCCGCCGTCGGTGATGGTCCACATCTTGCCGTACTTGTCCAGCACCAGCGAGGTGGGTTGGATGCCCACCTCCAGTTCGTCGACCACGCGGTCGGTCAGGGTGTCGATCTTGAGGATACGGTTCTGGTACGACCAGCAATTCACATAGACATATCTGCCCCACTGCACCATCTGCTCGGTCGAACCCGTCTCCATCGTCATGCGCGGGCACTCGATATGGCCCGTGATCTCGAAGGTCTTGGGGTTGACCACGAAGATGCGGTTGTCCCACAGCTGGGTCACATAGGCCTTTTCGTCCGACAGGAAATGGATGTAGCGCGGAGAGGTGAGGTTCGTGATGCGGCCCACCTCCTTGAAGGTGTTGATGTCGATGGCAAAGATCACGTGGGAATTGTTGACCACGATCCAGCCCACATTCTTGCGGATGACCATCGACTGGGCCACATCGCCCAGCTTGAAGCCGTTGGCACGCTTGAAGATCTCGTTTTCGACGTGGCGGGCCTCGGCGTCGTAGTACGAGAGCGTGGCGTTGCCATACTGGAAGTTGCCTTCGCACGTGATGAAGAGTCCGCTTCCCGTGACGTGACCCTCGGGCATATCGCCCGAAGCCGACGGTGTGGTGATCATCTCACCCGCATCGCCGCCACCGAATTCCTCGGTCTGGCCGTAATCCCACTCCATGCACCCCGCAAAGAGGGTCGAACAGAGGGTGAAGAGATAAAACAGATGTCTTTTCATAAATTTTCAAAAAACGGGGAAGAGCATCCCCCCAAGGACGCTCCTCCCACTCTGAACTTTAAATTACACGTTGGGGGTGTAACGCCCCGCCTTCATATCGTCGTAAGAGGGGACGTAAGCACACTTTTCGATCACCCAATTCTCGGGTGTGATGCCTGCAAAGGACTTCTTCAGTCCCGAGAAATCCGTAAGACAGCTCCAGCCTCGGATCTCGACCCGCGTGATCTGCTCCACAAGCGCAAAATCAGCCAACGATTCGAGTTTCATGTCGTTGTAACCGCCATACATGTTTCCCATGAATTTCAGCGTACCGATCCGCCGCAGTCGGGGCCACTCGAAAGCTCCGGTGCGGAGGTAGAGTCCGTTGTTGAGGTTGAACGTCTGGCTCACCTCCACAAGTTTCGGTGCCGAGAGGTGGCTCAGCCACTCGACATTTCTCAGGTCGATGGTCTCCACGCTTTCCAGATCGGGGAACGACAGACGGCCCTCACCCCTCAAGCTGCGGATGTGGACATAGCTACCGATTTGTTTCAGACCGGCAAACTCGAAATTATTCGTATGGGTATAGTTCGATACCTTGAGCGTACCGTCGATGGACTCCGCCCCCTCGAAAACGGGGATTGCACACTCGCGCGAACCGCCGTTCAGTTCCACATCGTGGAGCGTCGTCGGCTGTACCTTGACCCGCTCCAGGACATAGCACGCCACCAACTGGAGCGACGGCAGAGAGGCCAGTTGCGAGAGGTCCAGTTCCTTGAGCAGTCCCAGGCCGTAGAGGTAGAGGCTCTTGCCGCACTCCTTCAGACAGGGCATCGACAATTCGGTCAGCTCGGGGAAGTTCTGCACCTTCAGATCGCCGCCCACATGTTCCAGTTTCGAGAGTTCGAGCTTGGGTGTGGTGCTCTTGCAGTTGAAGATCAGATCGCCATCCACACGCATCAGCTCCTTCAACTCGATTTGGGCCAGATCGGTATTCCGGGCGGTAGACTCCACGTTCAACGAACCACAGTGGACCAGTTTCGGGAAACTGAGGATGACCAGGCTGAACATGGACTTGCACGAGAAGTCGCTGCCGATGGTTTCGAGGAGCGGCAGGCGGAAGTATCTCAAGGCGCTAAGCGACACCTCGAAACGCTCGCCCACACTCTTCAGGGCGTCGAGGTTGAGGGTTGACAGGGCCGAATGGTTCGTCACGATAAACGAACCGCCGACCTCCTCAAGAAGCGGCAGGGTAAGGTTCTCCAGCAGTTTGTTGGCCGTCGAGGTGGTATTGTTACCGCAGTTGAAGCACAGATTGCCCGTGCAGGCGGTCAGCTTTTCGAGATTAACCCCGCGCAGGGCTGCGCTATTGACAAAGAGCGAGCTCACCGCAGCGAGTTCCGGCATCAGCACCTGTTCCACCATCGGGCAGTTGACCGACAGCTCGCCCAGCGACTCCAGGGCGGGCATTTCCACCGAGACAGGCTTCTCCAGCGCCACTGCGCCGAGCAGCGAACCCATCACAACGCCTCCGGCCGACCGCAGGGCCGGGAGCAGGATCTTCTCTCCGGCGAACGAGCGGTTGACGATCACATGACGGCTCACCTTCGTCAGCTTGTCCAGCACCGAAAGGTCGGTGACGGGATCCACACCCGGGGCGGCATAATTGCCGATAATCAGATCACCCTCGATCTCCGACACGCCGTTTTGGGCCAGGGCCGTGACATCGGCCTGCGTGAGCAGCACCACCGAACGGCTGTCGACCGCCTCGCGGTTGACCGTATAGGTATAGTCGCGCGACGACTGGTTATAAGAAAGCACACGGAAACGGTGTTCGCTGTCCCAGTCCGTGACGGATTTGGGATCGGGGTAGAGTTCGGCTCGCTCGCTGATCTCATACTCGGCCTCCGCTCCCGTCAGCGACACGTTCACGGGCACGGTGACGATGATCTGCTCGCCGACAATGGCCGCGTGGTAGACCTCACCCGCGGGGGTGGTCAGGCTGAATGCCCCGATGCGGTTGTCCACGCCCTCGAAGATCTGTTCCTGGTCGTCGTCACAACCCACCGCAAAGGCCAGCACGCCCAACGACAACATCAATCTGAATATAATGTTTTTCATCGCTTACTTCTTTTTTAAACTGAAATCATAGAAACCGCACACCTCCGTGGAAAGCTCTCCGAGCCATCCGCTCTTGGCGTTGACCGCATTTTGCACCTTCACAAAGTCGATATACTTCAGGTTCACCTCCTTGCCCTCGAAATCGACGGCGTGGGAGATCTTAAAGTGATTGGCGCGATGGTCCACCTCAGGATCCTCCTCCAGGCGGTCCGTCGGGCTGAAGTTATCGGCATAACCCCAGTCATAGTCGGCATTCTCCCAGTACTGGTTGCCCGAGTCGCCCACATTGGTGTTTCTGGCGCCGAGGCGTGTGCCGCGCAGCGTGTATTGGTTCTCCTTGACCCAGGCCGGGTAGTAGAAGGGCTGGCCGTGATACTGTCCCAGGTAGTCGATCGTACCGCTGTTGCCGAGGTTGTCCTTCCACTGCACGCTCATGTGGGGGGCTTTGGGACGGAAGTAGGTCACCGAATAATCCGCAAGGGTGGTCGGCTTGCCGCTCTCCGAACCTTTCAGTTCGTACCAGGTATCGTTGGGGAGTCCGTCGCCGTTCTCGTCCTGCATGACCCACACGATGCCCGGCTCGGAGCTGTTGGTGAACGAGTTGCCCAGGATCGCCAGGTCATAGTTGCCGCTGTTGTCCACACTGTGGTCGAAGCCCACGACGATCGAACCGCCGAAGCCACCCAGCGAGACATAACCGTTCTGGCGCATCGACTGCTCGGCATAGGCCGTGGCCTCCTCCATGGTCGAGGCCGTGTAGCCCTCGTTGACAAACTGGCCCGGAGCGGGCAGGAAGGAGTAGACCTTCGTAAAGTCGGCACGGCTTCCCGCACCTTTGGCACGGTGGTAGCGGCCCTCGGGCGGGCAGACCGTGACGATCAGTTCCTCGGAAAGTTCGCTTACGGAGTTCTTCATCGTCACCACGACGCGGTGTTCGCCCTCGTCACCCGACTCGAAGACATACTCGGCGCGATCGCCCGTCTGTTTCTCCTCACCGTCGACGCTCCACGTGTAGGTGGCATCGAGGGCATTCTCTATATCGTGGGCCTTGAGCAGGATGCGACGTCCCTGCGAGAGGTAGTAGTTCTTTTGGTCGAACGTCCACCCGAAAGGCATCTGCTCCGGAGTGCAGACCTCAACCTTAAACTCCACGGCATCAGATCCGTCCTCGTTTTCGGTCTCAAAACGCAGGTTGAAGTTTCCGGGGGTAGCACTTACGAAGGTGAAGTCGCGTTCCTCGGAGCGCACCTCACCGTTGACGCTCCACTTAAAGGTCGTGGGGATCGAGCATTCGGCCACCGTGGGTTTCAGGACCAGTTCGTGGCCCACCAGGATCTTATAACCACCCTCCTCGACGGCGAATCCGATCGTCGGGATTTCCAGATCGACGACATCGACCCTCATCTCCTCGGAGGCCGTGCCGTAGCGGGTCGAGACATCCAGTTTGATGAAGACCTCGCCGAGTTCCTCGCTCGAAAAGAGGTATTCGGGAGCATCGCCCACGATCTTGCCGTCGATCGTCCACACATAGAGGGCGTTCTCCACGCAGGAATAAGAGGGCTGAATAAGCAACTCGCGCCCCGTCTTGACGGTATAGGCTCCCGTCGGGCTGTCGAGTTCGATCACAGGCATCCGATCCTCCTCGGTGATCACGTCGTCCTTGTTGCAGGAGGCGAGAGCCCAGGGAATGATCAGCATCCACAGAAAGAGTTTACTGATACGCATAATTATTAGGTTTTTGAAAATTAGCTCATACTCGTTACTTTTCCAAAACAAAAAGGATGAATCAAAAACCTGCTATCCGGCAGCGAGGGGATCACTCGGGCCTCGGACCCTCGAAAAAAAAGAAGCACTCGCCAATCGCATCCGAATGATTCCTCGGGGGGGGGTATCCTGCGCCCAGGGGAATAGACCGCGATCGGGAGTGTCACTCCACGGCACGATGTGCCGCCATTCGATTTTAGCCGTAACCCGCAGGCATCCATCCTATTTTCAGCGTAAAGGCAGGTCTTCTGACTCGTTCCACCCGTTGCGCCTTCCCAATCCCCTCCGAAGGGATTCAGTGGCATCGAGGCAACAGGCTCTCTGACTTGGGATTCGGGAACGGCCAAGGCCGCGCTCCTCCGATCCGCAAAGTGGAACTTACAGCAGCGAGTACTGTTCCGGATTTTCACCGGATTCCCTATTATCCATATGAAGTTGCGACACCACCTCTCTGCCCGGGTCCGGCAGCAGGTCTTCGACCTCTGCATCAGCCCTTTTGTGGCAGGAATCGTTGCGGCGGCAACTCCTCAGAACCATTACGGGAGACAAAGGTAACAAATTAATCGGGGTTTTGCACGCCTCCCCCTTTTTTTTTATCGTCCCGTCTCTTTTTACGACAAACCGCCGCCGGTCCTCTCGGACCGACAGCGGTTGTTCCCTCCCCCACCCTCATTCCCGATCGTCGGCACAAGGTAGTAAACGATGCATGATAAGATTGCCTTTGTAACGATGATGAGCCTTACGCTTCCCGGTGTGTCAGGCTCCGCTCCACGTACATATGCAAAAGGTTATGCCCGCCCGATCGGGGACTAAATTCGTATGTTCCGGGCCGTTGAAGCCCTGCAACGGTCGGCCCGCTGCGATCAGATCAGATCCGTCAGCCAGTTGAGCTGCTGGATCTCGACATCGAGTTCACGCAGGTCGCGCGACAGGTCGTCGATCTGCTTCTGGATACGGGCCACGTCGACCGTACGCACATAGCGGATCTCGTTGACCGAGTAGCGGTCAATAGATCCCGTGGCGGCTTCGACCACCGACCTCAAGGTCGAGATGCGCAACGAGAGAACATCCTTGCGGGCGATCAGCTCCGTCAGCGAACGGCCCTCGCGCAGGGTCATCATATTGGTGTGGTTGATTCTGAAAATCAGTTGCTCCAGCTCCCCCAGGCAGTGATTCAGCTCGGCGAGCAGGGCGGCGGGATCCTCGGCCGGGGCCTCGCCCTCCTGCACCCGCACGTTGTTCTTCAGACGGGCCTCCAGCTGCGAGATGCGTTTCTGCAAGTCGGCACGCAAGCCCAATGCTTCGGCTAATTTCATATCTTCGTGTTTTTGATTATTGTTTCCGGGTCAGGCGGTAGACCTCCTCGATGCGGCTGCACATCTCCTCCCACGAGAAACGTTTGCGCTCCTCCAGGCAGTTCGCCGCAAAGCGTTCAAGGACCCCCTCGCCGTAGATCCTCTCCACGGCATCGGCCACCCCTTCGGCCGTCGGCGGGCAGACATAGCCTACACGTCCGTCGGGGACGATCTCCTTGAGTCCGCCCACGTCGGTGACAATCATCGGCGTGGAAAACTGATAGGCGATCTGTGTGACACCGCTCTGCGTGGCGGTCTTGTAGGGCTGCACCACGCAATCGGCCAGCGAGAAGTAATACTTCACCTCCCCGTCGGGGATGAACCTGTCGTGGAGGATCACCTCCTCCCCAAGTCCGTGGGCCTCGATCCGGCGGAGGTAGGGTTTCTCGTCCGTATAGAACTCCCCGGCCACGATGAGCCTCACGTCGGGCAATGCTCCCCGGTTCTTGATCCCCGCCCAGGCATCGAGCAGAATATCCAGACCCTTGTAGTCGCGGATCAGACCGAAGAAGAGCAGATAACGCCGCGCGGGATCCAGTCCCAGGCGCACGGCTGCCTCGCCGCGGTCGACCCTCTGCCCGAAGTTCTCGAAAAGAGGATGGGGCGAGAAGAGCGCGGGGGCGGAGCTGTACTCCTTCAGTTCACCGTGGACCTGCTCCGACATATAGACAAAGCCGTCGACCGTCGACAGGAAATAGCGGTTGAAGGGCCGGTCGACCAGGTGGTGTTCGTGGGGTTCGACATTGTCGATCTGGCAAAGCACGCGCGTGTGTCCGTTGCGGCGGACCAGGCGGGCCACCGTACCGAAAGCGGGAGCCATGAACGGTGTCCAGTACTTCAGCAGCACGAAATCGGGGCGTTCCCGGCAGATGCGGCGGCCGAGCATCCACCAGTTGAAGGGATTGACGGTATTCAGTCTCCGCTCGATGCGAAGATCCTCCGGTGCCGGACCGTCGACGGTCTGGCTCTTGCCGGGGAAGAGCAGCGAGGGGTATTGCAGGGTGAAGGTCTTGATGTCCACCTCGTTACCTCGGCGCTGAAAGACCTGCGCCATGATCTGCATGATCGACGCCAGCCCTCCGCGGTAGGGGTGTGCCGGACCTAAAATCGTGATTTTCATTGGTTATCCTCCTGGTTTAGGGTTTTACTCCTCCTTCCACTCCACCTGAGCCTTCACGGCCACCGTACCGTCGTCGGAGCGCACCTCAAAGGCCGCACCCCGCTCCTGCATCTCGCAGCCCACGATCAGCGTCTGTCCGTAGCGGCACTCGTGCAGGAAGTGGACGTCCAGGCGCACGGGACGTCCGCACGCCACCAGCTCCAGGGGCAGCATATCGAACATCAGCACCAGGTAGCGCATCGTGTTGACGTGGCGGTTGAAGTCTATATCGCTATACACCACGCGGTGCTCCATCTCCCGGGTGGGGTTCACGGCGCGGATCTTGCGGGGCTTGTCCGTCGGCGAGGGGATGTCGACCACGGCCTCGGAATGCTTGTCGCCCACCCACGACAGATCGACCGCCGTGCGGCTCTTCATGTCGATCATCGCCCATTGGGTGACGGCTCGGCCGAACTCACGACCCGAGGCATCCTCCAGTGTGAAGTTACGCGTCGAGAGCACCCGTCCGTAGTCCGAAATCCACGTGCCCACCGAATACTCGTCATACTGCCGGGGCAGGCTGTCCAGCTCCACGGCCATACGCGAGAGCACCCACGTGTGGTTGTCGGCCTGAAGCGAGTCCACTCCGAAGCCCTTGCCACAGGCATCATTCCCCGCCACCTGCAATACGGTCCGGGTCATGGACGCCACCGAGGCATGCAATGTAAAATCGACCTCCTGGGGGTCTACCTTATGTTTATATACAGATTTTTCAGCCATATTTTTTAAGAATTTAATGCAATACCCGTTCGGCCGCTCCGCAGCCCCATACTCCGATTCGGAATCAACCCCATCCGGGACATCCGCAGGGAAGATACAGGCATCGGGTCGGCCGATAGTCAAGGCCAAGGTACGAAAAAATACGAGATTCTCCCAAGAATGTCTCCAATTTTTACGGGAATCAACCCCGCCCGCTGATGTTCCGCAAAACAAGACGGTTCTGCGACCCAATGTTCGCAGAACCGTCTTGTTTTATACGCAGTATCGTATTGCGGCTACTTGATCTTCACGCAACGCACACCTTGAGCAAATGCCTTGTTACCCGGGCAAGAAACATTGAACAGATAAGGACTAGCAGACAGACGGTCTCCAAAATAGGCGATATCACCGTTGAAACCCTGATATTCATAAACTCCACAAGCCCAAATGATAACTTGATCAATCGGTTTTACCAACTCACCGCCCTGGGTGTCACGAACACCACAAACCGGCCACCAGGTCGTCACATTGTTATGAGTATAGGAGTATGCGCCCGTCTCCTTGTCGAAGATAAAGTTCTCCTTGTTCAGACACAACCAATCTTCAGACGAAGCGATACGCCAACCTGCGGGCGAAGGATCGTAATCGGTCTTTTCCGTTCCCCACAACTCATGGTTATCAACCTCCATCCAGTTCATGCTATGACCGTAGAAATAAGTCGTCGGGTTGAGCGTAGCTTTCTCGAGATCGGCATACTCCTCGCGAGTCTCCCACTTGTAGCCCAATTCGGGGTTCATCAACGTGGACTCGTTGGCTTTCAAGAAAGCCTGGCCTATACCCTCACCGTCGGTTCTGCTGCTGAAGAACGGGTCTTTACGGCCCCACTGATACAACATACCGACCGACAAGGGCGAATATCCGGCCTCGATGGCACCCAGATAACGATCCATAAACTCCGCTCCATTTTCATAGGTTATAACCTCGGGCTGATCCGTGCACCAGATGTGCCACGTCCAGACCATCTCGCTGGCAGGGCCGAAGGCGGCGATGATCGTGCTGCCCTTCTTACCCGAAGCCTTGAATTTAACAACACCGTCAACAAAATCCAAATCCGAAATCAGATGGGGATCTTCCCCCTTCTCATCCAACGTAGTCCAAACCCAATCGACCGTCCTCACATTCTCGATCGGAGCACCACTCACGTGCAAAGGCTTGAAATAATAATCTCCTGCTTCAGATACGATATAACAGTTGGCACCTTCGCCCAGGTCGGTACCCACGGGCCCCGCAGAATCGCCGCCACCATTGTCATCATTGTCACTACACGAAGCCAGCGACAAAGGCAGACAGAATGCCAAAGCCAAAGCCAGGAATCTCACCGAGCGAATTTTGCTCAAGCAAGACGAGATTGTGTTGCTCTTTTCCATAACGTTCTTGAATTTTAGAAGTTGTTTTAATATTATAACCGGATCACGGCCTACCTTTCGGCAACCGTCATGCAAGTTATAAAAAAAATCAGAAATAACAAAGAATAAATTAATTTTTTTAACACTAAAACCAGAGTCCACCGCCACCTATATAATATAAACAAAGACCTTCCCTACTCTTTGGTTCTGAGGAAATTCCGGTCAAGAGACAGCCCACACCTTCCCCTTTAAATCCCCTCCCCACCCTGCCGCCACACACCCCGCTCCGCTACTCCACAGAGCATTTTTATGTAGGTAAAGTTAAAAATATATCGAAAAACGATAAAAAAAGTTTGTTTTCCAAAAAATTATTTTTACTTTTGTGTTGTATAAGCGCCCCACACAGGATATGCAAAACAAAAAAAGGATATACCGCCACCTGGCGATCATATACAACATCTACCTGGCGACCCTCGGAATCGCCTTCGCAACCTACTTCCTGCCCGAATTCCTGCGCGGATGGAAAGAATCGGGAAACTTCGGACTCACCAACCGCAGCTATGTGGTGGCGGCCCCCCTTGACGAGAAAACCTCCGCAATAAGAATCGAGGGATTGCCCGACAACATCGACACAAAAATCGAAAAGATCTCGATGAACGTAAATCTCCCGGAACAGATCTCGACCGACACGATGTTCAACGTCTTCGCCGACAACGGTTACGCCTATATACTGGTCATGTTCATGACCCTGTCGTCGCTCGTGATGCTCGTGCTCTTTGCGCTGATCATCATCTCGCTGCGCCGCTCGATCCGCAACGAGGAACCGATCCGTCATATCAACATATCCCGCACGCGGTGGATCGGAATCATCTTTCTGATGAACGAGTTGGCCAGCTCCCTGGAACAGTACATCCACATCCGCAAGGCCGAACAACTGCTCGCGCCCTCGACCATGAGGGTCATCGAAGAGCTGCCGATCAACTACCAGAACATCATCCTGGGCATACTGTTCATCTTCATGGCCGAGGTCTTCGCCATAGGATCGCAGTTGAGCGAGGAACAGAAACTCACGATATGAATTTTAAGGAACGATAAAAAATGGCAATCATCATCAATGTGGACGTCATGATGGCCAAGCGCAAAATGTCGCTCGGCGAACTGGCGGAACGTGTGGAGATAACCCCCGCCAACCTCTCGATCCTCAAGACCGGGAAGGCCAGGGCCGTGAGGTTCTCGACACTCGAGGCCATTTGCCGCGCGCTCGACTGTCAGCCCGGCGACGTCCTGGAATACAGACCAGAAGAGAAAAACTGAACTGAATTCAAACAAATAAACCTTTAATCCAAAATCCAAGCCTATGAAAAAAATCATGTTGCTGCTCTGCGCCGCATTCGCACTGAGCAGCGCGACGGCTCAAAATCCGATGATGAACCCGCTTCCCACGGATAAGGCCCTGCGCACAGGCACTCTCGAAAACGGTATGAGATACTACATCCGCCACAACGAGAAACCCAAAGGTCAGGCCGATTTCTACATTTGGCACAACATAGGTGCCATCCAGGAGGACGACTCCCAGCAGGGTCTGGCCCATTTCCTGGAGCACATGGCATTCAACGGCACGAAGAACCTCCCCGGCAAACAGTTGACCGAATATCTGGAAACCGTAGGTGTGAAATTCGGCGCAAACCTCAACGCCTACACCACCTGGGATCAGACCTGCTACAATATCTCGGATGTCCCGACCTCGCGTCAGGGAATCATCGACACGGCTCTGCTGATCCTCCACGACTGGTCGCACTTCATCGCACTCGAGCCCAAGGAAATCGACTCGGAGCGCGGTGTGATCATGGAGGAGTTGCGCACGCGCGACAACGCCGGATGGAGATCGACGATCAAACAGATCAAGGCCATCGGTAAGGGTACTCCCTACGAGAACCGCAACCTGATCGGCTATCTGGACGATCTGAAAAGCTTCGACCACGCCGAGCTGGAGGCCTTCTATCAGAAATGGTACCGTCCGGAGTATCAGGCCGTAGTGGTAGTCGGCGACATTGACGTCGACGCCGTGGAGGCCCAGCTTAAGACTCTGATGGCCGACATCCCCGCTTCGCCCGCCGACGCTGCCCAGAAGGCCGTGATCACGGTGCCCGACAACGAGGAGCCGATCGTCAGCATCTACACCGACCCCGAAATGCAGGGTACGCAGGCCATGCTCTCCATCAAGCGCCCGGCCACTCCCCTGGAGATCAACAACACGATCTACGGCGAGACCATCGAGACGCTCCACGCCTACATGAGCCTCATGGCCAACGCCCGTCTCCAGGAGATCGCCATGAAACCCGATGCTCCGTTCATCAGCGCAGGCATGAGCCTGGGTTCGGTGGGCATCATCCCCACGCTGGAGGCTGCATCCTGGATGGTCAACACCAAGGACGGTGAGCTGCTCCGCGGTTTCGAGGCCATGTACACCGAGATGGAGCGTATCCGCCGCCACGGTTTCACCCAGAGTGAGTTCGAGCGCGCACAGGAGAATCTGATGCGCTACGCCGAGAAGGATTACGCCAACCGCAACGACCGCACGAACAACGACTACGTGCATACCTACCTGAACAACTATCAGAAGAACACCCCTATCGCCGACGACGAGACGCAGTGGAAGATCGACAGCACGCTGATCAAACAGCTCCCCGTCGAGGCCGTGAACCAATACGCCCAGCAGGTACTCTATGCCGAGAACCAGGTGATCGTGGTCAACGCTCCCGAGAAGGAGGGTCTGAAGACCCCCACGGAGGAGGAGTTGCTGGCCGTACGCAAGAAGGTCATCGAGTCGGAGATCGCCCCGCATGAGGACAACGTGGTCAAGGAGCCGCTGATCGACCCGTCGATCAAGCTGAAGGGTTCGCCCGTACAGACCACCACGAAGGACGAGCTGCTCGGCACGACCGAGTGGATCCTCAAGAACGGAGCCAAGATCATCCTCAAGCCCACGAACTTCAAGGCCGACGAGTTGCGCATGACGGCTTATGCCGAGGGCGGTCTGGCCATGCTGAAGGCCGAGGAGCACACCGCCGGCGAGCTGATGTCGTCGATCACCTCCATGTCGGGTATCGGCAAGTTCTCCGCCACGGAGCTCAAGAAACAACTCTCGGGCAAGTCGGTATCGGTTCAGCCCGTATTCGACAACTATTCGGGCGGCGTATCTGCCAACTGCTCGCCGAAGGATGTGGAGACCATGCTCCAGCTCGTTTACCTAAGCTTCACGCAGCCGCGCTTCAACCAGGATGACTTCAACCGTCTGATGACCCTGCTCCGCACGCAGCTGGCCAACATCAAGTCCAACCCCGACTACCTGATGCAGGAGAAGGTGACCGACGTGATCTACGGCCACAACCCCCTTCGCCAGGAGCTGACCCTCGAATCGCTCGACGAGGTGAAGTTCGAGCAGCTGCCCGCCATCTACCACAAACTCCTGCCGGGTGTCAACGGTTTAACCTTCGTATTCGCAGGTAACATCGACGCCGAGACGCTGCGTCCCCTCGTGGAGAAGTACATCGGTTCGCTGCCCACGATGAAGAAGCCCCTGACATTCGTCGACGACAAGGTCCGCTTTGTCGAGGGCGTTGTCAAGGAGGATTTCAAGACCCCGATGCAGCAGCCCAAGGTGTCGGTAAGCTACACCTTCACGGGTGACACCGAGTTCTCGATCAAGAACAAGCTGGCAATCAACTTCCTGGCCCAGGCACTCAACTCGCGCTACCTGATCTCGATCCGCGAGGAGAAGGGCGGCACGTATGGCGTAGGCGTAGGCGGTACGGTCAACTACTACCCCAAGGCCCAGTATATGTTGCGCATCATGTTCGACACCAACGAGAAGATGGCCGACGAGTTGATGGAGATCATCATGCTGGAGCTGGAGAAGATCGCCAAGGAAGGTCCCGTAAGCGAGGATATCGAGAAGCACCGCGAATTCATGCTCAAGAGCTGGCAGAACACCCTCGTGGAAAACGGTTCGTGGATACGTTACCTGATCGACAAGGAAACCAAGGGCATCAACAGTGTGGCCGAATTCGAGCAGAACATCCGCAAGATCACCTGCGAGGACGTCCAGAAGATGGCCCAGCAGATTCTCAAGGACAATAACATGGCTCACATCGTGATGCGTCCCGAGGCTGCAGCCCAGGCCGATCAAGCAGAGAAATAAAACCTGAAAACCATAAGTCTAAATTTAACCGGAGAGGGGTGGCTAAAAGTCCGGCCACCTCTCTTTTTTTATGCCCGTCTGATTCGTCCGGACGCAGGTAGGCTTTGCGCACACTTGCGGCGAAGAGATGCGGGGAACTGACATTCCGTGAGGAAACCTCGAAACGCCCACCGGAACAAAGCTGACCGGAAGTCGGACAAGACTCTCAAAGGGTTCCGAAGCCGGATTTGGAGCGGAATTTCCTCAAAGGGATCCGCCGGGGGAACTGCGACACACCATGCCTATTCGAGGTATTCCCCGCTGGAAAGCCCGGTCGTCTGTAAAACCGCTCCCCCCCTTCTCGCAACCCCTTTGCCTGAGAGCGTTCAACCGTTCGGAAGCTCGTAGGACAATACAGCAAAATGAGGACTAGTCAAGACCCTCCATTCAAGAAAATCCCCCTGCCGCAAATCTGAGCGACAGGGGGAATTTTGTAGATTTCATCCTTGATAACCAAGCTCTTTTGTTGCTCCGGAGGAGAAGTCCCGCCCGCAGACACCGCCACAGGACTTACTTCCGGGGAAAGAGCTTCTTGCGGTAGTAGGAATCGGCCGTATAGAGTGCCGCCACGGGATTGTGGCCCGTCACCCGATCCTTGGTCACCAGCGTCGTGACATAGGCCTCGGAGTACTTGTAGAACAGACTGTCGTGACCCACGCACAGCCCGATGACCACATTCAGATCCGTTCCCTCCCGGTTCAGCAGGCGGGCCTGGAGAATCGGGTTGCACATCGCCGCACCGATCTGCTCGCACTCCTTCGGGATGCCGATCTCGGATTTGGACTTGCCCGCGACCTTGCAGATCACCGAGTAAGGCTCGAATCCATTCTCACGGAGGATGCGGGCAAAGATCCTCGCCTCACGCACCAGTCCGATGCAGTTGGCGATGCCGATTTTGCGGGCGTGGATCTTGCGGGCGAAGGTCATGATCTCCTCCACACGCGTCAGACGGCAATAGCCCTCGTACTCGACCTCGGCACTGGCCACCATGATGTCGTGGTTGCGCCCCTCGTCGTAACGCTCCACGGCCCACGCCCAATCCCCGGGGTCGAGGTGGGTCGTGGGACAGAATTCGGGATAAGTGCGATCCTTGAATTTGCAGTTCTGCGTGCCGCAATCCACGCAGCTGAATCTTTGTTCGTGTTCCATGATCAGATTAAAAATTTCAGACCGACAAAATTACTCAGAATCGCAGGATATATCAAGCCTCCCGCCGGATCTTTTGACCCGCGTCATCATCCCTTGTGACTTTCGCCTTTTCCTACGGAAAAACGCCTCGATCCGGGGGCCCCGTATGGGGCTCGGAAGCCGAAAATCGGGAAAATAGGTATTTTTACCTAAAAAAGGGGATCTCCCGATTGGGAAAAAACGGAAATAAATCCGTACTTTTGTTCCCAAATCAGGTTAAACATATAATAAACCACTAACACGATAAATTTTATGGAGTCAAACAAAACCTTTATCGACGGGCTTTGGAGTAAAGAAATTAATGTCAGTGATTTCGTTAGTAGAAACATTGCGCCCTATACGGGGGACGCATCGTTCTTGCAAGGACCGACCGAACGCACAAAACGCATTTGGGACCTCTGCCTGAAGGCATTGGAAGAGGAGCGCAACAACAACGGTATCCGCTCTTTGGACCATGTCAACATCTCGACGATCACCTCGCACAAAGCAGGTTACATCGACAAGGAGAATGAGCTGATCGTGGGTCTGCAGACCGACGAACTGCTCAAACGTGCCATCAAACCCTTCGGTGGTATCAACGTGGTGGCCAAGGCCTGCCATGAGAACGGCGTCGAGGTCGACGACCGCGTAAAAGATATCTTCACGCACTATCGCAAAACGCACAACGACGGCGTTTTCGATGTATATACCAAAGAAATCCGCTCGTTCCGCTCGCTGGGCTTCCTGACGGGTCTGCCCGACAACTACGCCCGCGGACGTGTCATCGGTGACTACCGCCGTCTGGCCCTCTACGGTATAGACCGTCTGATCGAGGCCAAGTCGGAGGATCTGGACAACCTCACCGGCCCCATGACCGAGGACCGTATCCGCCTTCGCGAGGAGGTGGCCGAGCAGATCAAGGCCCTCAAGGACATCAAGATCCTCGGCGAGTACTACGGCCTGGATCTGAGCCGCCCCGCCACGACCGCTCAGGAGGCCGTACAATGGGTCTACATGGCTTACCTGGCTGCCGTGAAGGAGCAGGACGGTGCCGCCATGTCGCTGGGTAACGTATCGTCTTTCCTCGACATCTACATCGAGTACGATCTGGCCCACGGCAACATCGACGAGAGCTTCGCCCAGGAGCTGATCGACCAGTTCGTCATCAAGCTGCGTATGGTCCGCCACCTGCGCATGCAGTCCTACAACGACATCTTCGCCGGAGACCCCACGTGGGTAACCGAGGCCATCGGCGGTCGCTTCAACGACGGTCGCACGAAGGTCACCAAGACCTCGTTCCGCTTCCTGCAGACCCTCTACAACCTCGGTCCTTCGCCCGAGCCCAACATGACGGTGCTCTGGTCGCCCGAGCTGCCCGAGGGATTCAAGAACTTCTGCGCCAAGGTTTCAGTCGACACCAGTTCGATCCAGTACGAGAACGACACACTGATGCGTGAGGTCCGCAACTGCGATGACTACGGTATCGCCTGCTGCGTATCGTACCAGGCCATCGGCAAGCAGATCCAGTTCTTCGGTGCCCGCGCCAACCTGGCCAAGGCCCTGCTGCTGGCCATCAACGGCGGTCGTTGCGAGAACACCGGCACACTCATGGTCAAGGGTATCCCGACGCTGACCAGCGACAAGCTCAACTTCGAGGAGGTGATGGCCAACTACAAGAAGGTGCTGACCGAAATCGCCCGCGTCTACAACGAGGCGATGAACATCATCCACTATATGCACGACAAGTACTACTACGAGAAGGCCCAGATGGCATTCATCGACACCAACCCGCGCATCAACCTGGCTTACGGTGTTGCCGGTCTGTCGATCGCCATCGACTCGCTGTCGGCCATCAAGTACGCCAACGTGACGGCTCGCCGCAACGAGAACGGTCTGACCGAGGGCTTCGACATCGAGGGCGAGTTCCCCTGCTTCGGTAACAACGACGACCGTGTCGACCACCTGGGTGTTGACCTCGTGTACTACTTCAGCGAGGAGCTCAAGAAACTCCCCGTTTACAAGAACGCCCGTCCCACGCTGTCGCTGCTGACCATCACCTCGAACGTGATGTACGGTAAGAAGACCGGTGCTACGCCCGACGGTCGTGAAAAGGGTATCGCATTCGCTCCGGGTGCAAACCCCATGCACGGTCGCGACAAGAACGGTGCCATCGCATCGCTCAGCTCGGTGGCCAAGCTCCGCTACCGCGACTCGCAGGACGGTATCAGCAACACGTTCTCGATCGTGCCCAAATCGCTGGGTCCCACGCCCGAGGAGCGCATCGAGAACCTGGTGACGATGATGGACGGTTACTTCACGAAGGGTGCACACCACCTCAACGTCAACGTCCTGAACCGCGAGATGCTGGAGGACGCCATGGAGCATCCCGAGAAGTACCCGCAGCTCACGATCCGTGTATCGGGTTATGCCGTGAACTTCGTGAAACTGAGCCGCGAGCATCAGTTGGAGGTCATCAGCCGTTCGTTCCACGAGAAAATGTAATCCGGGGATGATTCAAGTACACTCCTACGAAAGTATGGGGACATTCGACGGGCCGGGTCTCCGGCTCGTCGTTTTCCTTCAGGGATGCCCCTTCCGCTGTCTCTACTGCGCCAACCCCGACACCATCGAAATGAAGGGCGGCAAGGCCACACCCATGCAGGAGATCCTCGACATGGCCGTGAGCCAAAAGGCTTTCTTCGGCAAACGCGGCGGCGTCACCTTCTCGGGTGGCGAACCTACGGTCCAGGCAGAGGAGTTGATTCCGCTCGTCAAGGCTCTGAAGGCCCACGGCATACACACCTGTCTGGACAGCAACGGCGGCGTATGGAACAAACACGTCGAGGAACTGTTGTCACTGGTGGACCTTGTGCTGCTCGACATCAAGCAGATCGACCCCGAACGCCACCTCACACTCACCTCACGCAGCAATGAGCAGACCCTCCGTACGGCCGCCTGGCTCGAGGAGCACAACCATCCGTTCTGGGTGCGTTATGTGCTGGTGCCGGGTTATAGCGACGCCGAGGAGGACATCCGCACGTTGGGCAAGCGTCTGGGCGCATACCGCAACATCGAACGGGTGGAGGTACTCCCCTACCACCGTCTCGGAGTTCACAAATACGAGGCGATGGGCTGGGAATACAAGCTCGAAGAGGTCAGGGAGAACTCCCCCGAGCAGCTGAAACGGGCCGAGGCTCTCTTCAAGGAATACTTCCCCACGGTCGTGGTCAACTAAACCGGAAAGAGAGCGTATCAACACCCTCTTTTTTCAAGAAAGTACGCCCCTGTTACAGGATCTGTAACAGGGGCGTCTTTTTAGGTAATGATGCAAAAAGCAGCTGGTGTATTCAGCAATCAGAAGAGGAAAAACCCATAGGTTTTTCCTCCTCTGATCTTATCGTTGCCCGGCAAGTATCGGAATGCCATTTAACACGCATCGGCAGGCCGACAAGGGCGGGGATATGCTACCCCACAAAGCCGAAAGCGGAATGTGGTAATCGGGCGGAATGGCTGTCGGGATGGGCTTAGAAGTGCTCCACGACAACTGTCTCCTCCAGCGGTTTACGCATCGTGGAGTGGCGGTCGGCGGAAGGGACTTCCCCCTCGCCGTAGCCCAGCAGCAGGATATTCACCGGCTCGACACCCTCGGGCAGACCGAATTCGGCCTTGACCACCTCGGGACGGAACATACAGATCCACAGGGAATCGACCCCCAGTTCGGTAGCCTGGAGCATCATGTGGTCCGTGACGATCGAAGCGTCGATATCGGCGTGGTTCTTGCCGTCGTACTTGCGCACCCAGGCCTCGCGGTAGTCGGCGCACACGATCAGCGCACAGGCCGGTTTGAAGTCGCGGGTGCATCGCGCCAGGCGGGCAATACCCTCCTCGCTCTCCACCACCACGATACGTTGCGGCTGGAAGTTGACGGCCGTCGGGGCCACACGTCCCGCCTCAAGGATGATTTTCAGTTTTTCGGGTTCGACCTTGCGATCGCTGTACTGACGGCAGGCATACCGTTTCTTTGCCAGGGTAAGGAAATCCATAACTTTTGATCTTATGATTGATAAATACTTTTCCGTGGACAAAGATAGTGCTAATTTTCGGATTTGATTCCGCCATTCGCCCGGTTGGCCCTCCGTGGAGGGCTTTATTTGGAGGAATCGCGCGCTTTTTGGAAAAAAACGATTAATTTTGTTGGTATGAATATCGAGATCATCACCCTTATCGTTTTCGGAGCCGCCGCTCTGCTTTTCGGCGTACTCTACATGAATCTGCGCGGCGAGGCAGCCCGTCTGCGCGCCCTCTCCGACGAGGCCATGACCACCCTGAACTCCTCGGAGCAGGCTCGGGTCACGACCGAAGCCCTGCACCGCGAGGCCGAGGTACGGCTCCAGACCGCCCAGAAGGAGATCCTCGGGTTGCGGGACCGCAAGTCCGAGCTGGAAACCACGCTGGCGGCGCTGAAGGCTTCGTCCGAGGCCGAAATCGAGACCCTGCGCCGACGGATCGAGGAGGACCGCACGCTCCAGGCCGCCGAGCGCGAAAAGCAGGAAGAGCATTTCCGGCTCCAGTTCAAGGATCTGGCCAACGAGATACTCGGCGAGCAGACCAAGCACTTCAAGCAGACGAGCAGCGAGTCGATCGACCTTTTGCTCAAGCCCTTCCGCGACAATATCACCGACTTCCGCAAGCGTGTGGAGGAGATCTACACCACGCAGACCAGCCAGCGGGGCGAATTGAAGGCCGAGCTGAAGAACCTCATGGAGCTGAACCAGAGGATCACCTCCGAGACAACCAATCTGACCAATGCCCTGAAGGGTAATTCCAAGGTGCAGGGTGATTGGGGCGAGATGCTGCTGGAGACGATTCTGGACAATTCGTCGCTGATCAAGGGCATACACTACGACACACAGTACAACATCAAGGACGAAGAGGGACGGGATCTGCGTCCCGATGTGGTGTTGCATCTGCCCGAGAAGAAGCACATCATCATCGACTCGAAGGTCTCGCTCACGGCATTTGTGGGCTACACCTCGGCCGAGAGTGCAACGGAGCGCGACCAATATCTGGCGGCCCACATCACCTCGGTGCGCAAGCACGTCACTGAGCTGAGCCGCAAGGAGTATCAGCTGCTGCTCAAGTCGCCCGACTTCGTGATCATGTTCATCCCCAACGAGCCGGCATTCCTCGCCGCCCTCCAGCACGACCCCTCGATCTGGACCGATGCCTACGAGAAGAAGATCATCGTATCGTCGCCCACGAACCTCTTCGCCCTGCTCAAGATGGTGGCCGACATGTGGAAGTACAACGACCAGGACAAGAACACCCAGGAGATAGCCAAATGTGCGTTGAAACTCTATGATCAGAGTGTAGCCCTCACCGCGTCGTTTGAAAGCGTGGGCGCGGCCCTGGAAAAGGCCCACACGGCTTACGACGACGTACACAAACGCCTCTGCACGGGTAACGACAACATCGTGCGTGTGGGTGAGCGGCTGAAAAAGATTGCCCGTCTGCAAAGCAAGAAGCGACACTCCACCTCCCTCATCGAGGCCGACGACAATATGGCCGACGAGTCCGTCGTCCCCACTCCGGAACTTACGGCGGCGGAAAGCGGGGAGGACGTTCGGTCGCAGGGAGAAGAATAGCCCCCGGGGACAGGCAAAAGGCATACCCAGCCCCGGTCCTGTCACCCCAAACGACAAGGGTGTGTAAAAACACGCTAATCAAGGGAAGACAGGTATCAAAGCCCTCTTTTCAAGGGAATCACCCCTGGGCGCAGTTATCTGTGGCGGGGGTGATTTTCGTATATTTAACAATAAGTCGCACCCTCTTTTTGTCTTTGCGCAACATCCGCCCGACATATCCCTATATGGCAGGCCACAACCGCTCCGACCTCGGGAGAGAAAAGAAAAGGCACGCAAAGCGCCGCACGGGAAACAAACCTCGATCAAAGTGCAACCATTCGGTCAACAACGGCACAACGGGCAATACACCGACAACCTCAATAACCCACCACTCAAACAGGTACAACGGGGCAAATCCCCGGTCTGCACCGACGGGTAGCGGCATAGTCTGACACGCCCACCACCAAGCAGGCACAGCGGGCAGGCACGGGCAGACACCCGGACCGCCACAGGGCCTGGCACAACAAGCAGACTCTCGGACCGGCTCACGGTCATTCGGATACCGCCCGAAATCGGAAAATAGTCGGAGAGGGAGGTTGTTAACAAACTGTCGGAGAACCTGTCGACAGTTTCTCGGGAAAGCAATCGAAAGGCTTGTCGGGTTTTGATCAAAAAAAAGAGGATAACCCACCAATGGGGCTATCCTCTTTTCAATTTCGGGGTCGGGATCGGATTAGTCGATCTCCTCCTCGATATTAGGCGTCTTGTAGGAATCCTCGGGCGTCATCTCCAGCACCTCGGCCTCCGACAGGAACTGCTTGCGGGTGAAGTGAAGATCCGAGAAACGGCTGATCGACAGCTGGTACGATGCGAAGTCGCGGTCACCACCCTGGAAGTTACTCTCCTTGGAGTAGATTCCGTAGATGGCCGTGATGTCGCCCACCTCGCCGTTGCGCACCACGGGCTGCTGCGAGAAACGCGAGTAGCCGCTCGTGCGGACGGTGTACACACCCGGATCGGAGGTGTACTTCGCGGCATCATTGAACGTGAAGCACGTCGAACCGTAGAGGTTGATATTGTAGCTGAAGGCCATGCGATACCAAGCTTTGGTGATAATCGGGCGGGCGTCAGTATAGATCCAACTCGGGAATTTCTGTTCAAATTTACCGTTCCTGAGCGGCTCGGGCGTGACGCCGTTCTGATCCTTCACTCCGGCATAGTGGCAACGGACTCCCTCCAGGCGGATCAGACGACCGAAGTCATCGGGACCCAGCGAACGGTAGTTCGTGCTGTTGACCACCTTGATGTCCTCGCCCACACGCAGCGTGGCAGGCTCGCCCGGGAAGACGTGCTTCTCAATCTGCGACATCAGCTCGATGTTGGAGTTGGCGTAGAACTTGGGCTCGCCGACGGCGTTGTAGGAATCCGTCGGGCCGTTGCCAATGCTCAGCATCATGCGGTAGTTACCCACGTAGAGGCCCTTGAGCTTGACATAGACCCACTGCGAGGGGATCTCGGTGCGGGACTCGTTGTAGACACCCATGTGGTAGCGCAGGTAGTTACCGTTGATCAGCTTGAGCTCGATGGCGGCCGTGCCGTCCCACAGGTAGAGCGATTTGAAGATGTTACCCTCGCGGTCGTCCGAAATCACCTTACCCTTGATGTAGATATCGCCGCCGTTCTCCATCGACTCGTCAAAACAGTAGTATTTGGTATTGCTCCAGCTCGAATTGTTACCCGTATTGCTCAGACTTCCGTGCAACTCGATGAAGCGATCCTTTACCTGTTTGATAGTCCAATGAACCGAGCCTCCCATATCCTGATCGGTCCAAACCTTGGCCGGAATCGGAGTATCGAAATCGTTGTAGCAGCCCGTAAGCAGCATCGCCACAACGAACATAAATACCATTTTGGCTTTTTTCATAGTCTTTTAAATATATTGGTTCACTCCACCCGGTTTAGAAGCGGAAATAAACGTTCAGATAATAGGTCGTTCCCAGCATATAGAAATACTTCGAGGGGAAACGGTAGTAGTGCGTCTCGGCCTGTCCGTTCTGGGGAATGCGGCCCTTGTACATACGCATCTGCTCGTAACCGCCCGTGCGGATATCCTGATCGTTGAGCAGGTTCTTGATCTCCATGCTGAAACCAAGCGTGTATTTGTGGTCGATGTACCAGTTCTTGCCGATGCTGGCGTTGACCACGGCATCCACACCGAAACGCTCCTGATGACGGATCGCGTTGATGGCCTCGATGTCGGCGGCGCCGTTATTGGAATCCAGGTAGGACTGGGCGGCGTTACGCGTGCGGTAGTAGGGGTTCATCGACAGGTAGAGACCGTCGTAGAGGTTGCAGTCCACCGATACGAACCAGTTGTGGCGGTTGCGGTAGCTCAGACCGATGTTGGCGGCCAGCTGGGGCGTGCTCTCCACGTGGAAGTCCTTCCAGTAGACCTTGTCCGACACCAGCACCTCGGCGCGGTTATCGGCCATCTTGATGAAGTCGGGGTTCGACGTGTACTGGTAGTTACCCCAGCTCAGGGCACCGTTCAGCGTGAAGTTCTTCCACAGGGGAATCTGCAGACCCAGCTCCAGGCCGTAGTGGCGTTTGTCGATACCGCTCATCGCGAAGTTCACGAAGGCGTTCTCCGTATCGTCGTAGAACGAAATGACCTTCGACTGATCCATCATCTCGGTGTAGAATCCCGAAAGACGGGCCTTCAGATAAGGCAGGTCGAGGTTGTAGGTCAGCTCGGCACCGAAGATCTTCTCGGCCGACAGACCCGGAGTCACCTGGTTGCGCGTACGGGCCGACACGAAGGCCGACTGGAAGCGCGGAGCATCCTGGATCATCGTCACGTTGGCGCTCAAAGAGTGGGCACGCGAGAAACGGAAGCCAAAGTTGGCCTTCACGCGGTAGTTCAGATAGTTCAGCGTCTCGGAATCACCCTGCGAATTGTCGGGGAAGAGCCCCTTGCGCCAGCGGCCCTCGCGCCACATCGACGTATGGCCCACCTCACCGCCGAAGTCCATCGTGAAGATGCCCCAGGTCTTGGTCAGCATGGCCCATGCGCGTGCGTCGCGGACATTGGCGTAGTAGTCATACGAGATCTTGTCACCCTCCTGTGCGAAGCGGGCGTGGCCGTTACGCAGGTAGTAGTCCACGTCGTTCTGGTAGGCAAACGTACTCGAACCCATATCGCGCAGGGCGAATTTGTCGATGTCGTACCAATAATCGCCACCCAGCAGATCCTTCACCTCGTCGTAGTACTCCGTG
Source organism: Alistipes sp. (assembly GCA_020026435.1). Taxonomy (GTDB): domain Bacteria; phylum Bacteroidota; class Bacteroidia; order Bacteroidales; family Rikenellaceae; genus Alistipes. Next base: position 4,842 of record JAHHQK010000016.1, on the reverse strand, counting down.
CGGTTGATGCGCAGTTTCACTCCGCCCACCAGACGGGCGTTGTTGCGGAACGTATGCGAGATGTTGGCTGCGAAGTTGAAATCGAGCTGATCGGTGTGACGCTCCTCGACCATCGTGTTCGACGGGCGGAGGTTACCGGCCAGTTTGCCCTCGACCGACTCGGGATCGGGACGGTTCGTGTAGTTCTGACGATAGAAACCGTCCCAGTCCATGCGGCCCGTCCAGTTGTCGCGGGCAGCCTGTGCGGCAGCCAGCCACGAATCGGTGCTCTCCTGACTCTCGCTCTGTGCCCACTTGAAGAGGAAGAACGACGGCATGTTGCGGTAGTAGTCCGGGCGGGGATCGCTACCGTCCTTCCACGTCAGGGCCGAGTAGCCGTTCGTACCGAAGCGCAAGGCGGCGGCGGCCTGAAGGCGTGTTCTCTCGCTCATCACCCAGTTGTAGGTCAGCATGGCGATCGGCTCGTGCGTATCGCGCACACGCGAGTTGCGCAGCTTGCCGTTCTGGTAGCCCACGTTGGGGTTATAGTAGTGGTCGCCGAAGAGCTGGTAGGCCTCCTCGGTGGCAGCCTGCATGGCTCCGCGCTCGCTGGGCGAAGCGAAGACCGTAAGCCCCAGACGATGGTTGCGGTTGCGGCCCATCAGTTTCTCGACCGATGCGAAATAGGCATAGGTGTTGTAGTAGACACCATCCACATAGGAGTTGCCGCCCTGGCGCGTAGAGAACGAGAAGGCATAGGCCCAACCGTTGTCCTGCACACCCGAAGCGTAGGAGATCATACCGCGGAAGCGGTACATCGAGTTGGCATTGACCAGGCTGAGTCGCAAACCCTTGCGCATCATCGACGCCGTGGCGTTGATGTTGGTCATACCGCTCACACCGCCCACACCGAAGTCCGTGGCCGTAAGTCCGGCGACGTTCTCCTGGTTACGCGTGGCGTCGTTCAGACCCGTCCACAACGACCACGGACCGTAGCCCGTCATGGCGTCGTTGAAGCGGATGCCGTTCAGATAAATGTCCGAGTACTGCGAATCGTAGCCGCGGACATTGAAGCGCATCTCGCTGAACTTATACGATGCGATGTTGTTGAATACGTCCTTCGACGAGGAAAGCGACGAGGGAGTAGCCATGGCGTCGTTCTCGTTGTCGGTGTCGAATTCGGCAAAGACCGAATCGTCCATCACCTCCTGGCTGTTGGGGGCGAGGATCACCGAACGCATATCCTTCACCAGGTTTTCGACACGAACCATCAGGTTCAGATCCTCGTACTCGGGGGTCGAGAAGGTCAGTTCGTAGTCGCCGGCGGGAAGATTCTGAATCTGGAATCGACCCGAGGCATCCGTTTCGACGGTGATACCGGCCGGTTCGGCCACCACCTTCACATTGGCCAGGGCCACACGTCCGTCACGCGAAACCACCTTGCCGCTGACGCCTCCGTTTTGGGCAAATGCCGTCGCCGTGAAGAGCGTAAGCAGGGATAAAAGTAAAATTTTGATTTTCATATATAACCGTGTTTTTTGCTATTTACTTGCCGATATAGATATATACGGGGAAGTGGTCGCTGAAACCGCCCTGGAAATTATTACCGACAAATGTACGCAACGGATAGCCCTTGAACTGACCCTCCTGAAGAATCATGTAGGGTCGCGTGAAGATATAGCCGTAGTAGCGGTACTTCGGCGAGTTCTTCACGATCTTCAGTTCACCGGTCGAGGCCGTGGCCAGGTTCTCCGAGATGACGATGTTGTCGAACAGGTTCCACGAATCGCGGTAAGCCAGCGTTCCGTGACCCGATTTCAACACCTTGATGAAGGGGTTGTAGTAATCATTGGGCTGCAGTTTCTTGATGTCCTCCCGGGCTCCCAGACCCTGGGTGATGCTATCGTCGGTGGCATCGTCGTTGAAGTCGCCCATCATGGCCACCTTCACCGCGGGATTGGCCTTGCGGACCGAATCGGCGGCGTGACGCATGATGTCGGCGGCACGGCGGCGCATGTGGGCCGACGGACCTTTGCCACCCAGGCGCGAAGGCCAGTGGGCCACCATGAAGTAGAAGGGTTCGCCCTCGATCGTACCCCACATCGTGACGATGTCACGCGTGCGGAACGAACCCTGGTTCTCCATCGTGAAGGGGATCTTGGCGCTACCCTCCAGTTTGAAGACATCGGGGCGATAGAAGAACGCCACATCCACACCGCGGCGGTCGGGCGAATCGTAGTGGACGATACGGTAGTTGGCCGGGCGCAGCTTGGGCTGGGCGATGACATCCTCCAGAACCGAGCGGTTCTCGACCTCCGAGATGCCGACTACGGCCGGATAGTCGCGGTCGATGGCGGCAATATCGAAGAGCACTCGCTCCAGATTCTTGAGTTTCTTGTTGTATTTGAACGAATTCCAGGCTTTGGCCCCCTCGGGAGTGAATTCTTCGTCCAGAATCTCGGGATCATTGATCGTATCGAAGAGGTTCTCGAAGTTATAGAACATCACCTTGTGGGGCTTCTGTGCGAAACCCGCAAGGAGTACGACAAGGAACAATCCGCTAAACAATAATCGTTTCATTGCTTAGAGTTTTTGGTATTTAACGTATATTCCAGGCAGAGGGATCATTCTGCGTCTTGACCGACCGGGCGACCTCGGGCTTGAGATTGCGGAAGAACTCGAATCCCGTGAACTGCTCGATCTCCGCGATCGACTTGGAGTAGGTCACCAGTCGTCCGTTCGTCGAGGAGCGATTCTCGAAGAGGAAACCGATACCGATCAGCTCTTCGGGACGGCACTCCGACACCGGTTTGCGGAGATTTCCGTTCTTGGTACGCAGCAGCACCTTCCAGCAATGCGACGGCAGGGCCATGCGTCCGCCCTTGCTATCGCGGGTCATCCGTCCGTCCTTGAAGCAGGTTCCCGTGACGATATAGAGCGTGTCGCTGCAAATATTCTCGCGGCATTTGTTCTCCAGATCGCCCCATACGCCACCGTTGAAGTCAAAATCCTGCGGCATCATGTTCGTGGCATAGAAGGTCTGATAGTTTGTCTCCTTCGTGCTGTAACGGTCGGCCGACGGGCACTGATGTCCGCGGGCATAACCCGTGCCATAAGGCTTGATGATATACTGCTGGACGCTTTCCGAGATGAAGGGCTTCTGCTGATTGGGATCGTAGCTCCAGGCATCGGTACGCCCCACATTCGGTTCGCGGTAGCAGCGGTGCAGGGGATAGGCCACCCAATGAGCGACGCGTTTGTCGACATCGTAGCAGATCGTGTAGTTACGCACCTTCTGCCGGTTGCTCAAGGTCGTGAAATAGGTCTTGTAGACGTAGTCATTGTTCTCGCGGAAGAACGGTTGTTCGCCCCAGGCTCGGTCGTAGGTGGCCGACGAAGAGTAGGCCATCTGCGAAAAGCTCACCTGGAGGCTGTTTCCGCAGCACAATGTAAGAGTAATCGTGGCATGACGAGGCTCCGAAGAGGTGTTCTTGCCGAAATAGACGAAGATGTCGCCATCGGATACCTGCGCCGTCTTTTCGAGAACCCGGTCCGATCTTGAAAACGAGCACCACGAGTCACCCTCGGTGATGGTGGCCGTAAACACAAAGTCGGGATTACCACTAATGCTCAACACATTAAGCGTCTCGGCCGAGTTGACCATCTCATCGCGGAAAGCAGCCGTAAGATTGCCTCCGGCTGTCGGGTCATCATCATTGCCGCAAGCAAACGCAAGGCAGCAGGCCATGACCAACATCACCTTTTCGATTGCTTTGATCATTCTGTTCTGAAACATACTTTATTTATAATATTAAAAGCGGACGCTCCGGTCCGGAAGCAGACTCCCGATGCGGGAGCGTCCGTTTTTCAGTAAAGGCAACTCTACTCGAAAGTTACCACCATCTTGACAATATGGGTCTGAGCCGGTTTGCCTTCAGCATTCTTATCGGGCACCGTCAGCACCAGGTTGTTGGATTTGCCCTCCCAGGTTGCATAGTCAGCCGAGAAAGCACCCTCCGAAGCCGAGGCGAATCCTTCTTTGCGTTTACCATAGGTAAACTCGATCTTGGTGATCGTGGCACCCGTAAGCGTCATCGTATTGGTGGCGTACATTCTCACCGAGGTTCCATTTACATAGTATTTGGGGAAAAGTTTATTACCGCCCTTATCGAACGTAACAGTCACGGGATCAACCGTCAACGGAGTTTTCATCTCGGTGTTGTCACCCCAGCCGAACTGCGACATATCGAACGTCACGGTCTTGCCACCGGGCGTGGGAGTGGGAACGGGACCCGGTTCGGGCTCCGGAGCGGGCTCCGGTTCGGGATCGGGCGTTACCCCACCCTTCTCTTTGACCTCTACGGTTACGATATTGAAGAAATCCTTGTTTCTGCCCGAAGCACCTACCGTGTAACCCTTGACTACGATATCCTTGCCGTTGAAGGCCTTGATGCCGGCAACGTCAATAGGACGTACCAGGCTACCCTTGACGGTCGTACCGTTAAAAATCACATTGAAGTATTTGTCATCGGCCGAAACCTCGAGTTTACCCTCTACCTGTACATAGTCGATCGTGTAGGTCGAACCTTTGGTATAGGACTCGATCTTGGCGGAATCCCATTCCGTTGCTGCGGGCTGAGTGAACTCACCGCCCTTTACCAACGTTACCGTTGCACCCTTGCCGATCTGGAACATTCCATTGAACGCACCGGTCGTACCCTCTACCTTGACGGTATCACCTACTTTCTGATCCGTAGCCGAGTAAACATAGAGACGACCCGAAGCATCCTGCAGTACGAAACCGGCGCTGTGCTTGGCAACGATCTGGGCCTCGACCGATACGGCCTGACCCTCTCCGCCCTT
>JAHHQK010000015.1 GCA_020026435.1 Alistipes sp. | reverse complement strand
AAGGGCGGAGAGGGTCAGGCCGTATCGGTCGAGGCCCAGATCGTTGCCAAGCACAAGTTCGGCTTCGTATTGCAGGACGCTACGGGTCGCCTCTATGTTTACTCGGTTGCAGAGCAGAAGATCGGCGATACCGTCAAGGTAGAGGGTACGACCGGTGCGTTCAACGGAATGTTCCAGATCGGCAAGGGTGCAACGGTTACCCTGGTCAAGTCCGGTACTTTCACGCAGCCTACACCTAAGGTATGGAACGGCGCTCAGATCGAGAGCTACACCAAGGGCTCGACCTACACGATCGAGTACGTTCAGTTCGAGGGTACGTTGAATGTCACGGAGAACCCGAAATATCCCGGATCGTTCTACTACAATGTAGTGCTGGAGGGTGCTTCGGTCAAGGGCAGCCTGGTGAACCCCGTCGATGAGGAGGGTATCAAGGCTCTGAACAATAAGAAGGTGACCGTCAAGGGTTACACGATCGGTGCAGCCGGCAGGAACAAGGACTTCTTCAATGTCATGGCCGTCGAGGTCTCGGGCGAGGGTGGTGTAACGCCGGATCCCGAACCGGATCCCGAACCTGGTCCCGCTCCTGCCCCTGGCGTACATACCGCCTATTCGGGATGGGCCGAGTTGCCGAACGAGGATCTCTCGAAGAAAAATTCGGAGTTCTTCTACGCCTCGCATCTTTGCCCCGACATCTATACGGCAAGCCGTAACAAGGCCCGTAACTACACGACCTGCTACTCCAAGTCGAAGGTCTGCCCCGTATGGGTTGCAGCTCCCCTGCACGACAGCTATACTGGAAGTGTAAAGCGTACCAATGCCTACAAAGAAGATCCCGCTATTCATTGCAGACAGAACGGACATTGGGATGGTTATACTCGCGGTCATATGCTGGGCTCGGCCGAGCGTACCCAAACCAGGGAGGCGAACCTGCAGGTGTTCTACTACTCGAACATCGGCCCGCAGCTTGGCTCGAGCGGCTATTTCAACACGGGCGGCGGTCAGTGGAACACGGCCGAGGACTGGGTTGACAAGCAGTGGAAAGGCTTGAACGACACCTGCTATCAGGTTGTCGGCTGCTACTGGGATCCTCAGGAGCGTCCGAAATTCGTCAAGGGTACCGAGATTCCGACGCACTACTACACCGTGCTGCTGAAGGCCAAGAAGGGTGTGAAGAAATGGGTGGTGAACTGCTCGGCCGACGAGCTGCAGGCCATCGTGATCTGGGTGCGCCACAAGAATTACTCGAAGAGTGAGGTCGTGAAACCTGGCAACTTCGAGGCAAAGGGTATGTTCAAAACGGTCGAGGAGGTCGAGCGTCTGACGGGTCACAAGTTCTTCATGAACGTGCCCAACGCTCCGAAGTCCAAATTCAACACCAGCGATTGGAACTTCTAATCAACCGTACCGCGGGCCTCTATCCGTGGGGTGACGGTCGGCGGTTCAATTCCTATTCGGGATACTTCCGCCGCACCTTCGGCGGCCGTGTGCAGAAACTGTCGGTCGACGCGGGGTTCACCTGTCCGAACAGAGACGGTAAAATATCAACGGGGGGGTGTACGTTCTGTAACAACGGAGCGTTCACCCCTTCGTATTGTTCTCCCGAGAAGAGCATCCGCCTCCAGATCGAGGAGGGGATGGAGTTCCATCGTCGCCGCTATCGGTCGGCGGGGAGATACCTGGTCTATTTCCAGGCCTTCACCAATACCTATGCCCCGCTGGACCACATGCGCCGCCTCTATGACGAGGCCCTGTCGGTCGAGGGGGTCGAGGGGATCGTTGTCGGGACTCGTCCCGACTGCGTGGACGAACGCAAGCTGGACTACTTCGCCTCCCTGGCCCGCGACAAGTTCGTGGCCCTGGAGTATGGCATCGAATCGACCTCGGACGAGACCCTGCGCCGCATCAACCGTGGCCATGATTTCGCTACGGCCCGCCGTGCCGTGGAGCTGACCGCCGAACGGGGCCTGCACTCGGGGGCGCATTTCATCCTGGGGCTTCCCGGCGAGAGCGACGAGGATCTTATTGCCCGTACCGAGGTGATCAACTCCCTGCCGCTCACGACCGTCAAGTTTCACCAGCTGCAGATCTTCCGCTCGACCCTTATGGCTGCGGAGTATGACGCCCACCCGGAGGATTTCCGTTTCTGGACTCTGGAGGAGTATATCGACTTGTTTGTCGAGATCCTGCGCCGCCTGCGTCCCGACCTGGTGGTCGAACGCTTCGCCTCGGAAGCTCCGCCCCGCTACCACTACGGTCCGAATTGGGGTTTGGTGCGTAACGAGCAATTATTGGCACGTTTGGAGAAAAGATTGGAGGAGTTGGATGCCTGGCAGGGACAGCTATTCGTTGGATAGGTTTCTTGCGGTTGTAAGGGCTTTTGTTTCGGATACCATCGGGTAACGTGAAAGTCGTAATGCGGATTGCGGGTTGCATGATCCGTCAGAGAAAAAAGCCGCTTGAAGGGATATACTCCCCTCAAGCGGCTTTTATTTTATATTCGGAGAAACAGAGTCCCGTGTTCCTGGCAGAGGCGCAGGGTGTCGGCTCAGCAGTATTCGGATTTTTTTGAACCTATGTATATGATTTGCTGTGTTTTAAGTACGTATGGAAAGTTTTTTGAGCGGGAATATCGTTGCCTGTTTTTCGAGGATGACTCCCATCTGAAGAGGAGGTGTAACGATAGGCCTGTGGTACGTTGACACCATAACCTCGTAAGAGGAGGTGAATGATCTTTTCGGGAGTAAAACGGGCAACAGACAGACCGCGGTTTTGCCTTGCGGAAATGGAGGATGCCGGGATTAGTGTCGCGAACTGAACGAACCGATGGTCTGTATCCGTTTTTCAAACTCGTCGCGTGAGATGAGTGCGTGGGTTTTGATCTTTGATCTGTAGTTGTAGATCGTGCTGACCGAATAACGCAGCAGGGTGGCAATTTTCGACGAGTCGGTGATTCCCAGGCGGATCAAGGCGAAGATCCTCAATTCGGTGGTGAGCAGTTCTCCTTTTTTGGGTTCTATTCTGGCATCGGGCTCCAACAGAGCGTTGAATTCTTCGATGAACGAGGGGTAGAGCAGCAGAAAGGTGTTGTCGAAATTGCTGTAAAACTGTTCCAATTCGTGGGCGTCGGTATCCGTTGTCGCATACTCCTTCTTGAGTTCGGCGACCTGACCGTCGCGTAACAGACGCCGTACATGACGTCGTGATTCACTGATCTTGTCGATGTATTCCGAACACATCATCAGAAAAACGGCAATGTACTCCTCCTTTACCTCATTGGCCTCGCAGATGCGGTTGTTGAGCCCTTCCAAACGGATGTTGGTGCTCTTGAGTTCCTCATTCGAGGCATTCAGACAGTCGCACGTCTTCATGAGACGATGTTTTATATTGGTCAGTTTCCGGTTCTGCCTACGCGAATAGAAGAAGCCCTCAATGGCCAGGAGCAGGAACAGGATGATCGTCACGCCCAGTACGATATATATGCGGCGCAGGTGTTGCTGGCGTTTGAGGTAGGCCTGTTCGATCATGTGGAGCGCTTCGGCATCCTGCCACGGGCGCAGTCGGGAGTTGAAGAAACGGGCATCGTCCATCACCGTGCGCATATAGTTCATCGAGCGGCGTATGTCATCGTCCAAAAGACTGTGGGCCAGGTTTTTCAGAGATGCGTTGTCCCGTATGGCCAGTTGTATGTCGGTCATGGCCGACCGGGCGTACCAGATCCGGGCCGAGGGTGTGTCGTCCTGCAGGGCGGCGATCAATGCCCTCATATAACCGGCCTTGGCATATTCGTGGGAGAGAGGCGGAGACATGGAGCAGAGCTTGTCGGCATATTTTTCGGCCTCCTTGTAACGGTTCTCGTTCAGGGCCTTCCAAAGCCTGTTGTCCAGATGGACAAAGGTGTCGGGTGCGGTGTTTTCGAGAATCATGCGGTTGTAGTACTCGCATTTGCGGCTTGAGGCCTCCGCCTGCTCGGTGTCGTGAGAATAGTGTTTCAGTTCATCGTTTAATTTGTGGCAGGCGATGTAGTAGTCCAACCGCAGGGCGTGATCCAGCTTTAGTGTGTCGACCCTCTGCAGCTGCTTGTAGGCTTCGAGGTAGCTTCCCGACAGGCTGTAGAGCAACGACAGGGAAATGCGGCTTTCGTTCAGCCGTCTCGTATCCTCCATCCGGGAGGCCTGCACGATATTGCGGTTGAGATATACGATGGTCGAATCGGCCTGATAGGGGGTGTATTCTCCAATGATACGACTGATGATATTGTAGCGTTGCAACGGGGTGATCGTGTTGTTGTTGAGCAGATCCTTGAGGTCTTCGATTCGCGATTCGCGAGCCTTGATATAGACTTCCCGCCGGGAAATCACGGCATCGAGTTCCGATAAAACCTGCTCGACGCCTTCCTGGGCCTGGAGCGGAAGGAGGAAGCATAGCGCAAAGAGGAAAAGTAGAGGTCTCATGGTGTTCGTTTTGGTGGTTACAAAGTTAGGTAAATCCTCCGGATTCCAAAGATCAATATTTTTAAAATGTTTTGAAAAGAATTTAAAAAATACTGATAATCCGCCGATTACGATTTATGACCGTTTATGACGGTTTCCTTCCGATCTACTTTTTGAGAGGGTGTGCGAGTCGTGTAAAAAATTGGTATTCAGTGGTAATCGGTATTTTTTCGGACCGGGATGGTCTACTTTTTTATGACAAGGTATTTCTTATTCGGAAACCGGCATTTAATTTTGAAATTGAAGCGGAGATAAATCCCGATATAACCTAACTCAAACCTTAATACTTAAATTACATGGTACAATCCTGCCACAACCTGCGCTTACGTCGATGGACGTACAAGATGTTGCTTCTGCCGGTAATCCTGATGCTGCTGTCCTCGACGGCATTGTTTGCCCAGCAGCTCTCCGTGTCGGGTGTCATACTCGACAAGAATGGTGATCCCGTTATCGGAGCCACCATTTTGGAGAACGGGACGACCAACGGAACAACAGCCGGAAGCGACGGTTCCTATACCCTCGTATTGAAGGAACCGACGGCCCGGACCTCAATCAAAATCCAGTATTTGGGCTTCATCACCCAGAATATCCCGGTCAACGGCCGCCAGAGGATTGATGTGAGTCTGGTCGAAGACGCCGTGATGCTCGACGAAGTGGTGGCGATCGGTTATGGAACGGTCAAACAAAAGGACCTGACCACTGCCGTGTCGATCGTCTCGACCAAGGACCTCAACAAACGTCCCATCACGTCGGCTTCGGCGGCACTTCAGGGGCGTGCTGCCGGTGTGCAGGTCATCCAGCCCAACGGTACCCCCGGTCAGGGTATGGTCGTGCGTGTACGAGGTGCCTCGTCTATCATTTCGAGCAACGACCCGCTCTATGTTGTCGACGGAGTGCCTGTGGGCGAAGGCAACTACGCCATCTCCTACCTCTCACCCAACGAAATCGAGTCCATGCAGGTACTCAAGGATGCTTCCTCGGCGGCCATTTACGGTTCGCGGGCGGCCAATGGTGTGGTGCTGATCACCACCAAACAGGGCAGCAAGAAGAAGGGGGCCGAGATCTCGTTCTCGACATTTGTCGGTATTTCCCAGGTAGCCAAAGAATTTGATGTGCTCAATGCGCAGCAGTATCGCGAATTGATGGAGGAGAATGGAGCGGTCAAGGGGCTGCCTCAAAACCTTTACGACCGGACCAACTGGTTCGACGAGACTTATTCCACCGGTGTGAACCAGAACTACCAGTTCTCCATATCCAACGGCGACGAGAACTCGTCGTATTACATCGGTGGCGGCTATACAAAGGAGAAGGGTGTCATCAATACCACCTCCTCGGAACGTTACAACGTAAAGGCCAGCTTTGACAAGAAGGTCTATAAATGGATCTCAGCCAATGCTTCGGTGACCTACTCGCGCTTTACCAACAGAGGCGATATCTTTGCCAATGGTGCCGGTTCGGGAGCCAACCGCGGCGGAGTGGTCATCTCGGCACTCACCACTCCTACCTATGCCCCGATTTGGGATGCCGAGCACCCCGAATGGTACAATACCAATTTTTATGGAGCCAACCTCACCTCCCCGCTGGAGAATATGGCCCGCAACGACCGGACCAAGGAGGTTTCCGACAGGTTGCTGCTTTCGGGCGGACTGACATTCCATATCTACAAAGGCCTCGCTTTCAAGTCCACCGTCACGATGGACCGCCGCTGGAACCACAATTCCAGCTTCGTCGATCCGATCCGCACCTCTTACGGCCGCAACAACCTGCACGGCCGGGCATTCGATTTGCGTTCCGACGACATGAGAATGGTCTACGACAATATTCTCACCTGGAACGGGGTATTCGATCGCCACAACATCGAAATCATGGGCGGTACATCGGCCACCACATCGGTCTGGGAGTCTCTCTCCGGATCGCGCACCTATTTCCCGACCGATCCCAACCTCGTGTTGCCCAATATCTCGGGCGGAAATAATGGCGGCCTGCGCGGGCAGGATTACGGGAAGGCCGAATGGGCCATTATGTCCTATCTGGCCCGTATCTCTTATAATTTCGACAGTAAGTATCTGTTCAGCGTCAATTTCCGTGCGGACGGATCCTCGAAACTCGCCCCCGGTCACCGTTGGGGTTTCTTCCCCTCGTTATCGGCTGCGTGGCGAATCTCCGGGGAGCGATTCATGCGTAATGTCAGATGGATCAACGATCTGAAACTTCGTGTGGGCTGGGGACAGACGGGTAACCAGTCGAGCCTTTCGGAGTACGGATGGATGCAGCTCTACAACACGGAATATTACAACTGGACACAACCTCAGTTTTCGCAGTCGGTACCGACCATCGGATCCAAATACAATATCGCCAACCGCGAACTCAAATGGGAGACGACCACCCAGACCAATGTGGGTGTGGATTTATCGCTCCTGAAAAACAGGCTCACTCTGTCGCTGGACTACTATTATAAATACACCCGGGATATGCTTATGGACGTCCCGATGGCGGCCCCCTACCCCAACCTCCGCCGCAACGAGGGCGAAATGTCGAATCAGGGATTTGAGTTCACTCTTTCGTCGGTCAACATCGCCCGCCGCAACTTCAACTGGAGTACGGATCTCAATATATCGCTTAACCGCAACCGACTTGAAAAACTCCAGCTTCAGCAGGTCTATGCCTATGCCAAGACAGCCGATATAACCAACGACTACGTCATCCGCATGACGCCGGGCAAACCCCTCTCGTCGTTCTGGGGCTATATCTGCGACGGTGTGGATCCCGAGACCGGTGACATTGTTTACCGCGACCTCAATAACGACGGAGACATCACCCCTTCCGACAAGACGTGGATCGGTGACGCCAACCCTAAGTTTACGTTCGGCATGACGAATAATTTCTCGTGGAAGGGACTGAATCTGAGTGTCCTTATCACAGGCTCCTACGGCAACGACATCTTCAACGCCTCGCGTATCGAGACCGAGGGTATGTTCAACGGCAACAACCAGACGACCGAGGTCCTCCGCCGTTGGCGCATTCCCGGTCAGATCACCGATATGCCGCGTGCAACCACCGACGGAAGGAACGTGAAGAATTCTACCCGCTGGGTCGAGGACGGTTCGTTTTTCAAAGTGAAGAATATCACCCTCTCCTACGACATCTCTTCACCCAAGTTGAGAAAGTGCAACATCACCCGCATCCAGCCTTACGTTTCGTTGCAGAACTTCATCACCTGGACGGGTTATTCGGGCTACGATCCTGAGGTCAGCCAGTCGGAAAATGCCGTGACGATGGGTCTGGATTGGGGTACTTATCCCAATGTGCGTACCGTTGTCGTGGGTCTCAACCTTACGTTTTAAACCTGAAAAACGATAAAATCATGAAAAAGACAATATTATATATCGCTTTGGCGGCCGTCACTGCCGGTTTTGTTTCCTGCGATCTGGATAAATATCCCGAAACGTCCTATTCCGAACACAACGCTCCCGATTCGGGCGAGGGCGAGACGGCCGTTTCCAACAGGGAACAGCTCAAGGCTCAGCTTGATGCCATGTATGAGTTTATGAAGGACGGTATGCAGACCTATTGGTATCAGATGATGACTTATGCGGATGCCCGTACCGACAATGCCTACGGCGGCAATATGGGCGAAGCGAAGGTCGTGGCCGTGGAGTCGAATCACATCGACTCCGACAACGAGTTCCCCCTGACCTTCTGGAACGGCTCGATGAATGCCGTGGACAAGGCCAATCAGGTGATCTGCAACATCGACAAGATCAAGGAGACCGACCCCTCGCTCACCGAACAGGAATATAAGGAGTGGCGCTCCGAGGCGCTCTGCCTGCGTGCTTATATCTGGATGAACATGATGCAGCTTTTCGGCGATATACCCATGGTCACGGCCATCCCGCCTGCCATCACGTCGGATAACATCGAGGAGGTCTATCCGCTTTATTTCCCCAAGCGGGTCGAGAAGTCGCTTATCGGCGAACAGATCGTTAAGGATATCGAGGAATTCGCCTGCCTCAATGCCCCGAATCCCGATCCTGCCAACAAGTTCCGCTTCAACAAGGGTTTCGCCAACGGCCTCATGGCCCGTTATTATGCCATGAAGGAGTTCCGCAACTGGGAGAAGGTCAAGACGTTCTGTGAGACGGTCGAGGGAATGAACTTCAAACTCTGCGACAGTTTCGGTGATCTGTGGGCATACGACGCCGACAAGAAGACGGTGTCGCTCAACACCCCGGAGTCCATTTTTGAGGTAAACTGGGGCACGAATCCCGAGACGGGAGCGTGGATCTACATGATGTTCCACCGCAATGCCTTCAACAAGATGGCCAACTGGGAGTGGGCCAAGTGGTGTACGCCCTCCAGAAATCTCATAGCAGCCTACGACAAGTTGGGCGACAAGGAGCGCAAGAATCTGTCGATCGTATTCGACAAGTGTACCTGGTCGTTCCACTATCCGGCCGACAACTATGCCTTCATGCACAAACTGCCGACCAACCTCTCGCCGGTTTATCTGATGCGTCTGGCCGACATCAAACTGCTCCATGCCGAAGCTTTGGCCAATCTGGGCGATGCTTCGGGTGCCGCCACCTTCGTCGACCAGATCCGCAAGCGCGCCAAGGTTGCGGCCGTGAGTGACGATCTGCGTTCCAATGCCCAGCTCATGCGCGAGGTGGTGTTGGAGGAGCGTCGTCTGGAGTTGGCTTTCGAGGGACACCGCTGGTTCGATCTGATCCGCTATGGTGAGGATCTGACCAAGTTGTTTGAGGTGTCTGACGGGGTGAACATCAATGGTTCGGCATCGTTCGACTCTTATTTCCAGCCCCGGAAACAGATGGATGCCCAACATGTGATCCTGCCGATCCCGACTTCGGTACTCGATGTAAATTCTAATCTCACGCAAAATCAGGGTTACTAATCTCGTCAAAATATAAGCCATGTCAAGAATCATATTGATTAACAAAATGAAAATTGCAGCCATGCTTATGGTATCGTCGGTGGTGGTCTGCTGTTCCAATACCGACGACAATTTCAACTACGGAGGCGGAGAGACCCTGCCTCCCGAAAAGTCCGATGTGGAGTGTTACACCACCTCGGCCAACGGCAGCAACCTGTTCGCTCCCCAATATGTCCGTTTCGTGCCTGCCGAGATGTCGCAATACCGCATAACGGTTAATCCTGAGGTTAGCTACCAGTCCATCGACGGTTTCGGCCCGGCCATCACGGGAGCCACGTGTCACAACCTTATGAAGATGCCCCCCGAGAACCGTACGAAACTCCTCAGACAGTGCTTTGACCCCAAGCAGGGACTCGGATTCAGCTTCATCCGCGTCCACATCGGAGGTTCCGATTTCTCGATGGACGAATACACCTGCTGTGACCGGGAGGGAATCGAGAATTTCGAGATTCCCCGGATCGAGCAGGAGGAGATCTTCCCGGTCTTGAAGGAGATCCTCTCGATCAATCCCGATGTCAAGATCCTGGGTTCGCCGTGGTCGTGTCCGCGCTGGATGAAGGGTCGGGTGGACAACCCCTCGAAACCCTATAATTCGTGGACGAGCGGTCGTCTCAACCCTAAATATTATGCCGATTATGCCCAGTACTTTGTAAAGTGGATCAGGCAAATGGAGGAGAACGGATTCAGGATCCATGCCATCACCATGCAGAACGAACCACTGAACAAGGGTAATTCCATGTCGCTCTATATGCCGTGGGAGGATCAGGCCGCTTTTGTCAAACATCTCGGTCCGGCATTTGAAAAAGCCGGTATCAAGACCAAGATCCTGGCCTATGACCACAACTACAACTACGACAACATCGCCTCCCAGCGTGATTATCCGCTCCATCTCTATGCCGACAGCGAAGCCTCGAAATGGATCGACGGGTCGGCATGGCACAACTACGGAGGTTCGGAGACCGAATTGGACCATATCCTGCGAATGGCACCGGACAAGAGCATTTACTTTACGGAGGCCTCGATCGGTGAATGGAACTACTCGTTTGACAAATGTCTGATCAACGACTTTGTCTCGGTCTTCCTCGGCACCCTCTCGCGACAGGGCAAGGGCGTTCTTCTGTGGAACATGATGCTCGACGACAAGAAAGGCCCCAACCGTCCCGGAGGATGTACCTCCTGTTTCGGAGCCATTGAGATCAGTTCGAAGGACTACTCCACGCTCAAGTACAACAGTCATTACTATGATATGGCCCATTGTTCGAAGGTTATCCTTCCGGGAGCAAAGCGCATAGCAACCGACGGATTTTTGGTGGCGGGTCTTGTCTATGAAGCCTTTCTCAATCCCGACGGTTCGTTGGCTTTCGTGGCTGTCAACAAGAATGACCACCCGCAGAACATCGCCGTGTTCCATACGCAGGAGGATTCGTTCAAATATACCATACAGCCTCAATCCATCGTCTCGTTCCGCTGGAATGCTCCAAGTGAAAACAACCCCCAATAGAAAACAAACCCATGAAAATATCAAGATATTTATTGCTGACACTCGTCTTGTTGGGCGGAGCGGTCTCCTGCACCAAAGACGAACCCCTTTACACCGAGCAGGGTCCCGAATTGACCCGGGTCGAGGTGGATCAGAAGGGTGTGTATGGAGGAAAGATCCGTTTTTCGGCCCAGGTCAATGACCGTCTGCCCCTCTCTACACTCAAGGCCCAGGTCTTTTTCGACGATGAGATCGTGGGCGAAGAGGTGATCCGAACCAAGACCGACGGCACTTACAACGGAGAGGTGGCCATCCCCTATTTCAGGAATTTCCCCGAAAAGGGTCATGCGCGTATCGTGCTTGTCGCACAAAACATAAAATTCGGACTGACCCGTTCCGAAACCCCCATTGAGGTGGGCTACCCCGCCCCGGAGAAGCTGTTTTTCGAGACTGACGGCAAAAAGTACGAAATGACCCCCACGAAGGAGCCGTTCGAGTATGCCGTAAAGGGTGATTTCCCGCAGAAACCTGCCGGATATTTCACCACATCGCCGATCGACGGATCGGGTACGACTCTGACCTTTGGATACGACGGTTCCTCAGCCGGGGTTCGGGTCGGATCAACCGAGCCGCTGCCTATCGCCAACCTCAAGGCCGGTGAATATACCGTGAAATTCAACCTTCGGACCTTCGCCTATGCTCCGGTCCTCGAATTGTTGTTCAATGGAGTGGAGATGCAGATGGGCGAGGGTGACAAATACAGTATTGTCACCAATCTGGATCAGGAGAGCGTTTGTTCGTTTGAGGGAGTGGGCGATCTTTCGTCATGGACGGTTGATCGTGATTTCTTCGATGTGACCGATGCGGCTTTGGGACGGATGAAGTTCCTGCCTTTGGGTGGACTCTATAAGGTTACGGTCGATGCCGGACACAACTATCTGAAGTGCGAGGCCATGAAGTCGGAGCAGGAAACGGGTATTCTCAACTCCGATGCAACGGGACAGGCCGTGTGGGTCATCGGCGATGCTTCGATCGGCAAGCCGACCACGGCCAATGGCGCAAGCTGGAATCCGGAGCAGGGTGGGCTTTGCATGGCCCGCATCGGAGAGAAGAAGTATCAGATCACGCTTACGGCCGGAGTTTCGCTCAATCCATCGGTCATAGACTTCAAGTTCTTCTGGCAAAAGACGTGGGATCATGGCGAGTTTTACGGAAAGACGCCAGCCGACGCCAACCGCATCCACGGACTCATCGCCACCGATTCTCCGTTGGTGAATGTCTCCAAGGACGGCAACATCAGGTTGCAGGAGGGTAAATCGTTCGACACGGGCGGAATCTATCGCTTTACGGTCGATTTGACCGGGGGTGTCATGGCCGCGAAACTGCTGGTTGAGAAGATCGGAGAAGAGCAGCTTCCCGCTGCCGATATACGGATCAACGGACAACAAATGACTCAGGTCGATGCGGAGAATTATCGTCTGGATCTGGACTTGAAACAGGCAACGAATCTGACTTGGAGCGGGAAAGACGCTTTCGTGCCTGTATGGATCGACACCAACTATTTTGCCCCGGAGGGAGAGACCATCCGTTTTATCCCCGTTTCGGGCCTTTACCGTATTGAGGCCAATACGGCCCAAAAGTCCATTGTCTGCCACCGGATCAAGGACGATGGTTCTCCGGCATCGATCAATCCCGACGGTTCGGGCGGTGGTCTGTGGATCATGGGCTGGGGCATCGGACTTCCCAACCAGGATTACCAGCCGGGCTGGACGCCCGAGAAAGCCTATGGCATGGCTGAGTTTGAACCCCGGAAATTCCGTCTTGTCGGTAAGGCAGGGCCGGAGAAAGGGTCGGCTTCGGGGGATTATTTCCGTGCAGACTACCTCGATTTCAAGTACTTCTACCAGAAGGGATGGGGCGGAGAAATGAAGAATCCTGCATTTCTGGAAGGAGAGGCTTCGCTGCTCAAGCGAGACGGCAACCTGAAACTCAACGGTGTGATTCTTGAAACGGGTGCGACCTACGAACTGGTCATCGACCTGAGCAAGGGTTGTGACAAGGAGGTTATATCGTTCAAGAAAAAATAATGTATATCAAGGGCGAGGATTGCACGGAGTCGGAGGTGCAATCCCGTCCTTTTCAAGACCTGAAAATATGATTGGAACCATAAAAAAGACAATCGGAGTACTCTCGTTTTCAATACTCTGTGCCTGCGGATCGCAATCCGCGACCACCCTTCAAGGGGCTATCTACGCCGATCCGTCCCAACCCGTCGAGCGACGGGTCGAGGATGCCTTGAGCCGCATGACCATCGAAGAGAAGGTCGCCTTGCTTCATGCACAGTCCAAATTTTCGTCGGCAGGCGTTCCGCGTCTGGGTATTCCCGAGGTGTGGTGTACCGACGGTCCGCACGGCATCCGTCCCGAAGTGTTGTGGGATGAGTGGGATCAGGCGGGATGGACCAACGATTCCTGTACGGCTTTCCCCGCACTGACGGCTCTGGCCGCCACCTGGAATCGGGATATGTCGCTTCTCTACGGCCGTTCGATCGGAGAGGAGGCGCGTTATCGCAGGAAGGATGTGTTGCTGGGCCCCGGAGTGAATATCTACCGCACACCGCTTAACGGCCGTAATTTCGAGTATATGGGCGAAGATCCGTGCCTGGCCGCGAAGATGGTTGTCCCCTACATCGAAGGCGTGCAGTCCAACGGTGTTGCAGCCTGTGTGAAGCACTATGCACTGAACAATCAGGAGACGGGGCGCATGACGGTCGATGTGGAGGTCGATGACCGTGCGCTCTATGAGATCTATCTGCCAGCCTTCAAGGCAGCGGTCGATGGTGGCGCCTGGGCCATTATGGGGGCATACAACCGCTATCGGGGGGAACATTGCTGCCACAACAAACGTCTGTTGAACGATATACTGAAGGGTGAATGGGGTTTCGACGGTGTGGTTATTTCCGACTGGGGCGGTGTTCACGATACGAGGCAGGCCGTGGAAAACGGGCTGGATATGGAATTCGGAACCTGGACCGACGGTCTGAAGTCCGGATCGAAGAATGCTTACGACAGTTATTACCTGGCCGACAGCTATCTTGATATGCTCCGCAAGGGAGAGGCCTCGACGGAAACGCTCGATGACAAGGCCCGCCGTGTGTTGAGGCTGATTTTCCGCACGTCGCTCAACAGTGAGAAACCGCTCGGTTCGCTCAATTCACCCGAGCATCTGGAGGCAGCCCGGAAAATAGCCGGAGAGGGAATGGTTTTGTTGAAGAATGACAACGGGCTGCTGCCCGTCGATCTGTCCGGGATGCGCAAGATCCTGGTGGTGGGCGAGAATGCCGTGAAGATGATGACCGTGGGCGGTGGATCCTCCTCGCTCAAGGTCCGACATGAATGTTCGCCCCTGGAGGGCATCAGAGCCGCCGTCGGCGACCGTGCCGAAGTGGTGTTTGAACGAGGTTACGTGGGTGATCTATCGGGAAGTTACAACGGGGTTTTGACCGGGCAGGATCTTGGGGAGTCCCGCTCTGAGGAACAACTCATCGCCGATGCGGTCCGGGCGGCGGCCGAGGCCGACATCGTGCTTTTTGTCGGCGGGCTCAACAAGTCGGATCATCAGGATGCAGAGAGTTTCGACCGTATGGTCTATGGCCTGCCCTATGCCCAAGACCGACTGATCGAGGCTTTGGCCGAAGCCAACGAGAGGTTGTGTGTCATTTTGGTGTCGGGAAATGCCGTGGCCATGCCGTGGGTCGATCGGGTACCGGCCATCCTGGAGGCATGGTATTCGGGTTCGGAGGCAGGTAATGCCTTGGTTGATATCATTCTGGGTAAGGTCAACCCTTCCGGTAAATTGCCCTTTTCGTTCCTGCGTAAAATCGATGATTGTGCCGCCATTGCCGGAAACTATTTTCCGGGAGGAGAAAAGGTGGAGTATGGCGAAAGTATTTTCGTGGGCTACCGCCATCTGGACCGGGAGGGGATAGAGCCTCTGTTTCCGTTCGGCCACGGGTTGAGTTACACGACGTTTGAATACGACGGCCTCACTGCCGACCGGAGTGAAATGGATCGAAAGGGTTCCATCGAACTGTCGCTCCGCGTCACCAATACCGGTGACCGGGACGGTAGCGAGGTGGTGCAGCTCTATATCGGTGATGAGGAGTCGTCGCTGCCCCGTCCGGTCAAGGAACTGAAGGATTTCCGGAAGGTGGAACTCCGAAAGGGAGAGAGCCGTGTCGTCACTTTCACCATTACGCCCGATATGCTTCGGTTCTATGATCCTCAGAAAGGCTGGACTGCGGAAAAGGGTGAATTCAAGGCCTATATTGGTGCTTCATCGCGCGATGTGAGGGCTACGATTGGATTCCGCCTGTCGTGAACCGCATGATGCCTCGTAAATAAAAAAGGAGACCTTATGACAGGTCTCCTTTTTTTGCATGCTCCCTTGAGAAGGACTTTGAGGAAGGTGCCGCCAAAGTTGGAAAGAGGTGTTTCAGAACATTTTTAGCGGTGTTTTGTCTGGCTTTTTTTCGGGCGGTTGATGAAAAAAACACAGTCTTCGATCCGTCGATTGTAAAATAGTCCGTAAATTTTGTCGGCTCAGAAAATAATTTTTAACTTTGAGGCATGCTATTTGGCAGTAGACTGTTCTATTTTTGAAAATTCGGCTGCGAGTAAGACTTTTTTGCAAAATAAAAACTAAAAAAAAACCGCACAGCTATGAAATTCTTGACTATGGCTTCTGTGTTGAAAGGAATCAAGGAGTATTCCATCATGACGTTCGGAATGTTCCTTTATGCTTTCGGATGGATCGCGTGTGTCCTCCCCGCACACTGTACCAGTGGTGGTGCAGGTGGATTTGCCCTGGTGGTCAGCACGGCCCTCAACAATCTGGGTGAGTCGATGGGGTATGCCTGGGACGTAAAGGTGGGAACCATGGTATTTGTCGTCAACGGCATCCTGCTGTTGGTCGGCGGATTGGTCGTGGGCTGGAATTTCGGCATCAAGACCATCTTCAGTGTCACGATGATTGCCTTAGGTATGAACTTTTGGGAGTGGTTGTTGTATGACTCGGGCTATGTGACCGACTTCCAGATCTTCGCGCCCGAGGACGGACGTCTGTTGCCGATGGTTTTGGGCGGTATCTTTGCCGGAATCGGTATTGCGCTGTGTTTTGCCCAGGGAGGCACGACGGGCGGTACGGATATCGTGGCGCTGATCGTGCAGAAGTTCCGCAACATCAACTACGGCAAGATCCTCATCTGCACCGATGCCGTGATCATCGGCTCGGCGTGGTTCGTGGGTTATGACATCCCGGCTCTGATCTACGGATTCATCATGACGGTGGTCGTGGGCTATACGGCCGATGCGATGATGTCGGGTAACAAGCAGTCGAGCCAGATCATGATCATCTCGCGCGACTACGAGAAGATGGCCCGGGGAATCAGCGAGACGATGCACCGCGGTGTGACGCTGGTCGATTCGCAGGGCTGGTACTCCAAGGAGACGGGCAAGATCGTGTTGGTGGTATGCCGCAAGCGCGAGATGGCCGTGATCCTGCGTCATGCCCAGACGATCGACCCCAAGGCCTTCATCACGGTCGGCTCGGTCATGGGGGTCTATGGCGAGGGCTTCGATGCGCTGAACAAGGTCTGATCACCCGGCACTCTGTGACGGAATCACTGCCCGGCGTTGCGGCCCTGACCGCAGCGGGGGCCTGGAAAACGACAATACGACTGCGTCCCAAAGCCAAAGGGGACGCAGTTCTTTTATAAAATACACATTTCGAGAACGATGGCATCCTACGCCGACATATTGCTACCGCTGGCTCAGCCGGCCTATACCTTTGCCGTCCCCGAGGGGATGGAGCTGAGGGAAGGACAGGCCGTGGCCGTGCAGTTCGGTGCGCGGAAGTTCTACACGGGCATCGTGTGGAGGGTTCATGACCGTCGTCCCGATTTCGAGAAGATCAAATCCGTCCACCACCTGGTGCAGGAGCGTCCGTTGCTCACCAGCCGGCAGATGCGGCTCTGGGAGTGGATGGCCGACTACTATATGACCTCCCTGGGGGAGGTGATGCGTGTGGCTCTGCCCGCCTTGATGAAGCCCTCGGCCGATACCGAGGAGGAGCTGATCCGCGAGGAGTTCCGCCCCCGCACGGAGTGCTACGTGACGCTGAACCGCGATTTGGACGACGAGGACCGTCTCCACGAGGTTTTCGAGCGCCTCTCGCGCCGTGCCCCGAAGCAATACGACGCCCTGCTGGAGATCGTGACGGCCCGCGAGGAGGGGCGTATGCCCGATCGGGAGATCGCCCGCCGCCTGCTCTCGGCCGACCTGCCGACGCTCCAGGCTCTGGAGCGCAAGGGACTGATCCTGCGTGAGGAACACGAGCGCAGCCGCGAACAGGGGCGGAGTGTCTTTCTGCTGCCGGAGCTTTCTGCGCACCAGCTGGAGGCCCTCGACCGCTTGCGCTGCTCGTTCGAGGGAGGCAGCCATACGGCCCTCCTCTACGGAGTGACGGGCTCGGGCAAGACCGAGATCTATATCCATCTCATCGCCGAGGTGCTGTCCGGGGGGGGCGATGTCCTGCTGCTGGTGCCCGAGATCGCCCTCACCTCCCAGCTCATCGAACGCATGGAACGCATCTTCGGCAGCCGTGTGACCCCTTACCACTCGAAACTGAGCAACCGCCAACGCATGGAGACCTATCTGAGACTCAATGCCTCGTCGGGGGGGGAGTTTGTGGTGGGTGCCCGTTCGGCGATATTCCTGCCACTCAACAGGTTGCAATTAATCATTGTCGACGAGGAACACGATACGGGCTACAAACAGGCCGATCCCGCCCCGCGTTACCAGGCGCGCGACTGCGCCGTGATGATGGCCCGCCTGTTCGAGGGACACACCCTCCTGGGCAGTGCCACCCCCTCGCTGGAGAGCTGGATCAACGCCCGCAGCGGGAAATATGGCTATGCCGCCCTGGAGGAACGCTATGGCGAGGGCGAACTGCCCCGTGTGGAGATCTCGGACACGATCCGCGCGGCCAAGAGGGGCGAACGGAAGTTGCACTTCAATAAATTATTGCTCGACAAGATCGGCGGATGTCTCGACCGCGGGGAGCAGGTGATGCTTTTCCAGAACCGCCGCGGTTTTTCTCCCTATGTCGAGTGTACCGACTGCGGTTGGACGGCCCGCTGTCCCCACTGCAACGTGACGCTCACCTACCACAAGAACAACTCGAAACTCATCTGCCACTACTGCGGCTATACGACCGATATGCCGCCGCGCTGCCCCGCCTGCAAGGTGGCCGACCTGCAACCCATGGGCTTCGGCACGGAGAAGATCACCGAGCAGATCGCCGCCCTCTTCCCCGAGGCGCGTGTGGCCCGCCTGGACCGCGACATGGCCTCCTCGCCGAGAGCCTTTAAGCAGGTGCTGTCGGATTTCGCCCTCCACAAGACCGACATTCTGGTCGGCACGCAGATGATCACCAAGGGATTCGATTTCGACGGCGTTTCGCTGGTCGGCATCCTCAATGCCGACAACCTGCTCCACAACCCCGACTTCCGCTCCGGGGAGCGAGCTTTCCAGATGATGCAGCAGGTGGCCGGACGCGCCGGACGCCGCAAGGAGGGCGGCGAGGTGCTGATCCAGACCTCCGAACCGGGACACCCCGTCATCCGCAAGGTCGTGGAGAACGACTACGAGGGCATGGCCCTCGGGGAGTTGCAGGAGCGCAAGGCGTTCAGCTACCCGCCCTATGCGCGTCTGACCTACATCCTGCTCAAGCATACCGATCCCACCCTCCTGCGCCGCGGGGCAATGGATCTGGCCTCGCGTCTGCGCCAACGCTTCGGTCGCAGGATCATGGGCCCCATGCCGCCCCCCGTGGACCGCATCCGGGGCGAATACCTCGTGGGCATCCTGCTCAAGGTCGAGCACGGTGCCTCGTCGGTGCGTGCCCGTGAGGTGCTGCGCGAGGAGGTGGCCAAGTTCCGTACGGATCCCGATTTCAAACGCATAACCCTCCAGTTCGATGTCGATCCTCAGTGATGTCTGGAGCGATGTCCGCTCGTTGTTCTTCGTGCCGCGGTGTGCCGTGTGCCATACGCCGCTGGTGGCGGGCGAGGAGCGGATCTGCACGCTCTGCCGCGTGACGGCTCCCCTGACGGGCTACTGGCGTGAGGCCGACAACCCCGTTCTGGAGCGTTGCCGCGACCTGATGCCCATCCACCGCGCCTCGGCCTTTCTGTTCTTCAGCCACGGCAGCGGATGGAGGGATCTGATCCACGGATTCAAATACAGGGGCTCGTGGCCGCTGGCCCGCATGATGGGTGAGTGGTACGGCCGCGCATTGGCCGAGAGCGGGCTTTATGACGATGTCGATGTGGTCATCCCTCTGCCGCTCCACCCGTTGAAACGGTGTCTGAGGGGCTACAATCAGTCGGAATACATCGCCGAGGGAATCGCCTCCCGCCTTGGTGTCGGGGTCGACCGCCACAGCGTGTGCCGCAGACGTTACACCGCGAGCCAGGCCCGCAAGGCCCGCCGCGAAAGGGCCGCCAATGTCGAGGGGGCTTTCCGTGTGGTCGCACCCGGAGCTCTGGCGGGGAGGCACATCCTCCTGGTCGATGACGTGATGACCACGGGCAGCACCCTCATGGCGTGTGCCGAGGCCATCGCCAAGCGTGTCCCCGACTGCCGCATCAGCATCGCGGCCCTGGCCGTCTCGCGCCGCGAACTGGGCGTGAAGGACTGAGCGGGGAGGACCGCTCGAGCGGAAGTAGAGGGTGTGAAGCCCCGCTTCTGTCTGTGACTGCACAGGCGGAAAAGATGCAGAAAACCGCTTCTGCCCGCGGCTGCACAGGCGGAAAAGACCCGAAATCGGGCCCCGGAATCGCCTTTGACCCCGAGGGCGGAGGAATAAGCCCTCCTCGGTTTTGATATGTCGAGGCGAATCGTTAATTTTGAACGCTGAAATATCCCGAATCAAATGGCAAAAACATTTACTCCCTCCTCCCGCAATCGGGAGGCATACGAAGCACTGACCGAAACCGCGGGCAACGTACCCCCTCAGGCCGTCGAGCTGGAGGAGGCCGTCCTCGGAGCCCTGATGCTGGAGAAGGACAGTATCATCTCGGTGCAGGAGCTGCTCACACCCGAGGCCTTCTACACCGAGGAGCACCGTCTGATCTACAAGGCGATCGTCGAGCTGTCGATGGAGCTCAAACCCATCGACCTGTTCACCGTCACCGAGCGGCTCAAGTCCAAGAAGGACCTGCCGAAGGTGGGCGGTGCTTCCTACCTGGCGCAGCTGACCCAGAAGGTCGGATCGGCCGCCAATGTGGAGTTCCATGCCAAGATCATCGCCCAGAAGTACGTCCAGCGCGAGTTGATCCGCTCGGCCACCGAGATTCAGCGCCGTTCCTACGACGAGTCGACCGACGTGACGGACCTCATCGGGTTTGCCGAGAGCGAGATCTTCAAGGTGTCGGAGGGTCATGTGAAACGGTCGGTGCAGTCCTCGAAGGATATTTTGGCGCGTGCCCTGGAGCAGATCGAGGAGGCCTCGAAAAATACGAGCGCCTTCAGCGGTGTGCCCTCGGGATTCCTGTCGATCGACCGCGTGACGCTCGGATGGCAGCTCTCGGACCTGATCATCATCGCCGCCCGTCCTTCGATGGGTAAGACGGCCTTCGTGTTGTCGATGGCCCGCAACATGGCTGTGGATCACGAGCAGGGCGTGGCCTTCTTCTCGTTGGAGATGTCGGCCGTGCAGCTGATGATGCGTCTGATCATCGCCGAGACGGGACTGGCCGGCAACGATGTCAAGTCGGGACGTCTGACCCCCGAGCAGTGGAGCCACCTGGAGTCGGCCACCAAGCCGCTGGGTGCCGCCCCCCTGTTCATCGACGATACCCCGGCGTTGTCGGTCTTCGAGTTCCGCTCGAAGGCCCGCCGTCTGAAGATCCATAACGACATCAAGATCATCGTCATCGACTACCTCCAGCTGATGACCGGAAACCAGGATACACGCGGCAACCGCGAGCAGGAGGTGGCCTTCATCTCACGAACGCTCAAGGCCATCGCCAAGGAGCTGAATGTGCCGATCATCGCCCTGTCGCAGCTGAGCCGTGCCACCGAGATGCGTGGCGGATCGAAACGACCCCAGCTCTCCGACCTGCGTGAGTCGGGAGCCATCGAGCAGGATGCCGATATCGTGGCCTTCATCCACCGTCCCGAGTACTACGGCATCAACCAGGACGAAAACGGTATGTCGACCGAGGGTATGGCCGAGATCATCATCGCCAAGCACCGTAACGGTGCGGTGTGCGACGTCAAGCTCCGTTTCCTGAAGGAGCAGGCCCGGTTTGTCGACATGGACGACTCGATGCTGCCGCCCGCTCAGGCTGCCGATGCCCAGCAGGCCTACGACGACTACGCCAGTTCGTCGTTTGGCGGTCCTGCGGGCGGAGACGGAGGCGCGATGGGCGGAGGTCTAGGCTCGACGATGGGCAGTTCGGAGTTCGACATCAACGCTTCGGGCAATATCGAGCAGGAACCTCCGTTCTAAAACCGGGGCGGAGAACCGTCTGACGGGTAGCACATTGCACCCGTTGCAAGGAATTGTGGACATTACAGCCGTCGGATCGCTCCGATGGCTTTTTATAAAAAGACTGAGGCTATGTTTGTGCGTACTTATGCAGGAGCAATCGTCGGAATCGACGCCGTGGCGGTGACCGTCGAGGTCAACATCGCGGGCGGAGGACTGGGTATGTATCTGGTCGGACTGCCCGACAACGCCGTCAAGGAGAGCGAACAGCGCATCCGCGCCGCCTTTGAGAACTCGGGTGAGAAGATGTCGGGGCGCAAGGTGGTGGTGAATCTCGCCCCCGCCGACCTGCGTAAGGAGGGCGCGGCTTTCGACCTGCCGATCGCCATCGGCATCCTGGCCGCCATGGGTCGTGTCGAGGGCCGGGATCTGGAGGGGACGATGCTCGCCGGAGAATTGTCGCTCGACGGGTCGCTGAGAGCCGTCAAGGGCGTGCTGCCGATGGCCGTGAAGGCCCGCGAGATGGGCCTCAAACGGCTGATTTTGCCCTGCGAAAATGCCTCCGAGGCCGCTGTGGTCGAGGGTGTGGAGATCATAGCCGCCGAAAGCCTCAAACAGACCATTGCCTTTCTGAACGGCGAGCAGACCATGATCCCCGCCCTGCCTCCGCAGGAGACCGAAGAGGTGGAAGCGGGGATTTATGACGAGGACTTCGCCGATGTCAAGGGTCAGGAATACGTCAAACGCGCCATGGAGATTGCGGCGGCGGGAGGTCATAACATCCTTCTGATCGGCTCGCCCGGATCGGGCAAGACGATGCTGGCCCGCCGCCTGCCGACCATCCTCCCGCCCCTGTCGCGGGAGGAGGCCCTGGAGACCACCAAGATCCACTCCGTGGCGGGAAAAACAGGCGTCTCGAGTGGACTGATGACCCGTCGTCCGTTCCGTTCGCCCCACCACCTGGCCTCACAGGTGGCCATCGTGGGCGGAGGACAGAACCCCTCGCCGGGTGAGGCTTCGCTGGCCCATAACGGAGTGTTGTTCCTCGACGAGCTGCCCGAATTCGGACGCGGTGTCCTCGAGGTGCTGCGCCAGCCGCTGGAGGATAAGAAGATCACCGTGTCACGGGCCAAGTATAGTGTGGAATACCCCGCCAACTTCATGCTGGTGGCAGCCATGAACCCCTGCCCGTGCGGATACTATAACCACCCCACGAAGGAGTGTACCTGCTCCCCGGGGTCGGTCCATCGCTACATGAACCGCATTTCGGGCCCGCTGATGGACCGTATCGACCTCCATGTGGAGGTGACGCCCGTCGATCCCGCGAGCCTTTCGGATATGACGCCCGGGGAGCGGAGCGTGGCGGTGCGCGAACGGGTGATCCGTGCCCGTGCCATCCAGGAGGAGCGGTTCAAGGGGGTGTGTGGCGTGCATACCAACGCCATGATGAATGCGGCATTGCTGCGCCGTCATTGTGCGCTGGACGGTGATACGGCCCGACTGCTGGAGCGTGCGATGAACCGGCTGTCGTTGTCGGCCCGGGCCTACGACCGCATCCTGAAGGTGGCGCGGACGATTGCCGACTTGGCGGGTCGCGAGCGGATCGAGGCCTCGGATGTCGCCGAGGCGATCAACTACCGATCCCTGGACCGTGGCAGCTGGGGAAAATAAAAACGGTCGCCCTTTGATCGGGGAGCATCGGGCGGCAAGGGCGGGGATCCGTCCCGCCCGACGAGCATAAAAAGAAAGGATAAAAAAAGATATATGAAAAAGATTATTGTTTCGGGAGGCGGTACGGGCGGACATATCTACCCCGCCGTTGCGGTTGCCGAGGCGTTGAAGCGGCGGTTCGGTGACGAGGTTGAGATTCTGTTTGTCGGAGCTGAAGGCAAGATGGAGATGGAGAAAATTCCGGATTTGGGTTATCGGATTGTGGGTCTGCCGATTGTGGGCTTGCAGAGACGCCTGGAGTGGAGGAATCTGCTGATCCCGGTGAAGATCTGGAAGAGCCTGCGCAAGGCCCGTCGTACGATCCGCGACTTCAAGGCCGACATCGCCGTGGGATTCGGCGGTTATGCCAGCGCACCGGTGCTGTGGATGGCCCAGCGGATGGGCGTGCCGACCCTGATCCAGGAACAGAATTCTTATGCGGGAGTCACCAACAAGATCCTCGCAAAGGGCGCACGCCGCATCTGTGTGGCCTATGAGGGTATGGAGCGCTTCTTCCCCGGGGAGAAGATCTCCTTCACGGGCAACCCCCTGCGCGGACGCTTCTCGAAGGAGGGTGCCGACCGCGGCGAGGCCCTCAAATACTACGGATTGAGCGACTCGATGCCCACGATTCTTGTTGTGGGCGGATCGCTCGGCACACGCTCGCTCAACGAGATGATGAAGAGCTGGATCCGGCGCACCGAGGGTAAAGCCCCCGTGCAGGTGATCTGGCAGACGGGCAAATATTACGAGAAGGAGATGCAGGAATTCCTGCGCCAACACCCCGCCGCCCACGTTTGGCAGGGGGCTTTCATCGACCGCATGGATTACGCCTACGCTGCCGCCGATGTGGTGGTGTCGCGCAGCGGTGCGGGTACGGTGTCGGAGTTGTGCCTGGTGGCCAAGCCCACGGTGTTCGTCCCCTCGCCCAATGTGGCCGAGGACCATCAGACGAAGAACGCCCGTGCCTTGGCCGACAAACAGGCCGCACTGCTCGTCCCCGACCGCGAGTGTCGCGAGAAGGCCATGGAGTGCGCCAT
Source organism: Alistipes sp. (assembly GCA_020026435.1). GTDB lineage: Bacteria > Bacteroidota > Bacteroidia > Bacteroidales > Rikenellaceae > Alistipes. Next base: position 18,101 of record JAHHQK010000015.1, on the reverse strand, counting down.
CGAACTGGCCCGCGATCCCGAGCGCATGAGCCGCATGAGCGCGAATATCGAAAAACTGGCCACCCCGAACGCCGCCGAAGATATTGTCGACGAGATCGTGAAGGTGATGAAATAGAAAAAAATTATAGAAGATGAAAAACATATATTTTTTGGGAATCGGAGGTATCGGCATGAGTGCCCTGGCCCGTTATTTTCTGCATGAGGGTATGCGGGTCGCAGGTTACGACCGTACGTGTACGCCGCTGACCGAGCGTCTCGAAAAGGAGGGAGCGGAGGTCCACTATGAGGATGATGTGGAGTTGATTCCCCGCGAGATGCTTGTGAAGGAGGAGACGATGGTGGTCTATACGCCCGCCATTCCGGAGGATCATTCCGAATACCGCTACTTCCTCAAGGAGGGTTTCCGCATCGAGAAGCGTTCGCAGATGCTGGGGCACCTCTCCGCAGGCAAGTATGTGATGGCGGTGGCCGGAACCCACGGCAAGACCTCCACCACGACCCTCGTGGCGTGGCTGAACCGCGCCCTGACCGGAGGCGGATCGGCTTTCCTGGGGGGTATCTCGAAGAATTTCGACAGCAATCTGGTGCTGGGCGAGGGACGTCGTCTGGCTGTCGAGGCCGATGAGTTCGACCGTTCGTTCCTGCGTCTCTATCCCGATGTGGCGGTGATCACCTCGGCCGATGCCGATCACCTCGATATCTACGGCACGCACGAGGCTGTGAAGGAAGCCTTTGCACAGTTTGCGGATCAGATCCGCAAGGGTGGTGCCCTCATCCTGAAGAAGGGCGTGGAGCTGGATATCCACAACGAGGGGATTACCATCTACCGCTATGCCTACGACGAGGAGTGCGACTTCTACGCCCGAAATGTCGAACTGCTGGGCGGGGGACTCTACCGCTACGATGTGGTGACTCCGGACGGAGTGGTCGAAAACTGCCGTCTGGGTGTACCCGGATGGGTCAATATCGAAAATTCGGTGGCGGCCATCGCCTCGGTGTGGTGTGCTGCGAAGGCCGAAGGGGTGGCGCTGGATGAGGACCGCCTCCGCGAGGCTCTGGCCGGATTCTCGGGCGTGAAACGTCGCTTTGAGTTCTGGGTCAACACGCCCCGCCAGGTCTATATGGATGACTATGCCCACCACCCGCGCGAGTTGTCGGCCACGCTCACCTCGGTGCGCCGTATGTTCCCCGAACGCAAGATCACGGCCGTGTTCCAGCCCCACCTCTACACACGCACGCGCGACCTCTACCGCGAATTTGCCGAGGCCCTGTCGCTGGCCGACGAGACGGTGCTGCTGCCGATTTACCCCGCCCGCGAGGAACCGCTGGAGGGCATCCGCACGGAGATCATCGCCGAGCGGATCGGTGTGCCGTGCCGGATCGTGGAGCGCGAGCAGCTGGCCGAGACACTCTACGGCATGGAGACCGATGTGGTGGTGACGTTCGGCGCGGGCAATATCGACGCCTGTTGCAGTGCCGTGGCCGAAAAACTCAAACTCAAAGCCTGAACGGCATAACGACAAGGGACGGGAATGAAACCGCAATTCAGATTCTTGACGATCGGCCTGATGTGGGGCGGCGTGGCACTCTATGTGGCGGCCGCGTGGATATTCGCGCGCGATCGGCGGAGCGGACAGAAGGTCTCATCCCTGTCGGTCGAAGTCACCGACAGCACCTCGCAGGGCTATCTGGTCACGGCCGCCGAGGTGAGGGGGTGGATTTCGAGGAGCAAAATACCCACGATCGGCACGGCTGTTGATGAGGTGGATCTGACGGGGATCGAAGCACTGATCGCCCGCAACGGATTCATCCGCAGGGTGTCGGCCTACACCAACTACGAGGGGGAACTCAAGGTGAAGATCGCCCAGCGCAAGCCCTTCATGAGACTGCTCACCGACGGAATCAACGCCTATGTCACCTCCGACGGGTTCGTTTTCCCGATCCCCACGCCTTCGTCGCTCTATGTGCCGGTGGTGAGCGGCAGCTATCGTCCGCCCTTCTCCGCGGGGTATGCCGGCGATGTGAGGCAGGTGATCGACGAGAAGATCCGCGCCCATGAGGAGCGGATCCGCGAGATCGAGTCCGAGAAGTACCCCTTCTATGAGCGTGATGCCGAGAATGATCAGAATTTCGCGGAGCTGCGCCGCCGCCGCATCAAACGCCGCTGGTGGGCCTTCGAGAGCCGCGAGAAATTCGAGAAAAGGGTCGAGAAGCTGCGCCACGAAAAAGCAGTCCTGCGCCGCAACTACCGCTATGAGGCTTTCTTGATCCACATGGGCATCCGCCGCTTGAGCGAAGAGCAGGAGAATGAGCGTCGTATGCAAAAAAAGTTGGAGAAAAACTACGAAGATTTCATGAAACTCATTACCTTTGTAGAAATGGTTGAAGATGATGGTTTCTGGAGGTCGGAAGTGGTGCAGATCGTGGCACGAACGACCCCCAGCGGAGCATTGGAAGTGGAGCTGGTGCCGCGTAGCGGCCGCCATGTTGTCCTGTTCGGACGGCTGGAGCGCATCGAGGAGAAGTTCTCGACGCTCAGACGCTTCTACCGCAAGGGGCTGTCGAAGATCGGCTGGGATCGCTACCGCACGATCGACATCCGCTATCGCAACCAGGTCATCTGCCGCCGATAGGCGGACCGGGAGAGAGGGAATGACCGCCAGAGAAATATATAATTGGGGATAGTGAAATAAAAGAGTTGACAGTGGAAAGGAAAGAATATATAATCGCAATAGACCTTGGGTCGTCGAACGTCACGGTGGCGGTCAGCGAAAAGAACGACAAGGAACTGCTCGATGTGGTGAGCATCGTACAGAAGAAAACCGATGGTGTGAAGGCCGGTCTGATCGAGAATATCGAACAGGTCGGCAAGGCCATTCATGAGGCTGTGTCGGAGGTCGAGGAGGAACTCGGCATCCGTATCACGGAGGCTTATGCCGGCATTTCGGGCGAATTTGTGCGTTGCGCCCGTCATAAGGATCATGTCTTTGTCTATGATCCGCAGAACGGGGTCTGCCACAAGGACATCGAGGCTCTGTTCGACCGTATGCGCAATGTCCAGGCTCCCGACGATGAGACCATCATGGAGCGTGTGCCCCAAAATTATTTGGTCGACGACAACGAGGAGGTGCCCAATCCCCAGGGGGCGTTCTGCAAGAAACTCTCTTCCACGTTCAACTTCATCCTTTGTGAGAAAACACCGCTGCAACGTCTGGAGATGGCGTTGAAGCGTCAGAATATCAAGATGCTCGGCGTGATGTCCGATGCCCTGGTCACCCCCGAGTCGGTGTTGTCGCCCGACGAGAAGGAGGAGGGTGTCGCCGTGGTCAACATCGGCAGCGGGTTGACCGATGTGACGGTCTACTACCGCAACCTGGTGCGCTACATCGCCACCATCCCGATGGGTGCGTCGGCCATCAACCGCGACATCCGCACGATGAGCGTCCCCGAGAAATACGTTGAGAGCCTCAAGCGCAAATACGGATCGGCCGTGGCCGATATGGCACCCGAGGATATACTGATCCGTGTCAACGGACGCACCTCGCGCGAGGCGAAGGACATCCTGCTGCGCAACCTGGCTACGGTGATCGAGGCCCGTGCCACGGACATCGCCGAGTTCGTGTTGCAGGAGATCCAGGATTCGGGCTTTTACGAGCGGCTGGCCTTCGGTATCGTCCTCACGGGAGGTTCGGCCAAGTTGAAGAACATCGACGAACTGTTCCACCGTGTGACCTCGATGGATGTGCGCATCGCCTGCCCCGAGATGGGTTTCAGCGAGGAGGCACTCGATCGTCTGGATGATCCTTCGTATGCCACCGTGGCGGGTATCCTGCTGCGCGGTGCCCAGTTGGGAGCTTCGAGCTTCATGGTGGACCGTCCCGCTCCCGAACCGGTCGAGCCTCCGCAGCCGGCTTATGGCCGTCCGCAGCAGCCCCAACCGGGATATGGAGGCCCGATGCCCCAGAACCCGATGGGCGGAGCCGTGCCCCCGATGGTTGGTGGTGCGGCCGCAGAGTCGCAGATGCCCCATCCCGCACAACAACCCCGTCAGCCCCAGCCGCAGATGCCCCGGCAGCCTTTCCAGCCGCAGCAACCGCAGCCGCAGCAGTTCCAGCCCCAGCAGCCGCAGACGGGCTATCCCTATGGAGGGGGAACGTCTTTTGGCAGCGGAGCAGCCTATGGCCGCCCGGAGATGAACTACGGCCAGCAGCCCCGTTTCGGCGGTGAGATTCGGATGGAGCCGGAAAGCGAGACCCGCCCCGAGCCTTCGTTCGAGGAGCGTCAGCCGGTGGACGAGCCCTCGGCCAACTACACGGAAGAGTCGACTACGGAGCAGAACGCATCGGCCGGAGAGCAGGCTCCCGAGAAGCACAAGCGCAATCTGGGATCGCTGGTATTCGGAGCCATCAGCCGCCTCAACAACAAGTTCAACGAGAGTTTCCGCACCTCCGAGGACGAGGAGATCTAATCCCCATGGGGAGCGGAGCCTCACTGTCGGGAAAGACCGCGGAAAAGAGGGCCGGAGGCATTGGACGGACGGGGAAAATCCGTGGGGATGGACTCCGGAAGCCGACGGATAGCCGTCGGGCAGAAAGACCCCTCCCAAAAGAGGGAAAGTAAAATCGGATAAGAAAAAAGAAAAAGATATGACAGACGAATTGATGTCGGAGATCAGTGCAACACCTTCCATCGGATCGATCATCACGGTGGTCGGCGTCGGCGGTGCCGGCGGTAATGCCGTGAATCACATGTGGGATCTCGGAATTCGGGGTGTGACCTTCATGATCTGCAATACGGATCGCCAGGCCCTGGACAAAAGCCCCGTGGAGTTGAAAATATGCCTGGGCGAAGGTCTCGGTGCGGGCAACGACCCCGAAGTGGGCCGCAATGCCGCCGTGGAGACCCTGCCCGAAATCCGCCAACAGTTGGAGGAGACCGGTACGAAGATGCTCTTCATTACGGCCGGAATGGGTGGCGGTACGGGTACGGGTGCCTCGCCCGTGATCGCCAAACTGGCCCGTGAGATGGGTCTGCTGACCGTGGCGATCGTCACCTCGCCGTTGGCTGTGGAGGGCAAGATCCGCTACGAGCAGGCTTTCCGCGGTATCGAGGAACTGCGCAAGAATGTCGATTCGCTGCTGATCATCAACAACGAGAATATCTCGGAGATCTACGGCCGTCTGTCGGTGAAACAGGCCTTCGGCAAGGCCGACGACATCCTGGCTTCGGCCACGAAGGGTATCGCCGAGATCATCACCGTGGAGAGCGACCTGGTGAACGTCGATTTCGCCGATGTGTCGAAGGTCATGCGTGACAGCGGCCGCGCCCACATGGCGGTGGCTACGGCCAGCGGCGAGAACCGCGCCGAAGTGGTGGCCGAGGCCTCGTTGCGCTCGCCCCTGCTGGACCACAACCAGATCACGGGCGCGAAGAACATCCTGCTCAACATCTCGGTGGCCAATGCCGAGGATCTGATGTACGAGGAGGTGGTGCGCATCCTGGAGTATATTCAGTCCCACGCCAGCGTGGAGGACGAGACGGGTGTGGTCCACGATGCCAACATCATCTGGGGTACGAGCGAGAAACCTCAGCTGGGCGACTCGATCGAGCTGGTGATGGTGGCCACGGGATTCGCCGGAGAGCTGAAACCCAACGTCATGAAACAGATCGTGCCTCCGCAGCGCAAGATCGAACCCGCGGGCAAGGAACCACAGCCGACATCGCCCCTCGAACCGCTGAAAAGCCCCGTGAGGTCGTCGCGCCATACGGATCCCGTGGTGCTGGGCGGAAAGTCCACCCGCTACGAAAATATTGATATGCTACTGGCCAAACCCGCCTATCAGACGCGTAACTCGCGATTTGTAGTCCAGCTTTCGGGCAGACGCAAGGAGATGTTCCGCGACCAGGAGGAGGCCCGGCAGAAAAAGGAGGCGGAGGATTCGGCCTCGCTGTTTGATACGGTTAAATAAATTTTACAGACTTGGAAGATCCCTCTCATTGGATAACTGTTGACCCCACGGCCTTTACCCCGCAATTCTTCGTGATGTGCGGCATGGCTCTGTGTCTTTTGTGTGTTTCGGCTCTCGTGTCGGGTGCCGAAACCTCGTTTTTTTCCCTCTCGCCCAACGACGTGAAGAAGCTCCGCGAGCGGAACACATCGGCCTCGGAGGCCGTGATTCGTCTTCTGGGCAATGTGGACCTGTTGCTGGCCACGATCCTGGTGATCAACAACCTGGTGAATATCTGCATCGTCATCCTCACGGCTCAAATCATCGACTCGGTGTTTCTGTTCATACACTTCGAGTTCCTGTTCAAGACCGTGCTGGTGACCTTCCTGCTGCTGCTCTTCGGCGAGATTCTGCCCAAGGTGCTGGCGCAGTCGATCCCCGTGAAATTCGCATCGTTCGTGTCGCGCCCCCTGGTGGTGTTGCAGTGGCTGAGCTACCCTTTGGCCCATCCTCTGGTGAGGGTGTCGAGCCGCATCAGCGAGAAGGCATCCCACAAGAGCGAGATCTCGCTCGACGAGCTGGCCGATGCCGTCGATATGACGCAAAGCTCCAGCCCCGAGGAACACGTGATGTTGTCGGGAATCGTCAATTTCGTCAATACCGAGGTGCAGGAGATCATGAAGCCCCGTGTGGACATCACGGCCCTGGACACCACGGCCGATTACGAGACGGTCAAACGCACGATCATCGAGTCGGGATTCTCGCGTATTCCCGTTTTCGAGGAGGATGTCGACAACATCAAGGGTACGCTCTATGTGAAGGACCTGCTGCCCTATATCAACCTCGGCGAGGGCTTCGAGTGGCAGCATCTGGTGCGCAAGCCCTACTTCGTTCCCGAGCACAAGAAGATCAACGACTTGCTGGCCGATTTCCAGTCCAACAAGGTCCACATGGCCATCGTGGTCGACGAATACGGATCGACGCTGGGCCTGGTGTCGCTGGAGGACATCATCGAGGAGATCGTGGGCGAGATTTCCGACGAGAGCGACAATGACGAGAGCTTCTACACGCGCATCGATGCCAAAAGCTATATCTTCGAGGGCAAGACCCATATCGGCGATTTCGAGCGGGTGCTTTCGCTCGACGAGGACACTTTCTCCGACGAAAAGGGCGAGGCCGAGACCCTGGCGGGTCTGATGCTGGAGCTCAAGCGCGATTTCCCGCGCAAGGGTGATCTGTTCACCTCGCACAGCATCCGTTTTACGATCGAGGAGGTGTCGGGACACCGTGTGGATAAAATCCGCGTCGACCTGCCATGACCCCGCGGCTGATCGTCGAACGCCAGATGACCGAGGAGGAGTCCCGGGTGTGGATTACCGCTGAGGAGTGTGCGCTCTCGGAGGGCTTTGCCCCGCGCCGCCGCCGCGAATTCAGGGCCTGGAGGGCTCTGGTGCGCCGTGAGCTGGGACGCGATGCCGAGCTGGCCTACGACGAGGTGGGGGCTCCCGTGGTGAAGAACCGTAGGGTAAGGATCGGGGTATCGCACAGTAAAGACCGTGTGGCGGTGGTGATCTCGGACGGGAGATGTGCCGTGGATATCGAGTCGCTGGCGCGGAATTTCGATCGCGTGAGGGCGCATTATCTAACGGATGACGAGGTCGGGTTGGAGTCCGATCCGCGTTTCGGGGCTGCGGCCTGGAGTGCGAAGGAGACCCTCTATAAGTTCGGAGGGCTGACGGGTCTGGATCTGAAGGCCGATTTAAGGCTGGAGAGGGCGGACCTTGAGGACGACCGGGGCGGAATCATCGGACGGATATGCGGCGGAGAGCCGTTGCGGATCGAGGTGCGTTTCGATGAGGAATATGTCGTGACCTATATATTATAAGACTGGCGGGCGTTTGTCAAGGGACGTGCCGGAAAGAAACAAAAGACCGATGTGGGGAAATTCTCCCGCATCGGTTCTTTTTTCGTGTCGGAAAATGGGACGGAACGGGCGGTATGGATGGTGGCGGCCCGGGCGGGCAACAGGTGGTATGGTCCGCGAGAAAGGGTGTGAAATGGCGTAAAAGGGGGTGGATGCGGATGATGCGGGCGAGGAGAATCGGAGGAAAGGTTTATAGTTCGGAAAAATATCCTTATATTTGATAACTAATCCAAACGAAAACCTTTAAAGTATGATTCAAAAATTTCTACGGACCGCTGTGGGCTGTCTGATGGTGTGTGTGATGTGGTCCTGCTCGACGCCGAAGGACTACGATGTGGTGATTGTGGGCGGCGGGACGAGTGGCGTTGCCGCGGCTTTGACGGCTTCACGCCAGGGTGTGAGGACGCTGCTCGTCGAGGAGCACGAATGGTTGGGAGGTATGCTGACCTCGGCCGGAGTGAGTGCCACCGACGGAAACTACAACCTCCGCGGAGGACTTTGGGATGAGTTCCGCACGGCTCTTGAGGAGCATTATGGCGGGACGGAAGCCCTCAAGAGCGGTTGGGTGAGCAACGTGATGTTCGAGCCGAGTGTGGCCGATAGTCTTTTCAAGGCGATGGCCGCCCGTGAGAAAACGCTGGAGGTGGTCTATCGCACCACGGCATCGGATTTTGAATACGGAGACGGAACCTGGCATCTGACCCTCGGCTATGAGGGCTGCGGACGCAGGATCTCGACCCGCATATTGATCGACGCCACTGAATTGGGCGATGTGGCCCGCGAGGTGGGTGTCCCCTATGATGTGGGTATGGATTCGGCGGCGGAGACGGGCGAAGAGGAGGCCGTCGGCGAGGGGAATGACATCGTGCAGGATCTGACCTATGTGGCCATATTGAAGGACTACGGCCGCGATGTGACGATCGACCGTCCCGAGGGGTATGATCCCTCGGTGTTTGCCTGCTGCTGCATCAACCCGCTGTGCGTCAATCCTAAAGAACCCGATCGGATGTGGCCGCGGGAGAAGATGATTACTTACGGAAAGCTCCCCAACGGAAAATACATGATCAACTGGCCGATCGAGGGCAACGACTACTATGTCAACATGGTGGACCTCTCGCCCGAGGAGCGTGAGCAGGCCGTGCGCCGTGCCAAGAACCATACGCTGGGATTCCTCTATTTCATGCAGACCGAGTTGGGATTCAATACCTTGTCGCTGGCCGACGATGAATACCCCACGGCGGATCTCCTGCCTTTTATCCCCTATCACCGCGAATCGCGACGCATACGCGGCGTGGTGCGCTTTACGCTTTCGGACATCAACGCCCCCTATCGCAATACGTTCTACCGCACGGCTGTGGCCGTGGGTGACTATCCCGTGGATCAGCACCATACGCGCTATCCCGACTGGAAGTCGCTGCCCAATCTCTACTTCCATCCCGTACCCTCCTATGGTGTGCCGCTGGGCGTGCTGCTGCCCCGTGAAGAGAAGGGGCTGATCGTGGCGGAGAAGTCGGTGTCGGTGACGAATCTGGTCAACGGGTCGACCCGTCTGCAACCCGTTGTGATGCAGCTGGGCGAGGCCGCTGGAGCGATGGCTGCCCTGGCCGTGAAGCAGGGGTGCGAACCGCGCGAGGTGGGGGTACGCAAGGTGCAGGAGATGTTGTTGGAGGGGGGCGGCTACCTGCTGCCCTACCTCGATCTGAAGGCCTCCGATCCCCGCTTCAGGGCCATGCAGCGGATTGGTGTGACGGGTATCCTGCGCGGCCGTCCGGCTCATGCGGGGTGGTCGAACCAGACCTGGTTTGATGCCGACTGTGAGGTTGCGGAAAAGGTGCTGTGCGAGGGCTTGCGTACGCTCTACCCCGGGGTGAAACCCTCTGCTGAGGAGACGCCCGTGACGGGCGAGCGGCTCGGCGAACTGCTTGGTGAGGCCCTTGGCAGGGATTGCTGCGGGGAGACGGATCGTACGGCCCGCCGCCTGATCGGACACTACGACCCTCAAAAAACTTTGACACGTCTGGAGTGCGCTCTGCTGATCGACGCCGTAGCCGACCCTTTCCATCGTCTGGAGGTCGACCTGGAGGGGCGGATCGTGGAATAAGGGCCGGAGGCAATGAGGAGAATTCTCGTGCGGAGTTGTCGGCCGATCGTTAAGGGTGGAGGTGGATTTTTTGAGAGAAAATCGTTGCCCGTTTTGGAGTAAATGAGTATATTTGACTTATGAAACATCTGATCAAAACACTCGCAGGCTTTTGCCTCGGATTATTTTTCGTGAGTGGCGTCGCTGCTCAGAATCTGCGCGTCATCCCCATGCCGGCTCATGCCGAGATGACGTCCCGAACCGTTGTGTTGAAGCAGCAGCCGGTGATCTCCGTCTTGTCCGATGACCTGTCCGGCGAGGCCTCTTTCCTGGCCGAACAGTTGCGCGGGCAGGGCTATCGTGTCGATGTGGCCCGCCGGGGAAAGATCCGGGGCGACATCCTGCTGGGGATTGATCCCGCCCTGGAGGGTCGGGAGGAGTATCGGCTGACGATCGCGGAGGAGCGCATTGAGGTGAAGGGTGGAAGTCCGGCCGGTGTGTTCTATGGCGTGGGAACCTTGTTGCAGTTGCTGGAGAACGGCGATCTGAGGTGCGGTGAGATCCACGATGCCCCGCGTTATGCCTGGCGGGGGTATATGCTCGACGAATCCCGCCATTTCTCGGGCGAGGAACGGGTGAAGGAGCTGCTGGATCTGATGGCCCGGTTCAAGATGAACCGTTTTCACTGGCATCTGACCGATGCTCCGGGCTGGCGGATCGAGATCAAGCGTTATCCGCGTCTGACGACGGTGGGCGGCATCGGCAACAACAGCGATCCCGACTATCCGGCCGAATACTACACTCAGAAGCAGATCCGCGACATCGTAGCCTATGCCGCCGCCCGCCACATTGAGATCATCCCCGAGATCGATATGCCGGGTCACGGAACGGCCGCCAACAGAGCCTATCCCGAGTATTCGGGCGGAGGATCGGAGGATTATCCTGACTTTACGTTCAACGTGGGCAAGGAGGAGACCTATGAATATTTGACGAATATTCTGCGCGAGGTCCGCGACCTGTTCCCCTCGAAGTGGATGCACATCGGCGGTGACGAGGTGGCCTTCGGTATCGAGGGCTGGAAGACCGATCCCCATGTACGGGCTCTGATGAAGCGCGAGGGGCTGACCGACGTCAAGCAGGCCGAGCGTTACTTCATGCACCGCATGACCGACACGGTGGCCGCCCTGGGCAGGACGCTGGTGGGCTGGGACGAGCTGATGGATCTGAATGTCGATCCGAGGAGCAGTCTGATCATGTGGTGGCGTCACGACCGCCCGAACTACCTGCACAAGGCCCTGGACAACGACTATCCGACGGTCATCTGTCCGCGTCATCCGCTCTATCTGGACTTCGTGCAGCATGCCTCCCACCGTGTGGGTCGCACCTGGGACGGGCCCTGCACCTTGCAGGATGTCTATGCCTTTCCCGACTCCGAATTCGGGCGTTGGAAGGTCGATGCGGAGCAGCAGGCCCACATCGTGGGTATGCAGGTGGCCGCATGGACGGAGTTGATGCAGAACCGAAAACGCGTGGATTTCATGACCTTCCCGCGTCTGTGTGCCCTGGCCGAGTCGGCGTGGACCTGTCCCGAAAGAAAGAGTTACGAGAGTTTCACGCTCCGTATGGAGGATGTCTACCGTTTGCTGGACGGGATGGGGATCTACTATTTCGATCCCCGCGATCCGGAGCGTCATACCGAGCCCGAGGGCCCCGTGTTCCGCAAGAAGGAGCAGCCCAAGGCGGATTTCAAGGATTGATCCCTTTAGAGAAAAGTGCCGTTTTTGTCCCGGAATCGGGGCGGGAACGGCACTTCGTCATCCGTATGGAGAGGTGGCGGGAGGACTGTCATGTGGAAAAGCAATATGTAGAATCAAAATCAAGATAGTGAGATGAAAAAGATCATTATGGCCCTGGGGGCACTTATGGTGGCGGCGGCGTTTTCGGCGGCGGCCCAAACACGGACCGTGTGGGAAGACGGACGGAAATTTCCGCTTTATGGCAAGGCCACAGAGCATACGGCGGCGGCCTATACGCGACTGCCGGATTCCCTGAAGGAGATTTCGCGTCAGCCGGTGTGGGATCTGGGGTTGAATTCGGCGGGTTTGGCCATACGGTTCAGATCCGATGCCAAGACCATTTCGGTAAAGTGGGGACGGTCGTTCGAGTCGCGGCTCAACCACATGAGCCCGACGGGTGTCGGGGGGTTGGATCTCTATACGCTCTGTGATGGAACGTGGCGGTTTGTCAACAGCGCCCGCCCTGTCGGTCGGGACAACGAACAGGTGGTCATCGACCACATGACGGGCGAGGAACGCGAATATATGCTCTATCTGTCGCTCTACGACGGGGTGGACTACATCCGGATCGGTGTAGAGGAAGGGGCCCGGCTGGAGCAACCCGCTCAGGCATTGCCACGCCGCGAAAAACCGATGGTGTTCTATGGTACGAGCATCCTCCAGGGGGGATGTTGCTCGCGTCCGGGTATGGCCCACACCAACATCATCTCGCGCCGCCTCAATCGTGAGGCGATCAACCTGGGATTCAGCGGAAACGGGCGTCTGGACTATGAGATCGCCCACCTTATGGCCGAGGTCGATGCGGGGGTGTTTGTGATGGACTGTGTGCCGAATTGCTCCAAGGAAGAGATTCGCGAGAAGATGATTCCCTTCTTCGAAATCCTGCGCGGGAAACATCCCTCGACACCCGTGATCTTTGTGGAGGATCCGGTCTTTACCCATGCGAAGTTCGACCAAAGGATGGCCGCCGAGATCGAGGGGTGCAACAAGGCTTTGCACGAGGTGTTTGACCAACTTCGTAAGCGGGGCGAGAAGCACATCCGTCTGGTGTCGTCGCGCGATATGTTGGGACATGATGGCGAGGCTACGGTCGACGGAATACATTTCACGGATCTGGGCATGATGCGTTATGCCGATCTGATGACCCCCGTGATCCGGAAATGTCTTAAATAGAGGGGGATTTTCCCCCTCGGGAAAAATCCCATTCGGGGGGATTGATCGCCCGCACTTTTGCCTCCTCCGATATTTTGTCGGGCGGAGTTGTGGCGGGGGATTCCCTTGGGGTATTTTGAGGGGAAAACGTCCTCTTGATTGAACGGTATGCACCTCCACGGTGGCGGACATGATTGCATGGACGGCACGGTGGAGGTGCTTTTGGGGTGTGTGGATAAGGTGGATTTTACGTCGGAGAAGGAGGGGCCGAGGCGTCCGGAAGACGGATTTTGGCGGATTTTTATCTGCGGGCTATTTGTCTGATGCATAGGTGTACGGAGGTGGTTACCTTATGCGATGTTGATAAGTTCGGTGGGGTTATCAACGGTTGTGAACAGTGGTGTTTATAACCTGCGGGACGGAAGCCTGAAATATCGAGGCGGGGCGGCGACGGGGAAACGTGGTGTGGCTGTGCCGAGGCGGAGGAGCCGCAGCAGGGGTTAAAACGGAAGCCGACCGAATCATTCGGTCGGCTTCACTTCCATCAAAAATTAACCCTTAAATATCTCCTTTACGAAAGACCTCCGTGAGGTAATGATGAAGATAGTACAGATCCGCATCGTCTCGAATCACCTCGCGCATGATTAGATCTTCGTCGGAGATGGCGTTGTTTGTAACCTCGTTTTTGTCAATTTCCTCCATAGGCCTCGTATTTTGAATTCTTTACTTAAATAACGGACCGGGCGGGGGCGATATTGTATGGGATTAGCTTAAAATAAGATTTTTTTCCTTGATGATCTTTCGGAGGTTGATCAGCGCGTAGCGCATACGTCCCAGAGCCGTGTTGATGCTCACGTTGGTCTGCTTGGCGATCTCCTTGAAGCTCATCCCCGAGAAATAGCGCATCATCACCACCTCGCGCTGCTCCTCGGGCAGATGCTCGACCAGCGCGCGGATGTCGCGTTCGATCTGCTCGCCGACGAGGGTGTCCTCGATCGTGTGTTCGGCAAAACGCAGCGTGCCCAGCACATTGTAGCCCGCATCCGACTCCGAGACCGCCTTGTCCTGGCGGCGGGCACGGAAATGGTCGATCACCTGGTTGTGGGCAATACGAAGCACCCACGAGAGGAATTTCCCGTTGTCGGTATAGCGGCCTTCGTCGATCACGCGCACGGCCTTGATGAATGTTTCCTGGAAAATATCTTCGGCCAGATCGCGGTCCTTGACCATCATGGCAATATAATCGCGGACGCGGTTGCTATGGCGATCGATCAAGGTGGATATGGCTTCCCGATTACCCGAGAGGTAATTATTAAGTAATACCTGGTCACTTAATACTTGTACGTTCATACTCTTTTCAAATTATTATTCAGAGTAGAATTTCTTCGATAGGCAGTCGGTTTTTTAGAGTTTTAAATTTAACAAAGTCTGTTGTTCCCGAGGTCTCCGATTCGGTCTTCGGAAGATCGTCGCGGCTTGCAAGATAGTGACTATTTTCCGAAAAACCAAATTTTATTCCACTCCCGGACTTTCCCGGTCCTTGGTCTTCGGGATGGAATCCTGCAAGAATCGTACCTTACCCCACTCCGGAAACGCAAGAAGGCCGAAACCCCTCAGGGCATCGGCCTTCTTGTCGTATCTTCGGGACTGAAATTCCTATTTCTTCTCGAACGAGATCAGTCGCCATACCACCGACGAAAGGGCGGCACCGATAAACGGAGCGACGATGAAGATCCACAGCTGCGACAGGGCTGCGCCTCCCTCGAAGAGCGCCGGAGCGATCGAACGTGCGGGGTTCACCGAAGTACCCGTGATCGGAATGCAGACGATGTGGACCAGCACCAGCGAAAGACCGATGGCCAGACCTGCAAGGTTGCCGGCACCCTTCTCCGAGTCGGTCGAACCGAGGACGACCAGGACGAAGACGAACGTGAAGACGATCTCGGCGATCACGCCGCCGGCCATTGAGACACCTCCGGCCAGGGCATTGGCACCCGTTGTGGTGGCGTAATCCATTGTTATGTTGGAGGTCAGCAGATAGAGGATCGACGAACCGATCAGGGCTCCGATGACCTGGAATACCATATACATTACGGCATCCTTGCCGCTCATGCGGCGCGAGAGCCATACGCCGAGGGTGATGGCCGGGTTGATGTGGCAGCCCGAAACACCGCCGATGGCATAAGCCATGGCCACAACCGAAAGACCGAAGGCAAAAGCCACGGTCAGCACCTGGGGCGTCGTGCCGCAGCCGCCGTTGAAGATGGCCGCTCCGCAGCCCATAAGAACGAGTACCATCGTTCCAAACATTTCTGCAAGATACTTTTTCATGATCGATATGTTTAAAATTTCGTTTAAAGATAGCTGATTTCGGCTATCGTTGTTCGTTTTTTATCCGATTTATCGCGATTTGATGTATTTGTCGATCGCCTTGGCGGCCGTACGGCCTGCGCCCATGGCCAGGATCACGGTGGCGGCACCCGTCACGGCGTCACCGCCCGCAAAGACTCCCTCGCGGGTGGTCGTACCCTCCTCGTCGGCCGTGATGCAGCCGCGGCGGTTGGTCTCAAGACCCCGGGTCGTGGCGGCCAGCAGGGGGTTGGGTGACGTACCCAACGCCATGATCACCACGTCGCACTCCACGTCGAAGTCCGAGTCCTGTTTTACGATCGGCTTGCGGCGGCCGCTCTCGTCCGGCTCGCCCAACTCCATTTCCACACAGTGCAGACCGCGGACCCAGCCTTTCTCGTCGCCCAGCACCTCGATGGGGTTGGTCAGCATGCGGAACTCCACACCCTCTTCCTTGGCGTGGTGTACCTCCTCCTGGCGGGCGGGCAGCTCCTTCTCGCTGCGGCGGTAGATGATCACCGCCTCGGCACCCAGACGCTTGGCCGTGCGCACGGCATCCATGGCCACGTTACCGCCGCCGACAACCACCACGCGCTTGCCGACATAGATCGGTGTGTCGTAGGCCGAATCGTAGGCGTGCATCAGGTTGGCACGCGTGAGGAACTCGTTGGCCGAAACCACTCCATTGAGATTCTCGCCGGGGATGCCCATGAAGCGCGGAAGTCCGGCTCCCGAGCCGATGAAGACGGCCTCGTAGCCCTCCTCGTCCATCAGGGAGTCGACCGTCACGGTGCGGCCCACGATGACGTCGGTCTCGATCTCCACACCGAGGCGTTTCACCTCCTCGATCTCACGCTCCACGATGCGCGTCTTGGGCAGACGGAATTCGGGGATTCCGTAGACCAACACTCCGCCCACTTTGTGCAGCGCCTCGAAGATCTTCACCTCGTAGCCCCATTTGGCCAGGTCGCTTGCGCAGGCCAGACCGGCCGGGCCGCTGCCGACGATGGCCACCTTGTGGCCGTTGCGGGGGGCGGTGGAGGCGGTGTTGCGGCTGTTGTTGAGCTTCCAGTCGCCGACGAAACGCTCCAGCTTGCCGATGGCCACCGGCTCGCCCTTGATGCCCAGGATACACGAACCCTCGCACTGGGTCTCCTGCGGGCAGACACGTCCGCAGATCGACGGCAGGGAGCTGTCCTCGGCGATCGTGGCGGCGGCCTTCTCCAGGTCGTGGTTGTGGAGTGCCGAAATGAAGTCGGGGATGTGGATATTCACCGGGCAGGCCTGTACGCAGCGGGGTTTCTTGCAATTCAGACAGCGCGAAGCCTCCAATACGGCCTCCTCCATGTCGTAGCCGTAGCACACCTCCTCGAAGTTGGCGGCACGGACCTTGGGATCTTGTTCGCGTGCGGGAACACGCGGTATTTTGTTTGCCATAGTTTCTTATTGTTATAAAAATATGGGACTTCTGTTTATTTGTCCAGGCCGATGTGGCACTTGTGACCCTCGGCGCGTTCGCGGGCGATGGCCAACGCACGTTGTTCCTGGCTCTTGTACATGCCCTGACGGCGCATGGCCTCGTCGAAATCCACCAGGTGGGCGTCGAACTCGGGGCCGTCGACACACGTGAACTTCGTCTCGCCGCCGATCGATACGCGGCAGGCACCGCACATACCCGTACCGTCGACCATCAGGGCGTTGAGCGACACGATGGTTTTGAGGTTGTATTTCTTGGTGGTGAGGGCCACGAATTTCATCATGATCATCGGGCCGATGGCCACAACCTCGTCGTAGTGGTTGCCCTCGGCGATGAGCTGCTCGATGAGCTGCGTCACCAGACCCTTGAATCCGCGCGATCCGTCGTCGGTGGCGATGTGGAGCTTGTGGGCCACGCGGGCCATTTCCTCGGTGTAGATGAGCATGTCGGCGGTCTTGGCACCGATGATCACCTCGGCCTCCACGCCGTGTTTGTGCAGCCACTTCACCTGGGGGTAGACCGGAGCCGTGCCGACACCGCCGGCGATGAACAGGAAACGGCGCTTGCGCAGCTCCTCGATCGGCTCGTGGACAAACTCCGAGGGATGACCCAGCGGGCCTGCGAAGTCGGCCAAAGCCTCACCGACCTCCATTGCGCAGATTTTCTGTGTCGAGACGCCGATGGCCTGGGTCACGATCGTGACGCTGCCCTCCTGATCGTCGAAATCGGAAATGGTGAGCGGAATGCGTTCGCAGTGCTCTTCGGCGCGAACGATTACGAATTGCCCCGGGCGGGCGGAATGAGCCACGCGCGGAGCGTGTATCTTCATCAGAAAGATACCTTCGGCCAAAAGCCGTTTTTCGAGAATCGTAAACATAAAAATTTTTCTAAAAAGTGTTCTGTGTTTTGGCGTTATTCCACTACGGCCGTCACCCGTATCCGATACATGGGGTGGGTCGGATCGTTGGTTATCAGCACGAGACGACGACTCTGGGGGCCTTTCCCGACCTTTGAGGGGTCGAGCGAGACTCCGAAATCGAGGCTCTCGCCCGCTGCGATCTTCGTACCCGGGCGGATCGTGGTCGACACCTCCTCATCGCACTCCACCGAGCGGATGATGAGCGGACCGTTGCCACGGTTCGTGAGGGTGATTTGTTCGACGAGCGGCTTTTGTGAATGTTTGGCAGCCCCAAATTTAATAATATTTTTGGAAATAAGGCTCTTTGAATGCTTTTTCCCGAGCATCGGGGCGGGGTCGTCGATGCCGATTCCGTGGGTCATGAGGATGGTGCCCGTGTTGCGGCCGTTGACCACCACCTCAAAGGCGTCGATGAGCGTGCCGTAGTGGGGGCGGTGGGCGGAGAGGGTATAGGAG
>JAHHQK010000014.1 GCA_020026435.1 Alistipes sp. | reverse complement strand
GAAAACCCGGACCGAGGGGCAGGCGAGGTGGCGGGAGTAGGTGGGGCTGCGGGAGTGGTCTGAAGAGGGTGGAAAATGCAGGGTGGAGGGATTGTCCGATGCGGGGACGGGACGAGGGGATGGCGAGTAGGCGAAATGGGATAATTTTCTTCTGTTTTGTTCGTGGCGGCCTTCGGGGGCATACCTTAATAATATAATAATATGGTCCATGACGATTTTTGGTGGAATTTTTATTTTGAAAGGACTTAATGAAAAAAGATTTCGATTTTATCGCTTTTTATGTTATCTTTGTAAACACTTCCCTGATGAAAATCGGGGAAGGTTGATTTTTTTCATTCTCGTTCTCGCAAAATGGAGCTTACATCGGGTCATAAAAGCGAAGTGTTGGATCTTGCGGCTTTCAATGAGATCTTTGGTGAATACCACCATCGTTTCATCCGCTTTGCCGTGGGGTATATTGCGGATCAGACTTCTGCCGAGGATATTGTCATGGAGAGCTTCTCTTTGGCCTGGAGTCATCGTGAGCAGCTCACTCCCGCCAAGTTCCCGGCCTATACGCTGACGATCATCAAGAACCGCTGTCTGAACCATCTGCGTGATCAGAAACTTCACCTCAAAGCCACCGAAGAACTCTACACCCACGGCATGAGGATGATCAACAACAAGATCATCACGTTGGAGGCCTGCGATCCCGAGAATATCTTCAGCGACGAAACGCTGAAACTGGTGCGCCGCGTGCTGGAAAAACTCCCGAACCATACGCGCGAGGTGTTCGAGCGCAGCCGCGTCCGCGGTCAGAGCTACCGCGAAATCTCGGAGGATATGGGCATTACGATTAAAAACGTGGAGTTTGAAATCTCGAAAGTATTGAAAATCATGAGGACCGAGCTTAAAGACTATCTCCCGGCTCTGGTTCTGGCCTTTTGGTTGTCATTCTGAACACATCGCTTCCTGCGGGGGCGATGTGTTGTTTGTTGGGTATTTCTGTCTTTTTTAATTTCAGTCTGAAACTTTTTTCCAAAAAAATCGCAATTTTTTTAGGGTAGTCGCCACTTTGTGTGTTATTATAGTGATTGCACCCCCGAAAGGGGCGGACTCCGGTTGCGAAAATACCCCGGACCCGGTTGAAAAGGGTGGGGCGGAGTACGGACTGTGGGCCGCTCTTGAGGAATCTGCCCGCCGACAGATCCGCCGAAGGATTCCCCGCAGAAGGTGCTATAAAATGATAAAGAAAAAAATGGATAAGGATTTATTATATAAGTTTTTTGAAGGTAAAACCTCGATCGAGGAAGAAACCCGCGTCTTGGACTGGGTCGACCAAAGCCCCGAGAACCATCAGGAGTTTCTGGCCGACCGCGCCTTCTATGACGTGATGCTGCTCAACGAGAACAAGATCTTCAGCCGCAAGCGGATATCGAAACCCCTGATCATGAAACTGGGCAAGAGCCTCCTGCGCTATGCCGCCGTGATCGTCGTGGCCCTGACGCTGGGCGGCGGATACTTCTCTTATCGCTACAACCGTTTGGGAGAGAGCTACAACACGATCAGCGTTCCGGCCGGCCAGCATGTCGATCTGACGCTGCCCGATGGCACGAAGGTCTCGGTCAACGCCTGCTCCGAGTTGAAATACCCCACGTTCTTTGTCGGTGACAAACGTCGTGTGGAGTTGTCGGGCGAGGCCTTCTTCGAGGTGGCCCGCAACGAGGAACTTCCCTTCGTGGTCGAGACCTACGCCTGCGATGTGGAGGTGCTGGGTACGAAGTTCGATGTGGAGGCCCGTCAGAAGACCGACCACTTCATCACAACCCTGGTCAACGGCTCGGTGCGTGTCTCCAAGCGCGAGAACCCCGATCACAAAGTGGTGCTGAAACCCAACCAACAGGTGTCGCTTTGTGAGGGCAGTCTGGTCGTGGAGCAGAAGCCCCGCCACGAGGAATTTCTGTGGAGAAAGGGGCTGATCACCTTCCGTGACGCCTCGTTCGAGGAGTTGCTCAAGGAGTTCGAGTATTACTACGACGTGAATATCAAGGTCCGCCGCGAGGAGCTGCCCACGACGCTCTTCACCGGAAAGCTCCGCGTCTCGGACGGCGTGGACCACGCCCTGTGGGTGCTGCAACAGAATGCCGACTTCGAGTTCCGCCACTCTGCGGATGAGAAGGAGTGCATCTATATCGAATGATCGAAAAAATAATAATAAATTAAAAAATGAACTGCCGCATGTAAAAACTTTAACTTAACTACATCCTTAAAAAAACGTTAATCGTCCCCCCCGGGGCGGTCTTCGCCGGAAGACTCAAATCCGGAAGTCCTGCAATGCGGGCAAAAAACCTAAACTTTAACTAACTTTATGAAAATCAAAGACTATGCAAGAGTAAAGCTACTCTTGCCTCTATTGACGCTTGCGTTCTGTTTCTCGGCGGAACATTCGCTGGCACAGTCCGTTCCGGTAAACTTGAAGGTCTCGGACGTATCTCTGGAGCAAGTGTTTAATGCTATCGAAAAGCAAACCTCCTATCTTTTTGTATATGACAAGAGCATCGACGTGAGCCGCAAGGTGACCATCGACGCCCAAAACAAGCCGCTCGGCGAGGTCCTGTCGGAGCTGGCTCGCAATGCCAATATCGGTTATGCCGTGGAGAATACCTCCATCGTGCTGTCGCAGAAGGCCGCTTCGACATCGGTCGACGACAGCCGCAAGATCAGCGGTAAGATCGTCGACAAGAACGGTGTGGCCGTCATCGGTGCCGCCGTGATTGTCAAAGGCACAACGGTCGGAACGAGTACCGACATCAATGGTAATTTTTCGTTGCAGATTCCCGCTCCGGCCTCGACCCAGGTGCTGGATATCAACTACTTGGGCTATGAGCCTCAGGAGGTGGCCGTCGGCACGCGCACCTCGTTCGACATCACCCTGAAGGAGGAGTCGGTGAGCGTGGATGCCGTGGTGGTTACCGCCCTGGGTATCAAACGTTCGGAAAAAGCACTGTCGTACAATGTACAACAGGTCGGTTCGGATGAGATCGTGGGTAACAAGGATGTTAACTTCGTCAACGCACTGAGCGGTAAGGTTGCCGGTCTTACGATCAACTCGTCGGCCGGTGGTGTGGGTAGTGCCTCGAAGGTGGTGATGCGAGGTCAGAAGTCTATTACGCAGACATCCAATGCCCTCTATGTGATTGACGGTGTACCTATGTATACTACCGCCCGTGACGGAGGTTCGGAGTTTGCCTCGCAGGGTTCGACAGATCCCATCGCCGATATCAACCCCGAGGACATCGAGTCGATGTCGGTGCTGAACGGTGCGGCCGCAGCCGCCCTCTACGGTTCGGATGCCGCCAACGGTGCCATCGTGGTGACGACCAAACGCGGTAAGGC
The DNA here is from genome assembly GCA_020026435.1 of Alistipes sp. Taxonomy (GTDB): domain Bacteria; phylum Bacteroidota; class Bacteroidia; order Bacteroidales; family Rikenellaceae; genus Alistipes. The sequence continues at coordinate 43,324 of JAHHQK010000014.1, read as the reverse complement.
TGGTTCGACGTCGATCATCGTATCGAGCAACACCGAGGTGATGACCCCCTTCATCCTGCCCGAGTTCCAAAACCGCTACGGTACGGGTGACCTCAATTCGAGCGAGGGTTCGATTGTCCGTAGCTGGGGCAACCGTCTGAATGCCGCCAACTTCATGGGCTACGATCCCGAGGATGACTACTTCCAGACCGGTGTGACGGGTACGGAGAGCGTATCGCTGTCGACGGGTACGGAGAAGAACCAGACCTATTTCTCGGCTGCCGCCGTCGATTCGCGCGGTATCGTCCCCAACAACGGCTACGACCGTTACAACTTCACGTTCCGTAACACCACCTCCTTTCTCAAGGGCCGCATGAAACTGGATGTGGGTGCAAGCTACGTGCTTCAGAAAGACCGCAACATGACCAATCAGGGTGTGTATAACAACCCGCTGGTCGGTGCCTATATCTTCCCGCGCGGCAACGACTGGGCCGACATCGAGATGTACGAGCGTTACGACGCCGCACGCCGTCTCTACACGCAGTACTGGCCGGTGGGCGATGGCGGTATGACGATGCAGAACCCCTATTGGATTAACTACCGCAACCTGCGTGAGAACCGCAAGGACCGTTATATGCTCAACGCTTCACTGTCGTATGACATTCTCGACTGGCTTAACGTATCGGGCCGTATCCGTATCGACAACAGCAGCAACGACTATACCGAGAAGTTCTACGCTTCGACCTTCACCCAGCTGACCGAGGGTTCGAAGAACGGTCTGTACGGCATTACGAAGACCTCCGACAAGCAGGTCTATGGCGACGTACTGGTAAACATCAACAAGACCTTCGGCAACGACTGGTCGCTGCAGGCCAATATCGGTGCCTCGATCTCGGATATGCGCAACGACGTGATGAAGGTCCGCGGTCCCATTCCCGACGGTGAGATCACCGACGAGAAGCCGCTTCTGGCCAACATCTTTAACATCCAGAACCTGAGCAACACTTCCAAGACCGAACGTCTGCAGGCCGGTTGGAGAGAGCAGACCCAGTCGATCTTCGCATCGGTTGAGGTCGGTTTCAAGAACACCTACTTCCTGACTCTGACCGGACGTAACGACTGGCCTTCACAGCTGGCCGGAAAGCACTCCGAGAAGAGTTCGTTCTTCTATCCTTCGGTCGGTGCTTCGGTCGTGGTGTCGCAGCTGATCCCCAATATGCCGAAGAACCTCTCCTATTTGAAAATCCGCGGATCGTACGCCTCGGTGGGTGTGGCCTTCGAGCGTTACCTGGCCAACCCGGGTTACAGCTGGAACAAGAGCGGTCTGAACTGGATGACCCAGACCCGCTTCCCGATCTACAACCTCAAACCCGAGCGCACGAAGTCGTTCGAGGTCGGTTTGACGATGCGTTTCCTGCGCCACTTCAACCTCGACTTCACCTACTATAATACCAAGACCCAGGATCAGACCTTCGAACCCAATATCTCGACCGGTTCGGGTTCGTCGAAGCTGACGATCCAGTCGGGTAACGTCCGCAACCGCGGTTTCGAGGTGGCTTTGGGCTACAACAACACATGGGGCAAGTTCTCGTGGAATACGAACTATACGTTGTCGACCAACAAGAACAAGATCCTCTCGCTGGCCAACGATGTGGTCAACCCCGAGACGGGCGAGCATTTCTCGGTGGATCAGCTCGACATGGGCGGTCTGGCCGATGCACGCTTCATCCTCCGCGAGGGCGGTACGCTGGGTGACCTCTACTCGCGTGTGGACCTCAAGCGCGACAGCAACGGCGACATCTACATCAACGAGAAGGGCGAGATCGCCTCGCAGACGATCACCGACGTGGGCAGCTACATCAAGCTGGGCAGCGTCCTGCCCGATGCCAACATGGCATGGCGCAACGACTTCCGTTGGGGTAACTTCAACTTCGGTTTCATGGTATCGGCCCGTCTGGGCGGCGTGGTGTTCTCGCGCACCCAGGCCATGTTGGACTACTATGGTGTGTCGGAGGCTTCGGCCGCAGCACGTGATGCCGGCGGTGTGATGATCAACGGCAACGACCTGGTTGACGCCAACAAGTGGTATGCCGCCATCGGTAGCGGTAACTCGGTCCCCCAGAACTACACCTACTCGGCCACCAACGTGCGTCTGCAGGAGGCTTCGATCGGTTATACCATCCCGCGTAAGGCTCTGAAGGGTCTGTGTGAGATCACCCTTTCGCTGGTGGGCCGCAACCTGTGGATGATCTACAACAAGGCTCCGTTCGATCCCGAGACCATCGCATCGACCAACAGCTACTACCAGGGTATCGACTACTTCATGATGCCTTCGATGCGCAATATCGGATTCAACCTTCGACTTAAATTCTAATTTGAACGATGACTATGAAATTCAATATCTTAAAACCGGTTTTGGCAGCCGTTGCGCTGATGGGCTCGGCCTGTACTGCCAATTACCTCGATATAAACAGCAATCCCTATGAGCCATCGGACGATGATATGCAGACCGATGGTTACATCATCGGTTCGACGCTGACATCGTTGGCCAGCACGGTTGTTTCGACCGATGTCAACACGGCTCAGTTCACCGACGTACTGCTGGGCGGCCCGATGGGTGGCTATTACTCGACGACGGGTAACTTCGCCCGCACGATCATGAACTATAACCCGACGGACGACTGGACCAACGTGTTCATGTATAGCGACCGCACGATTCCGGTGCTGTACTCCAACCTCCGCGAGCTGAAGAAGGTCACCGATGACCCGATCGTCCTGGCCATTGCCGACATCATCAAGGTGGCCGCCATGCACCGCGTGACCGATACCTACGGCCCGATCCCTTACTCGAAGATCGGCGAGAACGGTCAGATCCAGGTGTCCTACGATTCGCAGGAGCAGGTCTACGACAAGTTCTTTGAAGAACTGAATGCCGCCATCACGCTGCTCACCGAGCACCGCACGGGCGCCATCTCCTCGAAGGCCGACTACATCTACGGCGGTAGCGCCGAGAAGTGGTGCAAGTTCGCCAACTCGCTCAAGCTGCGTCTGGCCATGCGTATCGTTTACGCCAACCCCGACAAGGCTCGTCAGATGGCCGAGGAGGCCGTGAAGAGCGAGGTGGGTGTCTTCACCTCTAATGCCGACAACGCCGTCCTCACGTCGTTCGGAGCCGACGGTAACCCCATCTCGGTGGCCGTCAACTACAACAAGCCCGCCGACTGTCTCACGGGCGGTGATACCCACACGGCAGCTGACATCATTTGCTACATGAACGGTTACAAGGATAACCGCCGCGAGAAATACTTCACCAAATCGGAGTGGGACGGTGTCGAGTATGTAGGTATCCGCCGCGGTATCGTCATCCCGGAGTTAGCCTCGGTCGGCCGCAAGTATTCGGGTCTGAACATCAATATTACATCGCCCGTCGTATGGATGAACGCTGCCGAGGTAGCCTTCCTGAAGGCCGAGGCCGCAGCCGTCTTCAACTTTGACATGGGAGGTTCGGCTCAGAACTTCTACAACGAGGGTATCCGCCTTTCGTTTGAGCAGTGGGGTGCCTTGGGTGCCGATGCCTATTTGGCCGACAACACGAGCAAACCCCAGCTCTACAACGATCCCTACCAGGTGAACTCTTACAGCGAGACCCTTTCGGAGATCACCGTAGCCTGGGATGAGAGTGCCACGGTGGAGCAGAAGCAGGAGCGCATCATCACCCAGAAGTGGATCGCCAACTGGCAACTGGGTAACGAGGCCTGGGCCGACTACCGCCGTACGGGCTATCCGCACCTGATACCTGCCACCGAGAGCGGCAACAAGAGCCAGGGAGTCGTGGATTCCAACCTCGGAGCCCGCCGTATGCCGTATCCCGCCGATGAGTACACCAGCAACAATGCCAATGTCAACGCTGCCGTATCGGGCCTCTTGAAGGGCGCCGACAACATGGCAACCCGTATTTGGTGGGATTGCAACCCCGCGATCAAATAATAACCAACCAGAACGCTTAAAAGACTATGAAACATAATATGAAGAAATTTCTGTTCCCGGCTTTCGCAGTCGTGGTACTTTCGATGGCATCGTGCAGCGAATGGACGGATACCGAAAGCCTCGACATCGAATACCCCTCGCTCGAGGAGCAGAACCCCGAGCTTTATCGCCAGTATCTGGAGGCCCTGCGCGCCTATAAAGCCACAGACCATAAGATCGTGGTAACCGAGATGCGCAACACGGCATTGGCTCCCGCGCAGCGCAACGAGCATCTGACCTCTATGCCCGACAGCGTGGATTACATCTCGCTGCTCACGCCCGACAATATCCACCCGACGCTCCACGCCGAGTTCGACGAGGTGCGCCAAAAGGGTATGAAGGTGATCTACAACATTGACTACAACGCCATCGAGAAGCGTTGGGAGCAGATCCTCGAAGAGGAGGCTGCCAAACCCGAGGTCCCCGTAGCCGAGGAAGGCGGCGAGGAGGGTGGTGAGCCTACTCCCGATGAGCCTACCGACGAGGAGCGCTTCCTGGCCTACTGCTCGGAGCAGACCGCCGCATTGCTGGAGGTCGGTGCCAAGTATGGTTACGACGGAATCCAGGTCTGCTTCACGGGTCCCGCACCCCAGGCCATGAATGAGGAGCAGAAGGCCGAATATGCCGCCCGCCAGCAGGCTTTCCTGTCGAAGATCGGCGAGTGGAAGGCCGCCAACGAGTCGAAGACGATGATCTTCCGCGGCACGCCCCAGAATCTGATTGACAACACGCTCCTTTCGTCGTGTGACTATGTCGTGATTCCGGCCCTGAGCGCCACCTCGACCAACAAGATGTCGTACGCCGTTCTGATGGCTTCGGTGGAGGGCGTACCCTCGGACCGCTTCCTGATCGGAGTGACGATCCCCTCGATCGTCGATCCCTCGAACGAGAACGGTTACTTCCAGGAGATGGAGGCCGACGGCAAGACCCGCGTGCGTGCCACCAAGGGTGCTGCCCAGTGGGCTGTCTGCGAGGAGTCGGGCTATACCAAGTGCGGTATTTCGATTGCCGATGCCCAGTACGATTACTTCAACCTCAATCTGGTTTATAAAAACATCCGTGAGGCCATCAATATCATGAACCCCACACCTAAACACTAATGAGACCTATGAAATTCAATAAAAAGAATCTAGCTGCCCTGCTTCTTGCCGCCGTGGCCTTTACGGGATGTGAGAATGAGGATATTTCCAAGCAGCATTACGATAACAAGCTCTTCATCTCGACCAAGAACGTCACCGAGGAGCTTCTGATCAAGACCACCTCCAGCTACGAGCGTGAGATCGTGGCCGGTATGGCTCAGCCTGTCGAGCAGACCGTCAAGGTGGAGTTTGCCGCCGCCCCCGAGCTTTATGACCACTATTGCCAGGCCTTTTACGATAAGGAGGCCATCATCCTGCCCGAGCAGCACTATGAGTTCACGGAGCGCACGACCGAGATTCAGCCCGGGAGCGTATTGAGTCTGCCGGTGAAGATCAAATTCGTCGACGTCAACCTTTTGGACAAGAACCAGCGTTATGTACTTCCGGTGACGATCAGTTCGGTTGAAGGCATCTCGTTGCTCAACAGCGCTCGCACGGTTTATTATATCTTCAAGGGGGCCGCTCTGATCAATGTTGTGGCCGACATAGCTGAGAACCGGGCATGGCCCGAGTGGAAGGACGGTTCTGCGCTTAAACTGAAACAGTTCACGCTGGAGGCTCTGATCTGCGGCAATGCTTTCAAGAAACAGATCTCTACGATCATGGGTATCGAGGGCAAGTTCCTGGTACGTATCGGTGATGCCGGTGTGGCTCCCAACCAGATCCAGATTGCGTCACTCAACAATTTGACCAATGCGGAGTTGAGACTCGATCCGGGTGTTTGGTATCATGTCGCCGTAACATTCGACCGCAGTGAAGCCAAGGTCTATATTAACGGTGTTGAGAAGTGTAGCGGTAATGTGGGTGCTTATTCGGTCGATTTCGGTGTTCCCCATTCGGATGAATCGAACGGACAGCCCCGTTGCTTCTGGATCGGCTATTCGTATGACCGGGATCGTTACTTCGACGGAATGATCTCCGAAGTCCGCCTTTGGACCAAGATCTTGAGTGCCGACGATATCAATGCTCCGGATCACTTCTATCAGGTCGATCCCGCCTCGGAGGGTTTGTACTCCTACTGGAAGTTCGATGACGGAGCCGGCAAGACTATTAAGGACCACACCGCTAACGGTAACGATCTTACCGTGGAGCGCGATCTGAAATGGGGCGATGTTTCGCTTCCCGAAAAGGGCAAATAAACTGCTAACCTTTAACCTAAATAAATTATGAACACAAAAAAATATATGACACAGAGCTTCCTCTCGCTCGCTTTGATGTTCGGTGGCGTGGCTTTCACGTCGTGTACCGATGACATCATGGGCGGCAAGCCCGTCGATGAGGGAGCCTATGAATCGGTTACGCGTGTCGAGGGAATGTTGCTCGATGTAAAATCGAACAAAAACGAATCGGTGCTGGAGCTGCGCGGCGATAAGGTAGAGACGGAGCTGAACTTCCGTCTGACAAAGGCCCCCGGGAAGGGAGTCGATGTGAAGATCGAGGTAGATCCTACTTATCTGGCCACTTACAACGAGGAACATAATACCGAGTTTGAGATCTTCCCCGTCGAGAACGTGACGATCGACCGTGAGGGCAAGTTGCTGCTGGCTCCCGACGAGATGCGTTCGGCCAAAGTGGGCGTAACGCTCAAGGCCGGTGAGAAGATGGAGGCCGACAAGACCTATCTGCTGCCCCTGACCGTGACTTCGACCACCGAGGGTGTTACCCTTTCGGAGAAGGCCAGCCACGCCGTCTATATGGTCAAGGACCTGCGCTCGCAGGGCGATACCTTCAAGGGTGAGGATGCCGTCAAGACGGTTCTTTATTTCGAGGTCAATGATACCAACCCGCTCAACGCCCTGGAATTCGTGCTGAAGGATAGCGGCAAGCTTTTCTTCGACGAGGTGATTCTCTTCTCGGCCAACATCAACTACAACACCGACGAGGGTCGTGTCTATGTCTTCAATAACCCTAACGTGCAGTTCCTGCTGGACAACAACGAGGAGTTCCTCCAGCCGCTTCGCAAGCGTGGCATGAAGGTGATCCTGGGTATCCTTGGTAACCATGATGCCGCCGGTGTGGCCCAACTTTCGGATATGGGAGCCCGCGAGTTTGCCAAGGAGCTGGCTGCCTACTGCAAGGCCTACAATCTCGATGGAGTCGGTTTCGATGACGAGTATTCAAGTTGGCCCGATGTGAACAACCCCTGGTTCACCATGGCTTCGGGTAAGGCCGCTTCGCGCCTGCTCTACGAGACCAAGTGCGCCATGCCCGACAAGACCGTGATGGTCTATTATCTCAATGCCATATACGACAACACGATCGAGGCGGTTGAAGGCATTCGTCCCGGTGAGTTTGTGGACTATGCCGTTGCCGATTACGGCGGTACAGCCCGGCCGATGGACGGCATGACCTTGAAGCAGTGCAGCGGTATGTCGATCGAGTTGAACCGCGGCAGCGGTAATTCGAGTGAGGAGTTTGCCCGCAGCAAACGTAAGGAGGGCTACGGTTACTATATGTTCTTTGCCTTGGGGCATACCAATTCGTTAGTCAACAACTTTGTTTCCTATCGTTCGCAGGTGGGACGTTGCCAGTCGGTTTGCCGCGGTCTCTACGACGAGGAGTTGCTCATGCCGGAGTATTATTACAAGAAGAATGACGCAACACGTTATAAATTGCCTAACTAAATGAAAAAGAGTCTCCTCCCTGCTCTGTGTAAGGGGGCGGGTGAGAGGCTCGTTTTTACGAAAACCTAAAAATGAGAAAATAATCCATGAAAAAATATTTGATAGCGCTTTTGGTTGTAGCTTGCGGGTTCACGGCCTGCTCCGATGATGATAATGTGACGGATGAAGGAGCTTCGGCCACGATTTCGATCTCAACCGAAGAGATTTCGGCCGGTATCGAAGGTGAAACCGTCGAAGTAACGGTGACCAGTTCGGGCGATTGGCGTTTGGCCGGTGTTTGCGATTGGGTACACCCGTCGGCCGAATCGGGGAAAAGTGGTGATGTAGTAACCTTTAAGATCGATCCCAACAACGAGGAGTCGATGCGTGAGACGGTCTTCAAGTTCTTCACGGGTTCGGCCATCGCCCCCCTGAAGATCTCCTCGCAGCCGGGTTATGTGCTGGAGGCGGTTGGAGACAAGGAGTTCTCGGTGGATGCGATGAGAGCCGAGTTGCATGTCAAGGTACATACCAATATCCTCGATGTGGAGGTTTCTTTTTCGGATGAGGGCAAAAAATGGGTGACCTATGAGGGGGCAACCAATGCGTTTGGTAATAAAATGTTTAATTTTGTTGTATCCTCCAACGAGGGCTACGATGACCGGAAGACAGTCATAACGATTGCCGGTATGGGTAAAACCCTGGAGATTCCGTTGACTCAGCAGCGTGTTTTGGCAATTAATCTCCCGAAGGATTACTTCGAGATCGATTTGAGTGCACAGACCTTGTCGGTCGATGTCGAAGCCAACCTGGAATATAAGGTTCATACTCCCGCCTGGATCAAACAGCAGACAGCAACCCGCGGTTTGGAGACCAAGAAACTGACTTTTGCCATTGAGGCTGCCAAAGCCAGCCGAAGCGGACAGATCGAGATCGAGGGATTGGGTTTGTCCAAAAAAGTTACCGTTTTCCAAAAAGATCCCAATGCAAAAATCATAACGATTCCCGATAAGGACTTTAAGAAATGGCTGACGACCGAAGGTTGGATCACTTCTTTGAGTGAAACGACGGGCATCATCACCGAAAAGGGTATTGTTGCCACCAGATTGGAGTGCCCGGGTATCGGAGGGTACTACGGCGGCCGTCAGTTGAGATCTTTGGAGGGCATCGAAGTGTTTACCAATTTGGAGTATATTAAGATCAATAAGAACAACCTGAATGTTATTGATATTTCGGCCCTTAAAAAGGTGACAGAATTGATCTGCGATAGAAATTACAACGTGCAATCCATTATTCTGGGCGATAACTCCATTACGGAGTTTACACCGCTTGATGGCCAATACATAGATTCGAAAAAACTGATGGTTTCCGGATCAAAGTTGACCTCGCTCGATTTGAGTATTGAAGAGTGGACTGCATGGTATGATAGGGTGGAGGAAGTTGATGTTTCGGGCTGTCCCGCTCTTCAGACCTTGAATTGCGTACGTTCCGAAAAGCTCACGACCCTGCGTCTGAAGAAAGGGCAGACGATCCCCAATCTGACGAAGAGTCCTTCGACCAAGATTGTCTATGTGGACTGATCCCTTGAAAACAGTTGAATAGATGTTGTTACGACCGTGCAGCTGCGAGCCGCAAGACCCGCCGGCTGCACGGTTTTTTTTCGGACTTTTCGGGGCGGGGGAAATCTTTGTCTGGAAGTCGATTTTTTGATACTTTGATCCTGAGTTTTGGATTGAACTTTGGCCAAAGTTTATTAATTTTGTTCGCAATTAACCAACCTGAAGAACCAATGTCTGAAAACCATCATCGCATATCTCCCCTGAAGTGGGTTCCGTCGTTGTATTTTGCCATGGGATTGCCCTTCGTCGTGTTGAATATGGTGTCGGTCGTCATGTTTAAGGATCTGGGAATTGCCGATTCGCAGATCGCATTTTGGACTTCGCTGATCATGTGGCCGTGGACGATCAAATTTTTGTGGAGTCCGTTTCTCGAAATCTTCAAAACCAAGAAATTCTTTGTCGTCATCACCCAGCTTGTCAGCGGACTGATGTTCGGACTGATGGCTCTGGCGCTCCATCTGCCCCAGGCGTTTGCCGTGGGGGTGGCTCTCTTTGCCGTGGTGGCCTTCAGTGGTGCGACTCACGATATTGCCGCCGACGGCATCTATATGTCGGAACTCGACGCCACGGACCAGGCCAAATACATCGGCTGGCAGGGCGCATTCTATAATCTGGCCAAGCTCTTCGCCACGGGCGGACTGGTCTGGTCGGCCGGATGGCTTCACACCCGTTTTGCGGGCGAAAACCCCTCGGCCGCGGCGTCGCTTGAGGGCTACATCGAGGCGTGGACCGTGGGCATGGCCATCCCCTGTGTTGGACTGATGCTTTTGGGCTTCTATCACCTGCGTTGCCTGCCTTCGGGAGGCCGTGTTGCGGGCAGCCATTCGCTCAGGGAGGGCCTGAGTTCGCTGTGGGAGGTCATCATCGACTTTTTCCAAAAGAAACATATTGGGTTCTATATCTCGTTCATCATTCTCTACCGCCTGGGCGAGGGTTTCGTGATGAAGATCGTGCCGCTTTTCCTCAAGGCCGACATCGCTTCGGGCGGCTTGGGGCTGAGCGACCAGCAGATCGGTCTCTACTACGGATCGTTCGGCGCAGGTGCCTTTCTCGTGGGTTCGATCATGGCGGGATACCATATCGCTCACTGCGGACTGAAACGCACGCTCTTTACGCTTTGCTGCATCTTCAATATCCCGTTTGCGGTCTATGCCGTTCTGGCGGCCTTCCAGCCCCAGAGCCTGTGGCTGATCGGCGGCGGCATCGTGCTGGAATACTTTGGTTACGGTTTCGGATTCGTGGGGCTGACGCTCTTCATGATGCAGCAGGTCGCCCCCGGCCGTCACCAGATGGCCCACTACGCCTTCGCCTCGGGTATCATGAACCTCTCGGTGATGGTGACGGGTGCCGTGTCGGGCTTCCTGAGCGATATGTTGGGCTACGAGAGCTTCTTCCTGTGGGTGATGGTGTTCACCCTGCCGGCGTTCCTGGTGACGTGGTTCGTGCCGTTTACCCACGAGGAGCAGCTCCCCGCACGAAAATAGGCGGACGGGCGTTTTTTTATGACCAATAACCGATAAAAATAAAATCTTATGAGTGAACTGAAAATCGAGGGCATCAATCTGCCCGATATGCCGTGGGAGGATCGTCCCGAGGGTTCGAAAGAGGTGATGTGGCGTTATTCGGCCAATCCGATCATCCCGCGCGATCTGCTGTCGACGTCGAACAGCATCTTCAATTCGGCGGTCGTTCCCTTCAAGAAGGGCAAGTATAACTACGCCGGAGTGTTCCGTTGCGACGACACCAACCGCCGCATGAGAATCCACGCGGGATTCTCGGTGGACGGCATCCACTGGGACATCGACGAGCGGGATTTCCACCTGGAGGGAGCCGATCCCGAAGTGGGGGAGTGGGTCTATGGCTATGATCCCCGTGTGGCCAGGATCGAGGACAAATACTATGTGACGTGGTGCAACGGCTACCACGGCCCGACGATCGGAGTGGCCTGGACCGATGATTTCGAGACTTTCTACCAGCTGGAGAACGCCTTTCTGCCCTATAACCGAAACGGAGTGATGTTTCCGCGTAAGATCAACGGCAAGTTCGCCATGTTGTCGCGTCCGAGCGATACGGGCCATACGCCCTTCGGCGATATTTTCTACTCGGAGTCGCCCGACCTGGAGTACTGGGGCCACCACCGCCACGTGATGTCGCCCGCGGCCTTCGAGCAGAGTGCCTGGCAGTGCATGAAGATCGGTGCGGGTCCCGTGCCGATCGAGACGAGCGAGGGTTGGCTGCTGTTCTACCACGGCGTGCTGCGTTCGTGCAACGGCTATGTCTATGCCTTCGGTTCGGCCTTGTTGGATCTGGATGAGCCGTGGAAGGTCACGGCCCGCAGTGGTCCGTATCTGATCTCGCCGCGCGAGCAGTACGAGTGCATGGGCGATGTGCCTAACGTGACTTTCCCCTGCGCCTCGCTCCACGACCCGGAGACGGGACGTGTGGCCGTCTACTACGGATGCGCCGATACGGTGACGGGACTGGCCTTCGGCTATATTCCCGAGATCGTGGAGTTCACCAAGAAAAACAGTATCTTGTAATTACCAATCCGAAGACAAGGGGGTGGGGTTGAGATCCTACCCCCTTGAGCGGATAAAATAAAACTTAAAACTACTATGTACAGAAACGATAAGCGAGTGGTCATTACACTCGATGCAGGAGGAACGAATCTGGTATTCAGCGCCATGCGCGGCAACCGCTTCATCCTCGACCCGATCACCCTGCCCTCGGCGTCGGACGATTTGGACAAATGTCTGAAGACGATGGTCGACGGCTTTCAGATGGTGATCGACCGTCTGGAGGAGCAACCCGTGGCCATCAGCTTCGCCTTCCCCGGTCCGGCCGACTATCCCCACGGAATCATCGGCGGCTATCTGCCCAACTTCCCCTCGTTCCGCGACGGCGTGGCTTTGGGTCCCTTCCTGGAGGATAAGTTCGGAATCCCGGTGTTCATCAACAACGACGGCGACCTGTTCGCTTATGGCGAGGCCCTGGGCGGTGTGCTGCCCGAGGTGAACGCCCGTCTGGAGGAGGCCGGAAGTGCCAAGCGCTACAAAAACCTGGTGGGTTACACCTTCGGTACGGGATTCGGCATCGGCGTGGTGGTCGGCAACCGCCTCAACCGCGGCGACAACTCCTGCGTGGAGACCTTCTGCCTGCGCCACAAGAAATTTCCCGAGGTCATCGTCGAGGAGGGTGTGGCCGTGCGTGCCATCAAACGCGTCTATGCCGAGAAGTCGGGCGACGTGAACCATAAATTTGAGCCGAAGGAGATCTGCGAGATCGCCGACGGTCAGCGCGAGGGCGATGTGGAAGCCGCCCGCAGTGCCTTTGCCGAACTGGGCGAGGTGGCCGGTGACGCCATGGCTACGGCCGTGACGCTGATCGACGGTCTGATCGTCATCGGCGGCGGCATCACGGCCGCCCGCAAGTGGATCATGCCGTCGCTGCTCAAGGAGCTGCGCTTGAAGATGCACACCCTGGGCGGTGAGGAGCTGAACCGCGTGCAGATGGAGGTCTACGATCTGGACAACGACGAGGAGTTCGCACGCTTCGCCTCCGGAGCGGGACGCCCGCTGAAGGTCTACGGATCGGACCGCGTGGTGAACTACGACCCGCAGAAACGCGTGGGCGTCATGATCTCGAAGCTGGGTGCCAGCCAGGCCATCTCGGTGGGTGCCTATGCCTTTGCACTTTCTATGTTGGATGCTGAAAATTTGTAAAAAGCCATGTATAAATTTGAACCTATACTTAAATCAACCATTTGGGGCGGCGAGAAGATCGTCCCCTACAAGAATCTGGAGTCCGATCAGGAGCAGGTCGGTGAGAGCTGGGAATTGTCCGGCGTGAAGGGCAACGAGTCGGTGGTGGCCGACGGCGAGCATAAGGGCATGACCCTTTCCGATCTGATCGCCCTGAAGAAGGGGGCGCTGGTCGGTGAGAAGGTCTACGCCCAGCACGGCACGGAGTTTCCGCTGCTGATCAAGTTCATCGACGCCCGGCAGGATCTCTCGATCCAGGTGCATCCCGACGATGAGCTCTCCCGCAAACGCCACGGCAAGAACGGCAAGACCGAGATGTGGTATGTGGCCGGAGCCGAGGAGAATGCCCACCTGCTGTCGGGCTTTAAGACGCGGGTCAGCCCCGAGGAGTATGCCGCCCGGGTGGCCGACAATACGCTGACCGACGTGCTGGCCGACTACCGCGTGAAGGTGGGCAATGTGTTCTACCTTCCGGCCGGCCGTGTCCACGCCATCGGTGCGGGTACGTTCGTGGCCGAGATCCAGCAGACGTCCGACGTGACGTACCGCATTTACGACTACGGCCGTGTGGGTGCCGACGGCAAGCAGCGTGAACTGCACGTCGAACTGGCCAAGGACGCCATCAACTTCGATGTGCTGGACGACTACCGCACGCACTACACCCCGGCCGTCAACTGCGAGGTGGAGCTGGTGCAGTCGCCCTATTTCACCACATCGCTCTATGAACTGGACCGTACGACGCGTTGCGAGGTTCGCGCCCATGATTCGTTCCTGATCGTCATCGGTCTGGAGGGCCACGGCGTGATCCGTGACAGTGAGGGCCGCGAAGTCACGATCTGCCGCGGCGAGACGGTGCTTGTCTCCGCCTGCACGGAGTGGGTGGAGCTTTGCCCCGAGGGAAAACTCAAGGTGCTGACCAGTCGTTTATGATCCGCTTGAAAAAAATAGCGGCTGCGATGCTCCTGACTTTGACGGTCGGGAGCATTGTGGCTCAGACGCCGGCCGATCGGGTGAATCTCTTCGTGGGTACGACCAACTTCGGGGCGACCAACCCCGGGGCCGTCCTGCCCAACGGCATGATGTCGGTGGTTCCGTTCAATGTGATGGGATCCGGGGAGAATCTCTTCGACAAGGACAGCCGTTGGTGGTCGGCCCCCTACGAGTACCACAACCGGTTCTTCACGGGATTTGCCCACGGATCGCTCAGCGGAGTGGGCTGCCCGGAGTCGGGAGCACTGCTGACGATGGCCACAACGGGCGATCTGGAGGTGGATTACCACCGCTACGGATCGGACTACACGGAGGAGGATGCCCGCCCGGGCTACTATGCGCTCTCGTTGGCCAGGTATGGCATCCGTGCCGAGGCCACGGCCACTCTGCGCACCTCCGTTGAACGCTATACCTTTCCCGCGGGTCGGGGTCATATCCTGCTGAACGTGGGCGAAGGCCTGACCAACGAGAGCGGCGGATGGATCCGCAAGGTCGGGGAGCAGGAGATCGAGGGCATGAAGCTTCTGGGTACGTTCTGCTATAACGCCCAGGCGGTTTTCCCGGTCTATTTCGTCATGAAGGTCTCGAAGCGGCCCGACAAGGCGGGATTCTGGAAACGCCAGCCCGCCAAAACGGGTGTCGAGGCCCAGTGGGATCCCCACGACGGGGCGTATAAGGTCTATACGTCCTACGGCCGCGAGATGGCGGGCGATGACCTGGGCTACCGCTTCTCGTTCGAGGGTCTTGCCGAGGGCGAGCAGGTCGAGGTGCGGATGGCCCTCTCGTATGTGAGCTGCGAGAACGCCCGTCTGAATCTCGAAAGCGAGCAGCCCTCCGACATGGACTTCGCAAGGATCGCCGAAGAGGCCCGCCGCCGCTGGAACGAGGATCTGGGCCGCATCAGGGTGGAGGGCGGCAGCGAAGAGCAGCAGAGTGTCTTCTATACGGCTCTGTACCATACGCTGATCCACCCCGGAGTGCTCAACGACGTCAACGGCGAATATCCCCTCATGGAGGGCGACGGCGTGGGCGTCACGACGGGTACGCGTTATACGGTCTTCTCGCTGTGGGACACCTACCGCAACCTCCACCAGCTGATGACGCTGGTCTATCCCGAACGTCAGAGCGACATGATTCGCTCGATGGTCGACATGTCGAAGGAGTGGGGCTGGCTGCCCAAGTGGGAACTGTTCGGCCGCGAGACCTTCACGATGGAGGGCGACCCGGCCATCCCGGTCATCGTCGACAGCTATCTGAAGGGCATCCGCGATTTCGACATCGAGGCGGCCTATCGGGCCATGCTCCGCTCGGCCACGACGCCCGGACGGCACAACCCGATGCGTCCCGATGTGGACCCCTACATCGAGAAGGGGTATATCCCGCTGGGATTCTACTCGGGCGACCTCTCGGGTGACAATTCCGTGTCGCACGCCCTGGAGTACTACGCCGCCGATCATGCCCTGTCGCTGCTGGCCTCGGAATTGGGCCGCCGCGACGAGGCCGAGATGTTCCGCAAACGTTCGCTGGGCTACCGACACTACTATGACCCTGAGGTCGGCACGCTGCGTCCGATTACCCCCGAGGGTAAGTTCCTCTCGCCGTTTGATCCCCGCCAGGGCGAGAATTTCGAGCCTGTGCCAGGATTCCACGAAGGATCGGCCTGGAACTATACGTTCTATGTGCCGCACGATGTCGAGGGGCTGGTCCGCCTGATGGGGGGCAGCCGCCGGTTCGTCGAGAAGCTTCAGATGGTCTTCGACCAGGGACTCTACGACCCGGCCAACGAACCCGACATAGCCTATCCCTACCTCTTCAGCCGTTTCCGGGGCGAGGAGTGGCGCACGCAACGCGAGGTGAGACGTCTGCTGGACAAGCACTTCACGACGCGCCCCGACGGAATCCCCGGCAATGACGATACGGGTACGATGTCGGCCTGGGCCGTGTTTTCGATGATGGGTTTCTATCCCGACTGCCCGGGTGAACCCTACTATACGCTGACCGCTCCGGTGTTCGACCGTGTGGAGATCGCGACGGACCGCGGACCGCTCAGCATCGAGTGCCGCAAGTCCTCGCCCGATGCCCGCTACATCGGCCGCATGACGCTGGGCGGCCGTCCGCTGAAACGCTACCGCCTCTCGCACGAAGAACTGCTCAAGGGAGGAAAACTGACTTTTGAACTTCAAAACCTGAACAAATAAATGAACTGGAAATCAATCTTGCCGCTGGCGGCCCTCGTGATGGTGTCGTGCGGCGGTGACAAGGTGGAGGAGCACCTCACCTCGTGTGTCGATCCGCTGATCGGCACGGGAGGCCACGGTCATGTGTTTGTGGGGGCCAACGTGCCGTTCGGCATGGTGCAGCTGGGCCCGACAAGCCTGCCGCAGGAGTGGGACTGGTGCTCGGGATACCACCAATCGGATAACTCGGTGATCGGATTCTCGCACACGCACCTCAGCGGTACGGGTATCGGCGATCTGTTCGACATCACGGTGATGCCGGTCGTGGGCGAGGTGACCTTTGCCCGCGGAGTGAAGGAGGATCCCCGCTCGGGCGCATGGTCCGAGGCCGACCGCAGCCGTGAGGTGGCGCGCCCGGGCTACTACTCCGTGCCGCTGACGCGCTACGGCATCCTGGCCGAGATGACCGCCACCGAACGTGTGGGATTCCACCGCTACACCTTTCCCAAATCGGATGAGGCGGCCCTGATCTTCGATCTCGAAAACGGAGGTTGCTGGGACAAGCCCACCGAGACCCGCCTGGAGCAGGTCGACGAGCATACGATCCGCGGATTCCGCCGCTCGACGGGCTGGGCCAGGGATCAGTGGGTGGCCTTCGTGGCCGAGACCTCCAAGCCGATCGCCCGGTTCGAGCTCGGGGGAACCGATGACCGTTATGCTCGTCTGTCGTTTTCGACTGAGGAGGGAGAGCAGGTGCTGCTGAAGGTGGCTCTGTCGCCCGTCGATGAGGAGGGTGCGGCCGCAAACCTCAAGGCCGAGCTGGAGGGCTGGGACTTCGACGCCGTGGTGCGGGATGCCGACCGCAAGTGGGAGGAGCAGCTCTCGAAGGTGAAGGTCTCGACGGCGGACGAGACGGCCCGCCGCATATTCTACACCTCGATGTACCACACGATGACCGCTCCGGCACTCTTCTGCGACGTGAACGGTGACTATCGCGGTGCGGATCACGAGATTCACCGCGGTGCCGACTTCAAGAGTTACACGATCTTTTCGCTGTGGGACACCTACCGCGCCAAGATGCCGATGATGACCCTGGTTCACCCCGAACGCATGGGCGATATCATCCGGACGATGCTACACATCTACCGCGAACAGGGCCGTCTGCCCGTATGGCATCTGTGGGGCAACGAGACGGACTGCATGGTCGGCAATCCCGCCATTCCCGTCGTTGCCGATGCCATCGTGAAGGGGATCAAGGGCTTCGACCGTGAGGAGGCCTTCGAGGCCATCCGTCGGACGGCGATGAACCCCGGCCGCGGCAACGGACTGAGAATCAAACACGGATTCATACCCTGCGACCTGTTCAACGAGGCGATCGCCTACGATATGGAGTACGCCCTGGCCGACGGTGCGGCCGCCTGTGCCGCCCGCGCCCTGGGTCTGGAGGAGGATGCCGCCTACTTCGAGAAGCGGAGCCACTCCTACCGCAATTATTTCGATGCCGCGACGGGCTTTATGCGCGGACGCATGGCCGACGGGAAGTGGCGCGAGCCGTTCAACCCCTACTCCTCGACCCACCGCGCCGACGACTACTGCGAGGGTAATGCCTGGCAATATACGTGGCTCGTGCCGCACGATGTCAAGGGACTGGCCGAGTGCTTTGGTGCGGTCGGCAGCGGCACTCCGCGCGAGAACATGATCCGGAAGCTCGATTCTCTGTTTACGGTATCGTCGGTGATCGAGGGGCAGGAGTCTTCGCCTGACATTTCGGGTCTGATCGGACAGTATGCCCACGGCAATGAGCCGAGCCACCACATTCTCTACCTCTACACCATGTTGGGCCAGCCCTGGAAGACGGCCGACAGGGTGCGCGAGGTGCTGACGACCCTCTACCACGATGCTCCCGATGGATTGTCCGGCAATGAGGACGTGGGTCAGATGTCGGCCTGGTATATCCTCTCGTCGATGGGTATCTACGAGGTGGAACCCGCCTCGGGACGCTACTGGTTCGGATCGCCCCTGTTCGATCGGGTGGATCTGAAGACCGACAACGGACTCTTCAGCATCGTGGCCGAGAACAACTCGGCGGAAAACCGCTATATACAGCGCGTATGGCTCAACGGAAAACCCTACACCCGGGCGTGGATCTCCTATGAGGAGATGATGAGCGGCGGCGAGCTGCGCTTCGAGATGGGGGCCGAACCCAGGGTGTGGTACTGCGCCGACGAGCCGGAGGAGTATGCCGATCTGCGTCCGGCGGAGGAGGAGCGGCTTTTTAGGTCGGAAGCCGTTGAGGGGGAGATTACCCGTGTGTGCGGTCTCCTGGAGAACGAACGTCTGAGATGGATGTTTGCCAACTGCTTCCCCAATACGCTCGACACGACGGTCCACTACCGCGAGGACGAGGAGGGACGCCCCGACACTTATGTCTATACGGGCGACATACCCGCCATGTGGCTCCGCGATTCGGGAGCGCAGGTGTGGCCCTATGTCGATCTGTGTCGCGGGGACGAGCCGCTGAGGAAGATGATCGCAGGCACGATCCTGCGTCAGTTCCGTCTGATCTGCATTGACCCCTACGCCAATGCCTTCAACGACGGTCCGACGGGTCGCGGCGAGGACGTCAACTACCCCTGGCTGCCCAAACCGCAGGATCCGTGGGTCTTCGAGCGCAAGTGGGAGATCGATTCGCACTGCTACCCGATTCGCCTGGCTTACCACTACTGGAAGACCACGGGCGATGATTCGGTCCTGGGCGGAGAGTGGGTCGAGGCCATGCGCAAGATCCTGCACACGATGCGCGAGCAGCAGCGTAAGGAGGGCCACGGCGATTATACGTTCCTGCGTATCACCGACCGCCAGCTCGACACGAAGTGCTGTGTCGGCCGCGGCAATCCGGTCAAACCCGTGGGACTGATCGCCTCGGCATTCCGCCCTTCGGACGATGCCACGACCTTCGAGTTCCTCATCCCGTCGAACTTCATGGCCGTCAATTCGCTGCGCAAGGCCGCCGAGATGCTCTCCGTGGTGAACCACGAGGAGCAGTTGGCCGGGGAGTGCCGTTCGTTGGCCGAGGAGGTGGAGCTGGCCCTGAAGAAATACGCCGTGGTGGAGCATCCCAAGTACGGCAAGATCTACGCCTATGAGGTCGACGGCTTCGGCAGCTGCCAGCTCATGGACGATGCCAATGTGCCGAGCCTGCTGTCCATGCCCTACCTGGGGGATGTCGACCGCCACGACCCGATCTATGAGAATACCCGCCGCTTCGTGTGGTCGGAGGACAATCCCTACTTCTGGAGGGGGCCCGCGGGTGAGGGTATAGGCGGTCCGCATATCGGTGTGGAGATGATCTGGCCGATGAGCATCATGATGAAGGCCTTCACTTCGGACAACGACGAGGAGATCCGCGACTGCATCCTCCGGCTCATCACCACCGATGCCGGACAGGGATTCATCCACGAGTCCTTCTCGCGTCACGATGCCACCCGCTTCACGCGTCCGTGGTTTGCCTGGCAGAACACCCTTTTCGGGGAGCTGATCCTCAAACTCGTCAACGAGGGCAAGGTCGACTTGCTGAATTCGATAAACTAAACCCTAAAATACCATGAAATTACTTTTTTCGCTGCTTGTCCCCCTGCTCGGAGTGATGTGTACCCCGGCGCGGAGCGCGGACAGTACCCCTCAGACCGCTCCCTCGGAGTATGTCTCGACGTTGGTCGGCACACAGTCCGAGTATCTGCTCTCGACGGGTAACACCTACCCGGCGGTGGCTCTGCCGTGGGGCATGAACTTCTGGACGCCCCAGACCGGAAAGATGGGCGACGGATGGGCCTACACCTACAACGCCCACACGTTGCGCGGTCTGAAACAGACCCATCAGCCCTCGCCCTGGATCAACGACTACGGCCAGTTCTCGCTGATGCCCGTGTGCGGTCTGGAATGCTTCGACGAGGAGAGCCGTCAGAGCTGGTTCTCGCACCAGGCCGAAGAGGCCCGTCCCTATTACTATTCGGTCTACCTGGCCGACCACGACGTCCTGGCCGAGGTGACCCCCACGGAGCGTGCCGCCATCATGCGCTTCACGTTCCCCGAGACCGATGAGGCGGGAGTGGTGATCGACGCCTTCGACTGCGGCTCGATGCTCAGGCTGGTGGACCGCAATACGGTTGTGGGCTACACGACGCGCAACAGCGGCGGTGTGCCCGACAACTTCCGCAACTGGTTCGTCGTGCGCTTCGACCACGAGGTCGGGGCCATCGAGATGACCGACCGTCCCTCGAAATTCAAGGCCGGCAAGCAACTGCTCAAGCCCGAGGCCGAAAAACAGGTCGAGGGTGACCACGCCGTGATGAAACTCCACTTCAAGACCCGCCACGGGGAGCAGATCGTGGCCCGTGTGGCCTCGTCGTTCATCTCCGAGGAGCAGGCTCTGCGTAACCTGGAAGAGCTGGGCAACGATGATTTTGAGCAGGTGAAGACCAAGGCCCAAAAACGCTGGGACGAGGTACTGGGCCGCGTGGAGGTCAGGGGCGGAACGCTCGACGAGCGTCGCACGTTCTATTCGTGCCTCTACCGCTCGACTTTGTTCCCCCGCAAGTTCTACGAACTGGACACTGAGGGCCGCCCGATCCATTACAGCCCCTACAACGGACGTGTGGAGCAGGGATATATGTACACCGACACGGGTTTCTGGGATACGTTCCGCGCCCTGTTCCCGCTGCTGAACCTGGTCTATCCGTCGGTCAACCGCGAGATCCAGCAGGGGCTGGCCAATACCTACCGCGAGAGCGGATTCCTGCCCGAGTGGGCGTCGCCGGGCCACAGAGGATGTATGGTCGGCAACAATTCTGCTTCGGTCGTGTCGGACGCCATCCTGAAGGGCATTACTCCCGAGCAGGAGATCGGTATCCTCTACGAGGCCATGCTCAGCGGCCGCGACAAGGTACACCCCACAGTAAGTTCGACGGGCCGTGAGGGATTCAAGTACTACAACGAGCTGGGCTACGTGCCCTGTAATGTGGGCATCAACGAGAATGCCGCACGCACGCTGGAATACGCCTATGATGACTGGTGCATCGCCCAGGTGGCCGGGAAACTGGGCCGTAAGGAGGATGCCGCCCGTTTGATGAAGGCGTCGGAGAACTACAAGAACCTGTTCGACCCCGAGACCCGTTTGATGCGCGGCCGCAAGAGCAACGGTGAGTTCCAGACGCCGTTCAGTCCTTATAAGTGGGGCGACGCCTTCACCGAGGGCAACGCCTGGCACTACACCTGG
This sequence comes from Alistipes sp., assembly GCA_020026435.1. Classification (GTDB taxonomy): domain Bacteria; phylum Bacteroidota; class Bacteroidia; order Bacteroidales; family Rikenellaceae; genus Alistipes. Next base: position 21,755 of record JAHHQK010000014.1, on the reverse strand, counting down.
TCGGTGTTCCACTCGCCCGAGGGCCTTGCCGAGCTGATGGGCGGCAAGGAGGAATTCGGACGTATGCTCGACTCGGTGTTTGTCGTTCCGCCCGTCTATGATGACAGCTACTACGGATTCCGCATCCACGAGATCACCGAGATGCAGGTGGCCAACATGGGTAACTATGCCCACGGCAACCAGCCCGCCCAGCACATGATCTACCTCTACAACTACTGCGGTCAGCCGTGGAAGGCCCAGTGGTGGACGCGCGAGGTGATGCGTCGCCTCTACTCTGTCCGCCCCGACGGCTACTGCGGCGATGAGGACAACGGTCAGACCTCGGCCTGGTATGTGTTCTCTGCCCTGGGGTTTTATCCCGTATGCCCCGCATCGGATGAGTATGCCCTGGGTTCGCCCCTCTTCGACGAGGCGCAGATCCACCTGGAGAACGGGCAGACGATCCGCATCGAGGCCCGCAACAACTCCGACGAGAACCGCTATATCGGTTCGATGACCTTCGACGGAGAGCCGTGGCAGAAGACGCTGATCCGCTATTCGGATCTGGTGCGCGGAGCCGATCTTTGCTTCGAGATGCAGTCCGAACCCGACCTTACGCTTCGCGAGGCCCGCTAAATGATGAAATGAGAGGACGAGGAACCGTCGCCCCCGATTCCGGTGGTTACGATTCCTCGTCTTGCCGTAAAACCTTAACCTGAACAACCTGAAAATGAAACGAAACATCATGTATCTGATTCCGCTCCTGGTGTGGGGGGCTGTGATGAGTTGCTGCGTGCCCTTCGGCAGGCAGACCGAGGTGACCTCGCCCGACGGACGGTCGGAGGTAAGCCTCGATGTAGATGACGAGGGACGCATCTTCTACCGCGTGCTGCGCGACGGTCGTGAACTGATCCGCAAGTCGATGCTGGGACTTCAGACCCGGGAGTATGATCTCGAAAAGGGATTCGAGATCCTCGACGGCCGCACCTCGACCTTCGACGAGGAGTGGCAGCAGCCCTGGGGCGAAAACAAATCGGTGCGCAACCACTACAACGAGCTGGCCGTGACCCTCGGCAAGGACGACGGCGGACGGCTCACGCTGCGTTTCCGCCTCTTCGACGACGGTCTGGGGCTGCGCTATGAGTGGGAGCTGCCCACGGGCGAGATCCGTGTGGAGCGCGAACTGACGGAGTTCGATCTGGCCGCCGACGGAGAGTCGTGGGCCATTCCCGCCAACTTCGATACCTATGAGCTGGACTACCGTCATATGCCTCTTGGCAAGGTGTCGGATGCCAACACGCCCTTTACCTTCAAGACCACCGACGGTATCTACGGTTCGATCCACGAGGCCGCTCTCTATGACTATCCCGAGATGGTGCTCCGCCGCAACGAACGCGGTGTCCTGGCCGCCGACCTGGCTCCTCTGCCCGATGGCGTGAAGGCCTATGTGCCGAACCGGTTCACGACCCCGTGGCGTACGATCCAGTTGGGTGACCGGGCCGTGGATCTGATCAACTCGGCGCTGATTCTCAATCTCAACGAGCCTTCGAAGATCGAGGATACCTCGTGGATCCGGCCTCATAAATATGTCGGCGTGTGGTGGGGCATGCACCTCGGCACGCAGACCTGGACGATGGGCCCCCACCATGGTGCGACCACCGAAAATGCCCTGCGTCACATCGACTTTGCCGCCGAGAACAACCTCGGAGGCGTTCTGTTCGAGGGCTGGAACCGCGGCTGGGAAAACTGGGGCGGTTCGCAGTCGTTCGACTATATGAAGCCCTATCCCGACTTCGACGTGGAGCGTATTGCGGAGTATGCCCGCGAGAAGGGCATCGAACTGTGGATGCACAACGAGACGGGCGGCAACATCCCCGAGTATGAGTCGCTCATGGAGCAGGCCATGGGCACCTATGCCAAGTGGGGGGTACATACCCTCAAGACGGGTTATGCCGGCGGCTTCAAGGAGGGTTACCTCCACCACTCGCAGTATGGTGTGCGTCACTATCAGCGGGTCGTGGAGTGCGCGGCGCGCCACCACCTGATGATCGACGCCCACGAACCGATCAAGGATACGGGTATCCGCCGCACATGGCCCAACATGATGACCCGCGAGGGGGCCCGCGGCATGGAGTGGAATGCCTGGTCGGAGGGTAACAGTGCGGTTTACCTGTCGACGCTGCCTTTCGTGCGTCTGCTGGGCGGTCCGATGGACTACACGCCCGGAATCTTCGACATCGACTACTCGACGGCCAACCGCATCGGCCGCATTCCGTGGAACGGCGACAACTCGAAGTGTTGCGTGAAGACCACCCTGGCCCGACAGCTGGCCAACTGGGTGATCATCTACTCGCCGTTGCAGATGGCCTCGGATCTGATCGAGAACTACGAGAACCATCCTGCCTTCCGGTTCTTCCGCGACCTGGATGTCGATTGCGACTGGTCGAAGGCCCTGGAGGGCGAGATCGGCGAATATATCGTCGTGGCACGCCGCGCGAAGGATCGTTTCTTCGTGGGTGCGGGTACCGACGACCGGGCCCGCGAGGTGAAGCTTAAGCTCGACTTCCTGTCGCCCGGGGTGACCTATCGTGCCCTGATCTATGCCGATGACCCCGCATCGGACGATCCCGAAAGCTATCTGATCCGCGAGCAGAAACTCTCGGCCGACGATGTGCTGGAGATCCGTATGGCGGCCCACGGCGGATGTGCCGTAAGTTTCATCCCCGAAAAATAGGGTAGGGCGATGAACCGTCTGTTGGTGCTTGAAAGTCTTTGTGTGATAAGGGGTACGTCTGCCGGAAAGGCCGAGGTCGGAATCCAGGCTTCGGAATCTGCCGCGGACAAGCCGCCGCAGAAGGCAAAAATACGCCGCAGTCGGGTAGGGGCATAAAAAAGCAGCAGGGGGTCTCACGACTGCCTGCTGCCTTCGGAGGTTGCCCTCCAAAACTACTAACCCAAACTTAAATAAATGAAGAAACCTCACTGCGGTTGCTTGTCCGCAGCTGTCCTATTCGGGTGCAAAGCCCGTGCCGCAGTGACCGCCGCCCGTGAATCGGGGCTTTTTGCGGGGCGGATGGGACCAAAGGAAACAGAAAGATCCGACCTTCGACACCTCTCGATGGGGTGTGAAGGTCGGATCCTTGTTTTTTATGTCGGCGGGACTTGGGCTGGGAATCCGGAAGAGGATCCGAGGCCTCGGCCTTGCCGCCGGTGTGCGGGATTAGAAAATTCCGGTATAGGTCATCGGGGTGATGCGGCGCAGCTCCTCCTTGACCTGCTCGCTGACCTGGAGCGTCGAGATGAACTCGGCGATCGACTCTGCTGTGATGTGGTGGTTGGTGCGCGTCAGAGCCTTCAGAGCCTCGTAGGGTTTGGGATAACCCTCGCGGCGCAGGACGGTCTGGATACCCTCGGCAACCACGGCCCAGTTGTTCTCCAGATCATGCTCCAGGGCCTCGCGGTTGAGGATCAGCTTGCCCATACCCTTGAGCAGCGACTGGAAACCGATCACGGAGTGTGCCATCGGCACACCGATGTTGCGCAGGACGGTCGAGTCGGTCAGGTCGCGTTGCAGACGCGATACAGGGAGCTTCGAGGAGAGGTGGGCGTAGATCGCACCGGCTATTCCGAAGTTGCCCTCGGCGTTTTCATAGTCGATGGGGTTGACCTTGTGGGGCATGGCGCTCGAACCGACCTCGCCGGCCTTGATGCGCTGCTTGAAGTACTCCATCGAAATGTAGGTCCACATATCGCGGGCGAAGTCCACCAGGATGGTGTCGATGCGACGCAGGTTGTCGAAGATGGCGGCCAGCATATCGTAATGCTCGATCTGAGTGGTGTATTGCGAACGGCTCAATCCGAGTTTTTCACCCACGAAACGGTTGGCGAAAGCCACCCAGTCCATCTCGGGATAGGCCACATGATGGGCGTTGAAGTTACCCGTGGCACCGCCGAACTTGGCCGGGACGGGCAGGCTCTTGAGCAGGGCGATCTGCTTGTCCAGACGCTCGACGAAGACCATGAACTCCTTGCCGAGCTTGGTGGGCGAGGCGGGCTGTCCGTGGGTGCGGGCCAGCATCGGGATCTCCTTCCACTCCCGGGCGAAGGTGGCGATCTGGTCGCGCACCTGGGTCAGGCAGGGCAGATAGACCTCCTCGATGGCGTCCTTGAGCGAGAGGGGAATCGACGTGTTGTTGATATCCTGCGAGGTGAGACCGAAGTGGATGAACTCCTTGCAGGCCTCCAGTCCGAGAGCGTCCAGCTTCTCCTTGATGATGTACTCGACGGCCTTCACGTCGTGGTTGGTCACCGACTCCAGCTCCTTGACACGTCGGGCATCGGCCTCGGTGAAGTCGCGGTAGATCGAGCGCAGATCCTCGAAGCGGGCGTGGTCGAATCCCGCGAGCTGGGGCAGGGGCAGCTCACACAGGGCGATGAAATACTCCACTTCGACGCGGATGCGGTAGCGGATAAGTGCTTGTTCCGAAAAATAATCGGCTAATTTTTCCGTTTTACTACGGTAACGGCCATCGACGGGCGAAATGGCTGTAAGAGAATTGAGCATGGTGGATGAAGTTTTGAATTTTCGCTGCCAAATTTACTACTTTTAAATGGAATCTGCATAATTTTTCCTACCTTTGTAGTGGAATTAAATAAATTAGGAATGAATTTTTTCAAATTACTGATAGATGCGCTGGTCGATTTCTACAAGCGAAATCCGCTGCTGGTGCTGCTGGTTGTTTTCCTGTGTGTGGCCTCTCCGGCCCTGGTTAAGGGCGTACTGGCCTTTGTGTTGTATTTTGTGCTGGGTATCATCATTTTGGGGGTGATCCTCTCGCTGGTATTCCGCTATAAGGTCGAGCAGATGCAGAAGCATATGCGTCAGAATTTCGATCGTGAAAATTTCGGTGGCGACAACGCCGGTGCAAGCCGCTCGTGGGGCGGATTTGCGGGATTCGGCAACCACACCTCTTCGTCCTCTTCCTCATCTTCGACGGAGGGCGACGTGAAGATCTACAAGACGTCCGCCTCGCCCGAGAAGAAGGTCTCGAAGAACGTGGGCGACTACATCGATTTTGAGGAAACCAAGCAAAAATAGGAGCCGGGGATATGTTTCATGTTTTTGAAAAAATCGGACTCTATTTCATACTGATGGGCAAGGTCTTTTCGCGCCCCGAAAAGCCGATGATCTACCGTCAGCGAATCATCCGTGAAATGGAGGCTCTGGGTTTGGATTCCATCGGACTTACGGCCATCATCTCGATCTTCATCGGTGCGGTCATCACCCTCCAAATGTCGATCAACCTCGACTCGCCGTTCATTCCTCAGACACTCATCGGTTATGCCACGCGAGAGACGATGATCCTCGAATTCTCGTCGACGGTCGTGGCGTTGATTCTGGCCGGAAAGGTCGGTTCGAGCATCGCCTCCGAGATCGGCACGATGCGCATCACCGAGCAGATCGACGCCCTGGAGATCATGGGCGTGAACTCCGCCTCGTACCTCATCCTGCCGAAAATCATCGCGGCCGTATTCTTCTTCCCCTTCCTGACGATCCTTTCGATCCTGATCGGTATTTTCGGCGGATGGATGATCGCCGCGCTGACCGGAATCATGATCCCGGCGGATTATCTGGACGGTCTGCTGCTCGACTTCAGACCCTATTCGATTACCTATTCGCTGATCAAGACCTCGGTCTTTGCCTATATCATCACCTCGATCTCGGCCTTCTTCGGCTACTACGCCAAGGGCAATTCGCTGGAGGTGGGTGCCGCCTCGACGCGTGCCGTGGTCGTGAGTTCGGTGGTGATCATGATCTTCAACCTTATTCTGACTCAGATACTTTTGATATGATACGTGCGGACCACATCATTAAATCGTTTGACGGGCGTACCGTACTCAACGATGTATCGATCCGGTTTGAAACCGGAAAGACAAACCTCATCATCGGCCGCAGCGGTTCGGGAAAGACCGTGCTGCTGAAGACCTTGGTCGGACTTCATGCGCCGGATCAAGGGGCGGTGTGGTACGACGACGTGAACTTCACGCAGTTGGGATTCAGGGAGCGCAAGGCCATCCGCAAGGACATCGGCATGATTTTCCAGGGCGGTGCCCTGTTGGACAGCTCGACCGTTGAGGAGAACGTCAAACTGCCGCTGGATCTGTTCACCGAGCAGTCGGAGGCCGAGAAGATGGAGCGCGTGAACTTCTGTCTGCAACGTGTGCGTCTGGATAATGCCAACAAGCTCTATCCGGCCGAGTTATCGGGCGGTATGATCAAGCGTGTGGCCATCGCCCGCGCCATCGTGCTCAATCCCCGCTATCTGTTTTGTGACGAGCCCAACTCGGGTCTCGACCCCCAAACCTCGATCGTCATCGACAACCTGATCCATGAGATCACCCGTGAGTACAACATCACGACGATCATCAACACCCACGACATGAACTCCGTGATGGAGATCGGCGAGAAGATCGTCTATATCCACCAGGGGTACAAGTGGTGGGAGGGCTCGAAGGATGATATCCTCCATGCCGACAACCCCGAACTCAATGACTTTGTCTTCGCTTCGGCCATGGCCAAACGGGCCAAAAGCTCGGTGATGAAATAATCCCCTCCCTCCGAAAATCTCCGGTCCGAAAACGTGAGGATACCGCGCTCCCGTGGCGGAGCGTCCGGGCCTTAAGCTGAGGATGTCGGAAAGCCGGGTGCATTAGGTTGGCTTTGGTAATTGATTTAAAACCAGTTGTTTCCCTGTATCGGGTGGCTGGCCGTGGATTGGCCGTTAGGGATCGGATGCGGGAAATGGATTGGGGTTAAGCGGTTGGGAAAGTCCGTTTGCGGCAAAGAGAGGCGGTCGGGCGTAAGTCCCGGTGCTGAGCAAAAGGCGGCAACGGAAAACCTTGCCGTGGATGATGAGGAAAATGGTTCTGGATCCAAATGGGGCGGGGCGCGAAAAGGAAGAAAATCAGGCGGAAAAAAGAGCGAAAACCCCGATTTTTGCCTATAATTTAAGAATTTTTTCCGAATTTTGTGCAAATCTATAATGAAATTTTTTACTTTTTATTTGTTTAGCTTGTAGAAAGTAACTAATTTTGCGGCGTAGAAAATAGAGAGTTTTTTATTAACAACAATTCAAATTATAATGTCTATGATTAAGATTGGTATTAACGGCTTCGGTCGTATCGGCCGTATGGTATTCCGTGCTGCTTGCACCAATGAGAACATTGAGGTGGTTGGTATTAACGACCTGCTTCCGGTTGACTACATGGCTTACATGCTGAAGTATGATACGATGCACGGCCAGTTCAAGGGTGAGGTTGCTGCCGACACCGAGAAGAACCTGCTCATCGTTAACGGTAAGGCTATCCGTGTTACCGCCGAGAAGAACCCCGCTGACCTGAAGTGGAATGAGGTTGAGGCTGAGTACGTAGTTGAGTCGACCGGTCTGTTCCTGACCAAGGAGAAGGCTGAAGCTCACATCGCTGCCGGTGCAAAATATGTAGTTATGTCGGCTCCCTCGAAGGACGATACGCCTATGTTCGTTTGCGGTGTTAATACCGATACTTACGCTGGTCAGACCATCGTTTCGAACGCATCGTGCACCACGAACTGCTTGGCTCCCATCGCTAAGGTTCTCCACGACAAGTTCGGCATCACCGACGGTTTGATGACGACGGTTCACTCGACCACCGCTACTCAGAAGACCGTTGACGGTCCTTCGATGAAAGACTGGCGTGGTGGCCGTGCTGCTGCCGGTAACATTATCCCCTCGTCGACCGGTGCTGCTAAGGCCGTAGGTAAGGTTATCCCCGCCCTGAACGGCAAACTGACCGGTATGTCGATGCGTGTTCCGACCCTCGACGTTTCGGTTGTCGACCTGACCGTTAACCTGGCTAAGCCCGCTAAGTACGACGAGATCTGCGCTGCCATGAAAGAGGCTTCGGAGAACGAGTTGAAGGGTATCCTGGGTTACACCGAGGACGCTGTCGTTTCGTCGGACTTCCTGGGTGACGCTCGTACGTCGATCTTCGACAAGGCTGCCGGTATCGCTTTGACCGACACCTTTGTTAAGGTTGTTTCGTGGTATGACAACGAGTGGGGTTACTCGAACAAGGTCCTCATGTTGATCGAGAAGATGGCCGCTTACAACAACAAATAGTTGATAGACCATATTTAATACCAATAGGTTCGGACGAATCCGAACCTATTTTTTTGTCCTTGCGGGTGAGCCTGCGGGGACTTTTTTGTATTTGGAGCTCTTCGAGGGGCGCGTGCGGAGAGGCGGCGGGTGTGGGGCAGGATGTGTAGGGTGTGGAGGGGAGGATTGCGGAAAGTGGGGAAGTCGAGCGGGAAGAGCAGGTGAGGAAAATGGTAGAAATAAGCAGATAATGGTGATGGTGATGGTGATGGTGATGGTTGGACCGAGGATGGAGTGGATAATTTGCGGGAAGAGGGGCTTATGCCGCATCGTTACGATCTGTGAACGCCCGTCTGTCACCTGTCCGGGACTCGATTCCCGATATTGTATAAAAGAAAAAGTCGGATTTGGATAAAAATCTTGTGGCGGCTTGTCCGAAAGAAAATAACTTGACCAGGTTTGGTTTGCACGACTGGAAAAACAACCCCGATCCCATATTTTGTATTTTGGGGAGCAGGATTCTGATAAAACCTTTTCAATATCCCATATAGCCGAATTCGGTTGTGGGTTTCTTGTTATGGCGCAAAAAACAAATCGGTGACCGAAATCCGGCCACCGATTCGCAACTGTAATAATTTATAAACAGGACTTTTGAATAACTCTCAATTCCTGTGTCGTATTCCCTCGATTAGATGTGCATGATGAATTTGGCATCACCAGCGAGCGAAATTTCATAGAGGCTGTCCTCCTCACCCTCGATCTCGAATACGGCGTAGTAGTTGAGCTTCTTGCCCTCGAGATTGTAGGCTGCATAGACTTCGTCCCAGGTCTCGCGGTCGGCGTTGATCTTCGTCAAGGCATCGACGATCACCTTCGGGAGGATCTGCTCGTCGTTGTAGTCGTCCTCGTCGATCTCCTGGGCGGAAATCACATGGGCACCCTGTTTGAATACAACGTTGTACTCCACTTTCTTGCCGTTCTTGCGAACCTCGATCTCGACTGTCTCGTAGAGGATGTCCTTGATCAGTTCCTGGTCGTAGTCATCTATGTAGGCGTTGGGGTAGTGGGCCTGGATGAATTCGATGATGCCGAACGGGCAGGGACCCTCGTCATCGTTCTCGGCGTCGATGTCTGTCTTCAGCAGCGTGCCGTCCAGGGCGTAGAGCAACTCATACTCCGTGCCGTTGTGGTCGAATTCCAACTCGTAACGGGCCTCCTGCTCGAAGTAAACCTTCTTCTCGACGTCAATGCGGTTCGTGGTAACCGAAGCGGCGAACTCGCCGGCCTCCCAGGCGGCAACCACCTGGGGGGCCTCCGTGCGGAGCTGCTCCCACGTCAGATCCACCTCGGTGTAGGCCTTCTTGGCCGAGTTTATCGGGTAGTAAGCCGCGTGGTTGCGCACAACCATTTCATCACGGCTCTGCTGCAGGTTGAATTGAGCCACATTGTAACCGCGGGCAACGCTCCACACTACGTTGGTGGCGTTGGGGTAATCTTTCTGGAAAGCCTTCAGTGTAATCTCCGAAGGTTGGTTGGAGGGAGTTCCCGGATTGTCATCGTCATCATCGCACGCTACGAAGCAGGTGCAGCACATCAAGAGCATCAATGCCCATTTCAATGAATTTTTCATACGCTTAATAATTTTAAAGTTCAGAGTTCAAATAAAGCTAAAAAATGAATACGTTGTTCAAAATGTAGAAAAAATTTTTCAAAATATCTGACGAACAACCATGAGCAGAGTCTTTCGTCTGAGGCGAAAGTAGCAGGAATAGAAGTATTTGGAGGATTATTCCTCATTGTGGTCAAATTTTATGGCCAAAGAGATTCCCGACCATCGGTTGACGGATTGATGGCGGGTTTTGAGTAATTTGCCCCCGTAGTAGACCTTGATCAAGGCATCGAACGGACGTGTGGCGTCGATGTCGTTTTCCTCGGGCAGGGTGTGCGGTATTATATATAGGTAGACCAGGATATTGTCACAGGGCATGGTCTCAAGAGTGGCCTTTCGCGGAGGAGGCGTTCCCTTCGGAGGTTCGGGCTTGGATCCCACATCGGCAATGTGGGAGTCGGCAGCGGCGAATCCTATGCGCACTCCCTCTCCGTTGAAGCAGCCGCAGGTGAAGGCCACGTTGTAACGCCACCACTCCTTGTCGCTGCTCGCCACCTCGATTGTGAATCCTTTATTGCTATCCATAGGACAAAAGTAACGAAAATTTTTGGAAATCGGATCAAAATTCGTTCCAAAAACCCCGCTTGCCTCCCGCAGTCTGCTCCGAAGAGCCTCCGTGGGGATAAAGTCGGAGGTGTTTGTGAATGAAAACTTTCGGAAATCTTTGCATATGTTTTATTTTTTCGTAACTTTGCGATCTAAATATGTTCAGATGGATGTAACTCAGCGATATTCGATTGCCTACAAGGGTCTGAAACCGGGCGTTCATACGTTTGATTTCGAGGTTGACGGCGAGTTGTTCCGCGCGTTCGAGAGCCAGGAGATCAAGGACGGACGATGCAAGGTGACCGTTGAGATGGAACGCTCTGAAACACAGCTGGTTTTGGAGATTGGTATCCGGGGCGAAGTAGTGGTCGAGTGTGACCGTTGCCTGGACGATTGCACCATTCCGGTGGAATACGACGGGGAGTTGTTGGTGCGCATCTCCAACGAGGAGGGCGAATACGACGGCGAGGTGATGTGGATCCTGCCTGTGGAAGACGAGGTGGATCTTTCGCAATATATCTACGAAAGTATCGTTCTCTCGTTGCCTTACCGCCGCGTGCATCCCGACGGGGAGTGCAACCCCGAGATGCTCAAGCGGTTCAACATCGTCTCCGACGAGGAGTTCGCCGCCATCGAACAAAAAGCCGAGAACCCTTCCTCGGGATCGCAATTTGCCGCCCTGTCGGCCCTGCGCGACCGCATGGAGGCCGAAGAAAAGGAAAAATAGAGTCCGCGGACCTCGGGGAGCAATCCCGGAGGAAAACGACACAAGGAATAAAACGTTAAACTTATAACTTATATAGTACAATGGCACATCCTAAACACAAAGTCTCGTCGACGCGACGTGATAAGAGAAGAACTCATTACAAGGCAGTTGTTCCCACGGTGGTAACCTGCTCGAACTGCGGTGCATCGGTTCTGTACCACCGCGTATGCCCCGAGTGCGGTTTCTATCGCGGCAAGTTGGCTATCGAGAAAAAAGCAGCCGAATAAATTCTTCGGCTTCACTAAAGCGAAGAGTGCAATCGACACGGTTGCCCTCTTCTTTTGTATTTATAGGCGTATGATGTCGAAAAAACAGCCATTTTTGGTGGAAAATACCTATTTATTGGATAATTCGACCGAATACGTTAAAAAAGATCTAATATGTTGAAAATTGGTGTAGACGCAATGGGCGGCGATTTCGCCCCCGAAGCAGCAGTCAAGGGTGCAGTCATGGCACTTGATAAAATTGCGCCCGACAGCCGTATCGTATTATTCGGTGACGAAGCGAAGATCGAGGCTCTTCTCTCGGAGGAGGGATGTGCCCGGGATCGTTTCGACATTGTAGCCACGACCGAGGTCATTGAGATGGGCGACCATCCGGCCAAGGCCTTTCAATCGAAGAGCAATTCGAGCATCACGGTGGGTTTCGGCTATCTGGCCAAGGGCCTGATCAACGGTTTTGCCAGCGCCGGTTCCACGGGTGCGATGATGGTAGGATCGATGTATGCCGTAAAACCGATCGAGGGTGTGATCCGTCCGACGATTTCGTCGTTGATTCCGACGGTGGGCGGACGTCCGGCACTGTTGTTGGATGTGGGTCTTAACGTGGATTGCAAACCCGAGGTGCTGGCACAATACGGATTGATCGGATCGGTCTATGCCGAGGCAGTATTGGGTATCGAGCGTCCGCGCGTTGCGGTACTCAATATCGGAGAGGAAGAGGCCAAGGGCAATGCTCAGTCCAAGGCGGCGTATGCACTGCTCAAGGAGGAGAAGCGCATCAATTTCGTGGGCAATATCGAGGGAACGCACCTGTTCTCGGGAAAGATTGCCGATGTGATTGTTTGCGACGGCTTCGTGGGCAACACGGCGCTGAAGATGGCCGAGGGCCTCTATCGGATTAATAAGGCCCTGGGTGGCGGCAACGCTTTCTGGGAGGCCATGAACTACGAACACGTCGGCGGAACGCCCGTTTTGGGTATCAACGCTCCGGTGATCATCGGTCACGGATGCTCCTCGCCGAAGGCCATCGAGAGCATGATCCTCTCGACGGAGAAGTGCATACGTGCCGACCTTACGGCCAAGTTGCAGGCGGTGTTCAAAAACTAAATCAACCAAAAAATTTTCATTGATGAGTAAAATAACAGCAGCTATTACGGGCGTAGGACAGTATCTGCCCGACTATATTCTTACCAACGAAGAGCTCAGCCGTATGGTCGATACCAACGATGAGTGGATTATGTCGCACATCGGTATCAAGACGCGCCATATCCTGAAGGCCGAGGGTGTGGGAACTTCCTATATGGGAGCACGTGCCGTGATTTCGCTGCTTGACAAGACGGGCGTTGATCCGATGGATATCGATGTGGTGATCTGCGCAACAGTGACCCCCGATATGTTTTTCCCCTCGACGGGTAACCTGATCGCCGATCAGGCCGGATGTAAAAACGCCTTTGCCTACGATGTTTCGGCTGCGTGCAGCGGATTCCTGTTCGCCCTGACGACGGGAGCCAAGTTCATCGAGGCCGGTACGAGCAAGAAGGTGATCGTTGTGGGTGCCGACAAGATGTCGTCGATCGTCGATTATTCGGACCGTTCGACCTGTCCGATCTTCGGTGACGGTGCCGCAGCCGTGCTGCTGGAGCCCAGCACCGAGGGCCTGGGTGTGATCGACTCGATCCTCCACTCCGACGGTGCAGGCGAGCGTCAGCTCTACATGAAGGCCGGCGGTTCGCGTTACCCCGCTTCGGAGGAGACGGTGGCTAACAACTGGCACACGATTTCGTGGGACGGTCAGGCAGTATTCCGCGCCGCCGTATCGAAGATGGCCGACGTGTCGGTCGAGATGATGCAGCGTCACGGTCTGACCTCGGACGACATCCGCTACCTGGTACCCCACCAGGCCAATCTGCGTATCATCGACGCCACGGCCCGCCGTATGGGCATCACGCGCGACAAGTGCATGGTCAACATCGAGACCAACGGTAACACCACGGCAGCAACCATCCCCTCGTGTCTGTGTGACTACGAGAATGAGCTGCACGTAGGCGACAACCTTATCCTGTCGGCCTTTGGTGGCGGTTATACGTGGGGTGCGATCTACGTGAAGTGGGCTTACGAAGGTTCGAAGGCCTAAGCTTAGGCTGCACGGAACATAGTTTTCAGACCTCAAGATCCGAAAACAGCATGAAAGCAAAAGACATAGGAAGATTCCCTCTTCTTATGTCTTTTTTTATTCACCCGATAACCACGGACTCATGTGCAGCAGACTTTGCGGTCTGCTATTTGCAGGAGAAGAAGGGTATCTAAAAAAAAGATTGGCTTATGAAAAAGATTTTGTGTATGTTGCTGTTTTTGGCAGCAATGGTTTCGACGGTGACGGTCGTGGCGGCCGATGATGAGCGGCCGATCGGTGTCGAGGAGCTGCCCGCGGCGGCCCGTGAGTTTGTGGCCCGGACTTTCCCCGCGGCCAAGATGGTGTGGGCGTCGATCGACACGGATTTTCTGGATCGTGACTATAAGGTGGCGCTGGACGACGGCACGCTGGTGGAGTTCGACCGCGGAGGTCAGTGGAAGGATATCGACTGCCGCCACGGTCAGCAGGTGCCCGCCGCGGTTGTCCCCGAGGCGATCCGCACCTACCTGGAGCGGAATTATCCGGGGGAGTCGCTGAACCAGCTGGACCGCGACCGCAGGGGCTATGACGTGAAGCTGGCCAACGGCCTGGAGATCGAGTTCGACCGCGACTTCCGCGTGGTGGAAATCGATCGCTAAAAGCTGTCTGAAATTGACTCTTAGGTGGATAACCAATTAAAATCTTTTGTATCTTTGTCTTTTGCAAAAACAACTTAAATAAAATATAGAAATGTTAAGTCAGAAATTACACGAAGCCATCAACCAGCAGATCAATGCCGAGTTGTGGTCGGCTTACCTCTATCTGTCGATGTCGATGGATGCCGAAGCCAAGGGTTTGAAAGGTGTGGCCAATTGGTTCTTCATCCAGTTCAAGGAGGAGCAGGATCACGCCCGTATCTTCATGAACTACCTCGCATCGCGCGACGCCAAGGTGGTATTGGCTCCGATCGAGGGTGTCAGGAACGAGTGGGCTTCGGCTCTGGATATGTTCCGTGACACGCTGGAGCACGAGAAGAAGGTGACGGCCATGATCAACAATCTGGCTCACATCGCTTCGGAGGATCACGACTTCGCTTCGAACAATATGCTCATCTGGTTCATCAACGAGCAGGTCGAGGAGGAAGAGAACGCCCGTGGCATGATCCAGGCCTATGAGGCTGTCGAGGGTAACAAGTTCGGCTCTTATATGCTCGACAAGGAGCTGGCCGCACGTGTTTACAACGTGCCCTCGCCGCTGGCCACTGCCAAGTAATTCTGTGCGAAAGTAAGAATTTTGCGGCTTCCGGCCCCGATTTGCGGGGAGAGGGGAGGCGTATGACAGATGAGGAGGGCAAAACCTTCTTTTTAAGGAAATCATCCCTGTCGCAGGTATCTGCAGCAGGGGTGATTTTTTGTATATTTATCATTGCGACACACCCTTATTCCTGTTTTTTGGGGGGGGCGGTGTTGCGGAGGACGGGTGGAATGTCGTATCTTTGCGGAGGCGGCGGAGCCTTGGGGCGACGGCCGGCTGAAAAATCATTGGATAAGATGGATACATGGGTTCAGATATTGGTGGAGTGGGGCTATTGGGGACTTTTTCTGTCGGCTTTTGTAGCCGGAAGCATCCTGCCGTTCAGCTCCGAGGCTGTGATGCTGATTTTGATCCGCATGGGCGCATCGCCCGTGTGGTGTGTCGTGGCCGCAACGCTGGGCAATACGCTCGGTGGAATGACCTGCTACGGCATCGGCCGCCTGGGCTGCACGGAGTGGATCGAGAAACTGGGCGTCAAGCCCCGTCAGCTGGCACGGGCCCGCAAGTTCATGGCCGGACGCGGGGCCTGGATGGGATTCTTTGGATTTCTCCCCACGCTGGGTGAGGCTCTGGCTGTCATGCTGGGACTGATGCGCAGTAACGTGTGGGTGGTGAGCCTGATGATGACCCTAGGAAAACTCCTGCGTTATTTGGTCCTTTTGTGGTCGTTCGAGGGCATGACGCGGATATTGTAGGGGGAAATTCTCTTCCGGCCTGCGCCTTTCCTCGTACTTCGTACACTGCAGTCGCAGCCCATACCCTGCATCTTGCAAAGAAGCATTCCGCATCCTGCTACCGCCGCCCTCTGCTGAAAATACCGTCTGCTTTCAGTCTCCATATTCCTTTGGCACTGTTACCCGCTTTTCGTACTCCACAACCAAAACCATCTTTGCACCATCGCCCCGCAATATCCGAAAGAGGGTGTGACCCAATGATGAAATATACAAAAACGCCCCTGCCTCAGATAACTGCGACAGGGGCGTTTTTCTTGAAAAGAGGGACTGTCAAGCCCCTCTTTTCTATCGGATGAATCTACAGGAATGGCCCGGGACTTATTTCTTTTGGTTGTAGGCGTCGATACCGCTCTGGAGGAACTCGATGAATCCCTCGACGCTCAGATCGTAACCGCGGGGAGCGACCAGCTCCTTGCCGTCGTTGCCCTGGAGGATGTAGTAGGGCTGGGCGTTGGCACCGTAGCGGTTCAGAACGTAGTGGGAGTTGATCTTGCCGAGGCTCTTGAGTACCTTGCCGGTCTCAGTGGTGACCCAATCCTCCTCGTCCAGCTCCTTCTTGTCGTCGGCGTAGAGGGCTACCAGCACATAGTGCTTGTTGAGTATCTCGATTACACGCGGATCGGACCATACGCGTGCCTCCATCTCGCGGCAGTTCACGCAACCGTGACCCGTGAAGTCAACGAAGAGCGGTTTGTTGACCTTGCGGGCATAGGCCTCGGCCTCCTCGATGTTGAAGAATCCCTTCAAACCGTGAGGCAACTTAAGGAAGTCGCTGTGCTTGGGCAGTTTGCCGTCGACGGTCAGCAGCTGATCGGCAGGCATTGCGGAGGTCGAAGCCGAACCGGCACCCATGACAAAGTCCTGAGTGGTGATCGGGGGCAGGTAACCCGACAGAGCCTTCAGCGGTGCGCCCCACATACCGGGCAGCATATAGACCACGAACGAGAAGGTGATGATGGTCAGAGCCAGACGACCCACGCCCATGGATTTCAGTTCGCTGTCGTGGGCGAACTTGATCTTGCCCAGGAGGTAGAGACCCAGTAGCGAGAAGGTGGCGATCCAGATGGCGAGGTAGACCTCACGGTCGAGCAGTCCCCAGTGGTAGGTTTGGTCGGCCATCGAGAGGAACTTGAAACCGAGGGCGACCTCGATGAAACCGAGGACGACCTTCACCGAGTTGAGCCATCCGCCGCTCTTGGGCAGTTTTTTGAGCATCGAGGGGAAGAAGGCGAAGAGGGTGAACGGCAGGGCGAAGGTGATCGAGAAGGCCAGAATGGTGATGATCGGATCCCAAAACTCTCCGGCCGTGGACTTGATCAGCACCGAACCCACGATCGGACCCGTACACGAGAACGATACCAGCACGAGGGTCAGTGCCATGAAGAAGATTCCGGCCAGGCCCTTGCTGTCGGCCTTGCTGTCGGATTTGTTGACCATCCACGAGGGCATCGTGATCTCGAAAGCTCCGAAGAACGAGGCGGCAAAGACCATGAATACCAGGAAGAAGATCACGTTGGGGAGCCAGTGTGTGGCCAGCCAGTTGAAGATGTCGGCCGTCACGGCGTCGCCACCCACGATGCGGGTGATGAGGATAATGGCGGCGATGGGCAGGGTGTAGAGAGCCACGATGAAGAATCCGTACATGGCGGCGCGGAAGCGGCCCATGGCGGGGCTGCCCGAGCCCTTCATGAAGAACGACACGGTCATCGGGATCATCGGGAATACACACGGGGTGAGCATTGCCACGAAGCCCCAGACGATGGCTTCGAGAATCAGTGCCCACGTCGAATCGTTCTGTGCGGGGACGGCCGGAGCCTGTTTCTCGGCGGCTTTCACCTCGGCTTTGGCTTCGGGAGCGGTTGCGGTCGTTGCGGCGCCTTTACCCAACACGATGGTCAGCTCCTCGTCCGTGGGGGGCATGCAGTTCGTGTCGTTGCAGACCATCCACTCCACGGAGGCCTTGAGGGTAGCGTTGTCACCCTTGAGGGCTACCTTCTGGGCGAATCGGGCCGTTTTTTCGAAGGTGCCGATCTCCATCTGGAACATCTCGTCGAAGTAGCGTTTGGGCTGGGTCAACTGCTCGACCTTGCCCACAAACTCCACGCCCTCGGTGGGCTGGAAGGTGAATGAGGTGGCATTGGGTCCCCCCTCGTACGGTCCCATATCATACATATGGTAAGGGGCTGGAATTTCGGCCTCGAAAATGATATTGTATTCGTTGCCGGCAAGTTGTTCGGTGGTTGCGGACCACTTGACGTCTTGAGCGAATGCCGAGACAGCCGCCATAAGGGCGACGATCGTCAGCAAAAGGGAACGGAATGGTTTGTACATAAACATTGAGATTTTATATATTTAGGACGTAAATATACATTTTTTTTATGAATTTATTCGTACATTCGCATAATGATTGAGATTTCGCTGATAATTCCCACCTATAACCGTTCCTCGGAGCTGATCCGTGCGCTGGAATCTGTCGCCGGGCAGACACTGGTTCACGACAGGTGGGAGTGTGTGGTGGTAGACAACCGGTCGACGGACGACACGGCCGTGCGTTTTGAGCAATTCCGCCGGGAGCATCCCTCGATGAATCTTCGGCGGGTGGTGGAGACCGAGGCCGGGGTGTCGTATGCCCGCAACCGGGGCATTCGGGAGACCGTCACGCCGTTTGTGGCCTTTATCGACGACGACGAACACATCAGCGAGGACTTCCTGGAAGCATATCTGGATTTCTTCAAGACCCATCCCGGGGCCGTGGTGGCCGGCGGGCGCATCATTGCGGAGTATCCCGAGGGGCGGCCGCAGTGGATGTCGAAATATGTCGAGATGCCGATTGCCAACCCGATGGATTTCGGGCGGGAGGTAGTGCCTTTCCCGCGGGGGCGGATGCCCGGAGGGGGCAACATGGCCTTCCGGCGGGAGGCTTTCCGTGTGGTGGAGGGTTTTGACGCTTCCCTGGGGCGTGTCGGCCGCGAGCTGATCGGCGGGGAGGAGAATGATCTGTTCGAGCGTCTGTTGCTGGCGGGCGAGACGATCTGGTATGTTCCCCGCGCGGTGATGTGGCACGTGATTCCGCCGCGCAAGCTTACGAGGGAGTATTTCGACAGGCTGGCCCGCAATGTGGGAGTCAGTCAGCGTCTGCGTGCGCAGATCCACCACCGTGAGATGAAGGCCCGCGTGATGGAGTGCATGAAGTGGGGGGCGACTCTGCTCCTTTGTCTGACGATGCGGCCCGGGCGGGCGAAATGGTTGCTGAGGCTTCGGCGGGGGATCTCCCGCGGATTGTTCCGAGGGTAGATCCTTTGTGAAAAATATTGGAAAATCAGTATGGGACGGCTTTTCTGTGAAGGTCGTCCCGTTCTGTCTTTGTGAGGCGGGATTAGGGCGGCGGCGAGAGGGGCTGTGCTGTTTCTGAGCTATCTCGAAGCCGTTTCTACGGGATACCCCCTGTCTCAATTATTTGCGACAGGGGGTATCTTCTTGAAAAGAGGGGGTTGATACACCCTCTTGTTGTTTTTTTACGGTTGTCCCCGGTTGTCCCTTTCGGGGCGGCGGCCCTTTTTAAGGCTTCCCCAATGGCTGTTCTTGGGTGGGGATGCGGCCGCCCGGGATCAAAGAAGGATCAGGCGATCTGGATCAGTTCGATCTCGAAGATCAGGGTCGAACCGCCCGGGATACCCGGTTGCGAGAATCGTCCGTAGCCCATCTCTTCGGGGATGTAGATCTCCCATTTGTCACCCACGCACATCTGCTGCATGGCGACAATCCAACCCTCGATCAGATCGCTCAGACGGAAGGCGATGGGCACACCCGAACGGCTGCTGTCGAACTCCTTGCCGTCGATCGTCCAACCCGTGTAGTGAGCCGTCACGATGTTGCGGGGCGAGGGGTGGCGACCGTCGTTGCGGCCCTCGCTGATGACCTTGTAGTAGATGCCGTGGGGCAGGGCGTGGACACCCTCCTCGCGGGATTTGGCTTCGAGCCACTCTTTGTTGGCGCGGATGTATTCCTGTTTGTTCATGTTGCGGGGATTGTCGGATTGCAAGTCGTCCCGGTGTGGGACGGCTTAGAACAGATATTTCTCGTTTTTAACTTTGTTGACCAGACGGAAGATGTCCTGCCAGGCCTCCTCGCCGAAGGTCGTGCCGACCACCTCGATCACCTTGCCGGCGGTGATGGCTCCGATCGTGCCGCACTGACGCAGCGAGAGTCTGTCGCAGAGACCCGCCATGAATCCTGCGGCGTAGAAGTCGCCCGCACCCGTGGTATCGACGCGCTTGGCGGCGGCCATGATGCCGACATGGACCACCTCGTCGCCCTGTTTGATCAGTGCGCCCTTGATGCCGATCTTCACCACGGCCAGCGACGCCATCTTCGAGATGGCTTGCAGGGCATTGAGCGGTTCCTGTTCACCGGTGAAGGTCTTGGCCTCGTCCTCGTTGGCAAATACGATGTCGACATAGTCGCGGACCAGCTCGCGGAGGAAGTCGCGGTTCTCGTCGACGATGTTGAAGCTGGCCAGGTCGATGGCCACCTTCAGACCGCACTCCTGGGCCGTGCGTGCCGCCGAGCGGATCAGCTCGTGGTTCTGCACCAGGTAGCCCTCCACATAGAGACAGTCATAACCGCGGAAGATTGTGGGGTCGATCTCCCCGGCACATAGTTCGAGGGCGGCACCCAGGTGGGTGACCATCGTGCGCTCGCCGTCGGGCGAGATGAGCGACACGCATTTACCCGAACGCTCCCGGCCGCGGAAGATCACCGGCTCGACAGCCAGGTTCTCCAACGCCTGGACGAAGAAATCGCCCGTGGTATCGTCGCCCACCTTGCCGATGAATCCCACGCTGCATCCCAACCGGGCCATGGCCCGAATGGTGTTTCCGGCCGATCCGCCCAGCGAAAGGGAGTAGGGCAGTCCTGCCACCGATTTCGAGATCTCGGTTTGCAGGTGGGTGTCCACAAGGCTCATCGAGCCTTTGGGTAAATTGAATCGACCCAGCACGGAGTCGGATTTGAGGTTGACCAGCATGTCGGTCAGGGCATTTCCGATGCCTATTACGCGTTTCATTCCTGTGTATATCGGGGTTTGGGTTATCCTCGCGGGGAGGATGTCTTTTATAAAAAATCGTTTCGGGGGATCCGTCGGGGATCAGATGGAGAGGATCTTCACCAGGTTGGCCTTGTCGCGGTCGATGCCTTTGTCGTGTTTGATGGCTTTCGAGAAGGGTACATAGACCGTCTTGCCGTTTTCCACGCCTATCATCACGTTGCGCTGACCCTCCATCAGAGCCTCGATGGCGGCATGGCCCATGCGCGAGGCCAGGATGCGGTCGATGGCCGTGGGCGAACCTCCGCGCTGGATGTGACCCAGGATCGTGACGCGGGCGTCGTACTCGGGAAACTCCTTCTTGACGCGCTCGGCAAGACCCGTTGCACCGCCCGTTGCGGGGTTCTCGGCGACGATCACGATGGCCGAATTCTTGCTCTTGCGGAATCCCGTGCTGATCAGTGCGGCCAGCTGGTCGACCTCGGTGTTCATCTCGGGGATGATGGCAGCTTCGGAACCCGTGGCGATGGCCGAGTTGAGGGCCAGGTATCCGGCCGTGTGGCCCATGACCTCGACAAAGAACAGACGTTCGTGGCTCGAAGCCGTGTCGCGGAGTTTGTCGACGGCGTCCATGATGGTGTTGAGGGCCGTATCGAATCCGATGGTGGCATCGGTACCTCCCAGGTCGTTGTCGATCGTGCCGGGCAGTCCTACGATCGGGATGTTGTATTCGCGGGCGAAGATGCCGGCACCCGTCAGCGAGCCGTCACCGCCGATGACCACCAGGGCGTCTATTCCTGCGGCGCACATGTTCTCATAGGCGGCCTTGCGGCCTTCGGGAGTGGAGAATTCCTTGCAGCGGGCCGTCTTGAGGATGGTGCCTCCCTGCTGGATGATGTTGCTGACACTTTGGGATCGGAAGTCGACGATCTCGTTGAATACGAGGCCTTTGTATCCTCTCATAATTCCCTTGACGCTAAATCCGTTGAAGATCGCGCTACGTGTCACGGCACGGATTGCCGCGTTCATGCCGGGGGCGTCACCGCCCGAGGTCAGAATTCCGATGCATTTGATTTCAGCCATAGTTTTTTTGTTAAAAACACAAAATCGCTCAAAGATACGAATTTCTGTTCATTTTCCAAAAATAATGCCTCCGCTGTTCTTCGTGGGACGGAGGGTTGGAGGGGCTGAGGAGCGGGGGGAAGGGTGTGGGATTGAGGTGTTGGTGGAG
>JAHHQK010000013.1 GCA_020026435.1 Alistipes sp. | reverse complement strand
GAAAGAAAGTTTTGAAACTTGCCAAAGGTAACTTTGGTTCAAGGGGAAACGTTTGGACCGTTGCGAAAAATACGGTCGAGAAGGGTCTGCAGTATGCTTATGCACACCGTCAGCTCAAGAAGAGAACATTCCGTTCGTTGTGGATCACGCGTATCAACGCTGCAGTCCGCGCTCAGGGAATGACCTACTCGCAATTTATCGGTAAGCTCAACACGAAGGGCATCGCTTTGAACCGTAAGGTTTTGGCCGACCTCGCCATGAACGAGCCGAAGGCTTTTGAAGCAATAGTTAACGCAGTTAAATAGCTGACTCCCGCCTCCTGGGCGGACGTCACGCAGTTGTTTTAAGATTCGAGGTTTCCCCCATCGGAAACAGGCAACCGCAAACCATCAAGCGGGATTCACCTTTCGAGGAGAATCCCGCTTGAACTTTTTTATACCCCGGCCCCATCGGCTCAAACCGAAATGCAGGTGCTTCGGAACATGAATGCTCCTGCCCCCCCAGCCCAGCTCCATGAAGATCCGGGACTCCGGACATCCGAGGGCAGGCACTTCCAGGGACAACTCTTCGGATCGAGGAAAAATCCGAAGCCATTGGCCGTCAGCCCCCAAGACCCGGGGCAGCGGAGTCCCCGCACCGTTTCCACACCGCCATCAGGCAGCCTTGACCAGCGAACGGCCCAGCCATACGAGCAGCACGCCCAGCAACAGACTCAGACCCACATACAGACCGAAATAGGCCCAATGCTTCTGCTGGATCAGCAGGAAGATGTCCTCCGAGAAAGACGAGAAGGTGGTGAAACCACCGCAGAATCCCGTGATCAGAAAAACGTTCATCGAGGGCGAAATCAGATGAGTCTTCTCCGCCAGACCGAAGAATATGCCGATGATGAACGCACCGATGATATTCACGGCAAACGTCCCCCAAGGAAAGGGCGAAGAGGTGACGAAGTGGGCAAACTTACCCGTCAAAAAGCGCAGGCATGTACCGATAAATCCACCCAAGCCTGCAATAATCATTGCTTTAAACATTACTTTGTATTTTTTAGAGTGTGTGATTCCGTATCTCTCCCTCCAAGATCCAAATACAATGCCACACTCCCCACTCTCCAACCTGCTTTGGCACACTCTTTGCCTATTTACGGATACAGATTTTCCCGGATCTCAAACCCCGCCACACAGCGCGTGACACGGCATCCGGAGAAGCGATTAATCCTAAAAATTATAACACTATGCATCTGACACCTAAAGAGATTGACAAGTTGACGCTGCTGACGCTGGGCCTGATCGCCGAACGCCGCAAGCAAAAGGGCTTGAAACTCAACTACCCCGAGGCCGTGGCCTATATCACGTCATCGGCCCTGGAGGGAGCCCGCGAAGGCAAGACCGTCGAGGAGGTGATGAGCCAAGCCGCCTCGGTACTCACCAAGAAGGACGTCATGGAGGGCGTTGCCGACATGATCGACCTGTTGCAGGTCGAGGCCGTCTTCACCGACGGATCGCGTCTGGTGAGCATCCACCACCCCATTAAATAACCTTATAAAATACCAGAGCATCCATGAGTACAACCTCTACAACCACAGAGCGCCATCCGGCCTCGGCACTCTACCCCAATAAACCGGGATTCAAACCCTCGTCGGCCGTCGTCATCGGAGGGGTCATCCTCCGCGAGGAACCCATCGAGTACAACACCTGCCGCAAGACGGTGAGCCTCAAGGTCCGCAATACGGGCGACCGCCCCATCCAGGTCGGTTCCCACTTCCACTTCTTCGAGGTGAACCGCTACCTGGAATTCGACCGCGACGCCGCACTGGGCTGCCATCTCAACATCCCCGCCACGGCGGCCATCCGCTTCGAGCCGGGCGACGAGAAACAGGTCGAGGTCGTCGCCTTCTCGGGCAAACAGCGCGTCATCGGTTTCAACAACCTCACCGACGGCTACACCGGCGGCGAAGACGCCCCCTTCTACTCCCCGATCCGCACCCATGCCCAGTGCAAGATGCGCAAATACGGCTTCCGCCACACCGAGGAGGCCGCCACCACCGAAACAGAGACTAAAAAAGAAAAATAGAAATGGCTACAATTTCACGTCAGGAATATAACAACCTGTTCGGGCCCACGGTCGGCGACAAGATCCGCCTGGGCGACACGGACCTCTATGTCGAAATCGAAAAGGACCTCCGCGAATACGGCGACGAGGTGGTCTACGGCGGCGGCAAGACGCTGCGTGACGGCATGGGACTCGCCAATACGATGACCGGATGCGACGGTTCGCTCGACACGGTCATCACCAACGTCACGATCCTCGACCCCAAGCTGGGCGTGGTGAAGGCCGACGTGGGTATCAAGGACGGCAAGATCGCCGGCATCGGCAAATCGGGCAACCCCAACACCATGAAGGGCGTCGACCCCGACCTGGTGACTGGAGCCTCGACCGACGCCATCTCGGGTGAGCACCTCATCCTCACGGCCGCCGGAATCGACGGCCACGTCCACATGATCTCGCCCCAGCAGGCCTACAACGCCCTGAGCAACGGTATCACCACCCTCTTCGGCGGCGGCATCGGCCCCACCGACGGCAGCAACGGCACGACGATCACCTCGGGCCGCTGGAACATCGAACGCATGCTCGAATCGATCGAAGGCCTTCCGATCAACATCGGTCTTCTGGCCAAAGGCAACAACTCGGTCGAGGGTCCGCTGATCGAACAGATCGAGGCCGGTGCCTGCGGCATGAAGGTCCACGAGGACTGGGGTTCCACACCCGCCGCCATCCGCACGGCAATGGATGTGGCCGACCGCTACGATGTGCAGGTGGCCATCCACACCGACACGCTCAACGAGAGCGGCTATGTCGAAGACTCGATCGCCGCCATCGACGGCCGCACGATCCATACCTACCACACCGAGGGTGCGGGTGGAGGTCATGCGCCCGACCTGCTGAAGGTGGCTTCGATGGCCAACGTCCTCCCCTCATCGACCAACCCCACGCTGCCCTTCGGCGTCAATTCCCAGGCCGAGCTGTTCGACATGATCATGGTGTGCCACAACCTCAACCCCAACATCCCCTCCGATGTAGCCTTCGCCGAGAGCCGCGTGCGCCCCGAAACCCAGGCCGCCGAGAACATCCTCCACGATCTGGGCGTCATCTCGATGGTATCGTCCGACTCCCAGGCCATGGGCCGCGTGGGCGAGTCGTTCATGCGTACGTTCCAGATGGCCTCGTTCATGAAAAAATCGCTGGGCAAGCTCCCCGAGGATTCGGCCGACAACGACAACTTCCGCGTGCTGCGCTACCTGGCCAAGCTGACGATCAACCCCGCCATCACGTTCGGTGTAAGCTCCTACCTGGGCTCCGTCGAGAAGGGCAAGATCGCCGACCTGGTACTCTGGGAACCGCGCTTCTTCGGTGCCAAGCCCAAGCTGGTGATCAAGGGCGGCATGATCAACTGGGCCAACATGGGTGACCCCAACGCCTCGCTGGCCACACCCCAGCCCTGCATCTACCGTCCGATGTACGGAGCATTCGGTCCCCTAATGCCCCACACCTCCATATCGTTCATCTCGAAAGCCGCCGCCGAACGGGGCGTCGGCGAACGTCTCGGCCTCCAGCGCATGATGCTTCCCGTGACGCACACGCGCCAGGTGTCGAAATACGACATGGTCCTCAACGATGCCATGCCCAAGATCGATGTCGATCCCGAGACCTTCGACGTGATGATCAACGACGTGAGGGCCTTCCTCAAACCCGCCAAGGAGTTCTCGCTGGGCCAGCTCTACTGGTTCAGCTGATCCCCCGACGCAAATCTCTTTCCGAATAACGATCCGGGAGCCGCCCCACGGGACGCTCCCGGATATTTTCGGCCGACATTTCCACGACCTGTAATCTTAAAAACAAAACCGACAATGAAAATCTATTCCGAAATCCTGGGCAACACCCGCGACGAGGCTTGGCACGACCGTCTCAAGGCGTCTCAGACCGAATACATCGACCTGGACCAATGGACCGCCCAAAAGAGCCGTTTCGTGGTCCGCAGCACCGAGGGCGAAGAGTGCGCCGTGGCCCTCAAACGCCACACACAGCTGCTCGACGGCGACATCCTGGACTATGACGCCTCACGGGGCCGTCTGCTCGTGGTGCGCATCCGCCTCCAGGAGGTGATGGTCGCCGACCTCACGGGACTGCTCTCCGACGATATGCCTACGGCCATCCGCCTCTCGGTCGAGCTGGGGCACGCCCTGGGCAACCAGCACTGGCCGGCGGTGGTCAAGGACACGAAGGTCTATGTGCCGCTGACCGTCGACCGCAAGGTCATGGAGAGCGTCATGCGCACCCACCACATCGAACAGGTGGTCTGCACCTTCCAGCCCGGCGAGGAGATCATCCCCTACCTGGCCCCCCACGAGATCCGCCGTCTGTTCGGCGGCGCCTCCCACGAAAGCCACGTCCACGGCGAGGAACACGGCCACTGTCACCAACACTGCCACGCATGACCGACTCCCTGTCTCTCGTGATGCATCTGCTGCAATTCACCGACTCGGCCTTCCCCGTCGGGACGTTCTCCTTCTCCAACGGACTGGAAACGGCCGCCTTCGAGGGCCTGGTCCACGATGCACCGACCCTGGAGCAGTACACCCGCGACATGGCCCGTCAGGCGGCCATGACCGACGGTGTGGCCGCACTCAAGGCCCACGCCTGCCACCTTCGGGGTGACTTTGCGGGGATCACCGAAGCCGACCGCAGCGTGATCCTCTGCAAGATGAACGCCGAAGCCCGCCAGATGGTCTGCCGCATGGGCAAGAAACTGGCCGAGCTGTCCATCCACCTGATCCCCGACCAGACCCTCTCGCTGTGGCTCGACGAGATCCGCACGGGCAACACCCCGGGCAGCTATCCCGTAGCCCAGGGCCTGGTCTTCGCCGCCGAGGGAATCGGCTCCGAGGAGCTGTTCTGCTCGCACCAATACGGCGTGATCAACATGGTGCTGAGTGCCGCACTGCGCTGCGTGCGCGTCTCGCACTTCGACACCCAACGCATACTCTTCAACCTGAGCCGCGAAACACCGGCTCTCTACGAACAGGTCCGCACGATGGAGCTGGAGGAGATGAACACCTTCACCCCCCAGGCCGACATTCTGGCCTCGCTCCACGAAAAAGGACTTCAACGCATGTTTATGAATTAACCTTCAAATCTTTTTAAATTCTAATCAACCCATGAACAACACTTGTAGAATCGGAATCGGCGGCCCGGTAGGATCGGGCAAAACCGCACTGATCGAAGCCATTACGCCCCGCCTGCTGGAGGAGGGGTTCAAAGTCCTGGTCATCACCAACGACGTGGTGACCACCGAAGATGCCAAACACGTCCGCAAGATGCTCAAGGGCGTGCTGGTCGAGGAGCGCATCATCGGCGTGGAAACGGGTGCCTGTCCCCACACGGCCGTCCGCGAAGACCCCTCGATGAACATCGCCGCAGTGGAGGAGATGGAGGCCCGTTTCCCCGACGGCGACATCGTCCTCATCGAGTCGGGCGGCGACAAGATCCCCCGCAAGGACGGCCCCGGCATCTCGCAGTCGGACATCCTGGTGATCAACAAAACAGATCTGGCCCCCTACGTCCACGCCGACCTCGAGGTCATGCGCCGCGACTCGGAGCTGATGCGTCCCGGCAAGCCCTTCCTCTTCACCAACTGCATGACGGGCGAGGGTATCGACGAGCTGGTCTCGCTGATCCGCCGCACGGCCCTATTCGACATCGACCCCGCCCGCAAAACCAAATCCTCGACCGAAAACCGTCCGCAATGAACCTCGCCCTCCCCAAAGAGATGATCCCCTATATGGCCCAGCCCAAAGCCATGCCCGTAGGTACTCCCGGCAAGACGGGATACCTGCGCCTGGGCTTCGAGCTGGATGCCGAGGGGCGGTCCATCCTCCGCGACTGGGAGCGTCACGCCCCCCTGATCGTGCAGCAGGCCCTCTACTTCGACGAGGAACTGCCGCTCATGCCCTGCGTCTACATCCTCTCGTCGGGCGGGCCCAACGTCGACGGCGACCGCTACAAGCAGCACATCACCCTTCGTCCGGGGGCCATGGCCCATCTGTCGACGGGTGCGGCCACCAAGCTGGCCGAGATGCGCTACAACTTCTCGTCCATGGACCAGTACCTCGACCTGGAGGAGGACTCCTATCTGGAATACCTCCCCGAGCCGACTATCCCCTGCCGCCACACGCGCTTTCTGTCCCGCACCTCAATCCGCATCGCCCCCTCGGCAACGCTCTTCTACTCCGAGATCTACATGAGCGGGCGCAAGTACTTCGACCGCGGGGAACGCTTCCTCTACGACATTCTCTCGGTCACGACCCGGGCCGAGAGGTTCGATGCCCGGCCGCTCTTCCGCGAGAAGTTCGTGATCCGCCCCGCCGACCTCTCGCCCGAGAGCCTCGGTGCGATGAACGGCTACGATGTCTTCGCCAACGTCATCGTACTCACACCCCGGACCCATGCCGACCGCATATGGGAGACCACCCGCCCGTTCCTTGACACGGGACAGGGGCTCCAGGCCGGAATTTCCCGTCTGCCGAACGACTGCGGACTGATCTACAAGGTGCTGGGACGCGAGACGGGACCCGTCAAGAAGCTCGTGCGGGCATTCTGCTCGGCCGTACGCCTCGAGGTCAAACACAAACCCCTCCCCGAGGAGTTCCCCTGGAGGTAACCTAACCAATGTTTCATCATTTCCAAAAACCAACTCACGATATGTCAAATTCCTCTACCCTAACTCAGCCGTTCAGCCCCTCACCCCTCGAATTTCTGAGGGAGATACTGCGCGGCACAGCCCAGGTAATGTTTCAGAACAGCGCCTGGACGGGATTTTTCTTCATGGCGGGCATCTTCTGGGGTGCCTGGCTCGAAGGGATGCCCCTGGTGGGCTGGGGCGCACTGCTCGGCGTGGGCGTCTCGACCCTGACGGGCTATCTGCTGAAATTCCCCTCACTCGACGGCCGGCAGGGACTTTGGGGTTTCAACGGCGTGCTGGTCGGGTGTGCCTTTCCCACCTTCCTGGGCAACACCCCCGCCATGTGGCTCGCCCTGATCCTCTGTGCCGCCCTCACCACATGGGTGCGGACGGGTTTCAACAACGTCATGGCCCCCTGGAAGGTCAACTCCTTCACCTTCCCCTTCGTATTCTGCACATGGCTCTTCCTCTTGGCCGCCCGTGCCACCCACGGCATTCCTCCCACCCACATGGCCACACCCGAACTCCCCTCGGCCTTCTCCTCGGCGGCCGACCTGGGTCTGTGGCATCTGGCAGCCTACTGGCTCCGGGGCATCGGACAGGTGTTCCTCATCGACTCGTGGGTCACGGGCGCACTGTTCCTCATCGGACTGGGGTGCTGCAACCTCTGGGCCGCCTTGTGGGCCGGCATCGGATCGGCCCTCTCGCTGCTGGTGGCCGTGGTACTTCACGCCTCGGGCTACGATGTGATCAACGGTCTCTACGGTTACAGTGCCGTCCTCACGGCCATCGCTTTGGCCACGGTCTTCTACAAACCGGGGCTGAAATCGGCTCTGTGGGCCGTGATCGGCATCCTGGTCACGTTCTTCATCCAGGCGGGCATGTACATGATGATGGCACCGCTGGGTCTGGCTACCCTCACCGGTCCGTTCTGTGTGACGACCTGGCTGTTCCTCTTGCCCAGAATCCAATTCGACAACGACAAGACCCCCGACCACTCCGACTGGTCTCCCGCCAACAAACGCCACCTGGCACTCTTCGGCCATAACCGTCGTCTGACGGCCGAGACCCGCGAAGCCGCTCTAGCCTCGCAACACGACCACCGGACCTTCGAGACGGCAGCATCGGCAGCAGCCCGGGCCGAGAAGGATCTGAACGAAGAGGAGCGAAACCTCTGCCCATCCCCCACCGACCTCCACGCCAAGGCCACCCACCCACGGACCGCCCCGGCGGATTCCAAAGTCAGGGTCGCGGATTCACCCCACAGGGCCGCACATCCTGAGACGGTGAAAAAGTCCGCCCCCCACGGCGATAAGACCCACGAAGACAAACCCCACAAGGCCCGCAAGATCCATGTGGCGACCGACAAAACCAATAAATAGATCATAACCTGCTAAAATTTCATAACCCATGCACATGTCCGATGCTTTGGTGTCACCGTCGGTGGCTGTCGTCACGGGGATCGTCTCCCTGGGGATGGTGGCTCTGGCCGTATGCCGCGTACACCATGAACAAAACAACACGCAACACACCCCCAATCCCCACCTGATCCCCCTGATGGGAGTCAGCGGTGCCTTCATCTTCGCCGCCCAGATGATCAACTTCTCGATTCCCGGCACGGGATCCAGCGGCCACATCATCGGCGGCATACTCCTCTCGGCCCTGTTGGGGCCGTGGGCGGCGCTGATCACCCTCTCGTCGGTCATCATCGTCCAATGCCTGCTCTTCGCCGACGGAGGACTGATGGCCCTGGGGTGCAACATCTTCAACATGGCCGTCTTGAGCTGTCTGGTGGCCTACCCCCTGCTCTTCCGACCCATAGTCGGACACAAGGACCCTTCGCCCCGCAGAATCTTCGCCGCCGCGATGCTCTCCTCCATCTTCGGACTGCTGCTCGGAGCCTTCGCCGTCACGATCGAGACCGAAGCATCGGGGATCACCGTGCTGAACATGAACCGGTTCCTGCTGTTCATGCTCCCGATCCACCTCTGCATCGGTATTGGCGAGGGACTGGCCACGGCTGCCGTACTCTGCACCGTACACCGCTACAAGCCGCAGATGCTCAATGAATTCCAACGTCCGAACCATACCACGCGGGGTGTTCTTCTTGCCCTGGCGGCCACAGCCCTGCTGATCGGAGGGTCTTTCTCGTGGATCGCCTCCTCGTCGCCCGACGGCCTGGAATGGTCGCTCGAAAAGATGAACGCCACGGAACAACCCCTCATCGACTCCGCCCACCGCCAGACCGCCTCGCTTCAGGAGCGCACGGCCCTCCTGCCCGACTACAACACCTCGATGGCGGGCATCATCGGCAGCGGAGTGATCATCCTCACGGCCGCCGGCCTGGCCTTCGTCCTCCACCCCCGCCACCGGATGCCATGAGGGAGCGGCTCGTCAAGATCCTCGCCCGCCTGAGCGACCTGGAGCGCAACCGACTCCCGCTAAGCCCCCTGCACAGGCTCGATCCCCGCGCCAAGCTGATCGTATGCCTGGCCTACCTGGTCATGATGCTCTCCACGCCGCTGACCTCCCTGTCGGAGCTGATGCTCTACACGATCTACCCCCTCTGGTCGGCATCCCGCGGGGCTCTGAACATGAGACGCATCTTCCGCCAGTCGCTGCTGGTCGTGCCCCTCGTGGCGTTCATCGGATTCTTCAACCTGCTGTTCGACCATCGCCCGCTCTTCATGGCGGGCGATGTGGTCGTAACTCAGGGGGCGGTGACCTTTGTGGCCATCATCCTCCGAGGCGTGTTGTCGGTGGCGGCCCTGCTCGTGATGATCCACACCACGGGCTACCACCGCCTCTGCCTGGGAATGCAGCAACTGGGACTCCCCCCGCTGATCGCCCTCCAACTGCTGTTCGTCTACCGCTACACCTATGTCCTGCTGCGCGAGGCAATCATCATGTCTACGGCCCGCGATGCCCGCAACTTCGGCCGCGGGAGCTATCCGCTGAAAATGTGGGGACTCTTCATCGAGCAACTCCTCCTGCGTTCGTTTGAACGGGCCGAGTGGATCTCGCGAGCCATGCTCTCGCGCGGATTCGACGGTAAAATCCCCTCCGACAGCCGCACCCGCGGACGTTGGACCCGACTGGAGACGCTCTACACCGCGGTGTGGTGTCTGCTCTTCCTGGCAATCCGTCTGCTCCACCCCGCCGAACGTTTGTTTTCCACCTTCTAACTTTCCATCATGAGCCATCATTTCCTGCGATTCCAAGGGGTGCACTACCGCTACCCCGACGGACACGAGGCCCTCAAGGGGGTCTCCTTTGAACTCCGACACGGCGAACGGGCCGCCCTCATGGGGGTCAACGGTGCCGGCAAGTCGACCCTTCTGCTCCACACCAACGGACTGCTGCTCCCCACACAAGGGGAGGTCAACCTCGGGGGGATGCGTCTCACCTCGCGCACGGTCAAAACGGCGCGGCAGACCGTGGGTCTCATATTCCAGGACCCCGACAACCAGCTCTTCATGCCCTCGGTGTGGGAGGATGTGGCCTTCGGGCCTCAGAACATGGGACTTACCCCCGAAGAGATCGACCAAAGGGTCGATGAGGCCCTGGCGGCCGTGGGGGCATCGGATCTGAAGGACGCCACGCCCTACCAGCTCTCGGGCGGACAGAAAAAGCGGGTGGCCATCGCCACGGTACTCTCCATGCAGCCCTCGGTGCTGGTCATGGACGAACCCACGGCCTCGCTCGACCCCCACGCCCGGCGTCAGCTGATCGACCTGCTCGAGGGATTCACACACACGATGCTCATCGCCACCCACGATCCGGAGCTGGCCCTGGAGCTTTGTCCCCGCACGCTGATCCTGGCCGACGGACGCCTCGAAGCCGACGGTACGAGCTCCGAAATCCTCCGCAACGAAGAGCTTCTCCGCCGCACGGGGCTGGATTCCCGCGGATAATCCCCCTTCGGAATCCGCCCGCCCCAAAGGTGTATCAAAACCCTCTTTTCAAGAAGATCACCCCCGACGCAGATATCTGCATCGGGGGTGATCCTCTTTATTCGGTCATTGTGCCACGCTTACTTTTCCGTATGGGCCAGGCCGCTGCCCTAAGCACAAATCCTCGGTCTGTTTTTCAGCAGACCTTCCGCCAGCACCTTCCGTCCCAGATACCAGGTCACACCGCCGCCGATCATCTGGAACGAGACGGTCACTCCCATGACCAGCCCCACACCGCCCCAACACAGCAACAGCGGCATGAAGAACACCCCGGCCACGGCTCCGAACTTGCCGAAGGCGGCCGCCACACCGCTGCCGGCTCCCAGGTCGGCCACGGAGTAGATCTCGGTGGGGAGGATGAAGGTGATCAGATGCGGCCCGGCATTGAGGAACAGTTCAAAGAGCATCAGTCCCGCCACGGCCACCCACATCGGCCCGTGCAGGGCATAGGCCAGCCACAGAACCACCATACCCGCAGAGCAGAGGAAGAAGCCCGCGGTCTGCATCATCAGATGCGAATAGCGGTTTATCATCCAAAGTCCCACGGCAAAGCCCGCAACGACAAACAGATTGATATAGGTTGTCAGTTCGACCGACCCCACAATGCGATCCACCCCCTCCGCCCCGCTCCGCTCCAGTCCCAGCGACATGAGGATCACGGGCAGGAACACCCCGATGCCATAGACGGCCATTCCCTCGCAGGCCCAGGGGATTCCGCTCAGCAGGATCTTGTTCAGATGGCCCCTCTGCATCAGATCGCTCCAGCCCGAGGGTTCGTCATCCGTCGCGGGGGCATGGCGCACCGACTTCTGGATCGAGACATCCTCACCCAGGAGCTTGCGGGCAGCCTCCTGCGCCTCGCGCCGGCGTCCCTGCTGGATGAGCCACCCGGGGCTTTCCGTAAATCCCAACCGCAGCAGGAACATCACCAGTGCCAACGCCGCCACTCCCAGCAGCATATAGTTCCACAGACCGGGATCACCCCACAGCCTCAACACCACGAATCCCAACACCGCCCCTCCGATATTGCCCACCGACGAGGAGGCCTTGGCCACCCCCACCATGAAGAGCCGCCAGCGGCAGGGCATGAGCTGCGAGATGTAGTCCGAGTCAATGCTGTAACTGCCGCCGATGCCCACACCCATCAGAAACAGTCCCACGATCAGCCCCCCAAGCCCCTCCGCAAAGAAGGCCACGAGGGCCGCCCCCTGCACCAGCAGCGGACAAAGGCGGAA
The DNA here is from genome assembly GCA_020026435.1 of Alistipes sp. Classification (GTDB taxonomy): domain Bacteria; phylum Bacteroidota; class Bacteroidia; order Bacteroidales; family Rikenellaceae; genus Alistipes. The sequence goes on along the minus strand of JAHHQK010000013.1, from coordinate 34,976 downwards.
GAAGAGCAGGTAGCCCCGCCGATCGCCCCACCCGCCGATGAGCAGCGATCCCAGGATAATTCCCACCAGCGAGGCCGACGCCACCACGCCCTGGACCGTCGAGGCATAGACCCGCCCCGCGGCCAGCTGCATCATCGGCAGGATGATACCCACCAGTGTCGAGAGCATTCCCCCGACCACCTGCCCCAGCGAGGCGGCCACCACCACCCGGTAGTGCCGTCCGCGCAGCGGCATCGTGTCCATGTCGCAGGTGGCGTGATGCGGCCCGGAAATTGTGTGCTTAGTCATATTGCAATCGTTTTTTTGAGTTTTTCCATCGTTTCCTCCCTCAAAAAACATACCGCACGCACCCTCTGCCCCCACTCTGAGGATTAGAGGATTTATACCGTGAAAAGCTCTTTTTTATGCTTCAAAACGTACGCTTTTCCGCTCGGAATTTTGCATTTTTCGACGAAAGCATTATCTTTACGAACATTAACGTAATTTGTAAAACCATGTCACTCTTATCGATCTTCGGATACGACAAAAACGAGGCTGAATCCTACGTCCAAGATACCATCACGACCCGCGACGGAAGCCCGCTCAAGATCATCTTCTTCAAGCACGCCTCCCTCTGCCTGGCCTGGGGCGAAAAACATATCTACATAGACCCCGTCAAGGGTTACGCCAACTATGCCCGTCTTCCGAAAGCAGATCTGGTGGTGGTGACCCACTCCCACTACGACCATCTCGATGTCGAAACCGTCAACGAGATCTCGACCCCCCAGACCGAAATCGTCTGCGACCGCACCTCGGCCGAGACCTTCGAGCAGAACTGCTTCACGATGCGGCCGGGCAATGTCGTGAAACCGCGCGACTATGTCAAGATCGAGGCCGTCGCCGCCTACAATACCTCCCAGGGACACACCCAGTTCCACCCCCACGACCGCGAGGATTGCGGCTATGTGTTCAACATCGGCGGCAGCCGCATCTACATCGCCGGAGACACCGAGCCTACTCCCCAAATGTATGCCCTGAAGAATATCGACATCGCCTTCCTGCCCGTCAACCAGCCCTACACGATGACCGTTGACCAGGCTGTCGAGGCCGTCAAGCGTCTGCGTCCCGCCGTATTCTATCCTTACCACTACGGCGAGGTGGAGGAAAAGACCGATCTGGAACGTCTCCAGGCCGAATTGGAGAGCATCACCGAAGTGCGCATCCGCCCCATGGAATAAGCCGGCGGCACGCCGTCCCGGAACGGATACGCATACCCGTCCACAGAACAAAACACCGAAATCCCTTCCTGAAGACCAGGAGCGGATTTCGGTGTTTTATGTATGTCCGTCCCCGATCCGAAGCTTGAACGAGGGGGCGGCCGAGAAAAACAGGCGGAAGGGGGGACAGTTCCAAGAGTTTTCAAAAGTCTCTCAAGCAGGAAAGGATAAGGGGAAAAGACAAGCTGCAAGGAGGAAAGGAGCCGGGCCCAAGAGTCCCCGACGTTCAAACGGGCTAAAAGCAGGAAGACTAAAATCCCCCGAAGGCCAATCCTCCCCCCTCGAATCCACCGGACAAGACCTCCTCACCAGGACCATCCAAATCCGCATGGCACGTACGGCACGGGACAGCACGGTAACGACACGGCACAGTACAGCATGATACAAAAAAGGTTGTACCCCACCCGGGATACAACCTTTTTTTGCCGATGATCTCTTTTCAGCTTATTTCTTCTGCTTCTCGGCCTTGACCTCAGCGTTAACCTTGAGGGTCGACAGAGCGTGGATCAGATGCTCCTCGTTATTCTTCGACGAATCGAAAACTACCGTCACCTCCTTGTTCGGCAGGTCAACCTGCACGTCCTTGACACCCTTACCCAAAACGGGGACATTGTCCATGATCTTCTGTGCGCAGTGTCCGCAATGGATGTCGGTGCAGAACACAACGGTCTTCAACTCTTTTTTGACGGGTTTCTTTTCAGCGGCCGAAACCATACCGATGCCCATGAGGGCTGCCAAACATAAAACGATAAACTTTTTCATAATTTCTTTATGCTTTAAGGTGTTTTTATTCTATTTTTTTCCGACATCGGGGCTTTCTCGCTTCGGGGAAATGCCCCCTGTGCCGACATATCTGCGGACTTTGCCGCAAAAGGGGAAGACAGCGACTGTCTGTACGGTTTTTTTCGGATTGGGGAAAATCGGGAGATCGCCCCGGAATCAGAAAACCCAACCGTCAAAACCGCTAATAAAGATTAAACCTCAATCCGAAATAAAACTTGCGGCCCTTCAGCGGTCCCCATACATTCATCGAGTTGAACTCGGTGGAGAAAGGATTCCCGGCACCCATGATGGGTACTTCCTGACGATAGTCGGCAATGTTCTCGCAGCCGAGATAGAGATCGAAACGACCTAACTTGCGGCTCACCTGCGCAAAGAAGATCGGATAACGCGGCGAGTAGTAGGAGTCGTTCAGATCGCCCGTCTGCGAGGGAATGCGTGCCGGGCCGTTGAGCTGGGCCGTGACGTCGAAGGTCCAACGACGGAACTTGGTGGCGTACTGAAGGTTCAGCAACGTCTTGTATTGACCCACCAAAGGACGCTCCACACGCGCCGTGGTGCCGTCGGGACGGTTCACGGTCATCGAGCTGTTGGTGTAGCGGAACGTGGCGAAGATGTCGAAACGCTCCAGAGGCGTCCACGAGAAGTCGATCTGATAGGTGTCGGTGTAGGAACGTCCGTCGGTCGAGTAGAGGACGATGGCCGTGGGATCGTACTCCTGATCGGCCACCACCGAATTGTAGAACTCGGTGCGGAAATAGTCGAAGCTCAACGTAGCATCCTCCTTCTTGACCAGTCCGAAGGTCTGCGTCAGACTTCCGCCCAGGGTCAGGGCCTTCTCCATGCGGTCGAAGTCGGCAAACGAGGGCTGGATCTCGATGCGGCGTCCGGTGGCCAGCATACCGATGTTGTCGGTAATGACGTTGGTCGAACGGTAACCCAGACCGGCCGAGGCACGCAGCGTGGTCGAGGGGGTGATGTTCCACCTCAGATGTCCGCGCGGAGTGGCGAAATAACGGTCGTAGTAGCGGTTGTAATCACCGCGGATTCCGGCCACCACCGAGAGCTTGTCCTTGATGGCGTAGGTGTACTCGGCATAGAGTCCGGCCTCGTGCTCGTGACGGTCGAGGTTGTAGATCTGCTCGGGATGGGCCTCGATCCAGGGCGTACGGTTGACCAGTTCCTCGCGGAAGTACTGCATGTGGAGCTGTGCGCCCAGGATCAGCGACGAACGGGATGAGAAATAGTGGTTATACATGAGCGTGGCAGCCAGCGAGTTCTCGTTGCCGCGGTAATCGTTCAGTCCGAAGTAGGCGTCCTCGTCGAAGTGGTCGAAGTCGGCCACGAAGGCGATGTTGGAACGCTTCTCGTCCTGGGACTCCTCGTCGTAGATGGATTTTCCGACGGGCATACCGATCTTGACATATCCTCCGGCATTGCGGTTGGTGATGTGCGAACCGTAGAGGGTCGAGGGCTTGTCCCAGTTGTGGAGCATATCGTCGCGCATCGAGCTTTCGTAGTCGGTCATTCCGCCCAGACGGTTCTCCTGCGTGAATTTCCAACCCCAGCGGATCTGCATCCCGTTGTCGCAGGAGTAGAGCCACTTGTTGGCCACGTTGATCTGATTCGACTTGGGCATATCGCGGAACAGGTCGTGGTTGTGGTCCATCTTGCGCACGTCGGTGTCGGTGGATCCGTGGAACATGACAACGCTCGTGAGCTTCTTGTTGCGCGAGACGGGGAAGGCCGAGGTGATGTTGGCCTCGGGGCGCAGCTCATCGTCGATGTAGAGATTGACGAACAGACGCTCCGAATCGGTCGGCTTGCGGTGTTCGAGGTTGATCTGTCCGGTGATCGCCTCGTGACCGGCCGTCACCGAGGCCACACCCTTCGATACCTGGATCGAGTTGAGCCACATACCGGGCGTATAGCTCAGACCGTAGGGGGCACTCAGACCGCGCATGATGGGACGGTTCTCGTCCAGAATCTGGGTGTAGGTTCCAGCCAGGCCCAGCATCTTGATCTGACGTGCGCCCGAGATAGCGTCGCTGTAACCTACGGTCACCGACGCCGAGTTCTCGAACGACTCGGCCAGGTTGCAGCAGGCCATCTTGCACAGACCCGCAAACGAGATCATCTCGTTCTTGACGATTCCGTCGCGTTTGACATAGTTGCCGCTCTGGTTGCCGCTGATGACCACCGACTCCAGCTCCACACCCTGGGCCGTGAGCGTGAACAGGGCCGTGGGAGCGTCATTGGCCACACGGATCGTATCGTTGAGATAGCCCAGATAGGAAGCGACCAGACGGTCGTAACCCTTGACTCGGTGGATGTGGTAGTTGCCCTGTGCGTCGGTGCTGGCACCGATATTGGTGTCGGCCCAGTAGACCGAAGCACCGATCAGAGGTTTGTTGTCGGCATCGCGTACCGTGCCGCGAAGTTCATCGGCGCGGGCCGAGCCCAAGGCCGCCAGCGCAATGGTAAGGATAAAGATTCTTTTCTTGAAATTCATTAAATTCCCTAATTAAGATATGATACACGTAAGTATGGGAGGTACATATCCTTCCCGTGGGGAGCGTCTCACTCTGTAAGGAGACCGGGCATGACAGCCCGTCCTCGGAAGTAAGGCGAAGCCCCGACAAAGGATGTACCTCGGTCAGGCGGTGAATCAGATCTTATGAGGAGGTGCGCGAAGCTGCTGATACAGAGCGATCTTCTCCCGCGGTTTGAGTGACGGAGGGGTGATCACCTCCTCGCAGGTCGTGATCGGGGGAAGATACTCAAAGGGAGACGAAATCGTGGCTGCAAGGATCTCCGGAATCTGTTTCTGGCGGCTGTCGTCCTTAGTCAGATAAAGGTCGATTTCGTCGGCAAGACGATGGTGGTTGCACAGACAGGCCGAAGCTACATTTTCGCCGCGGGGCGAGGAGGAGGGATGGTGGCAGTGTACCGTGCAGAAGTGTCCCCGATCATCATGCGGCACAAGGCTGTTGCAATGGCACGAAAGCGAAGCCACGGGCATGGCAATGACGGCCATCAGATAGATGACCAGCATCAGTGCCTTGGTGTAGCGTTGGGATTTCATAGCCTTGCCGGGTGTCGTGTCTTTAAACGGGTTTCGGGGAACGGGTGATCTGTGGGTGGGGAACTCTCCTCTCCGCGGGAGGGCCTGCCTCAACAAAGAGGACTATCGGGCCACGCCGCTGGCGAGGAGTTTGTCACACCAGGTGCGGGCGTCGCGCAGAGCAGTCTGGGGGGCTATTCCGTAGTTCCCGACAAGGATATCTGCGGCATCTTCCGCCGTGAATTCCTTGTCCTGAAGGGCATTCCACAGCAACAGCGAACTTTCGTTGAGCGAGATGACGCGGGTCATATCCACGCCGAAGCGACCCGGCATAACGATGACGTGTTCGCCGGCCATGTCCCGAACCTGGTATTTGTTGTCTATTTTCATGGTGTAAAACAAATCAATTTCTGCAAAAATAATTTTTTTTTGTCAAACCGCCAAGTCTCCCTCCTAAAATACCTTATCATAGCGAGGTTACCGGAGTCGGCACAAAGCAACGGCCCGGGAAAATCGGGGACGGTCCAGGGGGCGGTTCAAGGCCGGCTGAAGGAAATGCCGGAATCAGGGAAAAGTGGAGAAGCCCCCGCCGATTCGGGAAAAGGGCGGAGATCGGCTCCAAGAAGGAGTGCCGCCCGCGGGGAGGAGGTGAAATCCCGACGGCTTTTTTTGAAAAGATCCCGAGAAGTTTCGTATCTTTGTAGACCTATGGCAGAACAAAAAGATCAGATTCATCAGGTACTGGAACGCTATTGGGGCTATCCTGAGTTCCGACTGGTCCAGGAGCAAGTCATCCGTTCGGTGATGGCCGGCCGCGACACCCTGGCCCTGATGCCGACCGGCGGCGGCAAGTCGCTCACCTACCAGGTGCCGACGCTTGCCCGCGAAGGCCTCTGCATCGTGGTCACACCGCTCATCGCCCTAATGAAAGACCAGGTCGACCGTCTGCGCACGATGAAGGTCCCCGCCGTGGCCGTCCATTCGGGACTCTCGCCGCGGCAGATCGACATCGCGCTGGACAACTGCACCTATGGCGACGTGAAGTTCCTCTACATCGCTCCCGAACGCCTCACCTCGGAGCCCTTCCGTCTGAGGGTCATGCGGATGAATGTCAGTCTGTTGGCCATCGACGAAGCCCACTGCATCTCGCAGTGGGGCTACGACTTCCGCCCCTCCTACCTGCGCATCGCCGAGCTGAGGGAGCAGCTGCCCGGAGTCCCGGTCCTGGCGCTGACAGCATCGGCCACCGATCTGGTGGCCCGTGACATCGTGCGCAATCTGAAATTCGAGAACGAAAACATCTTCCGCAGCAGTTTCTCACGTCCGAACCTTTCGTACAGCGTCCGCCATACCGACGACAAGAACGAACAACTCCTGCGCCTGGTGCGTAACGTCGCCGGAACGGGCATCGTCTATATGCGCACACGCGAGGGCACGGAGCAGGTGGCCGAATTTCTGCGCGGGGAGGGCATCCCCGCGGCGGCCTACCACGGAGGCATGGGCTACGCCGAGCGTTCCCTGCGCCAGGAGGAATGGCTCAAGGGCAAGATCCGGGTCATGGTGGCCACCAACGCCTTCGGTATGGGCGTGGACAAAGCCGACGTACGCTTCGTGATGCACTACGCCATGTGCGACTCGCTGGAGAGCTACTACCAGGAGGCCGGACGTGCCGGCCGCGACGGACAGAGGGCCTACGCCCTGCTGGTCGTCTCGTCGGACGACGAGCAGAGGATTATCCGCCGCTTCGACCAGGAGTTCCCGCCTCTGGAGCAGGTCAAGGAGATCTACGAAAAGATCTGCTCCTACCTCCAGGTGGCGATCGGCGAAGGCGAGGGCGCGTCGATGATCTTCAACATCCACGACTTCTGCGCCCGCGAACACCTCTATTCGGGTCTGGTCGAAAGTGCCATCAAGCTCCTCCAGCTCAACGGCTACATGACCCTGACCGACATCCGCGACAATCCCGCCCGGGTGATGTTCTGCATCAGCCGCGACGACCTCTACAAACTCCGCGTGCAGCGCGAGGAGCTGGATCATTTCCTGCGCACGCTCATGCGCCTCTACAACGGCATCTTCACCGACTTCCGCCCCATCGACGAGTCGGAGCTGGCCACCTGGAGCGGCTATACGCTCGAGCGCGTGAAGGAACTGCTCAAACGCCTGTGGCAGTTGCGCGTCATACGCTACATCCCCTCGAACCGTGCGCCGATGCTCTTCTTCGACCAGGGGCGTCTGCCGCGTGCAGACCTCTACATAGCTCCGGACACCTATCTGAGGCGCAAGGAGCTGACCCACGAGCGTTTCGAGCACATGATCGCCTACGCCGCCAACGAGGAGCGTTGCCGCAGCGAGGTGCTCGAAGAGTACTTCGGGGTGAAGGACCACCACCCGTGCGGGGTATGCGACGTGTGCCTGGCCCGCCGCCGCAGGGAGAAGGCCCTGAAGAGCGGAAGACCCGCCCCCGAGGAAGACTCCGGACTCAGGGAACGGATTCTGAAACGCCTGGATTCCGGACACCTGGATCTGAGGGCCTTGTGCCGCGAGGAAGCCCTGCCGCAGGAGCGGGTGGCCCGCATCGTCAGGGAGATGATCGAAAACCGCCTTCTGAGGCTTTCGGATGACGGGACTTTGGAAAAAATTCGGAATTAAGCGGAATTATAGTTACTTTTGTCAGAATTTTTTATGCGAATGAGTACAGAGAACCACTTTATAAACAAGATCAGCAATGAGCAGACGGCCCAACTGCCTGCCATCGAGTTCAAAGGCGAGATTCGTGTCATAGACAATGAATGTGATATAGAAGAGGCCTGTAAATATCTTCAGAAACAATCGGTCATCGGCTTCGATACGGAGACCCGCCCCTCGTTCAAACCCGGGGTCTCGTTCCGTGTGTCTTTGTTGCAACTCTCCTCGCGGGAGGTCTGCTACCTGTTCCGCCTCAACAAGATTCCGCTGGCCAAGCCTCTGCTCAAGCTCCTGGAAAATAAGAAGGTGCTGAAGATCGGGGCCGATGTGGCGGGCGACCTGAGGTCGTTGCGCCAGATCCGCCACTTCCGCGACGGAGGCTTCGTCGACCTGCAACAGATCGCTCCCGAGTGGGGCGTCGAGGACAAGAGCCTGCGCAAGATGTCGGCCATCATCCTGGGGCAGAGGGTCTCGAAGGCCCAGCGTCTGAGCAACTGGGAGGCTGCGACATTCACCGAGCGGCAGATGGTCTACGCAGCCACCGATGCGTGGGTCTGCACGCTCATCTATGATAAATTGTTACATACGTCGAAAATCAAAAAAACAGAATAAATCCGTTATGACACCCAAAATCATCCTCAAACGCGGCAAGGAGGAGTCTCTGCTGCGCCGCCACCCGTGGGTATTCTCCGGCGCGGTGGACCACATCGAAGCCGAATCCGAAGACCAGATCGCCGAAGGCGCCGTGGTGGAAGTATATACCCGTGCGGGCGAATTCATCGCTCAGGGTCACTATCAGATCGGTTCGATCGCCGTGCGCGTGCTCTCGTTCGAGCGCGAGGAGATCGACCTGAAGTGGTGGGTGAAGCGCGTGGCGGCCGCCTATGACGTGCGCCGCGTACTGGGCTTTGTCGAGAATCCACGGACCACGTGCTACCGTCTGATCCACGGCGAGGGAGACTCGCTGCCGGGACTGGTGGTCGACATCTACGGGACGACGGCCGTCGTGCAGTGCCACTCGGTGGGTATGTTCCTCTCGCGCCGCGAGGTGGCCGAGGCCATCCGCGAGGTCTATGGCGAAAAGATCACAGCCATCTACGACAAATCCTCGCAGACCGTTCCCCCCAAGGCCGGACTCGATGCCGTGGACGGTTACCTGTGGGGCCGTTCGGACCACGGATCGCAGGTGGTGCTGGAAAACGGACAGAAATTCATGGTCAACTGGGAGAAGGGCCAGAAGACTGGCTTCTTCCTCGACCAGCGGGAGAACCGCGAACTGGTGATGCACTACGCCAAGGGCCGCACGGTACTCAATACGTTCTGCTATACGGGCGGATTCTCGGTCTATGCCATGGCAGGCGGTGCCCGTGAGGTATGCTCGGTGGATGCTTCGGAGCGTGCGGTGGATCTGGCGCGAGAGAACATGGTGCTCAACTTCGGTGAGGGCGCCCCCCACGAGGAGGTAGCGGCCGATGCCGTAGAGTACCTCAAGCACATCGGCAACAAATACGATCTGATCATCCTCGATCCCCCGGCCTTCGCCAAACACCACAAGGTGCTGGGCAATGCCATGCAGGGCTACAAACGACTCAACGCCCGCGCCCTCTCGCAGATCAAGCCCGGCGGCATCCTCTTCACGTTCTCCTGCTCGCAGGCCGTGACCAAGGAGCTGTTCCGTACGACGGTCTTTTCGGCGGCGGCCATCGCTGGACGCAAGGTGCGCATCCTGCACCAGCTGCACCAGCCGGCCGACCATCCGATCAACATCTACCACCCCGAGGGCGAATACCTCAAGGGTCTGGTGTTGTACGTGGAGTAAATCCTCGGGCGGGGGCATGTGCCCCGCCCCACAAGAAAGTCGGGAAATAATTTATCCGAACCTTTGATAAGATAGCCAAAAGATGTATTTTTGCGTCCGTTTTTTAAACTTTAAAAAATGGAGAAAAAATTATCTTTGTCCAAGTCGGGCATGATACGTGAGATGAGGGATTACCTGCTCATCGCCCTGGGCATGATCCTCTACGGTATCGGATGGACCGTGTTCCTGCTGCCGAATCAGATCACGGTCGGAGGTCTTCCGGGTGTGGCTTCGATTGTTTATTGGGCCACGGGAGTGCCCGTGCAGTACACCTATTTCTCGATCAACTTCATACTGTTGATCCTCTCGATCAAGATCCTGGGATGGAAGTTCAGTGTCAAGACCATTTTTGCCGTCTTTACACTGACTTTCTTTTTGCTCTTCATCCAGCAGCTGACCGAGGGCACGACCTTCCTCCAGAACGAGGTCTTCATGTCGTGCATCCTGGGAGCCACGTTGTGCGGAAGCGGTATCGGCATCGCCTTCTCGGTGAACGGCAGCTCGGGCGGTACGGATATCGTGGCCGCGATCATCAACAAGTATCACGACGTATCGCTGGGCCGCATCATCATGATGCTCAACATGACGATCGTCACGTGCAGCTACTTCGTGCTGAAGGATTGGGGACAGGTCGTCTACGGCTATGTGACGCTCTATGTCATCAGCTTCGTCATCGACAAGATCCTCAACTCAGCCCGTTCGTCCGTCCAGTTCTTCATCATCTCGAAGGAGTACGAGCGCATCGGACGCGAGATCAACGCCCTGCACCGCGGTGTGACGATCATCGACGCCACGGGCCTCTACACGGGTAATCAGCAAAAAGTGATATTTGTCCTGGCCAAGGGCAGCCAGTCGAATACGATCTTCAGAATCATCAACGAGATCGACCCCTCGGCCTTCGTGTCGCAAAGTTCCGTGATCGGAGTCTTCGGCGAGGGATTCGACCAGATGAAGGTCCGTCGCAAAAAGAACTAAAAACCCTTCGGGGATTTCCAACCGACGGAACCGACCAGCGGAATCCCCCGCCACGGTTCCGATAAAACCACTCGGGCGCAAGAGGTGTTAACAAACTTCTTGCGCCCGAGTTTTTTTGTGGGCAGAGGCTATACCTTTTGCAACCGTTACTGCGGTGTCTTGGGGCGAAAAGCATGCAGCAAGATCTCTGCCCGACACCACCTACTCTACTCTCGGCCGACCGCACCCAAATCTCCAAAGCCACCAGCCTCAAAGTTTCCAAAGTCGTCAAAAGCCAACTTGTCCATAAAACCACCAAGCCCCATAAAATCCCTTAAAAAGTCCTCGACCACACACGCATTGGGTCTCCGTCCCATTTCTATCGGATCATAAGGCCCATCTTCACGGTCCTCACCTGCCTCCGGACCTGCGTTCCGGTCGCCGCAGGACTTGACTGATCGCCCCGGAAGACACCTCCTGCGCCATACCTTATATAAACAGGCAAAAAAAAATACCGCACCCCGAATTTCCGGGGTGCGGTATTTTCATAAGGCTCGACCCGCGCGGGGCGTCACCGGATCGTTATTTCTTGCTGCGCTCGGCCTGCTGACGCATCAGCTCCTCGTAACGCAACTGGAACTTCGATTTCTTGCCGTTGGCCTTCTTCGCGGCGCTGGCAGCCATGATCTCCTGAATCTTGCTATCATCGACCATGTGGCGGATGATCTGCGTCTGCGCGATGGTGAAGAGGTTCGACAACAGGTAGTAGTAGCACAAACCGCTCGAATAGCTGTTGAACCACAGCAGCATCATGATCGGCATCATATAAACCATCATGAACTTCATACCACCCACCTGGGGCTGCGACGAAGCGGTCTGCTGGTAGTTGTAGTACGAGTATCCGAACAATGACACGGCCATCAGCAGGGCAAAGAGGCTGATGTGGTCGCCATACCACGGAAGCGCGAACGGCAAATTCAGCACATTGTCATACGACGAGAGATCCTCGGCCCACAGGAACGACTGACCGCGCAGCTCGATCGATGCCGGGAAGAAACGGTACATGGCGATCAGAATCGGCAGCTGGATCAGCATCGGGATACATCCGCCCATGGGGTTGATGCCCGCCTTCTTGTACAGTTCCATGGTAGCCTGCTGACGTTTCATGGCATCATCCTGCTTGGGGTACTTCTTGGCCAGCTCGTCGACCTGCGGCTTGATCAGACGCATCTTGGCCATCGAGACATAGCTCTTGTAGGTCAGCGGCGAGATCACCACACGCACCAGCAGCACCAGGATCAGGATGATGATACCGAAGCTCGAGATGTAGTTTCTCAGAAAATCGAACACGGGGATCACACACCAGCGGTTCACCCATCCGATGATACCCCAGCCCAGCGGCACGAGACGCTCCAGGTAAAGCTCGTCGTCCTTCTCCTCCGCATCGCCCACGTTCTTCAGGATCGAATACTTGTTGGGGCCGAAATAGAAGGCAAAATCATACTCCGAAGTTGCAGGCGTGTAGGGCACGGCCATCTTGGCCGAGAAATCCTTCACGAAGCCCGTACCGGGGTGAGCCGTATCGAAGGCCACGTCGGCATACATCACGTTCTGCGGAGCGATGAACACCGACGAGAAGAACTGCTGCTTGAAAGCCACCCAGTTCACTGCCGACTCCACCTTTTCTCTCTTGCGCTCTTCGCTCATCGCCAGCTCCTCGATCGAGGTCTCCTTCGGCAGGCGGTAGGCGATCGTGGTGTACATATTCTCGTTCTTGAATCCTTTCTCGTTCTGGTAGGAGGTGTTCGACCAGTCGATGCCGATCGACGACTGCTGAGCCATCAGGTGGGCCATGTTGACCAGCTTCACGTCGAAGTCCACCAGATATTCACGCTCCGGCGAATCCGTCTCGTTGATGCGGTAGCGGTACTCCAGGGCTGAATTCTCAGCCACCTTCAACCGCATGGTCACCACCTTCGTGCCGTCGCCCTCCGTCGTGACGGGGTCGGCCTCGAACGTATAGCCCGACGTCAGCACCGGGATCATCGAATTGCCGTGCTTGAGGTAGAAGTTCATCGCGAAATTGGCGGAAGCGGGATCGAACAGTTTCACCGGCTCCACACGTTCCTCCTCCTTCTCGGCGTACTTCATGTAATCCTTCAGCGTCACGCCGCAGATCTGTCCTCCGCGGGTCGAGAACGTTACCTTGATCGAGTTGTTCTCCACGCAGAATTCCTTGCTCCCGGCCATCTTGGCGGCGGCCAGGTACTCGCCCTCAAGCTCCACCTGCTGCTGCATCTGACGGTCGACCATCTCATCGATCGAACCCTCGCCCGAGGTCTCCGCCCCGGGGGTCGGCTCTGCGGTGACTCCGACCGTCTCGGCCTCCGTCACCTGGGGTGCATTGGCCCGGGCTACCGAATCCTGGTAAACCTGCCACTCGGCCATCTCCTTGCGATACTGCTCCTGCTCCTTGTTGCTGAAGTAGGCAAATCCCAAAAATACAAGACCGATGAGGACAATGCCTAAAATTGATTTCTTATCCATTTAATCCTATAAAACTGTTTTTATTTCTTCTCTTCCTGATACTCCAAAGCGGCACCCACAAAGGCCACGAACAGTGGCGAGGGGTTCTGTGCCGTACTCTTATACTCGGGGTGGTACTGCGTACCGACAAACCAGCGGTGCGTGGGGATCTCGACCACCTCAACCAGGTTGGTGTCGGGGTTGACACCCACGGCCTTCATGCCGGCCTGCTCGAACTGCTCCAGGTACTCGCTGTTGAACTCATAGCGATGACGGTGACGCTCCGAAATCTTCAGTTTGCCGTAAGCGGCAGCCACCTTCGATCCCTTGGCCAGCGTACAGGGGTAGGCACCCAAACGCATCGTTCCGCCCTTGGCCGTGATGCCCTTCTGCTCCTCCATCAGGTCGATGACTGCGTGGGGCGTCTGCTCCATCTCGCTCGAATTGGCATCGGACCAGCCCAGGACGTTGCGGGCGAACTCGATGACGGCACACTGCATACCCAGGCAGATACCCAGGAACGGGATATTATGCTCGCGGGCGAAGCGTACGGCCTCGATCTTGCCCTCGATACCGCGGTTGCCGAATCCCGGAGCCACCAGGATACCCGACATCCGGCCCAGGGTCTGCTCGATGTTCTCGGCCGTGAGTTTCTCGGAATTCACATACTGCAACTTCACCTTGCAGTCGTTCACCGCACCGGCGTGGATAAACGACTCGCAGATCGACTTATAGGCGTCGGGCAGCTCGGTGTACTTGCCCACCAGGGCGATCTCCAGCTTCTTGGAGGGGTGTTTCACGCGCTCCACGAAATCGCGCCAGGCATCCAGATCGGGCTCCTGTTCGGCCGGCAGGTTCAGTTTGTCGAGGATCACCTCATCGAGATGCTGCTCGTGCATCTTCAAGGGTACCTCGTAGATCGTCGGCACGTCGATCGACTCCACGACGGCACGTGCGTCGACATTGCAGAACAAAGCCACCTTGCGGCGCAGGTTCACACCCAGCGGATGCTCGCTGCGGAGCACCAGCACATCGGGCTGCAGACCGTTCTCCAGGAGCGTCTTGACGGAGTGCTGCGTGGGTTTGGTCTTCAGCTCGCCCGAAGCGGCCAGGTAGGGGATCAGCGTCAGATGGACCAATGCCGTGTCCTTGTATCCGAGCTGGTAACGCAGCTGACGCACCGACTCGATGAAGGGCAGCGACTCGATATCGCCCACCGTACCGCCGATCTCGGTGATGATCACATCGTAGATCTTCTTCTGACCCAGCAGCTGGATGCGGCGTTTGATCTCGTCGGTGATATGAGGTACGACCTGCACGGTCTTGCCCAGATACTCACCCTTACGCTCCTTCTCAATGACGCTCTTGTAGATGCGTCCCGTGGTCACGTTGTTGGCCTTCGAGGTGGGGTGATTCGTAAAACGCTCATAGTGACCCAGGTCGAGGTCGGTCTCGGCACCGTCCTCCGTCACGTAGCACTCGCCGTGCTCGTAGGGATTCAGCGTTCCGGGGTCGACATTGATATAGGGATCCAGCTTCTGGATGGTCACCGAATAGCCTCTGGCCTGCAAAAGACGGGCTATCGAAGCCGAAATGATTCCCTTACCGAGCGATGAAGCCACACCGCCCGTCACAAAGATGTACTTGGGTTTGGAAAGTTTCATATCCTTCTTGATTTTATCTATTTGTCGTTGTTTTCGTTATGGTTCTGCTCCTGGCGGTCGATGAGTTTTACCTTCTCGACGGCGGCCTCCATCTCGTTGCGCGCACGCTCGATCTTGGCCTTCACGTCGGCGATCAGGGCGTCAGCGTTCTTCGACTTGGCGAAGAATCCGATGTTGTTCTCCAGCAGGGCGATCTCCTGTTCCATCTGGCGCACCTTGTTGTAGAGGCGTTCGCGCTCCGAGCGCAGGCGTTTGTCACCGGCCTGGCGCATCGACGACACCTTGTCGCGGAAACGGTTCATCGAACGGTCGCGCTCCGACGAACGCAGCATCTCGAAGAGGTGGTCCACGGCCGTCTTATAGCGTTTCTGAATCGAGTCCTTCTGCTTGATGGGCACGAAGCCGATCTCGCCCCAGCGGCGCTGGAACGCACGGATCACCTCATAGCCTCCGGCCTTGACATCGGCGGCGGCCATCTCCTCCAGCAGGACCAGTTTCTTCTTCAGGTTCTCTTCATGCTCGGAATCCACACCCGAGAAATGGGCGGCCTTGCGCTCGAAGAACTTGTCGCACGCGGCGCGGAAACGCTTCCACACGGCATCCGAATGGCGGCGCGACACGGCACCGATCTGCTTCCAGCGGGTCTGGAGGGCGATCAGTTCCTCGGTCGTCTTCTTCCACTCCTCGCTCTGTGCAAGCGATTCGGCGGCCTCGCAGATCTCGGTCTTGAGCTGGAGGTTATGCTCCATCTCGACCTTTACTCCGGCGTAGAAGTTGCGCTTGGCCTCGAAGAACTTGTCGCACGCACGGCGGAAACGCTCATAGATGCGGTTGTTGTCCTTCTTGGGGGCAAAGCCGATGGTCTTCCACGTCTTCTGGATCTCCAGCAGGCGGTCGCTGGCCTTGTTCCACTCCTTGCGCGAGGTGAGCGGCTGGGCGGACAGCTCCTCCGAGGCAGCGCACAGCTCCGTCTTGAGATTGAGGTTGCGGACCTGCTCGGCCTTCAGCTGCTCGAAATACTCCTGGTGACGTTTGTTGATGCGGCTCGATGCGGCCTTGAAACGCTCCCAGAGCGTCTCCTTGAACTCATGCGCCACGGGACCCGTCTCGCGCCACTCGTCGTGGAGTTTCTGCAACTTGTGGAAAGCTTCGACCACCGACGGCTCCAGCATCAGCGACTCGGCAGCCTCACACAGAGCCACCTTCTGTTCGTAGTTCTTCTTCAGATCCAGGTCGCGGAGCTCCTTGTTGATCTTGATGAATCCGTAGAAGTTCTCGACATGGAGGTTATAGGTCTCCCACAAATCCTTGACATTCTGTGCGGGGACGACACCCGTCTCCTTCCAGCGCTGTTGCAATTCGCGGAATTTGGTAAACGTATGGTTGAGTGTTTCGTCGGAATTGACCAGTTCCTTCAGCTCCTCGATGATCCCGAGTTTGACCTTGAGGTTCTCCTCCTTCTCGGCCTCGAGATTGGCCATGAACTCGTCGCGGCGGCTGCGGTACTCCTTGAATTCCTCCTTGAGGCGGGCCTCGGCGCCGTCGACCGCAGGCACGAACTCCTCGCTCTTGCCGCCCTGCTCGATGAATGCGCGGCGGGCAGCCTCAACCTCCTGGCGACGCAGGCGGTAGAAGGCGATCTTCAGGGCCTCGACATCGCGGCGGATCGACTGCACGGGCTGTTCACGCAGCAGCTGCGCGAAGAGATCCACCAACTCCTCCTTGGTCTTGCCGGCGAACTTGTCGCCGTTGATCGCCTCTTCGAAGTGGGCGTCCGTCCCCGCATCCGCGGCCTCGTCGTCCAAATCCAAACCTGCATCGTGTGCAGCCAGGGCGGCCTCCTCCAGCGAGAAGTCCACCTCCTCACAGGGACGTTCCTCCACAGCCTCCTCGGCACTCTTTACGGGTTCATCCGCCGGGGCGGGCATTTCGGTTTCGGCGGCCTTTTCAGCCACGGCAGCAGCAACTTCGACATCCTCAGCTTTGGGGCTGACATGCTCATCGAGCGTAGAAAGTGTTGGTTTTTCAATAGCCATCTCAGTAGTCTTTTTGGTTCCACAAGATACGGAACGAACATAAATCTCGCAAATATAACCATTTTGCGCGGATTCCGAAAGTAAAAACGGGCAAAACATATCACCAAGTTATCGACAATTCTCTCTTAGAGAGAAAATCCCCTGCTTACGGAATCGGGCCGGACACTCCGACTCCACCCCCAAAGGGCAAGTCGGGCATCCGGCCCGATACTGGTTGTATTTTCCTGTATTTCCGTTTCGGCATCTTTGCAGTCTCCACCTCCCGGGGCGGGTCGTTCCTCTACCCCGCGCGGTTTGAAAACCCTGCAAAAACTTTCCCCGCAATTCGGGAAACCCTGCAAAAGCCCTCCAGCCCAGCGGCCTCCTTTCCGCAACCGAAGACCCCCAATGGCCCCGCAACCGGAAGTCCGTCAAGCCCCCGCGGTCAAGCCCGCCGCCACCGGGAATCACACCCCGACGCACGCCGAGCCGCGTGTGGCCGCACCGGCCGATCAGTACTTCTTCTGCTTGGAGGCCACGCGCTTGGCAGCGGCACGGCGTCCCGTCTGCACGGGGCGGTCACCCTTGCGCACCGAGCGGGTCGTCCTACCCTTCGAGCCACGCTCCTGGCGCGGACGTCCCCATGCACGCTCATCCTCCATGGCCTTGAATGCCGACCAGTCGAAACCTCCGGCCGATTTGGCGAAATCCTCCTCGAACATCGACTCATAGAGGGCATCGCGGCTCTCGCCGTCGAGGTCTCTCCAGCGCGGTTTGTCCGTACCGCGGCGACCCGTTGCCGACTTCTTGCGCGGGGTCTTCTCCGCACGCTCCTCTTCGCCGAATCCCTCGCTGAAGAAATCCTTGCGCGGCGACTCCTTGCGGGGGGGACGCTCCTTACGCTCCTTGCGGCGGGATTCGCGGGCCGACTCCTCGCCATACGCGGCGGTGTCGGGCGTCGATTCGGTATTTCGGGCATCGTTGTCCACGGCCTCCTCCTGCTCGCCCTCGGGCTTGGCCATACGGGCAATGCGACGGCCGCGCGACGAGCGGTTCAAACGCTCCATCACCGCCTCGGCATCGGCGAAAGGCACGCTGACGAACGAGAAGCTGTCAAAAACACGCACATCATCTATATTCTTGTCCCTCAACCCACAACGGCGTTTGAGCATATCGACGATCTTGCGCGGCGAGAATCCGTCCCGACCACCCAGGGCCAAGAACAGACGGGCCGTACCCTTGCGGTCGACCGAGAAGGAACGGATCTCGGGATAGCTGCTCTCGTCCAGTTCGCTGCGGAAGGCCAGGCGCAGCAGGGCGCTCAGGGCCTCAATCGGCTCGTGACGTTCGAGCAGTTCGGCCGCCATATCGGTGTAGGCCGTGTTGCTGCCGTCGGTGATGATCTCCTCCATCTCCTCGCTGATGCGCGTACGCTTCATCGCCACAATGTCCTGCGGCGAGGGAAGTTGCTCGCGGCGGATATCGGCCCGGATGTCACGCATCATGCCGTTGAAACGGCGGTACTCGAAGTGCGAGATGAAGGTGATGGCCGTACCCTGCTTGCCGGCACGTCCCGTACGTCCGATACGGTGGACATAGCTCTCGGAATCCTGCGGCAGGGAGTAGTTGATCACGTGGGAAAGGTTGCTCACGTCAATACCGCGGGCCGCCACATCAGTGGCTACCAGAATGTTGACGACCTTGTCGCGGAACTTCTTGAGGATCTTCTCGCGCATGGCCTGCGACACGTCGCCATGAAGTCCCTCGGCCGAATAGCCGCGCTGGACAAGGCGCGTGGCCAGCGCGTCGGCATCGACCTTCGTGCGACAGAACACAATGCCGTAGAAGTCGGGCTCGACGTCGATGATACGGGTCAGTGCGTCGAACTTGTCCGACTCGCGGACCTCGAAATAGATCTGATTCGTGAGGTCGGCCGTCAACTGCTGCGACTCGACCTTGACCAACTCCGTGTCCCTCATATAGGACTCCGACAGGCGGACGATGCGCTGGGGCATCGTGGCCGAGAAGAGCATCACGCGACGATCCTCGCCCGTGTGGGAGATGATCTCCTCGACATCCTCCACAAAACCCATGTTGAGCATCTCGTCGGCCTCGTCCAGTACCAGGAACTTCACCTGATCCAGCTTGAGCGTGCCGCGGCGAATGTGGTCCAGCACACGGCCCGGCGTACCCACCACAATATCCACACCGCGCGACAGACGGCGCAGCTGCTCGTTCATGGCGGCACCTCCATAGATGGCCGTAATCGACAGACGGCGTTGGGCGTTGAGCGAAATAAGTTCTTCAGCGGCCTGCAGGGCCAGCTCGCGCGTCGGCACCAGCACGATGGCCTGAACGGCCGACTTCAGCGGTTCCAGCTGCTGGAGAATCGGCAGACCGAATGCGGCGGTCTTACCCGTACCTGTCTGCGACTGGGCGATGATGTCGTTCCGACCCGACAGAAGGAGCGGAATGGTGAGTTTTTGGATGGATGTAGGGGTTTCAAAACCTTTGGCGGCGACGGCCTCCAGCATCTCGGCCGAGAGACCCAAATCGGCAAAATTGACTTCGTTGGTCATTAATTTAAAAATTATTTAAGGCGCAAAGGTAAGGATTTTTCACGGATAATCGTTACCTTCGCACAGATATATTCATTTTGCGACTTATAAAAACCATAAAAAAACTCACACGAAAGATGGAATATCGCATTTTACTCGTAGACGACGAAGTGGACATCCTGGAATTCACCCGCTACAACCTCGTCCGCGAGGGCTACAAGGTCTACACGGCCGAAAACGGTGTCGAGGCCCTGCGCGTGGCCGAGGAGTGTCACCCGCATCTGATCCTGCTCGACAGGATGATGCCCGTGATGGACGGAGCGCAGACCTGCCGCGCCATCCGCCAAAACCCCGAACTCAAGGACACGATCGTCATCTTCCTCTCGGCCCTGGGCGAGGAGGATCAGCAGCTGGCCGGATTCGATGTCGGCGCCGACGACTATCTGACCAAGCCCATCAAGATGAAGCTCCTGATCAGCCGCATTCAGGCTATCCTCAAGCGCATCCACACGGATGAACCCGCAGAACAGACCTCCGCAACCCCCGCGCTCGAAATCGACCGCGAGAGCTACACGGTCACCTGCAACGGACAGCGCATGGCCCTGCCCCGCAAGGAGTTCGCCCTGCTGGACCTGCTGGCCTCGTCGCCAGGAAAGCTCATCTCGCGCGAAGAGATCTACAATCAGATCTGGGGATCGGATGTCGTGGTGGGCGACCGCACGATCGACGTCCACATCCGCAAGCTGCGCCAGAAAATCGGCGAAGAGCACATCGTCACGGTCAAGGGTATCGGCTACCGTTTCGAGGAGTAGTCCCTTCGAGACGGCTCGGGCGGTGATCCGGGGCGGATGCAAAGTCGGCACGGTCGGGTGTGCAACCGGCACAAAACGAGCGCAGAACCGACTCAACCCCGGTTCCAACGCACACAAAGCCCCCCCACGACAACGGGCCGACACAGGCAATGAACGGACGGCATGAAGACGGATTGTCAGTCCGGGTCGAATCGAGTCGGTTCTATTCGGGAATTGCCGCCCTCGGACTGCCACAAACCGGTCGGACGGATCGGAGGGTGCAAACCGCCCCCCCGCAAAAGACCGTCCCCATCGAATCAGCCTCAAAACTGATTGATCGGACCGGAGAGGCAGCCCCATCGGAGAGAATCTCGACCAATCGGAGCGAATTGAACGGGAAGGCGCCAAAAATTCCGGCATCACTGCCGCACCCCCAGCCCGAGCGAATCCCCTCCAAACGGGCAAGCCGAAACCGAAGCCCTGCCCAACGCCTTTACCGAGCCGAAGCGGACATATAGAAACAGGTAATCCCCGCGGAAAACACCGCGGCCGAAACTTCGACACGATAATCCCGACACGGAGGACTTCGCCCGTCTCGCCATACCGACGCCCCGTCACCCTGAATTTGAAGTCGCACAGGACATCATTTTGACACCCTTGTACGGCATTGTTTTTTGCACCCCCACGCGGTTCTCGGGTCCGCATTGCCCGAACGCACGGAGCGGTGTATTTTTTTGCCCTTCACAGACCGCTCCGCCGATCTGTTTTCCGACCGCTCCGCCACCCGATTTCCCGCTCTGCCCGATACCCTCCGACAAAGGCCGATCCATCCCCGCAATGCGCCGAATTCCACCCCGTCACGCAGCGCCCGATCGCCCCACCTAAAGCACACGGAGTAAACATTTTATCCATCCGCACATACTCAGTCCGAAGCCGTCCTGTCGGAGTACAATTTTCTCTCGTAAAATCCTGCACTAAGCCTCCCTCTCCGCTCCGCTTATCCGCCCACGCAAAAAAACGAAAAATTCCCCTGAAATCCGCGAAACCAAGACTACCTTGCGGGAAATTTCCGCGACCTTTTCCACCCCGGGAACCACCTTCAACGCACCTTTTTTAAATATAAATTTGCATAGATGTAAAATTCTTCCTATTTTTATACGATGATTAGAGAATTTTTAACCGTAGCCATCGGAGGTGCCGCCGGCAGTATGCTGCGCTATGCACTCTCCACCGTGATGCTGACGGGGGTGACATTCATGGGGTTCCCCGCCGGAACATTTGCCGTCAATGCTCTCGGATCACTGCTGATCGGCGCACTGATGTCTTCGTTGAACGACCGCACCCTGCTGCTGTTGCTGGTGGTGGGCTTCTGCGGTGGTTTCACCACATTCTCGACCTTCTCGGCCGACGCCGTGAAGCTGCTCAAGGGCGGAGCCTGGAGCGCCGCCGCACTCTACATCACCCTGAGCTGTGCCGTCTCGATGATCTGCACCGCCCTGGGCATTTGGATCGGAACAACTATTACAAAATAAACAACTTTTCAAGCAATGGTAATATTAGTACTTAACTGCGGATCGTCGTCAATCAAATATCAGGTGATCGACATGAACGACGATTCGAGCAAACTGCTCGCCAAAGGTCTCGTGGAACGCATCGGCCTGCCCGAAGGCGACTTAACCCACAAACCCGTAGGTAAGGATAAATTCGAGCTGCACCAGCCCATCCCCGACCACACGACGGGTATCAGCCTCGTGATGAAGGCTCTGATCGACCCGGCTCACGGCGTGATCACGTCGCTGGACGAGGTGAAGGCCGTAGGTCACCGCGTGGCACACGGCGGTGAGTTCTTCCCGCAGAGCTGCCTGGTGGATGAGGATGCCAAGCAGAAGATCTCGTCGTTATTCGAGATCGCCCCCCTGCACAACCCCGCAAGCATGCAGGGTATTCTGGCCATCGAGCAGGTGTTGCCGGGTGTTCCCCAGGTGACGGTATTCGACACCTCGTTCCACCAGACGATCCCCGCAACCAACTATATGTTTGCCATTCCCTACAAGTACTACAAGAAGTATCGCGTCCGCAAGTACGGTTTCCACGGAACAAGCCACAAGTATGTGGCCAAGGTCGGTGCCGAACTGGCCGGTCTGGACATCAACCACTCGAAGATCATCACCTGCCACATCGGCAACGGAGGTTCGATCACCGCAGTGCTCAACGGCAAGTCGTATGACACCTCGATGGGCTTCTCGCCGCTCGACGGTCTGGTTATGGGTACCCGCGCAGGTCAGATCGACGCCAGCGCCGTGACCTTCATCGGCGAAAAGGAGAACATGACCTACGCCGAAATGAACTCGATGCTCAACAAGAAGTCGGGTCTGCAGGGTATGACCGAACTTTCGAGCGATATGCGCGACATCGACAAGGCCTATCGCGAGGGCAACGAGCGCGCCATCCTGGCCCGCGACATGTACTACACCCGCATCAAGAAGTTCATCGGCGAGTACGCTGCCGAGATGGGCGGTGTCGACTTGATCGTCTTCACGGGCGGTGTGGGCGAGAACTCAGTGGAGATGCGCCAGTGGGTATGCTCCAACATGGAGTTCATGGGTCTGAAGTTCGACGCTGCGGCCAACGATGGCGTACACGGCGAGGACAAGATCCTCTCGGCTCCCGATTCGAAGGTCAAGGTTGCCGTGATCGCCACCAACGAGGAGCTGGTGATCGCCACCGACACCTACAACCTGGTGAAATAGGCCGACAGGCCGCTCCCGGGCGCGGGATCCTCACTCGGACAACGGGCGGGAAAAAACGCAGGATGATTCCATAAACATTTTTTTTACATATAAATATTATGATTCAGCATCTTAGTGAAATCGTCGAGGAGGCGAGAAAGAAAGGTAAAAAGCGTTTGGCAGTAGCTTATGGTCAGGACACCCACACGATCCAGGCCGTTTATGAAGCCTACAAAGAGGGTCTGGTGGATCCGACACTCTATGGCGACAAAGCCGTCATCGAGGAGGCTTGCAAGGAGCTGGGCATCGACGCATCGGTCTTCACGATCGTCGACGAGAAGAACGACATGAAGTGCGTTCAGAAGGCAGTGGCTTCGGTGGTTGCCGGTCTGGCCGACGTGCTGATGAAAGGTCTGGTTTCGACCGATAAATATATGCGCGGCATCCTCAACAAGGAGGCCGGCCTGTTCCCCCCGAAGGGCGTATTGAGCCACGTCTCGATCTCGGAGATGCCCAACTACGGCAAACTGCTGATCATGTCGGACGTAGCCGTCATTCCGCTGCCCGACTTCAAGCAGAAGATCAAGATCATCGGCTATCTGAAGCAGACAGCCAACCTGCTGGGTATCGAGCGTCCGAAGATCGCCTGCATCGCTCCCTCGGAGCAGCTGCTGCCTTCGGTCATCTCGTCGACGGAGGGTGCGCTGCTGGCCAAGATGGGTGACCGCGGTCAGCTGGGCAATGTCGTTGTCGACGGTCCTCTGTCGCTGGACGTCGCCCTCTTCAAGGAGGTTGCCGAGCACAAGAAGGTAAAGGGTTCGGCCGTTGCCGGTGAGCCCGACTGTCTGTTGTTCCCCAACCTGGAGTCGGCCAACGTGTTCTTCAAGTGCACGACGCACCTCTGCGGCGGTGAGTTGGCAGCCATGGTGATGGGTACGAAGGTTCCCTGCGTGCTGACCTCGCGCGGAGACTCGTCCAAGACGAAACTCTACTCGATCGCATTGGCCTGTCTGGCAGCAAAATAAGCAGACAAAGACCTTTTGAGATCTTAAATTCAGGCGTAATCCGGAGTAAGGCAATCCCCACTCCGAATTACGCTTGAATGCTTTATAAATGAAGTTAAACCGCGTTTGACCGCTCTTTGCGGGAACGATTCCTCGATGCAGAAGAATCCGCCGCCCGGGGCCTCAAACCTCAACTGCAAATCTATGAGCTACAAAATTTTGGCAATTAATCCCGGCTCGACCTCAACCAAAATCGCCCTCTACGAGGACGAGAAGCCGCTGTTGGAAACCACGCTCCGCCATCCGGTACAGGAGGTAGCCCGTTTTGCCGACGCCATCGACCAATCGGACTGGCGTCGGGATTTGATCCTGGAAGCCCTCAGGGAAAAGGGCTACGACATCCACGATTTATCGGCCGTGATCGGCCGCGGAGGACTGGTTCACCCCATTCCGGGCGGCGTCTATGAGGTCAATCCGAAGATGTGCGACGATTTGATCCATGCCGAAAAGAAGCACGTTTGCAATTTGGGAGCCCTCATCGCTCTGGAGATCGCCACGCAGATCGGGGCAAAGGCCTTCATCGCCGATCCGCCCGTCGTTGACGAGATGATCGAAGAGGCCCACTACACGGGATTCCCCGAGTGCCGCCGCCGTTCGATCTTCCACGCCTTAAACCACAAGGCTACGGCCCGCGTACACTGTAAGGCGCAGGGGGTGGAGTATGAGGATGTGAATCTGATCGTCTGCCACCTGGGCAGCGGTATCTCGATTGCGGCTCACCGCAAGGGTCTGATCATCGACGTGAACAACGCCCTCGACGGCGAAGGCCCCTTTGCAGCCGAACGTGCGGGCAGCATCCCCGCCAGCGATCTGGTGCGCATGTGCTTCTCGGGCCAATACACCGAGACCGAGTTATGTTCACGCCTGCGCAGCAAGGGCGGTCTGATGGCCTACCTGGGCACCAACTCCCTGATCGAGATCGAGGAGCGCATAGCCCGGGGCGACGAACAGGCCCGCATGACGATCAATGCCCTGTGCTACGTCATCTCCAAACAGATCGGTTCGATGGCTACGGCTTTGGCCGGCAAGATCGACGGTATCATCCTCACGGGCGGCATGGCCTACGACGACTTTGTGGTCGGCTACATCCGCGACCACTGCTCGTTCCTGGCTCCGATTTCGGTCTACCCGGGTGAAAACGAACTCCAATCGCTGGCCGCCAACGCCCTGATGGTACTCCGGGGTGAGGCCGCCCCCAAGGTCTACGAATAACGGACTGCGAAACCCGCAAAAAAGAGGATGGGTCAAAATCCTCTTAAAACAGAATCCCCCCTGTCCCAGACAACTGAGACAGGGGGGATTCTGTTTATTTTGAACCATTAGCCGGAGAATAAATCAATAACCGACTAATCTATTTGCTATTACAGCGACAAAAAATCACGAAGGAAACGGTGTCCGCATTCCGGATTTGTTGAATCCCATAAAAAATGGTAAACAGCGTGGACACACTCGTTATTATCCTTGAGACACACCTCTCTTGGGGTATCACACCGATAGTTAGCGTCCCATCTGACGGCGTACCAGCGCGAAGATCTCGCCCAGAGCCTCCAGGCGAAACAGCAGGGAGAGCAGCAAGTAGGTCGCCATACCAATCGCGATCCTGCCGAAGAGCCTTACGAATGCTCCCTCGGGCAGCAGCTCTCCGCCCCACCTTACCGCCGCATACATCGCACCCGTCACGGCCAGGATCGGCAGCAGGGTACGCACCAAACGCCCCACGCCCAGTGTCGTGAAGCGCAGGGAAACCCCCACATTGACAGCCATCTCCATAAAGGCAATGGCCACCAGACCCCACACCACAGCCTCGACACTCCGCGGAATGGTCAGCGCGAAGATCAGCGTCATCAGTACCTTCTTGATCACCTCGATGCGGATGATCACCCCGCCACCGCTCTTGACCTTCAGGACATTGAAGGCCACCTGCGCCACGGGGTAGAAGAATCCCGCCAGACACACCACCTCGAAGTAAGGCACCGTCGGCATCCACTCCTCGCCCAGCAGGGCCGCAAAAAGATCGTGCCCCACGGCCGACAGTCCCGCCATGAGAGGGACAAGCAGATAGCAGACCATCATCACCAGCTGGCGGTAGCTTTCGGCAAAGCGGGCGGCATCGTCGCCGATCTTCGACAGGGCGGGGAAAATCACGCCCTGGACGGCCTGCATGGTCGAGGTGACGGGTTGGTCCTTCAGCTTCACGGCCTGGTCGAACGCCCCGAGGGTTTCGGCCGTATAGAGACGTCCAAGGAAAAACTGCGGGATCTTGTTGTAGAAGGTCGAGATCAGATCCGTGGCCATAAGGCTCAGGCTGTAAGGGGCCATCCGCCTCAGAGCCACGGCCTCGAACCGTCCGTTGGGACGCCAGCGGCTGAATCCCCACAGTGCCGCCGACCTTACTCCCATCTGCAAGACCCTCTGCGCCACGATGCTCCACACGCCGCATCCGCCCAGCGCCATGCCGATGGCCACTCCTCCGCTGACCAGGGCCGCCACGAAGGTGACCTGCGAGAGGAGGGCAAATCTAAATTCGCGCACCAGGACGGCATTCTGCACCGTGGAGAGGGCATTGAGCGGCAGAAGCAGGAAAAAGACCGGAGCCAGCTCGTCGAGACGGGGCATGGCGTAGTAGTCGGCCGCCAGGGGCGAAAGTCCCGCCAGCAGGAGGTAAAGCACCACGGACACCGCGATGTTAAAGACGAACACCGACTTGAAATCCTCCCTGCGGGGCGTCTGCTGGCGGATAAGCATCTGCGAGAATCCGCTGTCGACGATCACCAACGCAATGGCCGAGGCGGCCGTCAGTATGGCCATGATGCCGAGGTCCTCGCGGGTGAGCAGTCTGAGGAGCGTGAGGCTCACACCGATCTGAAGGAGCGTCGATCCGATCTTCTCGGCCATGCTCCACGCCACACCGCGGGCCACACGTTGTTTGAGTTCGCCCCCACGGAATGCACTGCGCGGGGTGGGATCTCCACCCGATATGGGATTATGGTCTGTCACTTGTCTTTATATTGCAATATCTTGGGTTCTTCAATCGCTTTTGCCCCGGGAGGCAACGCCTCGTCTGCTTTTCGGCCGGAGGTCCTGCACTCCGACACCGTTCCGGATATGGTCGGGACACCGGGATGCAAAGCCTCAGGCAGGGCTACAAACATACGGCCACACAACATTCCACCGGGAAATACGCATGAGCGGCGGCTCATTCCTCAAACGGCAACGCCTCCCTCCGGAACGGGACGACTCCCCCCCCCGGCCTGCGTTTTCCGCCCGAATCGGGAAGGTCGGAGACAAAAGGATACAGTATAAAAAAACCACGATAGCCGCTTTTTACCAAGGCGGCTATCGGTGGTTTATGATCAGGTCTGTTGAGCGACTATTTAGCGTTCTTCGTCAACTCGGCATCGCGTTTGCGGATGTTGTTCACATTGGCAAACTCGATGTACGAAGCTCCGGCATCGGGCTCGAAACTGCCGCCGACGATGGCCACCAGGTCCTCGCCGTCGAGCTTCGTGCGCTGCTCGATATAGTCCAGGGCGTCGATCAGGAAGTGGTAGCGGTCGTGCAACTGCTGGTTTCTCAGGATCGGCACCACACCATACGACAGGGCCAGGATACGCTGGGCGTGCTGCTGGTAACATACGGCCATCACCATCTTGCTGCCGCGGAAGGCGGCCAGGTAACGACCCGTGCGCCCCGTCTTGGTGTCGAGGATCACGAACTTGATGGGCAGGTTGCACGATGCACGGACGGCCGAACGGGCCAGCTGGGCCGTGATCTCGTGGTTCACCGACACCATATCCATATCGACCATCGGCTGGAAGAGCTTCTCGTCGCGCTCGATCTCGCGAGCCACGCGCGACATGGTCTGCACGGCCTCGACGGGGTGCTTGCCCATGGCGGTCTCGTCGCTGAGCATGATGGCATCGACACGCTCGTAGATGGCACTGGCGATGTCGCTCACCTCGGCACGCGTCGGACGCGGGTTGTTGACCATCGAGTAGAGCATCTGCGTGGCGATGATCACGGGGCGCTTGGCGGCGATACACTTCTCCACGATGCGGCGCTGCGTGTTGGGGATCACCTCGGCGGGCAACTCCACACCCAGGTCACCACGGGCCACCATGACACCGTAGGATGCCTCGATGATCTCGTCGATATTGTCCAGTCCTTCCTGGTTCTCGATCTTCGA
This sequence comes from Alistipes sp., assembly GCA_020026435.1. Lineage (GTDB taxonomy): Bacteria > Bacteroidota > Bacteroidia > Bacteroidales > Rikenellaceae > Alistipes. Next base: position 6,846 of record JAHHQK010000013.1, on the reverse strand, counting down.
GATGATCTTGATGGGGCTGTTGTGTTCATCGAGAATATCCTGTACGGCCTTCACGTCGCGGGCACTGCGCACAAACGAATGGGCGATGAAGTCCACATCGTGCTGGATGGCCCACTCGATGAAGCGGCGGTCCTTGGCCGTCACCGAAGGCAGATCGACGCTCACACCCGGAACATTGACGCTCTTGCGCGAACGCATGGCACCTCCGACAACGAATTCACAGAAGAGCTCCTCCTCGTTCTTGTCCAGCACCTTCAGCTCCAGCTCGCCGTCGGCAATCAGCATACGGGCCCCCACGGGAATATCGCGGACGATGGTCGGCACGTTCATGTAGACCACCTTGCGGGTCGTCAGGGCCGTACCGTCCGAACCGCGCACGACAACCTTGTCGCCCGTCTGGAAGTGGATGGCATTGCCACACTCGTCGGCGATGGTCGTCACACGGATCTCGGGACCCTTGGTGTCGATCATGATCGGAATCGCGGAGTTGACCTTGTGGACAATCTCGACGATATTCGTCGCACCATCCTCGGTCACGTGGGCCGAGTTGATGCGGATCACGTCCATACCGGCATCATAAAGATTCTTTACGAACTCCTCGCTACAACGAAAATCCGACATCGTGGCGATGATCTTCGTCTTCTTCATTCTGTACATAAGATATTCTTTTAAAATCGTTAATTATTCAATATTTCACCCCTTCCGCTCTTTCAGCCGGAGCAGCAGGGCCTCCACACCCAGACGGTAGGAATCCAGACCGAAGCCCATAATCGACCCGCAGACCACACCCGCCAACAGTGACGTGTGGCGGAATTCCTCGCGGGCCAGGATCGAGGAGATATGCACCTCGACGGTGGGGATCGTGATGGCCGACACGGCATCGCGCAGGGCCACCGACGTATGGGTATAGCCTCCGGCATTGAGTACCACACCGTCGAACTCTCCTTCAGCCCGGTGGAGTGCATTGATCAGCACCCCCTCGACATTCGACTGGAAATAATCGAACGCAACCTGCGGGAAGGCCTTCTTCAGGCTCTCGATATACACGTCAAACCGCTGTGTTCCATACACATCGGTATCTCTGCGCCCTTGCAAATTGAGGTTCGGGCCATTGAGTATCAAAATTTTCATACCCTCTTCAGTTTCGATTCGGCTCTTGGTTCAGAGTCAAATTTAGGACAAAGATACGAATTTCCACTCCATTTTTATCTTTTTTTTCATTCCCCCCTCATTTTTTCTTTTTCGGATCTGATTTCGGAGGCGGATTTCTCTTTTTGAAAAAATTTTACAAAATAAGGGGCTTCTATCCTCTGTTTTGCGGGGGACAGGACGAAGGAACGGAAAGACGGAATATGGGACAAATTGCGGGGAGGATGCGGAGGAAGTTTGCAGGGGATGCGACGAGAAGGGATGCGGACGAATTTCCGGGGCGGCATCAAAGCGTCGGCTGAACATGACGGCAAAAGCGTGAATCCCCGAATTTTTTTATAATTTTGTGGTTTACGGAAAAACTCAAATCTTATGACCGAATTTGGATTTATCGACAGCATCGTGCGGCTCTTCGGCAATATGCCGACCAACGGTTTCGAGGGCATCGGCGACGATTGTGCCGTGCTGCCCATTGGCGGCGGGGAGTCGCTGGTATTCACGGCCGATCTGGTGGTCGAGGACATACATTTTCTGCGACGTGCGGCGTCGGCCTACGAGGTAGGCCGCAAATCATTGGCCGTGAATCTGAGCGATGTGGCCGCGATGGGTGTGCGTCCCATAGCGACGATTCTCTCGGTGGCTCTGCCCGAGGATGCCGCGGAGGAATGGGCAGGGGAGTTCATGAGGGGGTATCATTCCATGAGCGAGGAGTACGGGGTGGCACTGATCGGCGGCGACACCACGCGGTCGGCCGGAGGAATCACGATCAACGTCACGGCCATAGGTCGCGGACCGAGCGGGCAGATCAAGCGGCGATCGGCGGGTCAGGTCGGCGACATCATCTTCGTGGGGGATTTCCTGGGGGCTTCGGGAGCGGGTCTGCGCGACATTCTGCAAGGTCACACCGACACTCCCCAGGCTGTCATCCATCGCAACCCCACACCGCAGATTCACGAAGGTGCATGGCTCGGGGCGCGCAGTGAGGTACACGCCATGATGGACATTTCGGACGGCATAGCCTCCGATCTTAGACACATCCTGGACACCTCACACGTCGGTGCCGAGGTCGACATCGACCGGATTCCCGTTGCCGCAGGAGCCACGCTGAAGGATGCCGCCTGTGGAGGTGAGGATTACAAGTTACTCTTCTCCGTCGCCGCCGATCATGCCGGGCAGCTGGCCGAGGATTTCCTGCTCCGTTTCCATCATCCGATTCATCCCATCGGGCGCATCACCGCCTCCGCCTCCTTACAATGGTTACGCAACGCCGCCCCCATCAAACTCGATTGGAAAGGATTCACGCATTATTAGTGGGGCGAAGTTTCGGATTAGAGGTTTGGATTTCCGCAAGATGCTGAACATCTCAGTCAGAGACCCTTGCGGTAAAGCTGCATTCATAAGTTTGCCACCCAAGACATCAAACCCTTAAAAATTCAGATTCTCCACAAAAAACTGAGATTTCCACCCCAGCAATCAGTCCATCAGAGCCAGCCACCCCTCATATCTCCCAAAGGACAAGTCTTCCCCAAAACAGCCAAAGCCCACCATCGGAAATGCAATTTCTTCGGGCCGCCCCACACCACCGCATCACCGTATATCGAACATCGCGCACCGTACAAAGTCCCCCCCAAAAAACAGCCCCATCGAAACACGCTCCGATCACTCCATAACATTCCACTGACATTTAACCATTTGCACAGATCCCGCCAACACTTTTCGGCCAATACACCTAAAAAATAAAGCGGGCAGAATCCCCAAGATTCCGCCCGTTTTATTTTCAACGGTTTCGATTGTCCGAACTACCTCACGGTCATCCGGCAATATGTGTCGTAACGTCCCAGCACGTCGTTCACATAGGCCAGGGTCTGGCCGCTTCCCGTGAAACGTCCGCACTTCACTACTTCGTTTTGATAGTACTCCGGTTCGGCTTTCAGTTTCAGGTATCGGGACACCACCTCCCACGAATTGGGATCCTCCCCGTGGAGGCATGCCAGACGACGTGCGTCCGTCACATGACCGATGCCTCCGTTATACGATGCCAGCACCAGCGACAAGCGATCCCGCGTCGGAATCCCGGCCGGCAGACGCAGTGTCGAGACAATCTTCGAGAAGAGCTTGTTGGCCAACCATACATTGGTCTCGGGTTTGAGCACCTCCTCGACCGGCACATCGAACTGACGGGCCACCGACGGCATGATCTGCATCAATCCGCGAGCTCCCTGACGCGACGTGATCCCCGCATTGAAGCGCGACTCATGGTAGGCAATGGCCGACATCAGACGCCAGTCGTTGCCTTCCTGTTCGCTGATCGAGCGAAACAGCTCGTCGTAAACCGAAATCACATAATCATCCTTGATCAACGACTGGGTATCAATCGCCGACCGGATCTTCTGTCCCGCGTCCTCTCCTGCCGAAGAGTCGGCGAAACGGGCGTTAAAGCCATAGAAAGTAGTAAAAATAGCTAAGAACGAAAACGTTAAAACTGTCTTTTTTAACATAAAAGATTGTTTTGCGGGCAGCTCACTCCGCGCAGAACAATACGCTAATCATAGAATCCCCACGAGATACCGATTTTGAACATGCCCGGATTCAGCGGATAATTGGCTGCGGAGAAATATTCTCCGTTTCCGAACAGTCCTTTGTTGACATGCTGATATTTCAAGAATATCCGCATTCTCTTCCACTTGCCCATGAGAAACGCATCCATGTAGGGGTATCCCCCCACCTCGATGTCTCGCTGGTTGTAGTAGGCCGACAGAGCGGGATTGTAGCTCGGCGCATAATACTTCGTGTTGAAGCGGCCGTCCAATCCGATCTGAAGGCGCAATACATTGCGTACCACCCAGAATTCGTAGAAATACGACAGGTAGGCACTGAAAAGCGGAACGGGTACAACTTCTTGATTCGTACTCCACTGCAACAATACCCTGTTGTTCAAATGAAATCCGCCCAAGCGGAAATCTTTGCGAGCATATACACTCGTCAGGTTGGTCGTTCCGTCCGACTGGGCGATATGGCTGTTGGTGTCGTAGTAGATCTTGTTGCCCACGAACCCGAGCCATACGCCCGTCTCGATCCCGAAGTCCGGAACCGAAAGAGCGACCTCGATACGAGTATCATTCTCCTTACTCAAAGGAGTGGACCACACATAGTGGTTCGAGAATAGATTCTCCTGCCAGTAGTTAGGCGAAAGGCGATCCATGGCAAATCGTCCTTCGAGAATCAAAGGGTGTCCGCGGAGAGCCCCTTTCAGCGCCAGGTGTGCGCCGACAGAGAGGTCTCCACCTCTGTAACCCGACGGGTAAAACTTGAAGTTTGCATCCCAGTCGACATATTTCTTGATTTTTCCTCCGACCGATCCGTAGGCGTAGTAGCTGGTCTTCTTGACCTTCTCATACTCGCCCGAGAGGAATCCCGAGGGGCGGAACTGGGAGTAGGTGTGCAGATCCACACCGATTCCGGCGTCGATCGTTCCCACCACCCCGTTGCGGTCCCAGGGCTGGGCCTGCACGAAGACGCGGTTGGAGATCACCCGCTCGTAGAGCGAATCGCACGACTTCTGCGGGTCGATGTACCAGTTTTCGTAATACTCCGAGGTCGTCGGAGTGAACGTACCGTCGGGGTTACGTTCACCGCGCTCGTTGGTGTAGGGTGCGCGACGGTCCTTGTAGAGCTTACTCCAGGAGTTATATTCAAACGAGTGCCCGATGTAGACCGACGAGAGGCCCGCCATCGAGAAATCGGCCTCCGTGAGGCGTTGCAGCGGGATACCGTAGGTCTGCGTCACAAAGAAGGCGTTGTTGCGGTAGAGGTTTTGGGCCTCGGCGTCCTGCAACTTCATCGGCACACCCGACGGGAGATCGAAGACCGTATCGGCAATGGCCCACGTGCCGACCACACCACCGTTCTCCTGTTGTTCGATGTGGTTGTTGTAGTAGGCGGCATGGACCGAGTAGCGTTTTCCCGTATGGTTGAACGCCACGGCAAGGTTGTGGTTCTTGGTACGCGACCACACATACTGTCCGCGCGTTCCCCGGGCCTTGTAGTCGATATTGAAACCGGTTGTCGGGGAGATGTTCTGCGCGTGCATGATGTCGAAGTTCTCCTCCCGCACACGTTTTTGTCCCGACTCGATATAGGTCATGCGGATCAACGGCCGTTTGGTGTTGTAGAACGGCACATTCTCCATATTATAGATATATGCGTAGTAGGGACTCGAAAAACTGAAATCGAAGTACCTCGGCCGGCGGAAATAGTCCAGCGGCAGAGAGGTCTGGCCCAGGGCACCCTGGGCAATGTCGCCCACGCCCTCCTTATAGAAAGGGTAGTCGATGCGCCAATCGGTCAAGGTGGTGTCCAGGCTCTGCAGTACCACACGGTTGTAGCCGTGGCGGACGTTCCACTTGAAGTTGTTCAATGCACGGATCGAATCGTTGAAGAAATACGATTCGAGCGGTTTGCGGATCTTGCGCTCTTTCTTGGTGGTATCCTGTTTCTCAGCGTTTTCCTCGCCCTCTTCGTCGGTTTGCTCAAAGGGGTTGGCGCCGTATTGCAGACCCTTCTCGCCGTTCTGCTGCGCACGCATCAGATCACGGGCATTGAATCCCTGGGCCGCCGCCACACCGGGCAGCGCCATGAATAATCCCGAGAGAAGTATCAACCAAAGGCTTTGTGTGAGTCTTGACATTGAGAAAGAGCAGAAAATCTGCGGCAAAGGTAATTAAAAATTTTAATATGCAAATTATCAGGCACTACCCTACTTTTTCGAGCGGATCATCACCCAGCGTACCACCGAGATGAGGATATAGAGCAGGATAATGACCGGAACAGCGCTTGCGCCCAGCACGACGGCCAGCAACAGGCTGACCAGCATGAAGATATACCGGATCTGATTACCCTGCCAGCCGAAGCCCTTGAACTTGAGGGCGAACATCCTCACGGGCGACACGAGCATCATGCCCATGACCAAAGCCAGGGGAGCGATCCACCAGCCCACCTCCAGTCCGTTGTTCTCGCAGAGGTAGCCCAACGACACGAACAGCAGGGAGTTGGCCGGAGTGGGCAGTCCCTCGAATTCGGTGTGTTGTGTCTCGTCGATGTTGAACTTGGCCAGTCTGAGGGCCGAGAAGGCGGCGATGGTGAAGCAGAGAAAGATTCCCAGATCAACCATCCAGGGGAAAACCGAGAGCGAAAGGGAGGCATCCTTGAAGAGGGTGTAGGCCACCGCAGCGGGAACCAGTCCGAAGGAGATCATGTCGGCCAGGGAATCCAGTTCGCCGCCGATGGGCGAAGAGCATTTCAACAGACGGGCCGTAAAGCCGTCGAAGAAATCGAATACCGCAGCCGTGATCACCAAGGCAAAAGCTGTGGTCAGATTGCCGTATTCCAATACGGAAACCGCAGCGAACGAACCGCACAAAAGGTTCGAGAGGGTGAGCAGATTGGGTATCGTAAACAGTTTAATCTTCATGATTGTGCGAATTTTACTTGCTACAATAGGCGGCAAAGTTAAGAAATAACCGCCAAAAAGAGAAAAAATTCCGACAAATGTTGCCATACCGCCCCATCGAGGCCCTTCCGCGGGGTTTTTCGGGGCGTGTTTTCCCCACGTTTTTTCCCCTAAGGGGCATGATCTGCGACAGAGGGCAGGGCATCGGGCAAAGAAAGGAGAAACGGCGGGGAAGAGAGCCGGAATCG
>JAHHQK010000012.1 GCA_020026435.1 Alistipes sp. | reverse complement strand
ACCTGTAACCTTCTGATCCGTAGTCAGATGCTCTATTCAATTAAGCTACGGCGCCAATATTTCACGATGCACTTTAAAAAAAGCGTCTTCTCTAAAAAACCACTCACATTGCTGTAAGTGGTCTTAGTGACGCCGACAGGACTCAAACCTGTAACCTTCTGATCCGTAGTCAGATGCTCTATTCAATTAAGCTACGGCGCCATTCCTTTAATGCGAGTGCAAATGTAGGGCAAATTTTCTTTCCATCCAAATTATTTCGCAACTATTTTCAGCCCCGATACCACGGACGGATCTTCTTGAGGCTGTATCGTGTTGTGAATCATCGGATTGTTAGCAGAACCGGTATTTTGAAATTTTTTAGATCCTGCGCCTGCCTTTCGGGCTTAATCACTTGATTTCCCGATCGGGATGTTCGTGGAGGAACTGTTCCCAGCTTTTCGACCCTCCCTTTGAGGCGGCTTTGCGGCCTCCGCCCAGACCCTTCACGCGTTCGTTGCCCAGGGCCGGGTTGAGCGGGTTGCGGGAGGTGAAGTAGTGGCACAGGGCCACGGCCATGCCGTCGGTGGCGTCGAGGTGGCGGGGGGCTTCGACCGTCAGCATACGGCAGATGATGCCGCATATCTGTTCCTTGGTGGCCGATCCGCTACCCGCAATGGATTGCTTGATGCGGGAGGGGGCGTATTCCGCCACGGGAAGTCCGTGGCTCAGGGCGGCGGCCATGGCCACACCCTGGGCGCGTCCCAGTTTGAGCATCGACTGGACGTTCTGCCCGAAGAAGGGCGATTCGAGAGCCACTTCCCGCGGTTGGTATTCGTCGATGAGCTGGCTCACGCGGTCGAAGATGTAGCGCAGCTTGGCGTAGGGGTCGTCCATGCGGTGGAGGTCGATGTCGCCCAGCACGACCGAACGCACCGTGCGGCCCTCGACCTCGATGATGCCGTAACCCATATAGTTCGTGCCGGGGTCGATGCCCATGATTCGGTATTTTTCGTTCTTGATCAATGTCCTCTGTTTATCGGTCTGTAAAGAAAAACTCCCGTGCAGGAGCGGATCTTGCACGGAAGTTTCTCCATGGTTTTTTGTGTCGGTTATTTGAGCAGCTCCTCGAGTTTTTTCTCCAGAGCCTCACCACGCAGGTTGACGGCGACGATCTTACCTTCGGCGTCGAGCAGGAAGTTGGAGGGGATACCCTGGATCGAGTACTCCTTGGCGGCGGGGTTGTCGAAGCCCTTGAGCAGGCTCACGTGGATCCACTTCATCTTGTTGTCCTTGATGGCGCCCAGCCACTTGTCGCGGTTGTTGTCGAACGACACGCCGTAGATCTCGAAGCCCTTCTTGTGGTACTTCTTGTAGGCCTTCGTCAGGAAGGGAACCTCACCCATGCAGGGACCGCACCACGAAGCCCAGAAGTCGAGCAGCGTGTACTTGTTGCCGGCGGTCTCGATCACCGACTTGAGCGAGATCTCCTTGCCGTCGGGATCGGGCTGGGTGATGTCGATGTATTTCTGACCGACGTCGGTTCTGAGTTTCTTCTCGGCCTGTTCCTTGAGCTTCTTCACCAGGAAGGTCTCCTGCAGCTCGGCGGGGAACTGCATGACCTGCTCGGCCAGCTCCTGGCCCGAGAGTCCGTAGGCCTTCATGCGGGCCAGAATCCATACACCGAAGTAGTTGGTGCGGTTCTGGTCAATGGCGTTCTGGATCAGGGCGTCGTGCTCGGTCTCCTCGATGGCCGTGCGGCGCTCCTCGGAGGTCTCGGGGTTGCGATACTCGGCCATCAGGGCCTTCATGGACTTTCCGAATGCTGCGAAGGCATCGTTGGCGGGAGTTCCCGATACGGTGATGGACTTATCCTCGCCGTTCTTGATCATGATCTGGCCCTTTTCCAGGAAGAACTGGGTATTGAACGTGGGGCGGAGCTCCAGGTCGGACTTGTCGGCCACGTAGCGGAGCGTAGGGGTTGTGAGCATACCCTTGAACGAGAAGGCTCCCTTATCCACCTGGGTGGAATCCAGCAGATTGCCCTCCTCGTCGAAGAGGTAGACCTGGCCTTCGAGTTCGTCGATCTGACCCTTGACCGTGTAGTCGGTCTTCTCGGCGCAGGAGTAGAACAGACCTGCGGCTGCGGCTAAGATGAATAATTTTTTCATGGTTGTACTGATTGTTTTAAAAGGTTTGTTTGCGGATGGAATAAAATGATTGTTAACGGTTTTTCAGTTCCTCGACCTCACGCTTGAGCGTGCGCAGGTCGCGCGACAGCTCGGGCAGATCCTTGAAGATGGCGGCGGCACGGTGGTACTTGATACCCGGGAGTGCAGGGTAGCCGAAGCGGATCTCGTCGTCGGGTACGTCCTTGTCCAGACCGCTCTTCGAGCCGACTTTCACACGATCACCGACTTTCACATGATCGGCGATGCCGACCTGTCCGGCCAGGAAGCAGTTGCTGCCCACCTTCGACGTGCCGGCGATGCCGGTCTGGGCCGACGATACGGTGTTGGCGCCGATCTCGACATTGTGGCCGATCTGGATCAGGTTGTCGAGTTTCACGCCGTGGCGGATGATCGTCGAATCGGTCTTGGCGCGGTCGATGCAGGTGTTGGCACCGATCTCGACGTGGTCCTCGATGATGACGTTGCCCAGCTGGGGGATCTTGTCGAACGTGCCGTCGGGTTTGGGCATGAAGCCGAAGCCGTCGGCACCGATCACTACGCCGGCGTGGAGTATGCAGTCCGACCCCACCGAGCAGCCCTCGTAGATCTTCACTCCGGGGTAGATCTTCGTGTTGTCGCCGATCGTGACACCCTCGCCGAGGTAGACCTGGGGGTAGATCTGGCAGCCCTTGCCGATCGTGACGCCCTTCTCCACGACCGTGAAGTCGCCGATGTAGCAATCCTCGCCCAGAGAGGCTTCCTCGCTGACGGAGGCGCGCTCCGAGATACCTGTGCGGCGGGGCTTGGCGGCGTTATACATTTCGAGGAGTTTCAGAACGCATATGGCGGCGTTTTCGACCTTGATCAGCGTTGCACGAACCTCTTCCCGGGGCTCGAACGTCTTGTCGACCAGCACGATGCTGGCGCCCGTCTTGTAGAGGAACTCTTCGTATTTGGGGTTGGTCAGGTAGGCCAGCGATCCGGCCTTGCCCTCCTCGATGGAGGAGACGGTGTGTACTTTTGCAAGTTTGTCACCTACGATTTCGCCGTTAAGGAATCCGGCGATCATTTCGGCTGTAAATTCCATCATGTTCTCTTGGGTTTGGGTGACCTTCCGTCGTGAGGGGAAGACACCGGCTATGGTTTTATAAATAATCTTTCAGCTCTATGCCGCGGGGCATGAATTCATCGACCGAGCGGCCGAACGAAAGCACTTCCCTCACTGTCGACGAGGCGATGTCGGCAACGGGAGCGGGGGTGAAAAGCATCACGGTGGTGATCTCGGGGTAGATGCGGTGGTTGGTGGCCTCCATCGTGCGTTCGTACTCGAAATCGGTGGTGTTTCTCACGCCGCGGATGATGGCGCAGGCTCCTACCTCCTGGGCGAAGTCACCCGTAAGACCCGTATAGATGGCGGCCGTGACGCGCTCTTCGTGGCGATAGATGTCATCGATGAGGCGTTTGCGGTTTTCGACCGTCAGGAGTCCCTGTTTGGAGGTGTTGTTGCCGATGCCGATGATGACCCGATCGAAGAGGTTGAGGGCCTCCTCGACCAGAGCTGCGTGGCCGCGGGTGAACGGATCGAATGATCCGGGGAAGATTGCTATACGTTCCATAATGGACAAAGATATGAATTTTTCCAGAGGGTATGTCAAATTTAGTCGATTTTTTGCAATTTCTCCTACGGAGGGCGTTTTCCGGAGGAATCAGCGTTCGATCTTCAGGTAGCGGGAATAGACGATACGGGAGTGGGGGTTCGAGGAGATGATTTCCTGGCGGATGGCCTTCGTGCCCCAGCGGATGAACAGAAAGCGGCGCGGGACGCGGTGGATGACCTGGCGGATGGTATCGACGCTCTCGATCAGGCAGTGCAGCGAATCGTTGCGGATCGAGCCGCGGACCGTGACCCAGTTGTCCTGCCAGCGGAACAGGCGGATGGTGTCGCGGAGATGCAGTGTGTCGTGCAGGAGGACGGTATCGTGCAGGGTGACCGTGTCGCGCAAGGGGGTGGAGAGGCTGATGAGGCTGCGCGTGGCGTTTTCGGCCAGGGCTTCGGCACGGCGTAGGCGGATGCGCAGCGAGCGGATGGTGCGGGCGTCGCGTTCGCCGAGGGTTTTCAGTTCGCGGGTCTTCAGGCGGAGCGCTTCCACCGAGGCGGCCGCCTCGCCCAGGCGCGTGCGGTAGTGGTCGAGCGAAGTGTGGAGGGCGTGTTGGTTGGCTTTCAGACGGTTGATCTCGCGGCGTTGGCGGGGAACAAGATAAAGGGCCAGGCCAGCCAGAAGAACGAGCAGCAACAGGGGTAAATGACGTTTCATGTTTTCGGAATTTTTTTATCGATTAGACAAACAATTTCCGAAAAATAGAGCGGGGAGCGTCCCCGGAGTTTCTACAAATTCGCGAAAGATACCTCGAGCATTTGGGCGATGTGTTCGGCGGCGAACGACAACAGGGGACGGCGGTTGCAATGGGAGAGGGCGGTCAGACCGCGGTGGTCGATGAAGAAGAGTTCTTCGCAGCGGTCCAGGTCGCGGAGGCGGATCTCCTCTTCGCCGACCTCGAATCCAGCGCGGCGGGCGGCTTCAAGGCCTATGGCGCGTTCGACACCGAAGTGGGCGGGAGGGGTGAGGATCCTGCCGTCGAAAAGACCGAACAGAGGGTGGCCGTCGATGGTGTGGCTGCAGTCCGCATGATCACAGCGGATCACCGAGTCGGCCTTCCGGCGTTGGGCCGTGCAGACGGCCTGGGCGGCGGCCTGGTCGCGGGCCGAGGTGGGCAGGTCGCCCGCCGGCAGGTCGTAGCTCAGACTGATGGCCGAGGGGCGGATGCTGCGCAGGGCGTAGCCGTCGTAGTAGGAGCAGCCTTCGTCGCTGAGGTGTTCCTCCAGGTCGGGCGTAAGAGACAGGCGGATGAAGCTCGAACGGGTGGGGGTATAGCGCAATTCGCGGCTCAAGGTGAGGATGCGGCGGCGCAGGGACTCGCGGTCGGGCGTGTAGTTGCGTCCGAAAAGCATCAGCGAGGTGTGGTTCAAGACGCGGATATGGCTTTCGAGGCAACGTATCGAACCGCGGTTCAGATGCAGGGTCTGATATATGTGGAATTCGTTCAAGGCGGAGTTTTTTGTGGTGCTTTTACAGGGTCTTTGCGGGTCTTTCGCGGGGCGGAGTGCTGCGGAGCAGGGGGGGGGCGGCGGCGAGGTGCGGGCGGATGTGGCTGCCGCATGTGCGGCATTATGGCGCGGGGCGGTCAGGCGGCCTGCCTGCCGGACATCCAATCAAACGACCTGTCGGCCGAATAATCTGTCAGCCCGCAGATCGGAAACCGACCCGCCTGTCTGGCGTCAGCCGGCTATCCCAGGAAGATCTTAAGGAGCAGTTCGCGCAGCAATTCGCCGTCGGAGGCGCCCCCCGAGTCCAGTCCCTTGCTCTTGGCGTCGTATTCGCGCAGCAGGCCCAGCACTCCGAACACGCGGCGGTTGTCCCACCGCGCGGCGGCCTGCTTGATCTCTCCCAGGACGAAGGTGTTGCTCTTACGCAGGATCTTCATCAGCTCGGCATCCGAGGGGAAGGGCTTGGCTCGGTGGCGCGACTGCCAGACGAGGTAGTTGACGATGAACATGTCGCGGAACTGTGCAAAAAGAGCCATGATGGTCAGCAGCAGGGGATTCTGTTTGGGGTTGCGCGAGAAATGGTCGGCGATCATCAGCGCGCGGGCCATGTTGCGGTCGGTGACGGCCTTGCACAGCTCGAAGTTGTTGAAATCCTTCGAGATGCCGATGTTGGCCTCGATGTCGCGGTCGGTGATGCGGCGAGTGTCGGCCGGGAGCGACACGGTGAGTTTCTGAAGCTCGTTGTCGATCTTCGAGAGATCCGTGCCCAGGTGGTCGGTGAGCATCGAGAGGGCTTTGGTGTCGATCGTCAGCCCCTTGTCCTTGATGGTCTGCTGCAGCCAGGCCGCGATCTCGTAGTCGCGCGGGCGGACCGACTCGAACACCGCACCGTGGGCCGCACAACTCTTGTAGAGGGCCGTGCGCTTGTCGAGGTTCTTGTCCTTGTGGCAGATGACCAGAAGGGTCGTGTCCAGGGGGTGCTCGGTGTAGAGCGAGAGCTTGTCCAGCCCCTTGAGCTGCTGGGCCTCCTTGACGATAATGACCTGCCGGCGGCCCATCATCGGGAGCTGGCGGCAGAGGTTGATGATCTGTCCCGAGTCGGTGTCCTTGCCGTAGACGGTGATCTGGTTGAAGGCCTTCTCGGCCTCGGAAAGCACCCCTTCGGAGAGCTGTTTGGTGAGGCGGTCGATGAAGTAGCGCTCCTCGCCCATCAGCAGATAGATCGGCGAGAAGTCGCGTTTGCGGATCTTGGCCGCGAGTTGGTCATAGGCCGCCGCCGAGTCGCGGAAACGAAGCGTCGATTTGGCCATGATCAGATGATTTCCTTGGTGATGCGCAGGACATTCTCCGTCTCGGAGGTCAGGCGGTAGCGGTCGTCGATGCGGTGACCCACCAGCCACACGATCTCATCGCCCGACAGCAGGACGAACTGGCGTTGTTTTTCGGCCATCGACACCTTGTGGTCGACCAGGTAGTCGCTCACCTTCTTCGAGCCCATCAGACCGAAGGGAATGAAACGGTCGCCCTCGTGCCAGCGGCGCAGGGTGAGCGGAAAACGGAGCTTGTCGGCGTCGACCTGGGCGATGTGCTCGGGAACACCGAAATTCTTGATCGTGTCGATGTCGCAGTATTCGTAGTAGAGGACCGAGTTGCCGCAGTAGCTGCGGGCGGCGCCGCGCTTGACCTCGATCAGACAGTCGTCGTCGGCCGCGATGGGCGTCACGACGATTTTGCCGCGGTCGACATAGGCCACGCGGTCGCGTGAATAGAAGCGGCGTCCCGTGGCGTCGTGGTCCAGGGCGCGGCACAGCGAGTCGATGACATCGCCCTTGAATCCGTAGGTGGAGCTGAGCAGCTCGTAGATGACGAATCCCAGTGGAAAGGCTGCGTCGATGCGGTCGACGTGGATCGTGTCGATGTCGCCCTCCGAGGTGACGGCTTCCTCGCGGATGCGCTCGATACCGTGGTTGATGAAGAGCTGGGCATCGGTCAGACGGCTGATGTTGCGGCTCATCAGATTGGTGAACTTGGGATTGATCTCGCGGATGCGGGGGATCAGTCCCAGGCGGATCTTGTTGCGCAGGTACTTTGTCGAGCGGTTCGACGAATCCTCGCGGAAGGGGATATGGTGCGAGACGGCATATTCGAGGATCTCCTTGCGCGAGGCGAACATCAGGGGACGGATGATGCGTCCGTTCTGGGTCGAGATGCCCGTCAGGCCCCTCAGACCCGTGCCGCGCAGCAGGTTGATGAAGAACGTCTCGATCGAGTCGTCGGCGTGGTGGGCGATGGCGATGGCCGTGTAGCCCTCCGTCAGGCAGAGGGCCTCGAACCAGTCGTAGCGCAGGCGGCGGGCGGCCATTTCCATCGATTCGCCCGTGCGTTCCATCTCGGCCGTGGTCTCGAAGCGGCGGTTGTAGAACGGCACGCCGGCCTGTTCGGCGGCGTGTTGTACGAGCAGTTCGTCCTCGTCGCTCTCGATGCCGCGCAGCTGGAAGTTGCAGTGGGCGACACCCACGTTATAGCCGTTTTGGATGAAGAGCGAGAGCATGACCATGGAGTCTACGCCGCCCGATACGGTCAGCAGGATCTTGTCGTCGTGTGTGGCCAGCTCGTTGCCGGCGATGTATTCTTGGAATGAATCGGAGAGGTTCATGATGTGACTATATGATGTTGACTTCGGTGGCGATGTCGATGCCGAAGGTTTCCTTTACGCGTTGTTGGACGAAGCGGGCGAAGGCGATCACCTCACCGCCTGTGGCACCGCCCAGATTGACCAGGACCAGGGCCTGGCGGTGGTGTACGCCGACGTGGCCCGCATGGTAGCCCTTCAGACCCGAACGGTCGATGAGCCATCCGGCCGCGATTTTGGTGTGGCCCGGGAGAGAGGTGGGGTAGGTCGGCATATCGGGGTGGAGGGCCTTCAGATGCTCCACGACCCGGTCGTCGACGATCGGATTCTTGAAGAAACTGCCCGCATTGCCCGTAACCTTGGGGTCGGGGAGCTTGCCCTCGCGGATCGTGCAGATCGCCTCGCGGATCGTGCGCAGGGAGGCGCCGCCGCGGGCCTCGACCTCGCGCTGCACGTCGCCGTAGTCCAGATGGGGCTCGGGCGTGTGGGAGAGTTCGATCTCGATGGCGGTGATGATCACGCGGCCCTTCAGCTCGTGCTTGAAGATGCTCTCGCGGTAGCCGAAGCGGCACTCCGCGGCGGGGATCATGCGGCACTGGTCGTGTTCCACGTCGTAGACCTCCACCGAGCGGATCACGTGGGAGGCCTCACGGCCGTAGGCTCCGATATTCTGGACGGGAGCGGCTCCCGCCTTGCCGGGAATGAGCGAGAGGTTTTCGATGCCCCACAGGTCGCGGTTGACGGCCCAGGCCACCAGGTCGTCCCACTCGACACCCGCCTCGACACGCACGCGGAACTTGTCGCCCGCCTCCTCTAGGGGGGTGATCCCCCTGCCGACGGGGGTCAGCAGCGTGCCCTCGTAGTCTTTCGTGAAGAGGATGTTGTTTCCGCCGCTGAGCACCATCCACCGGGACGGTATGCCGCGGGAAAAAAAGGTGTGGAGGTCTTGGGCGTCGTCGAACTCCACGAGTCGGGCGGCTCTCTGTTCCACGCCGAAACTGTTGCGTCGGCTGAGGCTTATTTGGCTAAATTCTCGGATCATGTTGGCAAAGTTAGAAATTATTTTATTAACTTTGAAAAGAATTACCCCCCCCCTACCTAAAATACAGGCGAAACCGAAGAAATCTTATATACTTTAAGTTATGTTTACCGAAAAAGATTTACAACAAATTGAACAACACGGTCTGAAAGCCGAAGTTGTGGAACGTCAGATCGAAAACTTCCGTCGCGGATTCCCTTTTCTGAATGTGATCCGTGCCGCATCGCCCGCGGACGGTGTGCTGGTACTCGATCAGGGGAAGGCCGACGAGGCCGTGGCCCGTTACGAGCAGCGTGTGGGCGGCCTTTCGGTCGTGAAGTTCGTGCCGGCATCGGGTGCCGCAACCCGTATGTTCAAGGAGTTGTTTGCCTTTGTCAATGAGGACAAACGCGGCAAGGGCATTGACACGCTGGTCGAAAATATCGAAAAGTTTGCCTTCTGGCCCGAACTCAAGCAGTTCGTTCCAGCCGGTGCCGACGACAAGGACCTGGTCGGCGCTATCGTCAAAAAGGGCCTGGACTACGGCTCGAAACCCAAGGGCCTGGTGACCTTCCACGCCTATCCCGAGGGGGCACGCAAGGCCGTGGAGGAGCATCTGGTCGAGGGTGCCGCCTATGCCTCTTCGCAGGGCGTGGTGTGGATTCACTTCACCGTGTCGCCCGAGCATATCGAGGGTTTCAAGATCCTTTTGGAGGAGAAGGTCCCCGTCTATGAGCAGCGTTTCGGCGTGCATTACGACATTTCGTTCTCCGTGCAGAAGCCTTCGACCGACACCATAGCCGTGAACCCCGACAATACGCCCTTCCGTCAGGACGACGGATCGTTGCTGTTCCGTCCGGCCGGTCACGGAGCTCTGATCGAGAATCTGTCGGACATTGATGCCGACATCGTCTTCATCAAGAATATCGACAATGTGACGACCGATGCCCGTCGCGGCGATACGGTGCGTTACAAGAAGGTGCTGGCCGGTATGCTGCTCGATTTGCAGGAGCGTGCCTTCGTCTGCATCAAGGCCCTGGAGGAGGGCCATGCCGATCTGAAGGCCGTGGCGCGCTTTGTCGAGAAGGAACTTTGCGTGAAATTGCCCGAGGGTTGCGATGCCGCTCTCTTGAAGAAGATCCTCGACCGTCCGATCCGCGTCTGCGGCATGGTCCGCAACGAGGGCGAACCGGGCGGAGGACCCTTCTGGGTGGGTAACCCCGACGGCACGGAGTCGTTGCAGATTGCCGAGTCGAGCCAGATCTCCCCGGAGGATATGCCGCTGATGAAGGCCGCCACGCACTTCAATCCCGTGGATCTGGTCTGCGGCGTGCGCGATGTGCGGGGGAAAAGGTTCGATTTGAGGAAATACACCGATCCCGCCACAGGATTCATCTCCTCGAAGTCGAGCGACGGCCGTGAGCTGAGGGCTCAGGAGCTGCCCGGATTGTGGAACGGCGCGATGGCTCGTTGGAACACCGTCTTTGTTGATGTGCCCATCACGACCTTCTCTCCTGTGAAGGTGGTGCAGGACTTGTTGCGTCCGCAGCACCAGTAGTCTTTCAGGGATTCTGTTTTGGGCGTTCTCTCCGGAGAACGCCTTTGGGTGTTTCCGATAGTGGCGCACCAAAGGATCCGACAGTATTTATTTTCTCGAATTTCTTCAATATTGAATCATTCTCTGACTATGAACCAACGGGCTCTCTCTTTGGATATTCTGCGCGGATTGGCCATCATCGGCATGATCATTTCGGGCAATATAGCGTGGAACCCCGGCCTTTCACCCTGGTTTTTTCATGCGCAGACTCCGCCTCCCGACTTTGCCTTCAATCCCGATCTTCCGGGAATCACCTGGGTGGATCTGGTTTTTCCGTTTTTTCTTTTTTCGTTGGGCGCGGCCCTGCCTTTCGCGCTGGGACGACGTCTCGACAGCGGCGAACCGCTTCGTTCCGTCCTGTGGTCGGTGCTCCGACGAGGGGTCTTGCTGGCTTTTTTCGCCATCGTGCTGGGCAATTCCAAAATCTGGGATCTGGCTCGGACGGTCTCCTCGGGGTCTGGGCGTGTGGCCATGACCCTGGGGCTTTGGGGCGGATTTTTCCTGCTCTTCATCCGGCTGAAGACACTGACGAAAAGGGGCAACAACCTGCTGAATCTCGGAGGAGGGGTGCTTTGTGTGGTAATGATGTGTCTTTACGATGCCGTCGGTGCCGAATTTTCGATTTACCGGAGTGACACGATCATCCTCGTGCTGGCCTCCATTGTGCTGGCCGCCTCCGTGATCTGGGTGCTGACCCGCCACAATCTCCCGTTGCGCATTGTTCTGTTTCTTGTGCTGGCCATGTTGAAAATAGGCGCGACCTTTCCCGATACGTGGCAGGCGGCCGTGTGGAACAGTTCCCCCGTGGAGTGGCTGTTCAGGTTCCGGTGTCTGGAATATCTGATCGTCGCCCTGCCTGGAACCGTGGCCGGAGAGTTGCTCCTCGAATGGCGTATGAGGACGGGTAATCCCGACTGTGCGAAACCTGATGTACGGCTGTGGCCCGTGGCCGTGTTGGGTCTGGGGGTCGTGACGGTCAATCTTCTGTTGCTCTTTTACCGGGAATTGTCGTGGAACATCTCGCTGACCCTCTTGTCCGGTGCGGTTATGGTCGGTCTGCTTCTCCGTGCGGGTGTCGGGCGTGAGGAGCCCGTATGCAAGATGTTCCTGATGGGACTGCTGCTGCTGGTACTGGGACTTTGTGTCGAACCTTTGCAAGGGGGGATCAAGAAGGATCCCGCCACGTTGGGGTTTCATTGGGTGACCTCGGGTATGGCGACTCTGACACTGGTGTTCCTGGAGATGGGGGTTCGTCAGTTCGGCATCCGTCGCGGACTTCTGTGTGCGTGCGGGCAGAATCCGATGATTGCCTATACGGCGGCGGCTTATGTCGTGCTTCCCGTGTTGTCGCTTTTCATCCCGTGGTTGTGGGACGGATACTCCGAGGCGGGAGCCGTGGTGCGCGGCTTTGCCATCGCATTGTTGGCTATGCTCTTCACCTCGGTATTTACGCGTCGAAGACTCTTTTGGCGTACCTGATCCATGGGTGGGCAGACCTGCAAAAAAAGCGGAATCCTTACGGGTTCCGCTTTTTTTGACAAGGGGTTGGATCATCTATTCATTGTCGGGATGTGTGAATGGGAGTTTGAGCCCCAGCAATACGATGGGGATGATCGACAGCAGCGACCAGATGAAGAACTGGCGGTATCCGATGGAATCGCACAGCCATCCGCTGACCATGCCCGGAAGCATGACACCGAGGTTGGCCAAAGCCGAACCGAAGGCATAGTGAGCCATTTTGTGCTCGCCAGGAGCCACCTGCTGCATGATGAAGAGGGTGAGTCCCACGAATCCGAATCCGTAGCTGAAGTACTCGAAGACGATGGCACCGCAGATGATCAACGGGTTCGAAGGCTGGAACCAGGCCAGCAACGCATAGACAATGAACGGCACGTTGAAGATGCAGATGAGCGGGAAGAGCGCCTTCTTGAGCTTGAGCCATGAGATGAAGTAGCCACCCAGGATGGAGCCGACCACAAAGGCGATGACGCCGAATGTGCCGTAGTAGAGACCGATCTGTTGTTCGCTCAGACCCATGCCCTGATCCTCGATGGAGGCGTTGAGGAAGAGCGGGACGATCTTGATGACCAGGCCCTCGGTGAATCGGTAGAGCATGATGAAGGCCACATAGATCCAGATGTACTTCTTTTGGAAGAACGAGCGGAAAATCGCGCCGGTCTGCTTCATGGCCTGTCCCATGGATTCGGCGTGGGCCGTGGCTTCACCGCCCGTGGGCAACATACGGATGTGGTAGAGGCCCAACAGGAAGAGCAGTGCGCCGCAGAGGCCCATGACAACCATCCACGCCTCGACGATGCCGACCGACTCTTTCAGTACTCCGGCCAAATAGACCAGGCCGCCCATGGCGAAGACCTTGGCGATGTTGTAGAACGCACCCTGCCAGCCGATGAACTGTGCTTGCTGGTCCTTGGTGAGTTCGGTGATGTAGACGCCGTCGGTGGCGATGTCGTGTGTGGCACCGCTGAAGGCGATGACGAACATCAGCGCGATGGCATAGGGGAAGAAGTCGGGCAGAGGCAGCGTGAGGGCGACCAGGGCCAGTCCCAGACCCGAGATCAGCTGGGTGGTCACCACCCAGAATTTCTTGGTACGGAACATCTCCATCAGAGGGCTCCAGATGGGTTTGAGCGACCAGGGCAGGATGATCAGCGAGGTCCACAATGCAATGCGGGCATCGTCGATGCCCAATCCGCGAAACATGAGTGTGGTGACCATGTTCACGATGATAAACGGGAGTCCCATGGCGAAATAGACCGAGGGAACCCATTTCAGGGGAGTAGTTTTTGAGGTTTTGTTTGGATTCATGATGCAATATTAACAAAAAAAGCAGAAAAATCCCATTGCTGAGCCGTCTGCCGGCAATGGGATTCCGTTTAGGTATCGTTCCCGGGGAAGGCGGCGGATCAGTCGATCTTCTTGAATCTGACGGCGCAGCCTCCGCCTGATGCCATGGCGATGTGGAGCGTGTCGAGGGCGGTCACCTCCTTTTCGATGTATTCAAAATCGTAGGGACGCTCCTTCCAGTCGGCCTTCTCTCCATCGCGGTAGATCTGGGCCACGTATTTCGACTCCTTGTCCAGGAACGAGAGCGGCTGGTCGATCTTGCGGGCGTTCTCGTCGGTGATGGCTCCCAGATACCAGTCCTCCGAGTGACGGTCCTGGCGGGCGAAGACGCAGTAGTCGCCGATGACGGCCTGGGGAACCACCGTGTGTTTCCAGTCGGTCGGGACGTCGCGGATGAAGTCGAAGCCCTTCTTGCCGCGGTAGTTTTCCGGAAGGTCGGAGGCCATCTGCAGGGGGCTGTAAATGACCACGTACTGGGCCAGCTCACGGGCAATGGTGGATTGCACGCGCGAGAAGGGTGAGTTGGGGTTGTCGAAGTTGAACGTGCCGAAGGTGTAGTCCATGCCGCCGGCCAGACCCCGGACAAAGGGCAGCGAGGTGGTGTGTTCGGGCGGGTTGCCGCCGTCGGGCGACCAGGCGTTGTACTCCTGACCGCGGACGCCTTCCTGGGTCATCAGGTTGGGCCAGGTGCGCTCCAGTCCGGTGGGCATGACCGGTTCGTGGTTGTCGATCATGATGCCGTAGCGGGCGGCCGTCTCGATGACCTTGCGGTAGTGGCGCACGCCGTACTGGCTGTCGTGCAGTTCCTTGCCGTCCATCAGCACATTGACGTAGCCCGTCTTTACGCAATTTACGCCGTATTTCCGGTAGAAGCGGAAGGCCTCGTCGAGCTGACGTTCGTAATTGAGCGTATTGGCTCCCGTCTCGTGGTGGCCGATGAGCGATACGCCGCGTTCGCGGGCATAGCGGGTGATTTCCTCGATGTCGAAGTCGGGGTAGGGGTGGGTGAAGTCGATTTTGTCGGTGAGTTTCGTCCACTCTCCGTCCCAACCTACGTTCCAGCCCTCGACCAGCACGCCCGGGATGCCGTTTTCGGCGGCAAAGTCGATGTAGCGTTTGGTGTTGGCCGTGGTGGCTCCGTGGTGGGGGCCCTGCGCCCAGGTCTCCCGGAACAGGTGCATCGACCACCAGATGCCGATGTATTTCTGGGGGCGGATCCAGTCGGTGTCCTTGATCTTGCAGGGTTCGTTGAGGTTCAGCATCAGCCGCGAGGTGACCAAATCACCGGCCGAGTTGCCCACGATCATGGTCCTCCATGGGGTCACGAAGGGGGGTTTGGCATAGACCTTCACGCCGTTTGACCATGGGGTGAGGTAGCACTTCAGGGTGGTCGAACCCTCCTTTTCGGGGTGGAGACTCATCTTGGCGTAGTCCGTGAGGTTGGCCTCATGGATGGCCAGGAAGCGGCCGTCGGCGCACTCCAGTGTGAGGGGGGTGTTGACCGTGTCGATTTTCGAGAGGGGGGTGTTGCGGGCGATGCTCTCGTAGTAGGGTTCGCGCGTGGGCATCCACCAGGCTTTGGGGTCGTCGTGGAAGGCGAAGCGCGTCAGCTCGTCGGTGATGACAAATTCGCCGAGTGATTCCTGCTCGGGGAATTCGTAGCGGAAGCCCATGCCGTCGTCGAAGAGGCGGAACTCGATGTTGATGCGGCGGTGGGGGGCGTTCTTCTCTTCGAGTGCCACGACCATGGCGTTGTAGTGGTTGCGGATGGTCTGCTGTTCGCCCCACACGGTTTCCCACTCCTGGTCGAAGGAGGTGAAACGGGTGTTTGTGATCTTGAGGTCACGGGCAATGGCGGGGGCGTCTTTCAGCTCGAAGCCGATTTCCGAGAAGTCGAGCAGAGGGGTTTCCCCGCAGCGGAGGGTATAGCCCGAGAGGTCTTCCTGTTGTTGGAATTCGAGGGTGAGGCGTCCGTCGGGCGAGGTAAGGGTCGTCGTCGGATGGCCGCACGCCGTCAGCAGAAGGGCCAGGGCCGATGTCAGGTAGGACAATCTTTTCATGATGTGAAAGTTGGGTGTTGGGTTAGAGTTTATATCCCGAGGTGGAGTTCCAGACGTAGGTGCGGCCGAAGGGGTCGGTTACGCGGATCTCGATCTCGGAGCGGGGGTCTTCGGGCACGGCCTCGAAGAGGTGTTCGGTCAGGCCGGGGTCTACATACACCTGCTTGAACCGGCCTTTGTGGCGTTTGATGTAGTCGCAGGTGTTGTGGTCGTAGCCCGTGTAGCGCGTCATCGGGCCTTTGTCGAGGCCGTTCTCGGACCATTCGACCTTCCAGTCGGTGGAGTAGTTCCAGACGTTGGCCGTCACGGACCGGGGCTTGCGGGCATCCTCCCCGACGGCATAGGCCGTGAACTGACGCTCGCGCGGGTAGTCCACCGTCTGGTAGTACCAGCTGACGCGGTCGCCCTCGATCTCGTAGATGCCGTAGCCGGCGGGAATGCCGTCGGAGCTTTGGGGTGTCTGCCAGAAGTTGGTACTCAGCGGGGCGTGGACGTGTTCGGTGATGTGGGGCGCGGGCTTGTAGTTCTCGTTGTAGTGTTCGTGGGCGGTCAGCAGGTGGGCGTTGTAGGGTTTCAGAATCTCATACAGAGCGTTTCTGTTGAGCAGGATCTTGTTGTGTTCCTCTTCGCGCCATGCGTGGCGGTTGGCGGCCCGCGACCAGGTGGGAATGTGCATGCAGACCAGGACGGGTTTGCCCGGCCGGACGTGCTTCAGATCGTTCTCCAGCCAGTGGAGCTGCTCCTCGGGGAGGTAGCCCACGTGCAGGTAGCCGTAGCCCGTGAAGAAGACGTCGTCGAGTATTACCACATGGCATTCGCCGCGATCGAACGAGTAGTAGGTGGGGCCGTAGATGGACTTGAAGGTCTTTTTGGCCAAAGCGTTCGAGCGGGCCGAGACGTCGGTGTCGTGGTTGCCTACCACATAGAAGGTCGGGAGTCCCGATTCGGCCAGAGCGTCGCGTACCGGCTCGAAAAAGAGCGGACGGTGGTTGATGTCACCCACAATGTCGCCGCAGACCACCGTGCAGGTGGGGACGCCGTCGTCGGCGAGTCGCTTCAGAGCGGCGGCCGCACGGCGTACGCTGTCGATCTCGTTGTCGAAATAGACCTGGGGGTCGGCGATGAGTACCAGGCGGTGGCGCTTCGAGGGTGAGGATTGGGGCGTGAGCGTGAAGTCGTACTTTTGGCGGCGGCAGTCGATCTTCTCGAAGAACCGGGCCGAGCCGGAGGCCGTGGGGATTTCGTAGCCCGAAGGGATGGAGATATAGACGAATTCCGCTTCGTCGTTAGTGGAAAGGGTATAGTTGCCCTTGGTGTCGGTGCGTACGGTATTCTTGCCGTCGGTTACGGCTACTCCGGCTACACCACGTCCCCGGGCGGAGACCCGTCCTTTGAGGGTCAGGGGTTGGGAGCTGTAGGCGGTCATTGCCGACAGCAGGAGGGTCAGTAGCAGGGTGGTGCGTATCATTGTTTCGATGCGTTTTGTGATTTCAGATCTTTTTCGGCGCGTTCGATGCCGCGGCGGATGGCGTCCCACTTGTTGTTGTTGATGACGTGGACGATGTCGAAAACCATCAGACCCTGGGTGCGCATCAGGCAGAGGTAGACGGCCGATTCGATGTCGAAGTCCGCCTCCGCGCAGGAGAGTGTGCCGTAGAGTTTGCAGTCGGAGCCGATGAGTTTCTTGGCGTTGTTGATGGCGTATTCCACCGACGAGGGATTGTCGGCACCGTGGACCTCCTTGAGGTAGGCTCCCAGTTGGAAGATGTCCAGCTGGTCGGCAAAACCCGTGCGGCGGTAGTCGTTGCTCATCCAGGGGGCCGGCGTGAGGCTGGCATTGGGGCTGGCCCAGTTCTGTCCCTGGAGGTAGAGGCCGTGCCACCATGAACCGGCCCAGTATTCGAGCTGCACATCGGGTTTGAGGGCTTTGACGCACTCCTTGACTTTTACCACGAAGTTGCGGATGTTCATCGAGCGGAACTCCCACCATTGGGTGTAATAGGGGCCGGGTTTACGGGTGTTGTCGGCGTTGTAGGTGAATATGTCCTCGGGCCACTTCTCCACGCTCTTGCCCATATAGCTTTCAAAGGCCTGTCGGCTCATGTCCGAGAAGTCGGAGGCACCTCCGCCGGGGTAGCGGCAGTAGTCGAGTACCAGGGCGTCGAGGTCGTAGTCGGTCACCAGTTCGGAGAGCATCTCCAGCACCTTTTTCTGTACGTCGGTGTCCAGCGGGTTGGCGAATGCGGCGACCTCGTTCTTTTCGTTGCGGATGTCCGTCATTCCCGAGCGGTGGTACTGGATGCAGGTGTTCCGGGCCCACTCCTCGTTGCGGTAGACGGGCCCGCTCTGGCTCGAGGGTGAGCCTACGGGGAAGATGGTGGTGGCCACGGCTGCCTTCATGTCGCGCTTGTGGGCCTCGGAAATCATGAATTCGAGGTAGTCCCAGTCGCGGTTGATGGTCACACCGTTCAGCGTCGAGGTCTGTTTCATGACCTTACTGGGGTAAATTACGTCACCGGAGCAGGAACGTACGCTGATGACGATTTTGTTGAATCCGACCTCCCGGATCTTGTCCAGCCATTTGCAGATGTCCTCTTTTTTCTCGAAGCGTTTGAAATTGGCCGACGCGTCGAGCCACAACTCTTTTTCCTTGTTTACGACGCTTTCTTCCGAGCCGTTGTCCCCGGAGTTTCCGGTGTCGTAACCGTTCCTCTCGTTCCAATCCTGCTCGCAGGCGGTCAGGCCGGCGAGCAGGAGTATGGATAATAGAAATCGTTTCATCGTGGTTGTCTTTTGTGGGCTTAGTGTTTGTCCTGTCCCTCCGCAGCCTCGCTCTCCGCGCGGTCGATGCCGCGTTTGATCGAATCCCAGAGGTTGTAATTGATGACCTGGACGATGTCGAACACCATGAGGCCTTCGGTGCGGGTCAGGCAGAGGTAGACCGCATCGTCGAACTGGTCGAGGTGGTTTTGTGCGTAGAGCGAGCCGAAGACGCGGCAGTCGCCCATCACGTCACGGTTCGAGCGGGCCAGACCGTATTCGATGGATTCGGGGTCTTCCATGCCGCGTACCTTTTCGAGGTAGGTCCCCGTGATGAAGGTGTCGAGCAGGTCGGCGAATCCGGCCTCGCAGTATTCGGGGGTGGCCCAGGTGTCGAGGTAAGCCTCGTGGAATTTCGCACGGCTGCTGCCCCAGTTCTGTCCGTTACCGTAGATGGCGTGGAGCCACGATGCGGCCCAGTACTCCAAATCCACGTCGGGTTGCAGACGGTCGATGGAGTTTCTGACGCGGGCGATGAAGTTGCGGATGGTCTTTGCGCGGAACTCCCACCACTTCTTATAGTGGATGCCGGCCACTTCGTGACCCTCCTTGTCGAAGGAGAAGACGTCGGCGGGCCAGTTCTTCACCTCCTGGCCGAGGAACTCCTCGAAGGCCGAGCGTGTGGCGTCGGAGAAGTCGCTGGCGCGGTCCGGAAAACGGCAGTAGTCGAGGGCATAGCCGTCGAATTTATATTTGGTGAGCAGCTCTTCCACAAATCTCAGGGCGTAGTCCTGGTTCTCTTTCAGCACGGGGTTGAGGAAGGCGGCCACCTTGGTGGGGTCATCCTTGATGTCGAGGAATTTGCCCGAGGGAAGGTATTCCAGACAGGTGCGGCCGGCGAACTGGGGATCGTGGTAGGCAGGACCCTGTTTTGTCGAGGGTTTGCCTGCGGGGAAGATGGCTGTCGATACGGTAACCTTCAGATCGCGTTTGCGGGCCTCGTCGAGGAAGAACTGGAGGTAGTCCCAGTTACGTTCGACCTTGGGGCCGCGGACTTCGGTCAGCGGTGTCATGAAGTCGCTCTTGTAGAGTACGTCGCCGATGATGGGGCGCACGTCGACGACGATGTGGTTGAAGCCTGTTTTCTTTGTCAGGTCGAGGTAGTAGCGGATGGAGTCCTGGGAGGCGAACCGCTGGAAGTTGGCCTCGGCATCGAACCACAGGTATTTGGGTTTTTCGTTGGCGGGGGCTGCGGCGCGTGGGGTGCATGAAGAGAATGCGAAAAGCGCGGACAAGGTGAGCAGGATTGGAGAGAATATCGTTTTGTAATTCATGAATTTAGGGTTGGGGTTAGAATGGGTGAATAAAAAGACACCCTCCCGAACTTCCGTTCGGGAGCTGGGGAGGGTGAATTGTTGTCGTTTGGGGGAACCAATGTTTTTTGCGGTCCTACTCCTGGGTGAGTTTTACGCAGGTCAGCGAGTTGTCGATGGTCAGCAGGAAGAGATAACCTCCGTTGATGCTCTCGTCGGACATGAAGGCCGCAGCGGGGCAGTGGGTAGCCGGCTGTTTTACCTCCTTGAAGAAGAGCGGCGCGGCGGTGATGTCATTGGCCGCCACCACGGTGAAGTAGTGGGCGGGCCAGCCGCAGGTCGCGAAGAGTGCCAGGTGGTTGGGCTTGCCGTTGCTTTGGAGCGTGAAGGCGCGGACCATACCCTTGGTGTAGTTGCCCCAGCCCTTGTCGCCGCCGATACCCTGATATGTAGAACCAGGACCTGCGATGACGTTGACGGCCGAGGTGGCGTTCGGCATCAGATACCCCTTTGACATTCCGGTTTCGTTGTCATAGACGAACATGGGCGATTCGAGGGTACCGTCGCACAGCGAAAGCATTTGAGACCAAGTTCCGTCCTGGCTCGAAAGTCCGGAGACGATGGATTTGAACTGGTTGCCCTTGTTGCTGTTCAGGGGGTCGAATGCTCCGGCCGAGTACCAGCACATATGGGCGCCGGTGGCTGAAGACTGCTGGATGTTCAGCGAGGCGGGACCCTGTTTCAGGTCACCCGATGCGTTGAGGTAGCGGCGGATATCGGTGGTCGAACAGAGCAGCAGGGTGGGGGCCTTGTCGTAGCCGTTCAGCCAGCCCCAGATCTCGAATACCTTTTTCTTTTGTGTGTCGGTGGTATTGGTGGTGTTGGGGTTGTAGGAGGAGGCTACCAGTACGTTCTTCGCATCGTTGGACAGCGAGAGGATGTTGTTGCCGTCGCCCATGCCCTCCTTGCTGAGTGTGCCTGCCGGGTTACCATTCAGGTCATAGACGTTGCCGTTCGAGAGAACGATCTTGTCGCCGCTGACTGCGATGGTCACAAAGTCGGTCTGGTTCTTGTTGTTGTTGTCATTGCCGTCGGCCTTGGCAAAGTCTGCGGCCTTGATCTTCATCTGGTCCTTGGTCTTGGTCCACACCTCGGTGAATTTCATCTCGGTCAGGACCACCTTCTCTTCGCTCTTCACGGTGTACTCCTTCTTCACACTGCCGTCGGCGTTGCTAACGGTGAACTTGACGGGTTCGAGGTAGTTGGCCGCCGTGGCGGGATCGGGGGAGACTGTGGTGTTCTCCGAGCTGACGATGGCGGCGGTAGCCGTCTTCATCATATCCTTCTGAGGCGTTTCGTAGGTCACGGTGATGATCTTCTCGTAATCAAAGATCTCGCCCTGGAGTTCGGTCTTGTCCGGGAGAATGAGCTTGAAGGACTCTATCGCACATTTGGCAGGCTTCGGAGGCTGGGGAGGGACGTTGCCCCCATCGGGAAGGGCGGGGTCGTCGTCGGTGCAGGATGCCACAGACAGAGCTGCCATGGATAAAAAGGCCCAGGCAAAGGTTCTTAGATTTTTCATGGATTGATTCGTATGGGTTGGGTTGGTTTATTCGGGTTTGTTTTGGCTCGATACGTAGACGAGCAGGGAGTATTGGCGTTGTTCGCCGCTTTGGGCGGTCACGGTGATGACCATCGGGTTGGAGGCGGCGTCGTAGTAGTTGAAGTCGTGGAGTCCGGTCAGTGCGGGTGTGACCACGGCGTCCCAGCCCAGCTCCGCCTCTATGTAGAAGGGGAGGAAGACGTTGGGTTCCTTCTCGTACTTTGCGCGCTCGTCCCGGTAGATCTTGAAGCGGATTTCGTGCCGCTCCTCGTCGATCTCGCCCTGGATGGCCGGAATCGTCGGGTCGTCGGTCAGCGGACGGATGCGGATACTCTTGATGGTGTTGTAGGTATGAATCGGCTCTTCGTCAGCCTCTGCGCACGAGAATGCCGTGCACAGAGTGATGAGAGTCAATACCAGATATTTCAAAAATTTCATAATCTATGATTTATACTTGTTCGACGTATGCTGTTGTCTTGGAGATCCGCTCTTACCATCCGGGGTTGTTTTCACCGAACAGGGGGTTGTTGGCGCGCTCCGAGATGGGAATGGAGAAGGCGTTGTAACGCTCCTCGAAGTGGCGTTTTCTGCCGGCGTCAACCTCGATCTGGCTGTACGTGAAGCTGTCGCCGTTCTTGGTGATTTTCACACCGTGGCAGGCCTGGCCGTTGATGACCTCCATGCCGATTTTCCAGCGGCGGATATCCCAGAAACGGAAACCTTCGCCGGCCAGTTCGACGATGCGTTCATGGCGCAGGATCTTGTCGAATTCCTCCTTGTTGGCGGCGTCCTTGGCGGGAAGGCCCACACGTGCGCGCACCTCGTTCAAGGCGGCCAGGGCTTCAGCCTTGTTGGCGGCGAAATCCTTCTCGGCCAGGGCTTCGGCCTTGTTGAGCAGTACCTCGGCATAGCGGCATACGGGCATGAAGTGGGAGCTGCCCGTGGTCACCCAGTCGCGGTCGCCTTCGGTGAGGAATTTGCGGAAGTAGTAGCCCGTGGAGGTTGAACCAGAGGCACCCTGGGTCTCGAATTCCTTCAGACCGTCGGCACCACCGACGAATGTCTCGATGGTGCGGCCCTCCCACTGTGCGCCGTTGTAGAGTACGGTGGCGTAGAAGCGCGGTTCGCGGTTTTCATAGGGGTTGGCCTTGTGGGTCTCCCAGTTGAAGGGCTTGCCGTCGGCCATCTCGAAACAGTCGACCAGTTCGCTGGTGGGACCGAAAGCAGCGTACATGTCGCGGTTGCCGATTTTCTTGTCACCCAGCGGACGGAAGAAGATGTCGTGGGAGTGAGCCTTGTCGGCGGAGTGGTAGCATACGGCAAAGAGAATTTCGTTGCTCTTCGATACGGTGGCGTTGTTGAAGACGCTGGCGTAGGCCGTATTGGGATCGCCCGTTACCAGGCCGCGGCCCAGCTCCTTGAGCTTGTTGGCGGCCTCGATGACCACATCCCAACGCTTGGCGTAGAGGCCGGCGCGGGTCAGAAGACCCAGGGCGGCCGATTTGGTGGCACGGCCGTACTGGCTGTCGGGCCATCCGTGGTCGGGGTCGCTGGGGTCGGGGAGGTTCTCCGCTGCATATTTCAGGTCTTTGATGACCAGATCCCAGCTCTCCTCGAACGAGGCACGGGCCTTGTCGTTCTGTTCGGGACCGTCGACCTGCTCGCGGAGCAGTACGCCGAGGTCCTTCTCGTCGCAACCGTAGATCTTCAGCAGATCCATATAGGTGTAGGCGCGGCAGAAGAGCACCTCACCTGTACGCTGGCGGATGAACTGGTCTCCGAGGTGTGTGCCGTAGACCTTCACATCGCGCAGGAACTCGTTCTGGAGGCGTATGCGTTTGTAGTTCGCTTCCCAATGCTCGAAGGGGCCGGCTCCGTTACTGTTGAACGACGAGGTCTGGAGAAGCGTCTGGTTGTAGCCGTGGCTGTACTGGTTCCAGGACGAACTCTTGATCAGGTCGGAGTAGGTATCGGTGAACTGGGTCTGGCGGGCATTGATGTCGGAGAGCGCCATAAATGTCGAGTAGAAACCGATGACGTATTGGTCCACGGAATATTGGTCGCTCCATACGGTGGTCGGGGTGAAGCGGTCGGTGGCGTCAAGGTCGAGGACGTCACACGAACTTGCACCGAGGGCTACGGCCGTCAACAGTGTAGCTGCTATGTTTCCTATTCTTTTCATGTCTTGGTATGGGATTTAGAAGGTTAAGTTGGCTCCAATGGAGAAGGTGCGCTGCTGGGGGTAGTAACCGTTGTTAATCGAGGGCATCTCGGGGTCAACGTATTTGAACGAACTGATGGTCCAAAGGTTCGTGCCTGCAAAGTAGATGCTTGCGCGCGAAAGACCCAGTTTGGAGATCAGTTTCTTGGGCAGCGAGTAGCTCAACTGGAGGTTTTTCAGACGGAGGTAGGAGCCGTCCTTGGTCCACCAGCTCGACGACCAGTTGTTGTTGCCGTTGCCGGCGGCGCTCAGACGGGGATACTTGGCGTCGGTGTGCTCGGGGGTCCACGATTCGTTCACGATGTAGTAGGGGGCGTTACCGTTGGAGTAGAACGGACGGGTGAAGGTGGTGGCGTCGGTGTGGCCGTTGGCATAGACACCGTTCAGCTGGTAGCTCACCAGTGCCACGCCCTGCCACAGGGCCGACAGCTGGAGGCCTTTCCAGCCCACTTCCATGTTCAGCGAGAAGTTCATCTCGGGGATGCTGCTGCGGCCGATTTTCACGTAGTCGTCCGTCTCGTTGATACGGCCGTCACCGTTGATGTCGCGATACATCAGGTCGCCGAGCTTCTTGTCTCCCGAGGGTGCGGTGGGCGCTGCGTCCAACTGCTCCTGGGTCTGGAAGAGTCCCGTCGCGATGAAGCCGTATATGGCACCGATGGGCTGGCCGAGGATGGCACGGTAGGAGGGGTGGCTGTCCGAAATCTTCATCTTCAGGATGCGGTTGCGTGCCCACGAAAGGTTACCGACCAGAGAGTAGTGCCAACCGTTCGAGAACCAGTTGTTGTGCTTGAGGATCAACTCGAAACCGCGGTTGTCCACCTTGCCTGTGTTGCCGAATACGGGGACATTGCCACCCAGCGAGGGTGCGTATGCGCCGCCCTGTTTTTCGAGGATCTTGTCGGTGACCTTATAGAAGAAGTCGAACTCCATTCCGAATTTGCCGTTCCACAGGCTGAGGTCCATACCCACGTTGAAGGTCTTGGCGCGCGACCAGGTGAGATTGTCGTAGCGATAGGGGCCCGAGAAGAATACCGACTGTGCCTGGCCGCCGATCACATAGGCGTAGCCGGGGGCTGTCGATTTGTAGCTTTGGATGTAGAGGAACGGATCTGTGTCGTCGCTACCCATTTCTCCGTAGGATGCACGAAACTTCAGCAAGTCGACTTTGGGAAGAGCGTCCTTGAAGAATTTCTCCTCGGATAACACCCATCCGATGGCGGCCGAAGGGAAGAATCCCCAGCGGTTTTTCGGTGCGAACTTATATGAACCGTCCGCACGGAAGGTGAATTCTGCGAGATAGCGTTTGTCGAAAGCGTAGGTGAAACGGCCTGCGTAGCTGGCTACGCCCGAGTGGCTGAACGAACCGGTAGCGTAGGGGGCAACGGGGGTCATACCCATCGAGAGGTCGATCGGGTATTTCTGGATGTAGCCCTTGCGGTAGCCGGTCATCGTGTCGCTGTTGCTCTTGCTCTGCTCGTAGAGGAACAGTCCGCTGATGGAGTGACGGCCGAAGGTGCGCTGATAGCTGATCTGGGGGCGGAGGTGGAGGGTGCCGCCGTGCGAGGACGACTTGTTGAAGTTGTTCTCACCGATGCCCTGTGCCTTCGAGGGGGTCATCTGCATGGTCTGCGGCGAGAAGGACATGAGGTCGTAGGTGCAGAGGTAGTTCTTGTTGCCGGTGAAACCGTAGTTGTAGGCGGCGAAGACGCTCACCTTCAGACCTTCGAGGGGCTTGAAGCTGCCGCCGAGGTCATACTCGATCTTGGCACTGCCCTCAAACTGCCAGCGCTGGGTGTCCTGGTAACCGCTCTGGGTCAATGCGGCATAGGGGCTGATCTCATAGGTGCCGTTGTTGTAGCTGACGGGTTTGCCCTCGTAGGTGTCCTTCAGGATGGGGATTGCGTAGAAGGCCATCGAGATGGGGTTGAACTCCGACTGCGAGGCGATGTTGTAGCCCGGGAGGCTCTTCTCCTCGAGGAAGGCGCTGATGTTCATGTTGAAGGTCAGGTTCTTGGCGATCTTGGCGTCGATGTTGCTGCGTACGTTGTAGCGCTGGTAGTCGGTGTTGCGCAGGATACCGTCCTGGTTCAGCATGCCGATGCTGGCGTAGTACTTGATGTTTTTCGTACCGCCGGTTGCGGAGATATTGTGCTGGTGGGTCAAGCCGTAGCTCTTGTAGATCTTCGAGAGCCAGTCGGTATTGCCCAGGATGCCGCGGTTGTTCAGATCACGCAGCACCTCGGGGGTGTAGTAGGGTTTTGCTCCGTCCATCTCGCGGGCCTTGTTGTGCCAGTAGACGTAGTCGGGACCATTGAGCATCTCGGGGACAGCCGTGTTTTGGGCGAAGGTTACCGACCCGTCATAGGCGATGGTCGCGGGGCCCTCGGAACCCGACTTGGTGGTGATGAGGATAACGCCGTTGGCCGCACGCATACCGTAGATGGAAGCTGTGGCCGCATCCTTCAGGATGGAGATTGAAGCGATGTCGTTGGGGTTTACGGTGTTGATCATGCGCTCCACGCCGTCGACCAGGCACAGAGGGGCCGAGCCGTTGAAGGTGGAGACACCGCGCACGAGAATCGAACTGCCGTCGCTGCCGGGGGTGCCGCTGCGCTGGATGCTGGTCACACCGGGGAGTTTACCTGTCATCATGTTCGACACGTTGTTCATGGGGGTCTTGGTCAACTCTCTGCCGCTGACCTGCGAGACCGAACCCACCAGGAACTCCTTCTTCTGGACTCCGTAGCCGACTACGACCACCTCTTCGACGGAGGTGGCGTCTTCCTTCATGGTGAGGTTGAGGGTCGTGCGGCCCGAGGCACTGCGTTCCTCGGTTTTGTAGCCCAGGTAAGTGAAGACCAGGACGTCGTTCGGAGAGTCGAGGTCGATGGAGTATTTTCCGTTGCTGTCGGTTACCGAACCGCGGTTGGATGCCGTTGTTCCGGCTGCCTGTTTGATCGTGATGGCAACACCCGTAAGGCCGTTTCCGAGTTCATCGGATACCTTGCCGGAGATTGTCACCGATTGGGCAAAGGCCGAACCCGTAAAGAGCATCACGAATGCTGCTGCCAGAAGCAGGAAGCGGTGATGCCATCTGGAACTTGGCGATGTGTAAGATTTTCTCATATCAAGATTTTAGTGTTAGGTTATTGTAGTATTGTCTGGTACTATATATCAATGAGGTGCATCGGGAAAATGAGTTTTTCGAGGTGTCGGTTTTATGCGAAATAATTTTATTAAGTTCTGTTTTGATTGTAAAAAATCTAACACTACAAAAATAAACAAAAAAAATAATTTACAGATAATTTGTCAGTTTATTTCTGTGTCGGATTGCGAAAATTCTCATTTTCAGGTTCGGTTGTTGCTTTTAGAGTTCGAGATTCGCGGGTTGCTCGCATTTTTCGAGGATCTGCCAGCACTGGTAGAGACCTCGCGGCACATGGAAGCAGCCTTTCCACTTGCCGCCTTTGAGCGGAAGCAGCACTTCGCCACGGCGGTTCAGATAGCCGTACCATTCGGGATATTCCTCGTCGCGGAAGTGCGACCAGGTGTAGTCGTGCAGTCGGTCGAACCACTCCAGGCATTTCCGGTTGCCGGTGAGGTGGTAGCCCTTGATCATGGCGATCATCGACTCGATGTGTACCCACCAGAGTTTCTGGTCCCATTCGAGTTGCTGCTGGGGGTGGCCCAGACGGTCCATGAAGTAGAAGATGCCGTCGTATTCCCTGTCCCAGCCGTATTCCGCGGTGTCGAGTGCGATTTTCACGGCCTGGTCGATGATGGAGCGGTCGTTGAGCTGCACGCCGAGATCCATGAGGAACCAGGTGGCTTCGAGCGAGTGGCCGGGGTTGATCAGACGCCCCTCGAACGAGTCGGAGAGTTCGCCCTGGGAGGTGACGTTTTCGACGATCAGTCCGATATCCCTGCGGTAGAAGACGTCGAGTACTTCGTGCAGGCATTCGTGGATGGTCTGCTGGAGGAGCGACTCGGAAATCATCTCGCGGCTTTCCAGGGCCATGTTGCAGAGGATCATCGGAAGGGCAAAGCTCTTCAGATCGCGGGTGCCGGCCACGTTTTTGGTCCAGATGCCCTTGGGGTTGTCGCGTTTTTCGAGGATCTTCTCGAAGGTGCGCTTGGCGATTGTGGCATATTCGTCGTTGCCGGTGGCCTTGGCCAGTTGGGAGAAGGCCATGGTGGCGAAGGTGTAGGAGAAGATGTTGTAGGGCGCAATCAGCGGACGGCCCTCGCGTGTGAGCGAGAAATACCAGTTGTAGTTGCCGTCGTGGCCGTACTTGCGGAGGAATTCTCCGCCCTGACGGGCGCATTCGAGCCATTCGGGACGTCGCTCCACGTTGTTGTAGAGCATGGCGAATATCCATACCTGGCGGCCTTGAAGCCAGATGAATTTGTCGGTGTCGAATACCTTGCCGTCGCGTTCCAGGCAGGTGAAGTATCCGCCGTATTCGGTGTCCTGGGATTTTTCGAGCCAAAAGGGAAGAACTCTGTTTAGCAGTTCGTTTCTGTTTTGCTGTGCAATTTTCTTTAGGTCTAACATTATGGTGGGGATTGGTTTGTTTGTGTTTGGGGTTCCGTAATTTGTCCGGAGACCGGGTGTTTGTCGGGTTTTGAATTAATTGTTGTATGGATAACAAAGGTAATAATAAAACTTATTATGAAAAGTATTTTTGGTAATTTATTTTATTGTGATCGTAAATTTTGTGAAAATAATTGACTATTGGATGGGGTGCAGTATTTAATGTTCGGTATTGTATGTGTAGCGGATTTTGCGGAAGGCATAATGAAAAAATCGGACATTCGAGTGAGGCAGGGCCTGATTCCCGTTTGTTTTTCTTGCCGTTATGGCGATTTTTTTGTACTTTTACGAAAATTATAGATTTCTATGACCAATTCTTTCCTTAAAGAGGCTTCCGAGGGTAACAAGAACGCCATACTGAAACAGAAGTTGATTTGTCAGTGTATTTTCGGTGGAGATTCGAGCATCACTTACCTGAGCAAGGCGGTGAATCTGAGTGTGCCGACCGTGACCAAACTCATCGGTGAATTGATAGAAGACGGTTTTGTCCATAACTTCGGCGAGCAGGGTACGGCCGGTGGCCGGCGGCCCAATATCTATGGGTTGAACCCCTATGCCGGTTACTTTGTCGGTGTGGATATTCATAACGATTCGGTGACCATGGCGGTGATGAATTTCAAGGGACAGCTTATGGGGGAGAAGTGCGTGGATTTCTGCATGGACCACGACACGCACTCCATCGATATGCTGTGTGATGTGATCAATAAGTTCGTCCAGAAATATAAAATCGACCGCGCAAAGGTGCTGGCCATCGGAGTGAACATTTCGGGCCGTGTCAATTCCAACACGGGATATAGTTACAGCTATTTCTTCGTCGAGGAGCAGCCTTTGACCCAGATGCTTGAGGAGCGTCTCGGCTGTACGGTCTTCATCGAGAACGATACGCGGGCGGCTACCTACGGCGAATATATGTACGGAAATTCCCATAGCGAGCAGACGATGCTCTATATCAATGCCAGTTGGGGATTGGGGCTGGGCATGATCATCGACGGAAAGGTGTTCTACGGCAAGTCGGGATTCTCGGGCGAGTTCGGGCATTTCCCGATGTTCGACAACGACATCATCTGCCGTTGCGGCAAGCGCGGATGTCTTGAGACGGCGGCTTCGGGATCGGCCCTGCACCGTATTTTCCTCGAGAAATTGCGTGAGGGGCAAGCTTCGATGCTCTCCGACAAGTTCAACCGCGGGGAGAATATCACGCTCAACGACATACTCGATGCCCTGCTCAAGGAGGATGTCCTGGCTTACGAGGTGCTTGAGTCGGTGGCCCACAATCTGGGGCAGGCCATTGCGGGTCTTATCAATATGTTCAACCCCGAGACCATAGTCATCGGAGGTACGTTGTCGGTGGCCAAGGAGTATCTGATGCTGCCGTTGCGCAATGCCGTGAACAAGTACTCGCTCATGTTGGTGAACAAGGATACGCAAATCAAGTTCTCGACCCTGGGCAAGCAGGCCGGTGTGGTCGGTGCTTGTCTGCTGGCCCGAAGCAAGATGCTCGGCATCTTCTGAACCTGAGGAAAAGGACAAAAAAGAGGGCGTGACAAGACTCTCTTTCCACGAAAATCGCCCCTGTCGCAGCAATCTGTGGCAGGGGCGATTTTGTAGGTCTTGTCATCGCAGACAGCCCTTGGGAGAGACGGATCTGCTTTTGGGGGGGTAGGCTCTCTTGCGATTGCTCACAGGAGGGTGAGGATTACCCGCGGGAAGGCTTTCCGTAAAAAAATTGCCCCTCCCGATTCTGTACCGGGAGGGGCTTCGTCAGCATTAACTTAACAAACCGACTCAATGGATCGAGTCGAACCTGTTTTTGTATTTTCCGGCCAGCTCCAGCGCAGTGGCTTTGGCGTCGCCGGCCTCGGGATAATCAATGGTGTAACCGGCATCGGCCCATGCGCACTCGAACTCGCGGATCTCCTTGTCGAACTCCTTCTGGTCGAATTGGCGGTTCTGACGGGCGGCCTCGGTCACCTTTTTGAGGAACATCTCCCAGCGGGGCGAGTAGTAGGAGGAGACCATGCCGGCCCATGTGCGGCTGGCGTAGTCGGTGAGGTGGTAGCTGTCGCCCCAGATCGAGATCAGGGTGCGGGCGTTGGTCTCATAGTAGTCCTCGCTTTGGCGGTCGTGGCCGAAGGAGCGTGCCGTCTGGTTCCAGTGCTTGAGTGAAAACTCGGGGTGGCAGGCGATGAGGCGGTCGATGTCCTTCATGATGTCGAGCATCTCGTCGCCGTATTGTTCCATCAGTTTGAAGTCGCGCTTGTAGTAGGCCCGGGTGAAGTTGTTGCGGACCACGTGGAAGTAGTCGCCGAGCAGCTGGCGGCCGATGTTCACGATGTCGAACTTGTAGAAATCGCGGTCACTGTCCACGGTGAGCAGGGTCTCCCAGGCGTGCCACAAGGTGGGGATGCGGTAGTCGATCGTGGGTTTGGTGGTCCAGTGCCAGTTGCCTTCGAGCGAGGGGTGGGCGTTGGTCAGCGTCGACAAACCGGTCTGGGCGTAGCGGATATAGATGCTGTCGGTGAGGGTTCTCCAGGCGCGGCGCGAGTCTTCGTTGCGGAAGCCCACGCGGCGGTCGGCCAGACGCTCGACCCATTCGTCGTCGCTCATGCCCGTATTCCAGGCTTTGTCGAACATGAACTCATACATGAACTGATTGACATCCAGACCTTCGAGCGTCGAACCCACGCCGCGGAGGTTGTTGCCGCCGTTGGCGAAGGCGTCCTCCATGCGTGCGGAGACGGTGCGGAAGTTACCCGACAGCATGGTGTTGCCGCCGAAGTTGCCCAGGTAGCACCACAGATAGGGTTGTCCGAAGAATTTCTCGGTGTTTTTCCAGATCTCGGTGAACTCGCAGAAGTAGTCGAGCATGATGAGGC
Organism: Alistipes sp.; assembly: GCA_020026435.1. Taxonomy (GTDB): domain Bacteria; phylum Bacteroidota; class Bacteroidia; order Bacteroidales; family Rikenellaceae; genus Alistipes. The sequence goes on along the minus strand of JAHHQK010000012.1, from coordinate 20,666 downwards.
GGTCCTGGGGGACGGCACGCAGGAACGATTCGATGTTTTCCCGGGTCCAGTGCGTGGGATCGGCATAGAAGAGCCAGCCCATCTGCAACCATACGGCCTCGGGATCGACGGCGGCCATTGATTCGTAGATGTGTTTCGACATCCCGCCCAGTGTCTCGGGATCCCAGCTCGGGGCGTCGATTTCGTTGAAGGGGTCGACGCCGTAGATGTGGTCGGTGCCGAACAGACGGGTCTGTTCTTCGAGGAATTCCTTCTGGATCTTCTCGTAGAGCGGATCCATGGGATCGAGGAAGCTGCAACGGTATTCGTCGGCGAATCCGCCCCAATAGCTCACGCGGGTGATGCGGGCATCGGGGAAGAGGGCCTTCAGTTCCTGGGGCACATGGCCGGCGAAGGCCGGAAGCACGGGTTTCATGCCGAGCTGGCGTTCGCGGGCGACGATTTTCTTCTGCAGTTCGCATTGGTTGTCGATCCACTCCTGGGGCAGGGGGCCCTGCCAGTAGTCGATGTTGCTCATGCGGTGCCAGGGCAGGTGGGCCGGACCGGTGAAGTAGTTGCGGATCTGGTCGTCGGTGAGTCCCATCTTCAGCCACACTTTCTGCCATACGGCCTCCTGGCCGGTGATGGCCAGCGGCATGGTCACGCCCTGGAGGGCCATCCAGTCGATGAAATGCTCCCATTCGTCCCAGCCCCACCACGGCATGGTGTAGCCGAAGGTGCAGTAGTTGAGGAAGAAGCGATCCCGGGCGCGTGCGGAGATCCTTACTTTTTCTTCGACCTTAGGGAGTACTTTGGGCATCTCCAGTGCGATGTGGTTGTGCCACGAAAGGGTCGTCAGACAGTAATTCTTGAGGTAGTAATTCAGACCGACGGCTATGGAATTGGAATTGTTGCCGCGCACGACGATCTTGCTCCCTTGGGATTCGAGTTCAAAGAAGTCGTTCTCGCCGGCGGGAGCCTCGATTTTTTCAAACTTGAAATTCTTTTCGTGTTGGGGGATTACTCTTCGTGCCAACTCTCTGATGGCTACGTCGTCATTGGGACTGCATCCCGAAAATACACTCACAATGGCGAGCAGAGACAGTAGTTTTAAAATCTTCATTTTTCTTTGGTTTCTTAGGATTTGTATTGTTTCTGCAACGAAATTACAAATAATATTTCAGATAAAAGCAAATGATGGTAAAAATATTTACAATGAATGTGATTTTTAGAATAATATTTTATTACATTTGCTTTGTCATTCGCTCCGAATCCGGCAAAGGAAAGGCGGATGATATTATATAGGTATAAACATGAAATAAAGAATTTCAACGGTGTTGAGGACCGGATGAAAAGTCTGAAGAACCGCCCTGTGGAACATTTCTCATACATGGCAGACTCCTTTTAGGGATGACCGGAGTGGGTGAGGAGTGCAGGGGTGGGGAGTTGGCAGAGTGTTGATGTCTTGAGAATATAGAAAATAACCACCTAACCCCAATTACGAAAATGAAAAGAATAGTCAGAGTATTAGGTATGGCAATGGCTTTGGTCGCTATGAGCGGCATGGTCATGAGTTGCAGTGAGAAGGATGATGCGCAGTATGACCTGTCCGACATCCCCGAAGGTCCGGACGTGCCGGTCACTCCCGGTGATGACGAAACCCTGGCCGGCTATCCCCGGGGATTGACCGTGAAGAGCTTCACCCGGGAGCTGGAGGGCGGTGCGAGGTGTCTCGGATTCTATGCCATTGCGGATTTCGAGGCCAATCCTTCGTTGCGTTTCCGTCCGCAGTGCTCCGAAAGCAAGGTGCCGACCCGCTATTTCAAGGAGTATAATGAAGAGGGTGCGAAGCCGCTTGTGGTCGTCAACGGAGGATATTTCGCCGGAAAGAGCTCGGTGAGTCTGCTCATCGAGGGCGGAGAGATGAAGTCCATGCCCGTTCAGCAGGAGAAGTATGACAAGACACCGGTCTATTATCCCGTGCGTGCCGCATTGGGTCAGATGGGTGACGGCAGTTTCGAGGCTGCGTGGGTTTACAGTGTGAAGGATGACGGCAACAAGCCCTATGCCTTCCCCTCGCCGCTGGGAAACGACTACAAGGAGGGGCTGTATATGAGCGAGCCCCCCACATCGAAGACGGACGGCGGACGTCTGTGGCAACCCTATAATGCCATCGGTGCAGGTCCGATGCTGGTGTATGAGGGTCGGAATGTCGCCGTGATGAACTATTGGAAGGAGATTCTGGAGCCGGGCGGTACGTCGGGTATGTCGCGTCAGCCGCGAACGGCCATCGGTGCCGCGGCGGACGGCAAACTCGTCGTGCTGGTCTGCGACGGCAGGAAGATGCGCGGCAGTGCGGGATTCAATCTCGCGGAACTGGCCGACAAACTCATCGAACTGGGTTGTGTGGTGGCCGTGAATCTCGACGGCGGAGGTTCGTCGACCTTTGTCGGAGGTTCGGGCGAGGTGTTGAACCGTCCCAGTGACAGCGGCTCGGGAGACCAAATCAAGGAACGCCGTATACCGACGGCTGTGGTCATAGCCGAAATCAGGTAGAGTTCTTTATCGGGAACAATATGTGTTTTTTATGTGAAGATCCTGCACCGGACGTGTCTGGTGCGGGATTTGTTGTGTCGGACGTTGGCCCGGGCGGGGAAAAGCCCGGGCCGTGTGCTTCCTTTGACCGGAAGGTGGCCGAAAAAAAAGTTTTCAGCCATGAATTAGTCGTAAATTTAAATTGTTCTTTGATTAAACTTTTATATATTTGTGTGAGTAATACAGATAAACAATAATTAAACCTAAATATAACTATGGAAAACAAACTTCAAGAGTTGACCCGAAAACTCTATGACGAGGGTCTGGAAAAGGGCCGCACGGAGGCCGAGCGTCTTGTGGCCGAGGCCAGGGACGAAGCGGAGAAGATCCTCTCCGAGGCTCGCTCCGAGGCCGAAAACATTGTTAAAAAAGCAGAGGTTAAGGCTGAAGACGTAGGTAAGAACACCATGACCGAAATCGCTTTGGCCGGAAAACAGGCCGTGGCGAAGATCAAGTCCGAGATCGCGTCGATGATCATCGCCCGCACCACGTCGGAGGGTGTCAAGGCTGCGGCCATGGACGGTGAATTCCTTAAGGGTATGCTCCTGGAGGTGGCCCGCAACTGGAACGGTGCGGAGGCCGGCCGTGTGGAGCTGAAGGCCCTGCTGCCCGAGGCCCAGCGCGAAAAACTCGACAAGGCGTTTGAGTCCGCCGCCAAGGATCTCCTGGCTAAGGGTATCGAGGTGGGCTATTCGAAGAATGTGAAGTCGGGGTTCAAGGTGGCTGAAAAGGAGGGCGGATACTACATTTCGTTCTCGGACGCCGATATGGAGGCCCTGCTCGGAGAGTATCTCCGCGAGCGTGTTTCCCAGATGCTTTTTAAGGCCTAAGGAGTCATGTTCCAAAACGAATATTATTGTCTGATAGCCGGTCTGAGGGAGTATGCCCCGGATGGCGACACGAAGGGTTTCGATATTGACGCCATCCGTGCCGAGATCCTCGATTCCCTCACGGAGGAGGATGTCCGCCAGGTGGAACTGCTCTACGGCTATTACGACTGCGAAAATATAGCGGCGCTGCGTTCGGGCCGCGCACAGCACAACCCCCTGGGTAACTTCTCGCACGAGGAGCTGGAGGAGGAGCTGCGCCAGCCGAACCGTCTGCCCGAGCCCCTGGCCCGCGTGGTGAAGGCTTTTGCCGATCCCGAGTGCGAGGAGGCCGAGACGATCGACGTGACGCAGCGTTTCGAGGCCGAACTCTTTGCGGCTTACTATGAGCTTTGCCGCGAGCAGGGAGGCGCATTCCTCAGGGCCTGGTCGGAATTCGACCGCACGTTGCGCAACGTGACGGCGGCCGTCACGGCCCGCACCCTGAACCGCTCGATCGAAGAGGCCACGGTGGGCGAAGGCGACATCGTGGAGCAGCTCAAACGCAGTTCGGCTGCGGATTTCGGTCTGAGGGGCGAGTTGCAGTATGTCGATGCGGTGATCACTGCCGTCAACGACGAGAGCAACCTGGTGGAAAAAGAACACAAGATCGATCAGATCCGTTGGAACGAGGCGGCCGAGTTGTCTACCTTCGACTATTTCACGGCCGATGCCGTGCTGGCCTATCTGGTGCGTGTCAACATCGTGGCCCGCTGGACCCGTCTGGATCCCGCGCGCGGTCGCGAGATGTTCGAGCGCCTGATGAAGGAGCTGGACGGAAAACACGCCATCGAACCCCGGAATGACGAATAGATAATTGAGGCGATGCGGTCTTTCATGAGGCTGCATCGTTTTGGCGGATGGGCCTGTCGGGAACAGACTCCCGCCCTCGGAAAACGAAAAAAACTAAACAAATACCAATGAAAACTACAGGACGAGTAAACGGTATCATCTCCAATATCGTGATCGTGAAGGCCGACGGTGCCGTGGGTCAGAACGAGATTTGCCACGTATATGTGGGTGATACCAAAATGATGGCCGAGGTCATCAAAGTCATAGGCGATAATGCCTATGTCCAGGTTTTCGACAGTACCCGCGGTCTGAAAATCGGAGACCGCGTGGAGTTCGAAGGCCATATGTTGGAGGCTACGTTGGCTCCGGGTCTGCTGTCGCGCAACTACGACGGTTTGCAGAACGACCTCGAGAAGATGGACGGTTTGTTCATCGCCCGCGGTTCGATCACTGACCCCATCGACTTCGAGGCTCAGTGGGATTTCACCCCTCTGGCCAAGGCCGGAGACAAGGTCAGCGCCGCATCGTGGCTCGGTGAGGTCAAGGAGCAGTGGGTCATGCACAAGATCATGGTCCCGTTTGTGATGACCGACACCTATACCGTCAAGAGCGTGGCCAAGGCCGGAACCTATAAAGTGACCGATACGATCGCCGTGATCACCGACGCCGAAGGCAAGGATCACGACATCACAATGGTGCAGAAATGGCCCGTGAAGCAGGCCGTACGCTGCTATACCGAGAAACCGCGTCCGTCGCGTGTGCTGGAGACGGGTGTCCGCCCGATCGATACCTTCAACCCGATGGCCGAGGGCGGTACGGGATTCATCCCCGGCCCGTTCGGTGCCGGTAAGACCGTGTTGCAGCACGCCATCTCGAAACAGGCCGAGGCCGATGTCATCATCATCGTGGCTTGTGGCGAGCGTGCCAACGAGGTGGTCGAGATCTTCAAGGAGTTCCCCGAGTTGATCGACCCCCGCACGGGACACAAGCTCATGGAGCGTACGATCATCATCTGCAATACGTCGAATATGCCCGTGGCCGCCCGTGAGGCGTCGGTATATACGGGTATGACCATCGGCGAGTACTACCGTTCGATGGGCCTGAAGGTGCTGGTTATGGCCGACTCCACGTCGCGTTGGGCACAGGCTCTGCGCGAGATGTCGAACCGTCTGGAGGAGTTGCCCGGTCAGGATGCCTTCCCGATGGACCTCTCGGCCATCATCTCGAACTTCTATGCCCGCGCCGGTCTGGTGAAGCTCTCGAACGGAGAGTCGGGTTCGGTGACTTTCCTGGGTACGGTGTCGCCCGCCGGCGGTAACCTCAAGGAGCCGGTTACGGAGTCTACGAAGAAGGCCGCACGTTGCTTCTATGCTCTTTCGCAGGGACGTGCCGATTCGAAGCGTTATCCCGCAATCGATCCTCTGGAGTCCTATTCCAAGTATTTGGAGTATCCCGAGATCCGCGCCTACCTCGACGAACATGTCGAGAAGGATTGGGTCGACCTCGTATATCAGGGCAAGACCATCGTCCAGCGCGGTAAGGAGGCCAACGACCAGATCAACATCCTGGGTGACGACGGTGTGCCCGTGGAGTATCACGAGCGTTTCTGGAAGTCGGAGCTCATCGACTTCGTGATCCTGCAGCAGGATGCCTTCGATGAGATCGACGCCAACTGCCCGATGGAGCGTCAGCAGATGATGTACAAGATGGTGCTGGGTATCTGCAACCGCAACTTCGGATTCGCCGATTTCGAGCAGTGCAGTCAGTTCTTCAAGGGTCTGATCAACCTCTTCCGCCAGATGAACTACACGGAGTGGAAATCCGAGAAGTTCGAGAGCTACAAGAAGCAGATCGAAGAGTATGTGGGTGAAAAATCGAAATAAGCAGAGCATATTATGACAACACGAGCATTTCAGAAAATATATACCAAAATCGACAACATCACCAAGGCTACCGTGACGTTGCATGCTACGGGCATCGGCAACGATGAGCTGGCCACCGTCGGCGGCAAGCTGGCGCAGGTGGTGAAAATCATGGGTGAGAACGTGACGTTGCAGGTCTTTGCCGGCACGGAGGGTCTGGCCACCGATTCGGAGGTGATCTTCCACGGTGAGCCGCCCAAACTGCGCGTATCGGACAATCTGGCCGGACGTTTCTTCAACGCCTACGGCGAACCGCTCGAGGGCGGCGAACTGATCGAGGGTGAGGAGCGCGAGATCGGCGGCCCGACGGTGAACCCGTTCCGCCGTTTGCAGCCTTCGGAGCTGATCGCAACCGGTATCGCCGGTATCGACTTGAACAATACCATCGTGACGGGTCAGAAGATCCCCTTCTTCGCCGACCCCGACCAGCCCTACAACGCCGTGATGGCCAATGTGGCCCTGCGTGCCAAGGCCGACAAGATCATCCTGGGCGGTATGGGTCTGACCAACGACGACTTCCTCTATTTTAAATCGGTGTTCGAGAACGCCGGTGCCCTGGACCGTATCGTCTCGTTCGTCAACACTACGGAGAATCCTCCCGTGGAGCGTCTGCTGGTGCCCGATATGGCACTGACCGCCGCCGAGTACTTCGCCGTGGACAAGGGCGAGAAGGTGCTGGTGCTGCTGACCGACATGACCCTCTACGCCGACGCCCTGGCCATCGTGTCGAACCGTATGGACCAGATCCCCTCGAAGGACTCGATGCCCGGTTCGCTCTATTCGGACCTGGCGAAGATCTACGAGAAGGCCGTGCAGCTACCTAACGGCGGTTCGATCACGATCATCGCCGTGACGACCCTTTCGGGTGGTGACATCACGCACGCCATCCCCGACAACACGGGTTACATCACCGAGGGTCAGCTGTTCCTCAGAAACGACTCCGATACGGGTAAGGTCATCGTCGACCCGTTCCGTTCGCTGTCGCGTCTGAAGCAGCTGGTGATCGGAAAGAAGACCCGCGAGGACCATCCCCAGGTGATGAACGCCTGCGTGCGTCTGTATGCCGATGCCGCCAACGCCAAGACCAAACTGGAGAACGGTTTCGATTTGTCGGACTACGACGAGCGTACCTTGAAATTCGCCCACGACTATTCGGAGAAACTGTTGGCCATCGACGTCAACATCGGCATCACCGAGATGCTCGACACGGCTTGGACGCTCTTTGCCAAGTACTTCTCGAAGGAAGAGGTCGCCATCAAGGAGGCTATTACCAACAAATACTGGAAAGCAGAGTAAGGCTCTATGGCAATCAAATTCCAATACAACAAAACTTCGCTCGGCGAGCTCGGCAAACAGCTCAAGATGCGCGAAAAGGCTCTCCCTACGATCAAGAGTAAGGAGTCGGCCCTGCGCTCCGAGGTCAAGCGTGCGAAGTACTCCGCAAATGACCTCCAGGATCGGTTTGAAAAGCTCAAGGCCGAATACGATTACATGGTGGCGTTATGGGGAGAGTTTGATTGTGATCTGGTGCGCATTGCCGATGTCGAACTCTCGGAGCAGAAAATCGCCGGCGTGAGAACGCCCGTGCTCCAGGAGGTGAAGTTCGACGAAAAGCCCTATGATCTATTCTCCTCGCCGGTGTGGTTCGCCGACGGTGTGGAGGTGCTCAAGCGTCTGGCACGCCTGGGCATCGAGTACGCCGTGTTCGACCGCAAGATGGAACTGCTGGACCACGCCCGTCGAAAGACTACTCAGAAGGTGAACTTGTACGAAAAGGTGCAGATACCCGGTTACGAGGACGCCATACGTAAAATCAAACGATTCATGGAAGACGAGGAGAATCTCTCCAAGTCGGCCCAGAAGATCGTGAAAACCAAACAACAACAAGCCGGGGAGGGCGCGATGTTATGATAGCCAAAATGTCGAAATATGATGTTGTGCTCTTTGCGGCACAACGCGACGACTTCATCGAGAAGTTGCGCGAGATCGGTTTGGTCGACATCACCACGACCGGTTGGGAACCCTCCGAGGAGGATCGTCAGCTCCTGCTCGATATCGAGGCGCACAACAAGGCCCGTGCGTTCTTCGAGTCCTGGGTAAAGGAGGAAGGCCGATGCGACGCCGGAGCAAAACCCTTTGCTTCGGGTCAGGAGGCTTTCGACCACTATATGGAGGCCCAGCATCAGGCTGCCACGCTCGCGGCGGAGATCGCCCGCATGGAGAAGATGGCCGAGGAGTTGCGTCCGTGGGGAGAATTCGACCTGGAACGCACCCGTGCGCTGGCCGAAAAGGGCATTGTGCTGCATTACTTCTTATCGTCGCGCACCACGTTCGACAAGTCGCACGAAGAGTGGAAGGCTGAGTACACCATCCAGGAGATCGCCCGCAACGAAGCGACCGTATGGTTCGTCGTGGTGACGGCTCCGGGTGTGGATGTGATGCTGGATGGCCAGGAGATGAAGTTGCCCCAGATGGATGTGCGCGAGGCCGAGCGTCAGATCACCCTCATGCGTGAGGAGCTGAAGGCGCTGGATGGCGAATTTTCGAGGGTGGCCGCATCGAAGGATCTCATGGAACGTCACGCCGCATCGCTCAAGGAGCGTCTGCAGAGTGCGCGCATCGAGACCACGGCCGAGCAGGCTGCCGACGGCAAACTGCTCGTGATGGAGGGCTGGGCCGAGAAGGAGACTTCGTCGAAGGTCGATGCCCTGCTGGAGAGCTATCCCAATGTGGTGTGGGTCAAGTCCGACCCGCGTCCCGAGGACGATACGCCCGTGTTGCTGCGTAACAACTGGTTCGCTCATGTCTTTGAGTTCGTGGGCAATATGTACGCCATGCCCAAGTACGGAACGATCGACCTTACGCCGTTCTTCGCTCCGTTCTACATGCTGTTCTTCGGTATCTGTCTGAACGATGCCGGCTACGGTGCCGTGCTTACGGCCCTGGGGGCCTGGCTCGTGGTGAAGAATCCCGAAAAGGGAATGATGAATCAGGCCGCCTGGTTCGCAACCCTGTGCGGTGTGATGACCACGCTCTTCGGACTGTTGTGCGGTTCGTTCTTCGGACTGGCCCTGCAACCGTATTTCCCCGATATACCGTTCCTCGATTTCCAGGGTAAGTTCTTCTCGATCTCGCTGGCCATCGGTATGGTGCAGATCCTGTTCGGTATGGTCCTCAAGATCGTGATGCTGTGGTCGACCCTCGGTTTCAGGTACACGCTTTCGACCCTGGGCTGGTGGCTCATCCTGTTGAGCGCCAGCATTGCAGGCGGATTGTCGATGCTCAACCCCGAGTGGGGCATTCCCTTCTTCACGCTCTCCTCGCCGGCGTTCTATGCCGTCGTGGCGTTGGGTGCGGTGCTGATGCTGTTCTTCAACTCACCGGGCAAGAACCCGCTGACCAATCTGGGATTGGGATTGTGGGATACCTATAACAACCTTACGGGTATCCTCTCGGATATGCTCTCCTACATCCGTCTGTTTGCCATCGGCTTGTCGGGCGGGATCCTGGCTACGGTCTTCAACTCGCTGGCCTCGGGATTCGTGCCGGAGGACGCCAATATCGTCGTACGTATCCTGATCATGCTGCCGATCCTGGTGTTCGGTCACGGTATCAACCTCTTCATGTCGGTCATCTCGTCGTTCGTTCACCCGATGCGTCTGACCTTTGTGGAGTTCTTCAAAAATGCGGGATTCGAGATGTCGACCCGCACGTTCGATCCGCTGCGTAAGATGGATCAAAAGTAAAATGTGAAAACAAGAAACAAATAATTAAAAAATCAACTTTAAAACATTATGGAAACAACAACTGCAATTATTTTGGGCTACATTGGCGTAGCTTTGATGGTGGGCCTTTCGGGCGTGGCTAGCTGTATCGGTACTTCGATGTCCGGTCAGGCTTCGGTCGGCGCAATGAAGAAAAACAGCAACGCTTTCGGTAGTTATATGGTGCTTTCGGCCGTCCCCGGTTCGCAGGGTCTCTACGGTTTCGTGGGCTACTTTATGGTGAAGAACTTTCTGACGATCGACATGACCCTTCTCCAGGGAGCCGCTATCTTTGGTGGCGGTCTGCTGATGGGTCTGGTCTGCCTCTTCTCGTCGTACTACCAGGCCAAGGTCTGCGCCAATGGTATCGTTGCCATCGGTAACGGTCACGACGTGATGGCCAAGACCCTCGTGCTGGCAGCATTCCCCGAGTTGTACGCCATTCTGTCGGTTGCTGCCGTGTTCTTGATCTCGCTGGCGATCTAATACGCGGAATCCCGAGTATAAAAATAACCCCTGTCCGTTTCGGGCAGGGATTATTTGTGTCTGTGGGGCAGGGCTGAGAGGGACTTGTTTGGCATTGAGGCCCTTGAAGCCCTTGTGGGGTATTGGACCCTTGGGGCGGCTGGGCTATTTGCCGATGGCGCGGTAGGTGAACCCGTTGGCCGCGAGCTCCTCGCCAAGGTAGATGTTGCGGCCGTCGATCACCACGCGTCCGCGCATGAGGGTCGCCAGCTTGGCCCAGTCGGGCAGGCGGAACTGCTTCCACTCGGTGATCAGCACGGCGGCATCGGCTCCCCGGGCGGCATCGTACATCGAATCGGCGTAGTAGAAGTCCGCATCGGGGTGGCGGCGTCGGCATTCGTCCATCGCCACGGGGTCGTAGAGGCGGAGCGTGGCCCCGGCTTCGAGCAGCGAGCGGATCAGCACCAGCGAGGGGGCTTCGCGCATATCGTCGGTCTCGGGCTTGAAGGCCAGACCCCACAGCGCGATGGTCCGTCCGCGGAGGTCGGGTCCCAATTCGCGGGTGAGCTTCTCGAAGAGAACGCCCTTCTGATGCTCGTTGACCCGCTCCACGGCCTCGATGACCTGCATCGGGCAGCCGTATTCGCGGGCCGTGTGGATCAGAGCTTTGACGTCCTTCGGAAAACACGAACCTCCGTAGCCGCAGCCGGCATAGAGGAATTTGTTGCCGATGCGGGCGTCCGTGCCCATGCCCTTGCGCACCAGGTCGACATCGGCCCCCACCTGCTCGCAGAGGTTGGCGATCTCGTTCATGAACGAGATGCGGGTGGCCAGCATGGCGTTGGCGGCGTATTTTGTCAGCTCGGCCGAGGCTATATCCATGAAAATCACGCGGAAGTTGTTGATCAGGAACGGACGGTAGAGCTTCGTCATCAGATCCTTGGCGCGCTGGCTCTCCACGCCCACGATCACGCGGTCGGGCGACATGAAGTCGCGGATGGCCGCCCCTTCCTTCAGAAATTCGGGGTTTGACACGACGTCGAACGGAATGTCAACCCCGCGTGCGTCCAGTTCCTCGCGGATGATGGCCTTGATCTTGCGGGCCGTACCCACGGGGACGGTGCTTTTGGTGACCAGGACGTTGTAGCGCGTGATGTGGCGGCCGAACGTGCGGGCCACCTCGAAGACGTACCTCAGATCGGCCGCCCCCGAAGCATCGGGCGGAGTGCCGACCGTAGAGAATACGGCCGAGACCTCATTGAGGCACGCGCTCAGATCGGTGGTGAAGTGCAGACGTCCCTCCTCGACATTGCGGCGGACGAGTTTTTCGAGTCCGAGTTCATAGATGGGGATCTCGCCGCGGTTGAGTGCCGCGATCTTTCCCGAGTCGGAATCCACACACGTGGTATCGACACCCATCTCCGCAAAGCAGGTGCCCGAAACCAGCCCGATGTAACCCGTGCCTACGATTGCAATCTTGATCATCTTTGGAATTAATGGTTTTCAAGCAACAAATTTACGGAATTTTTTCGGTTCTGCGGCATCCCCGGCTCAAACATTCTGTCGAAAACGCGGTGGTTACGGTCTTGGGAACGGGGAGAGGGTGGGAAAGAATGACTCCGGAAAATCCCCCGGATGGAGCAGATGCAGGTCAAAAGGGCCTCGGAGGGGGATTGAAAGGGCGTGATTTAATAATTCAAAATTATTTTGTAAAAATATCGGTCTTTTTGTTGATTATATATTTAAAAATGTTATATTTGTATATCCAAAGCCGTAAAACGTGAAATAATTCGATCGAATTAATGCTAAATGATAAGAAATGCTTGAATAACGATATTTAACTGAAAATCAATTGAATGAATAAAAATTGGACTTTGGGTGTCGTTTTTTTGACTTTTTAAAGAAATATAAAATCTAAATTGGGACACATTTCCAGGGCGTTCCTTGCGGAGATTTTCGAGGAGTATATTACAGATTGGAAACAGCTAAAGGTTCAGTTGCTTGCGCTTTAAACCGCGTTGGAGGGCCTCGGAGGTGGGTGTGGGGTGTCGAATTGCTTTTAATTTGTGAGAAATCGGGGGGTGAAAAGTGAAAGAAAGTAATCCGCATATATTATATATAGGTATAAAAGGCGGATGGAATGTCCCGGACAGGATGAAACAACGCTCGGAAATCGAATTTTGGAGGGTTTTTTCCCTCTGAATGATAGAAGGAAAGGTCCTGAGTGATGTGTAAGTAGTTGATTTGTAATATATTAAAAAAATATAATTTAAAAGCAGTCGGAAGTGGTTACAGATTGTAAGGTAATTTCCACGAAAAGGCCTAATGTGTAATGTTCAAAAGAGGTTTTAGTAATAATGATGAATTTAATAAAATATTTTCAATAATTTTCTTGGATATTTTTATCGAAATACATATTTTTGTTGCTGGACTTTTAATCAAACCCAATTAATTTTACGCTTATGGTAAGAAAAATCGTACTATTGCTGATCGCTGTATTTTTGGGAGGAGGTATCCTTTTCGCCCAGAAGCAGCAGATCTCCGGTGTCGTGAAGGGTTCTCAGGGTGAACCTATCGCCGGAGCTACCATTTTAGTGGAAGGCACAAGCGTCGGAACTACCACCAACGCGGAGGGAAACTTCGAAATCCGTGCTGGTAAAAAGGACGCTCTTGTGATTTCGTTTATCGGTTACAACACGCAGCGTGTCGAGCTTAACGGCTCGGCGTTCGTGGAGGTAACCCTCAAGGAGGATACGCAAGCGATTGAAAACGTCGTTGTCGTCGCTTTCGGTACGGCCAAGAAAGAGGCCTTCACCGGTTCGGCAACCGTTGTGAAATCGGATGACATTGCCAAGGTGCAGAACACCAGTGTTACGCGCGCCCTGGAAGGTAAGGTTGCCGGTGTGCAGATGACCACCGCTTCGGGTGACCTGGGTAGCAAACCCCAGTTGGTGATCCGCGGTTTCAGCTCTATCTCGGCAGGTACCGACCCGTTGATCGTTGTCGATGGTGTACCTTATCCCGGTGACCTGAACAACATCAACACCAACGATATCGAGTCGATGACCGTTTTGAAGGATGCCGCTTCGAACGCTCTGTATGGTGCGCGTGGTGCCAACGGTGTGATCATGATCACCACCAAGAAGGCCAAATCGCGTGACGCCATCGTGACGGTTGATGCCAAGTGGGGTGTCAATACCCGCGCTATGCGTACCTACGAGATGGTGGACAACCCCGCTCAGTTCTACGAGGCTCACTACGGCGCCCTGTATCGTTATTATATGGACAAAGAGGGTCTGTCGGCTGCCGACGCCCACATGAAGGCCAACATGAACGTAGCCGGTTCGGGTAAGGACGGTGGTCTGGGTTACCAGGTATTCACGGTTCCCGAGGGTCAGTTGTTCATCGGTGCCAACGGTAAGGTGAACCCCAACGCTACGCTGGGTCGCCGCGTTACGTACGAGGGTCAGGACTACTGGTTGCAGCCCGATGACTGGGTCGACGAGACCTACAGAAACTCGCTGCGTCAGGAGTATAACGTCAGTGTTTCGGGCCGCTCGGAGCGCGCCTCGTTCAGCGGTTCGTTCGGTTACCTGAACAACAAGGGTATCATCAAGGGCTCGGAGATGGAGCGTTACACCGGTCGTCTGAGAGCCGATTTCCAGGCCAAGAAATGGCTGAAGGTCGGTGCCAACTTCGGTTACGCCAACTTCTCGTGGAGCAACGGTAACGGTGCGGAGGGTAATGCTTCGTCGGTTGCCAATATCTTCGCTTTCTCGGCCAACATGGGTCCGATCTATCCCGTTTACATCCGTGACGGTCAGGGTAACATCATGACCGACAAGTACGGCATGAAGATGTATGACTACGGTGACCGTCGCAACGCCGGTATGTCGCGTCCTATCCAGCCGTCGGCCAACGCCCTCCAGACTTCGTGGTTGGACGAGAATAAGAGCACAGGTAACGCCATCAACGGTACGGCATTTGCCGATTTTCAGCTCTATAAGGATTTGAAATTCACGATGAACGTAGGTTTCGGTGTTGACGAGACCCGTTCGCAGAACAAATACAACTCGATGTACGGCCAGTTCGCTACTCAGAACGGTATGCTTTCGGTAGGCCACCAGCGCAGCACGTATTTGAACCTCCAGCAGTTGCTCAACTACTCGAAGGACTTCAAGGAGCATCACATCGACGTGATGTTGGGTCACGAGTACTACAAGTCGCAGATTTACTCGTTGGTCGGTCAGAAGTCGAACCTCTGGTCGCCCGGTTCCGACGAGTTGAACGGTGCCGTTGTCGACAAGCAGCAGGCTGCTTCGGATCGCGGTATGTACAACAACGAGGGTTTCTTCACCCGTATTCAGTATGACTACAACGGCAAGCTGTTCCTGAGCGGTTCGTACCGTCGTGACGCTTCGTCGCGTTTCCACCCCGATCACCGCTGGGGTAACTTCTGGTCGGTAGGTGCCGCCTGGTTGATCAACCATGAGAATTGGTTCTCGGCCAAATGGGTGGATATGCTGAAACTGAAGTTCTCGGTAGGTTCGCAGGGTAACGATAACATCGGCGACTTCCTCTACACCGATACTTACAATGTACAGAACAACGACGGTCAGTTGGCTCTCGTTGCCGGTCACCACGGTAACCCCAACATCACTTGGGAGACCAACACCAACATCAACCTCGGTCTTGAGTTCGGCCTCTTCGGCAACCGCTTGACGGGTAGCATGGAGTACTTCTACCGCAAGACTTCGGATATGTTGTTCTTCTTCCCCGTGCCCCTGTCGTTGGGTTATGGCGGTTACTACGACAACATCGGTGACATGCGCAACTCGGGATTCGAGATGGACCTGCACGCCGGTCTGATCCGCAAGAAGAACTTCACTTGGGACTTCGATTTGAACATGACGCACTTCAAGAACGAGATCTCCATGCTGCCTGAGGCCAAGAAGACCATTACGGTTGACGGCTACCAGGGTTTTGCTTCGGGTTCGTCGTTCCTGGGCGAGGGTCTGGCTCTCAATACGTTCTATATGCCCAAGTATGCCGGAGTCGATCCCGCCGACGGTATGCCGATGTGGTACAAGGACGTGACGGACAAGAAGAATAATGTTACCCGTCAGACGACCAAGGAGTATCAGGAGGCAACCGATTACCTCTGCGGTGATCCCACTCCGTCGCTCTATGGTGGTTTCGGTACGACGTTCGCAATCCACGGATTCGACATCTCGGCCAGCTTCACCTATCAGATTGGTGGTCTGACCTACGATTCGGGTTACGCAGGTTTGGTTGGCTCGCCCATCACGGCCGGTGGTAACATCCACAAGGACGTGCTGAAGGCTTGGACGCCCGAGAACAAGGAGACCGGAATGCCCCGTTACCAGTTCAACGACAAGAACTTCAACGCCATGTCGGATCGTTTCCTGGTTGACGCCAGCTACCTGAGCTTCCAGAACCTTCAGGTCGGTTACACCCTGCCGAAGAACTTCACGCAGAAATTCAAGGTTGAGCGCATGCGTATCTACCTGGCTTGCGACAACGTATTCTACTGGTCGTATCGCCGCGGTCTGGATCCCCGTCAGTCGTTGTCGGGTGCCACCAATGCCGCAATGTACTCGCCGATCCGTACCATCTCGGGTGGTGTGAACATTACTTTCTAAACCTTAACGTTTAAAAGAAAAGTCGTATGAAAAACATATTGAAAATTTCAACAGTACTTTTGGTCGCAGCACCTCTGTTGACCGGATGTATCAAGGAGTCCTTCCCCAAGGGAGGATCTCCTACGGCCGATCAGGTGGCTGATAACGAAGCTGCCATCGAGGCCCTGGTAGGTGCCATGCCCGCAGGTATGGTGACCGCCGGTGCCATCGACTCGCGTCAGCAGACCGACTTCGGTATTCAGTCGATCGCTTTGAGGACGGACTTCATGTGCGGTGATATTGCCGTTATGGGTGCCCAGATCGGATACAGCCACTATAATGGCTATTACATGAACCAGAATCAGGATTCGCGTTTCGTTTTTCCCGCTTACTTCTGGCAGGCCTACTATAAGTACATTGAGAGTGCTAACAAGGTGATCCGTCTGATCCCCGGTGACGCAAGTGGTGAGAGCAAACACTCGTTGGGTTATGCTTACGCTTTCCGCGCAAAGTACTACCTGGATCTGGCCCGTCTGTTCGAGCCGAAAGCTCCCCATGCGGAGGATATTGTCGGTGGGTACAGCATCAAGGGTATTGAGGGTCTGACCGTGCCTATCGTTCGTGAGACCACGACTGAGGAGGAGGCCAAGCACAATCCCCGTGCTACCCGCGAGGATATGTATAAGTTTATCCTTGAGGACCTGGCTAAAGCCGAGGGTTTCCTGGCTGATGCTCCCAAGCAGGTAAGTTCGATGCCGACGCTCGGCGCCGTTTACGGTATGTACGCCCGTGCTTACCTGGAGATGGGTGCCGCCGGTGATGCCGGTGCTTACGAGAAGGCTGCCGAGTATGCCCGCAAGGCTATCTCGGAGAGCGGTTGCACGTTGTTGACCGAACAGCAGTGGCTGGATCCCACGACGGCTTTCAATACCCACACTTCGAACAACTCGTGGTTGTGGTATCTGCCTGTGACGTCTGCTCAGCTGGCCGAGCTTTACAACGCTTTTGCTCACATCTGCTCGGAGGCTATCTGGGGTTACGGATTCTATGACTACGCTTCGATCGGTATCGACCGCTCGCTCTACGAGAGCATCGGTGCGAACGACTTCCGTAAGCGTGCCTTCATCGATCCGCAGAAATGGGACTACTACCAGTACCCGATCAATGTTGAACCTGCTGCCGACTTCATGGAGAAATCGGATCCCTACACTTCGCTGAAGTTCCGTCCGGTAAACGGCGAGACGATGCAGTGGACGGTGGGCGCTTTGGCCGACTTCCCGCTGATGCGTGTCGAGGAGATGTACTTCATAGAGATGGAGGCTGTGGCTCAGTCGAACCTGGGTGAGGCCAAGAAACTTCTGGAGACCTTCATGGCCAGCCGTATGCTGAAGGGTGGCAAATACACCTGCCCTGCATCGGTTACCGACCTCAAGTCGTTCCAGAAGGAGATGATGGTCCAGAAGCGTGTTGAGTTCTGGGGTGAGGGTATCGTAATGTTCGACTTGAAGCGTATGGATATCGGTTTCGACCGCGGTTACGAGGGTACGAACCACCCAAGTGTTGCCGCTCTGAGATGTCCGAACGGCCGTTCGCCGCAGTGGAACATCGTGATCACCCGTGGTGAGTTCCAAAACAACACCGCCATCACCGACGAGCTGAACAACCCCGATCCCACGGGCAAGTTACGCTTGGCTAAATAGTTAACCATCCAAATAGTTAACCACTTAAATTGCTTTGAGCTATGAAAATGATCAATAAATTATTATACTTGATGGCTTTCGTCGGCACTTTGGGTTTCGCATCCTGCGAGGATGACACGCCTTATGATGCCGTACCTCAAGTCGATGGTTCCAAACCCTTGGTTTACTTCGGTGGTGAGATGCCTTCGATGATTCACCTGGGTTACACGCAGGAGAGCTTCTCGATCAAGGTTAACCGTTGCGGTGCCAGCGACCTGTTCCTGGCAAACGTAAACGTGGAGATCGCTGACGGGGAGTTGGCTTCAAAACTCGACTTCCCGACGTCGGTTACCTTCCCCGAGGGTGTCAACGAGGGTGAGTTGAAGGTTACGGTAAGCCTCAGTGGTGACAATGAGCTGCCCGCAGGTATTGCCGTTCCCGTCAAACTGACGCTGACCGACAAGGACAATCTCTTCCCCTATGGCGTTTCGACCTATGCGTTTGAGGTGGTGCGTGACGCTCCGTTCAAGTCGCTGGGTATGGGGTATTACTATGACGACCTGATGTCCAACTTCGTAGGCGGATTCCCCGTTGTGTCGTGGCAGGTAGAGGTGCAGCAGTCGGAGTTGAACGACAAGATTTATCGTGTCAAGAACGTCTACACGGCCGAAAGTGATTTCTTCAAAGTGGGTCTTGGTGGCGCTCTGGGTGCTCAGGCCGCAGGTTATGAGAAAGACACCTATATCGAGATCGATTGCTCGGATGCCAACACTGTGAAGATCCCCGCTCAGATGATCGGTTGCAAGCTTGCTATTGGTGAGAACGGTGCTATGGTTGATATAGCCGTAGGTATGTCGAGTGATCTGTTGCAAGATCCGAAATACGGTTACGGTACGTTCAAGGATGGTGTGATTGCATTCCCTGCCGAGTCGTTGTTCGCATTCGATCCCGAAAGCGGTCGCGGTAACCTGGGTAACCCCTCGGGTCAGATGAAGATCGTTCTCCCGGGTACTCCCGAGCCCGCTCCCGAGCCTGAGATGTCGTTGACTTACCTGGGTATGTATGTCGACGCCGATCAGAACTACAATGCTGTTGTTGACTTCCAGTTCAACAACCAGATTACCGAGGTGAAGGTTCTGTTGGTTGACGCCAAGAAGGTTACGGAGGATCAGTACAATACCTACTATGACAAGATCGTCAAGGACGAGAACAGCGGTGCTCAGGTGATTACCGAGGCCGGTAAGAAGCTGGTGGCTGTTCCGGGTGATGGCGACTATGTAGTGTTGGCCGTTGGTTTCAACGCCGAAGGTGCTGCCGCTCTGCGCTCGAACTGCGAGTTTACGATCGATGCCGGTGCTGCTCCCGCTCCGTCGATGGAGGATTACTTCGGTACCTACACGATGAACGCAAAATATCAGTATCAGGAAGAGGGTATGGAGAAACCTGGGATCAAGGACTATCCCGCTTCGAAAGTGACGATCGAGAAGTGCACGCTCTACAAGGAGCAGAACCTCTACACGATGAAGGGTCTCTTCCCCGCTTCGATCCTGGAGACTGCCAAACTGCCTACCGACGAGGGTTTCGTTGTAGGTGTTCACTCCGGCAAGAAGGGTATCATGTTGGAGGGTCAGAATCCTCTGCAGCTCGATGCCAAGAATGCTGTGATCTGGCAGACCGATAAAGGTAATGTCGGTGCCATGGTCTATGTAGGTTCGATTGATCAGGATGGTAAACTGCATGATGGTCGTGCTTACTTGTCGTTCGACGAGAAAGGCAACCTGGTACAGAACGGTAATGATAACTACTACTATGTATTCTTGCTCGATGTTACTCCCGCTGGAGCCAAGATTTCGTATGTTGACAACGTGATGGGTATTACCTTGTCCAAGGGTGCTGCTCCTGCCAAAGTTTCGTTGTCGGCAGCTGCTCTGGAGGCCGTATCGGCTCAGGTAAATGCCAAGATCCAGCAGGATATCATGGTCGACTTCTCGTTCCGCACTCCGATGACGAATAACGCTGTCATCGCTTCTGAGATCAACGCTCTGCCCGAGGGTGCTCAGGTTGAGTCGGCACTCAAGTTGCAGAACAACACGAAATATCAGGTTCGATAGTGACCGTATCCATCCGTGGGGATTGCCCGCGGTGGTTTAGATAAGAACGGTGGACGATTTGATTCGTCCACCGTTCTTTTTTTATTTGTGGCCGCTTTATGTGCTTGATCCGGACGAGCGGGGGCTTGGCGGGAGAATGGGGAATTTAGAGGGCTTGGAGTGGACGGAGTGGGCGGAGTGGATTGGGTGATAGGGCGGAGGTTTGGCGGCGGTTGGGGAGCTTTGAGGCTTTTGTCGACGAGGTTGGGAGGAGGGGGAGTTTTGGAGAGATCTTGAACTTGCGGGGATGGATGGTCGTTTGGGGACTCGGGGGCGAGATAAGGGGGATTCGGGAGTCTTAGAGGTTTTGGGAAATATTTTAGGGAACGGGTAGGGGAATATGGATGGGATGCTTTTTGCTGATTTTGCGGGGATTTTAGGGTCTTGCGGGAAATGTGGAGTTGTGTGTGCTGGGAAAAAGTAGTGTCCCGGCCTCGGATTGAGTGGCAGGT
The DNA here is from genome assembly GCA_020026435.1 of Alistipes sp. GTDB lineage: Bacteria > Bacteroidota > Bacteroidia > Bacteroidales > Rikenellaceae > Alistipes. The sequence goes on along the minus strand of JAHHQK010000012.1, from coordinate 360 downwards.
CGGACTGTTGGGCAGGTTTTCTTCGGGAATTTGTACCCCCTGGATAAAAAACGGATATTTTCTCTGTTTTTCGAGCCGATGAGAGTCGTTGTGATGATCGGATATGAGGGGGGGCAGGTGGGTCGGGGCGACGGAGGATTGATTCGTAATGATCCGGAAAGCGGCTCAAAAAGGTCGAAAAAGGGGCGTTTTTAAAGAAAATGATAAAAATATTGAATTTTTTGTCGAATTTTTTTGCAGATTTAAATTTTCTCCCTATATTTGCACCACGTTAATACAGAAACAACGTTTCTAACCTTTAACGGTGATGGTGCCATAGCTCAGTTGGTAGAGCAAAGGACTGAAAATCCTTGTGTCCCC
>JAHHQK010000011.1 GCA_020026435.1 Alistipes sp. | reverse complement strand
CGCAGTTCAACGGTTTTCAAGACCGCCGCAATCGACCACTCTGCCATCTTTCCGTGGACAAAAGTAGTACGGATTTTCGATATTGCCAAATATTGTAGCGATTTACGACGAAAAAAGTGGATTTTCCGCCTGCCGCTTCCCCCGTCCTGGCCTTCGCCTGCCCCCGATAGTCGTTCCCGATCACTTCCTCTGTGTCTCTTCCCGCATCCCGTTTTCCGCCCCGAAAAAATACGCATTGGTGGAATCCGCCCCGAAACCCCGTCCCGGGGCCATCCTAAACGCCCTTGTGATAGGAATTTATGGCTGAAAGAGCCTTTTGATGGTATAAATAGGACAAATAGTCCAATGTTATACCATTTAGTGGAATTTAGTGGAATTTTAGACCAAAAAATTTGGGCATTGGAAATTGTTTCCCTACCTTTGCACCCGATTTTTTACATCGAAATGATGTGTTATTACGAACTTAATCAATTAGTTATGAGAAAAATTTTCTTGATTTTAGCTGCTTCCGTGATGAGCTTCGGCGCTTATGCCGAGGGTTACCAGGTGAATAATATGTCGGCCAAGCAGACCGGTATGGGACACGTGGGAACGGCTATGCAGCTCAATTCCGAGTCTATTTTCTTCAACCCTGCAGCCACCGCATTCCAAAAATCGAAATTCGACATCTCGGCCGGATTCACCGGAATTCTTTCTTCGGTACGTTTCTCGAAACTGCCCCTTCCGTTCAACAATGCGCAGCCCGGCGACGAGAATTACGGAAAATATATCTTTGGTGAGGCCACCAAGTCCGACAACGGACTCTCGACCCCCATCCACGTTTACTTCAACTACAAACCCACGGATCGTCTGGCTTTGGGTGTGGGTCTCTACACGCCCAACGGATCGTCAATGAAGTGGGGCGACAACTGGGAGGGTGCCCACCTGGTGCAGGACATCGAGTTGCAGGCCTTCGCCTTTCAGCCCACGATCTCGTATAAGATCTGCGACAAGCTCTCGATCGGTGCGGGTCTTACGATCAACTGGGGTAACTTCAATCTGAGCCGTTCGATGTTCCGCGTCGATGCCGGTCAGCAGATTGTCAAGGAGGTTCTGCCCGGTCTGATCGAGCAGCTCGGTCCGGTTGTGGGCCAGCTTCCGCAGGATGTCCGTCAGGATATTCCCGCTCTGGTGGGCAATGTCTCGAAGGAGCTGAGCCGTACCTCGCCGCTGATCTCGGCCAAGCTGGAGGGTAATTCCCAGGTCGCTGTCGGTGTGAATGCCGGTTTCCTGTGGAACATCACCGATGAGTGGTCGTTCGGTATGACGTGGCGTTCGCGTCTGAACATGAAGGTCAAGGGCGGCGAGAGCTCGCTCATCTACGGCGACAACCTGAAGGCGGCCCTGGGTCACCTCGGTGGTTTTGCCCACAAGCACCAGGCCGCTCTGATGCCGATGCTGGGCCAGCTCATCCAACAGAATCCCCAGTTGGGTATGGCGCTCAACGAACTGAAGCAGAACGGTATGCCCCAGAGCCTCGGTTCGTTCGACACGGAGCTTCCCCTGCCTACGAGCGTTACGTGGGGTGTTTCGTTCCGTCCGACGCCCAAATGGGAGTTTGCCGTCGATTTGCAGTGGGTCGGATGGTCGGCCTATGACCGCCTGGTGGTCGATATCGACATGGCTACGGTCAACAACCTGCTGAAACCCGTGGTCAGCAAGATGAACCCGATCGTTTCGGTCAAGAACTACTCCAATACGCTGGCCTTCCGTTTCGGTGGACAGTACCGCGCTACGGACTTCATCACGGCACGTATGGGTATGTACGTCGATCAGAGCCCTGTGGACAGCAACTTCCTCAATCCCGAGACCCCTTCGATGACCAAGGTATCCTACACGGCCGGTCTGACGCTTCGTCCCGCCAAGTGCATGGACATCGACCTGGCCTACTGCTATGTTTCGTCGGCCGACCCCGAGCGTACGGGTTCTTACCCCACGCTGAACCAGATTACGGGCAAGTGGGAGACCTTCAGCGGTAACTATACGCTCCATGCCAATGTTTTTTCGGTAGGAATGAACTTCCACTTTTAAGATAAGTCGAAAATAATTTGTATATTTGCGGTACTTTCCGTCCGCCCTCAGGGGAGGAGGTGGAGGTACCGCAATTTTTCGGCTCTATAGTTCAAGGGATAGAACGAGGGTTTCCTAAACCCTAGATTCGCGTTCGAGTCGCGGTGGGGCTACAATTCAGAGGACGGAGGACCGTAGGGGTGAAAGCCTTGAGGGGATTCCGTCCTTGTTGTATTTAATCTTGTGAGTATATGAAGACTTTGATTCGTATGGTATTTTTCGTGGCCGCGACCTACCTGCTGGCGGGGTGTTGTTCGTCGTGCCGCGCCTATCAGAAGTTACAGCGTCCGTTGGTCGGCACTTCGTGGCAACTGGTGCGCCTGGGCGGTGAGACGATCCATCCCGACCAGGGACGGTTCACCCTGTGCTTTACGGAGGAGGATCACCGTGTGGTGGGTGTGGGCAGCTGCAACCGTTTCTCGGCCGCGTATGAGGAGGGCGAGAAGCGTCAACTGAAGATCTCGGCGGTGCTCTCCACGCGCCGCGCCTGCCCCGACATGAAACACGAGGCCGCAATGTTCAAGGCTCTGGAGTCGGCCACGCACTACGATATGGACGGCCCGATGATGATGATCCTGTGCAATGGCGAGCTGAGCGCCGTGTTCCAGTCCCTGCCCGAAGACGGTAAAACGGACGAAAGCCGGAAATAACGGCCCGTCGGACTCCGTTTCATTTGAAAACTGTAGAGAGGTTCTGTCAAAGTCCTCTTTTCAAAGTAAATCACCCCTGTCGCAGTTATCTGTGACAGGGGTTTTTCGTTGAGATATACCTTTTTTGGGGGGGGAATGTACCCTCTCGGGGAAAAACTTTTAGGGGTTGCACGGGATATTTTCCCGTAGGATCCCCCGACACTCTTTTTTGAGGGGGCGGATTCCCGATACTCCCTCTGTGGGTGGGAGGCTCGATACCTTTCAGAGATGTTGTGCCTGCCGGGGCGTTAGAGTCCCTTGCGGGCGATCTTCCAGGCCAGGGCGTTGTACCAGCCCATGATGCAGGGCCGCCATGCTGAGGGGATGCGGCAGAGCCACTTCACCTTGCGCCACGTGCGGCGGTAGACCTTCGTGTAGGCGAAGAACTCCACGGCCCGCCTTGCCTGCTGCGTTCCGCCCCTGGTGCAGACGATGAGGGCCTTGCCCAGGGCCGCGCGGGCCACGAATTCGTTCTGCTCCTCGGGGGCGTCGGGATCGTACAGGGCCTCGAACGAGAAGGTGGTCTGCTCGGGGGTGTAGATCGATGCCGATCGGTTGGACGCCACGCGCGAATAGTCGCAGAGGGCCTCGGGGGAGAAGCATACCCGGTATTTTCGGGCGATCTTGATCCACATGTAGAGATCTTCGCCGATCTTCATCCCGTCGGGGAATCCGCCCACGTCGTCCAACACGCGGCGTGGGATGCAGGCCGTCGAGGGGATGACGATGTAGCGGTGGGCCGACTCGCGGAAGAAGTTGGGGACGATGCCGCGTCTGAAGGGAGCGGGTGCGGGATGCAAACCGTCGTGGCTCAGAATGTTGAATCGTGTGGAGTAGAGTCCGCAACCGGGAAATTCGCCGATCATCGAGGCGATCTCCTCCAGAAAACGGGGATGCCATACATCGTCGGCATCGAGCAGGGCGATGTACTCCCCGCGGGCGGCTTCGATGCCGCGGTTGCGGGCGCGACAAACTCCGCCGTTGGGCTGGCGGATGAGGCGGACGAGCGGCGAGGAGATCTGCTGCACGTATTCCGCCCCGCGGTCGGTCGATCCGTCGTCCACGACGATGATTTCGAGTGGGGGAAAGGTCTGCTCCAACACGGAGCGGAGGGTTTTCCCGATTTCGGCGGCCTTGTTGTAGAGGGGTATGACGACCGATATTAGGGGTATTGCCATGGGAGTCTTGCGCTTGGTTCTTCTTGCGAAGGTATCTTAATTTTGCTACATTTGCAAATAAAACCAAAATATCCGTCTATGACGCTCTCCGAAAAGATCATTGCGCTGATCCGCAATTCGTTTGATACGCTTCTTTACTTTGCGGTGATGGCCGTGAAGGAGGATTTCCGGGATCGTGTGTCCCGTTCCGGTGCGGGGATTACGCCCCGCGGCAAGGTGGCGGTGCTGGGCAACGGCCCCGCGCTCAACGAGGAGCTACCCCGTCTGCTGCACCCCTTGCTCGCTGCCGAGCGGGATTTCATGGCGGTGAACTACTTCGCCGAGGACGACCACTTCGAGCAGTTGCGTCCGTCGTACTACGTGCTTTCCGACCCGATGTTCTTCCGGCAGAGCATCTACCGCGAGCGGGTGATGAAGCTCTACGAACTGCTCGACCGCAAGGTCTCGTGGCCCATGACGCTCTATGTCCAGCACTACAACCCCGAGGGGTTCGACTACCGGGCTGTCCTGCCCAATCCCCGGATTCGCATCGTCAGTTTCCACTCGCAGATGTACCGCGGATTCCGCAACGTGGAGTTCTGGTTGTTCCGTCACGGACTGGGCAGCGCGAATTTCGGCACAGTGGTGCAGAACGGCATATATGTGGCTCTTCTGCTGGGGTATAAGGAGGTGGAGCTCTACGGTGTGGACCATACGCTCCTGGACGGGCTTACGGTCGACTCCTCCAATCGCCTCTGCCGTGTGGTTTCACACTACTACGACGACCGCCCCGCCGAGCTGAAACCCATCTTCAGGAATGTGCCCCACACGCCCTACACCATGTCGGTCTACCTGGGCGAGCTGGCCGAACTGTTCCGCGGCCACGAGGTGCTGAGGGACTATGCCGCATCGGTCGGTGCACAGATCATCAACCGCACGCGGCACTCGATGATCGATGCCTATTGTCGCCGTCCGCTGGAATAAATCCACAAGACCCGTCGAAGCCAGTTGCTCCGACGGGTCTTATATATAATAGGTATATGGCAAAATTCCTCCCCTTCGAGGAAGACGTAGCCGAACATTCTGTTTGCCGCCCCTTAGGGATGGGCTTATTGTAATTCCTCCTCTTTGATGCCCGACATGATGATCTCGGCAGCGGCGAAATCCTCGGGATAGTCTATGTCCATGCCCTCGATGCGGTCGACCACGGCCATGTAGGGACGGTCGCCGATCCGCTGGTGGTGTCCGACCCACAGTTCGCGCGGGAAGATGAAGAAGGCACTCGTCTCGATATAGACGGGTTCGAGGGTCTGTGTGCGGGGGATCTCGCTCAAGGAGTAGTTCAGCGGCCGCCCCTCGAACCAGGCGAAAGTGCGGATCTGCTCGGCGCTGAATGCCGAGTCGTAGGCTCCGGAGCGCACCTCGCGGATGGATCGGGCGATGGTTTCGGCCTTGATGAAGGGCGAGGTGACGTGGGCGAGGATGTAGAGGTCGGCCTCGACCTCGCGGGTGAAGCTGTCGTAGATCTCGCTGCCGAGGGTCGTGTTGCTGTCGAGGGTGGGACTGCGGCGCAGGAACTTCACCCCCTGGGGCAGGTATTGGCACACGCTTTCGTCGCTGCAATAGACATAGATCTCGTCGATCTCACGGACTCGGGTCAGCGTCTTGAGCGTGTGGCACATCAGCGGCTCACCGCCCAGCAGACGGAGGTTCTTGCCCTCGACACGTTGGCTGTTGAGGCGAATGGGTACGAAAGCTACGGTTTTCATGGATTTTTGCTTGTTTGTTGAATTTTCAGAACTCGTTTTTTTGATTCTCCTTCCCCAAATCTACTGTACCAGGAGGTTGCAGCCGCGGATGTCGCTGTGAGCGATGCGGCCCTCGATCTCGAACGATCCGTCGGGATGAACCCATCCGGCATCTTCGGTTTCGATGAAGGCACACGACCAGCGGTTGGCCAGGTCGATGATGTTCAGCCCGCCGCGTTTGGAGTGGGGCAGCAGGGCGAAGGGATCGTTGATGTCGCGGGCGATGACACGCATCCAGGGCGGGCAGTAGAAGCGGTTCCGGCCGTGGGAATAGGCCTGGGAGGTCAGCTCGGCCATGCCGTACTCGGAGTGGATGCTTTCCACACCGAACCCCTCGCACAGGATCTTGTGGAAGGCCTCTTTCGAGATCTCCTCGCGGTAGCCCTTCATGCCGCCCGTCTCCATGACGATGGTCTTGTCCAGTCGGGGGGCGTACCTTTCGGCCAGATCCCACAGGGCGTAGCTCACACCCAGCAGAATTTTGGGTTTGGGGTCAGCCTCCATGTCGCGGAGCAGGGCCTCGTAGTCGTCCAGATAGAATCCGCCCGATCCGCAGGCACGGATCAGCCGGTCGGCCATGTAGACCAGCGACGATCCCTTGCGGCGCAGGTAGTTGGGCAGCAGGGCATAGAGGCTCCACTGCCGCTCCTCGCCGTAGAATCGGCGGAAGGACTCGGTGAAGGCCCGCTCATAGAGTTTGAGCGACTGCATGGGGTGGTGCGACGAGGTCATTCCCGTCGTGGCCGACGAGGTGAAGACCGCCTCGGGTTCCTGCTCGCCGCAGTAGATCGTGTGGCTCTTGAAGAGGCGGATCGGCAGGAAGGGAATTTGCTCCACACGGTCGACCTGCTCCGGGTCGACGCCGATCAGCGAGATGTATTCCCGGTAGGGGGCACACCGCCGGGCCTGGTCGCGGAAGATCTCCAGAGCCGTCTCCTGAAACGAGGCGGGGGAGTCTATACCGAATATTTTATCTATGGTGTTCATCTCTACAAAGGTAGCGAAAAATTCCGAACCCTTCATCCCCGCACAAAAAAAACGCCACACGGAGTCTGAATCCGTGTGGCGTCGCTATATCCTGGAGACGCCGCCCTCTCGAACGAGGATCAGGCATCCCTGTACCGCACTCCGACTACTTCTTGGTAGCTTTCGGAGCAAGCATCATATTCATCTTCTTGCCGTCGAGGCGAGGCATGGCCTCCACCTTGGCAAACTCTTCCAAATCGGTGGCAAAACGCAGAAGCAGGATTTCGCCCTGTTCCTTGAAGACGATCGAACGTCCGCGGAAAAAGACGTAAGCCTTGACTTTTGCTCCCTCCTTCAAGAAGTTTTGCGCGTGCTTGAGCTTGAAGTTGTAGTCGTGGTCGTCGGTCTGCGGGCCGAAGCGGATCTCCTTGACAACGACTTTGACCTGATTGGCCTTGATCTCCTTGGCCTTCTTCTTCTGCTGATAGAGGAACTTTTGGTAATCGACAATGCGACACACAGGAGGTACGGCTTTGGGCGAGATCTCGACCAGGTCGAGTTCCATCTCGTCGGCAAGCCGGAGTGCATCACGTGTCGACATCACCTTGGGTTCGGGAATGTTGTCTCCGACTACACGTACCTCGGGTACGTTGATCTGATCATTGATGCGATGTGGGTTCTCCTTCTCGGGTGCTTTGCGACCCATGGGAGCTCTTCCGGCGGCCGGTTTAGGCCGGTTATTCCCCGAGTTGAATGGTCTCGGCTGGAATGGTTTTGGTGCTGCGATAGTGGTAAGTATTAATTAATAAATAAGTTAATTTGTCTCGGCCCGGATCTCTCGCGAGAGCCCTTGAGGACCGTGCGGCGGTGCCGCGTATCGGATTTTCCTCCCTCCGACCCGTTCCCCCTGTTGGGAGGACGGGTCGGAGGGAGGAATCTCTTTTTTCTTTATTTCTTTTCGAGCTTGTTGGCCTCGAACTCTTCCTTGACCAGTCCCTGGATCAGATCCTTGAACTGCTCTATCGACATTGGGCCCTTGTCGCCCTCGCCCTGTGCGCGAACCGATACGAGGTTCTCGGCGGCTTCCTTCTCGCCGACGATCAGCAGGTAGGGGATTCTCTTGAGCTCGTTGTCGCGGATCTTGCGGCCGATCTTCTCGTTGCGGTCGTCGAGCATGGTGCGTACGTCGTGGTCGTTGAGGTACTTTACGACCTTCTCGGCGTAGTCGTTGAACTTCTCCGAGATGGGCAGAACAACCACCTGGTCGGGCGAGAGCCACAACGGGAATTTACCGCCGGTGTGCTCCAGCAGCACGGCCACGAAACGCTCCATCGAACCGAACGGTGCACGGTGGATCATGATCGGGCGGTGGAGTTTGTCGTCGGCACCCTTATACGTCAGGTCGAAACGCTCCGGGAGGTTGTAGTCCACCTGGATCGTACCCAGCTGCCATTTGCGGCCGATGGCGTCCTTGACCATGAAGTCCAGCTTCGGGCCGTAGAATGCGGCTTCGCCGGTCTCGACGACGGTCTTCAGACCCTTCTCCTCGGCGGCCTTCATGATGGCCGACTCGGCTTTCTCCCAGTTCTCGTCCGAACCGATGTATTTCTCGCGGTTGTTCGGGTCGCGCAGCGATACCTGAGCGGTGTAGTTGTCGAACTTCAGCGTCTTGAAGATGTAGAGCACGATGTCGATCACACGCTCGAACTCCTCCAACAGCTGGTCGGGGCGAACGAACAGGTGGGCGTCGTCCTGCGTGAATCCGCGCACACGGGTCAATCCGTGCAACTCACCCGACTGCTCGTAGCGGTAGACCGTGCCGAACTCGGCGAAACGCAGAGGCAGATCCTTGTACGAACGAGGTTTTGAACGGTAGATCTCGCAGTGGTGCGGGCAGTTCATCGGTTTGAGCAGGTACTCCTCGCCCTCGATGGGGGTGTGAATCGGCTGGAACGAGTCCTTGCCGTATTTGGCGTAGTGACCCGAAGTCACGTAAAGCTCCTTGTTACCGATGTGGGGCGTGATGACCTGCTGGTAGCCGTACTCTTTCTGTACGTTGCGCAGGAACTGCTCCAGACGGTCGCGCAGGGCGGCACCCTTCGGCAACCACAACGGCAGACCCTGGCCCACGCGCTGCGAGAAGCAGAACAACTCCAGTTCCTTGCCCAGTTTGCGGTGGTCGCGTTTCTTGGCCTCCTCCATCATGGCGAGGTATTCGTCGAGCATCGACTTCTTGGGGAACGAGATACCGTAGATACGGGTCAGCATCTTGTTGTTCTCGTTGCCGCGCCAGTAGGCACCGGCAACCGACGTCAGTTTTACGGCCTTGATGATACCCGTGTTGGGGATATGCGGGCCACGGCACAGGTCGGTGAACGTGCCGTTGGTATAGAATGAAATCGTACCGTCCTCCAGATCCGAGATCAGCTCGACCTTATACTGGTCGCCCTTCTCGGTGAAGGTCTTCAGAGCCTCCTCCTTCGGTACTTCGCGGCGGATAACCTCCTCCTTGGTGCGGGCCAGCTCCTGCATCTTCTTCTCGATGGTGGGCAGATCGGCCTCGGTGATGGGGGTGGGGGCGTCCACGTCGTAGTAGAAACCGTTTTCGATGGCCGGACCGATACCGAACTTGATGCCCGGGTAGAGCGTCTCAAGCGCCTCGGCCAGCAGGTGCGACGAAGTGTGCCAGAAGGCGTGTTTACCCTCTTCGTCCTCCCATTTGTAGAATTTGATCGAGGCATCCTCCTCGATGGGGCGCATCATGTCCTGGGTTGCGCCGTTTACCGAAGCAGCCAGGGAGTCGGCAGCTAAACGAGGGCTGATACTCTCTGCAACCTGGTAGGCAGTTGTCCCTTTGGCAAACTCCTTCTGTGTGCCGTCGGGAAAAGTAATTTTAATCATTTTGTTATAAATTTTTGGCGTCGTCCGATGCTTCCACAATTACGAGACGGAATACATTTTTTTACGCCGGTTTTTTGTTCTTTGTCTTTATGTACTGTCGGGCCTTTCGTTACCTTGGGGCGGCTGCGCTTTCGGCCGAGGTCTTCTTTATGTTTGTGTGCCGCAGGGTTTTGTCCCCTCGGCGATTTCCCTATTCCTTGTCGGTCAGGGGCAGGTCGCGGGCCGACATGTCGCGACGCGAATGTTCGCGCTCGGCATGCTGAAGCGGATTCTTTTTCCACTCCATCCAGGCGTGGCGGTGAGCCGACAGGTCGCAGGCCGCATAGATGGCGTTGCGCATTGACTGCGGATCGGCCTTGCCCTCTCCGGCGATGTCGAAAGCCGTACCGTGGTCGGGCGAGGTGCGGATCACGGACAATCCGGCCGTGAAGTTCACCCCGTCGGGCGAAAGGCTCTTGAAGGGGGCCAGACCCTGGTCGTGGTACATGGCCAGGATGCCGTCGTACTTGGTGTAACCACCTCCGGCAAAGAGTCCGTCGGCGGCAAAGGGTCCGAAGGCGAGGATTCCCTCCTCGAAGGCGTCGACGATGGCCGGGCGGATGATCTCCTCCTCCTCCTTGCCCAGCAGGCCGCCGTCTCCGGCGTGGGGGTTGAGGGCCATCACGGCGATGCGCGGCTCGACGATGCCGAAATCCTGCTTGAGGGTCATGCGCAGGGTGCGCAGATCCTTCAGGATCTCCTCGCGGGAGATGTGGCTGGCGATCTCCGACACGGGGATGTGCTTGGTCACCAGACCCACCCGCAGCACCTCGCTGCACAGGATCATCATCGAATCGCCCTCGAATTCCGCGGCGAAATATTCGGTGTGTCCCGTGAACCGGAAGTCGTCGCTCTGGACCGTCTGCTTGTCAAACGGGGCGGTGACCACGGCGTCGAGCATTCCCTCTTTCAGGTCGCGGGTTGCCGCACGCAGGGCCTCCACGGCGGCGCGTCCTGCTTCGGGCGTGGCTTTCCCGGGTTCGATGGCGTCGATTTCGCCGGCGGCGACCAGGTTGATTTTTCCGCGGCGGGCTTCGTGGGCCGACACGATGGGATTAAAGGAGACGGTATCGGTCTCCCTGATCAGTTTCTTATAGTGGGCGGCGGCCGTGGGCGAACCGTAGATGACGGGGGTCATGATCTCCGTCATGCGGCTGTCGGACAGCGTCTTGAGAATGATCTCCCAGCCGATGCCGTTGGGGTCGCCTTGCGTAATGCCTATTTTGAGTCTTTGTTCCGACATGGATATATCTGTTTCAATCTACAAAGATATAAAACTTTTACAATAAGTCGGCCATAATCAAGCTTTAAAATGAGATTTTGAGGGGCAAAAAATCAAAAACGGAGGAGAAAAACCGATTTTCTCTTCCGTTTTGATTTCCAACGGCTGTCTTGGGGTGTTTCGGACCGCCGGTCTGTTGTCAGGTTGCCGATCGTCGGCTGTCGGTCAGTTGTTTGTCCGCGATCGTGTCCTCTGTTTCCGGGGCTTGGGGCTGAAACGTGATGTGGCACATCGACCTGAGTCCTGGCTTTTCGAGAGGGCGGTTGCCGTGTCCGATCTGCGGCCCGAGGTCGCGGAACGTGCGGCGAATGGCAGGCCGAAGTCTCGGAAAATCGGCTCCGGGATGTTCTGTGACACCTTGAAACACCCGATACGTCCGGCAACACTCCGACACGCTCTGCGTTGTGCCCATGCGTCCGTCCGGGGGCTAGCGCATCGAGCGGCGGCGGAACTCCGAGCAGACGATTCCCGTGGCCATGGCCACATTGAGCGACTCGGTGGTGCGGCGGTCGGCGGGATAGGGCGGGATGAGGATCTTGTGGGTGATGCAGCGTGCCGTGTCGGGACGGATGCCGCGACCCTCGTTGCCCATGACGATGATTCCGTTCGGGCTGAGCTCCGAGGAGTAGATGTTCTCCCCTTCGAGGAACGTGCCATAGACGGGCACTCCCTCGCGGGAGGCTTTCTGCAACAGGGGCGTAAGCTCCGTGTAGTGGACCTTGACTCTGAGGATCGCCCCCATCGTGGCCTGCACGACCTTGGGGTTGAAGCAGTCGGCCGTCGAGGGCGAGCAGATGATGTTGCGGATGCCGTACCAGTCGGCCAGTCGGATGATCGTGCCCAGGTTGCCGGGGTTCTGCACATCGTCCAGGGCGAGGGTCAGCTCGCCCGCCAGGTGTTCGCGTCCCAGGTCATGGTGCGGGATCTCGACCAGAGCCAGCGAGTTGCTCGGGGTCTTGAGCAGCGAGAGGCGTTCCATCTCCTTGGGGGAGACCTGTTCGACTTCGTTGCCCACGAAGAGATCCTCCAGGGCGAAGATCTTGCGCACGCGCAGGTGTGAGGAGCAGATCTCGCCGATGAGCTTTTCGCCCTCGGCCACGAACAGCCCGTGTTCCATGCGTCCGCGTTTGTCGTTGAGCGAACGCACCAGTTGTATCTCGGCTTTTGTCATTTGCGATAGGTGTTGGGGCGTGCGGCGCACGGCTCCGTGAGGGGAAATCTCCGTAGACGAGACCTTCCGTAGGAAAGGGGCGTGGGGAGGATCTACCCGCGGAGGGGCGCAACCCGCCGGGGGTTAGGGTCTGTCGGTCCGTTTTTCGATGAAGAAGGTCTCACCCTCCACGGCGGGATAGGTTTCGGCAAAGAGCGTGCGGGCCTCGTCGACGAGTACCTGCTCGTCCTTGTAGCGCGACGAGTAGTGACCGATGACCAGTCGTCGGGCTTCGGCCTTGAGGGCGGCCTTGGCGGCATCGGTCGAGGTGGAGTGTCCCCGGTCCCTGGCGTTGCGCTGCTCCTCGGCGGAGTAGGTCGCCTCGTGGTACATCAGATCGACTCCGTGGCAGAGCGTCGCGGCCTTGGCCGAGAAGTTCGTGTCGGAAAGGTAGGCATACGACCGCGGGGCATAGGGGCGGTAGGTCACCTCCCCGTTGGGGATTATCTCCTCCTCGCGGACGATGTCCTCGCCGCGTTTGGCGGTGGTGATTTCGGCGATCGAGAGACCGTATTTCGTGATCTTGAACTTGTCGACATTGAGCGGCGGTTGCTTTTCGCGGAAGAGAAATCCCGCGCAGGGCACCCGGTGGCGCAGGGGGATGCTCCACACTTCGAGGGTCTTGTTCTCGAACAGAAGAGCGTGTTCCGTGGTGCGCACCTCGACCCATTCCACGGGATAGGGTATCTCGCGGTCGAAGTATCGGAGGTGGTTTTCGAGGATCTCACCGAAGGGTGCGGGGGCGAAGATCTGCAGGGCGGTTTTCCGTCCGCAGAGTCCCATGGTCGAGATCAGCGGGAAGAGGCCGTAGAGGTGGTCTCCGTGGAGGTGGGAGATGAACACGGCGCGGATCTTCAGCGGGTTGATCCCCGCCCGTACCATCTGCTGCTGGCAGCCTTCTCCCGCATCGATCAGATAGTGCTGTTCGTGGAAGTTGACCACCTGTGACGACGGATGGCGGTTGACGGTGGGTTTTGCCGAAGCCGAACCCAGTATGGTGATGTTGAAACTCAAGGTCGTGGAAAGATTGGGTGAGCGATGAATCCGGATGAAAATAACGGCTTGTGACAGAGGAAAGGATCCGATGAGGGGCCGGGCGAAAACCTCGGCCCCTTGTCGGAAGAGTTCTTTCCCGGGATTATTTCAGCAGGAAACGCTCGCAGTCCAACGCCGCGATGCAACCCGAACCGGCAGCCGTGATGGCCTGGCGGTAGTGGGGGTCCTTGACGTCGCCGGCGGCGAACACACCCTCGATGTTGGTCCTGGAGGTTCCGGGTACGGTCTTGATGTATCCCTCGGCGTCGAGTTCGATCTGTCCGGCGAAAAGTTCGGTGTTGGGGTGGTGCCCGATGGCCAGGAAGAATCCCGAGATGTCGATCTTGTGCTCCGTGCCGTCGTTCTTGCGCAGCAGGGCACCCGAGACACCCATCATGTCGTCGCCCAGCACCTCGACGGTGTTGTGCTCGAAGAGTACCTCGATGTTCTCGGTGTTGAATACACGCTCCTGCATGGCCTTCGAGGCGCGCAGGAAGGGTTTGCGGACGATCAGGTAGACCTTGCGGCAGAGCGATGCCAGGTAGGTGGCCTCCTCGCAGGCCGTGTCGCCGCCGCCCACGACGGCCACATCCTTCTTGCGGTAGAAGAATCCGTCGCACGTGGCGCAGGCGCTCACGCCCTGGCCGCGGAAGCGGGCCTCGGACTCCAGACCCAGATATTTGGCCGAAGCACCCGTCGAGATGATCACGCTCTCGGTCTCGATTTCCTTGTCACCGTCCACGACGACGTGGAACGGACGCGACGAGAGATCCACCCGGGTGATGATACCCGACCGCAGCTCGGCACCGAAACGCTCGGCTTGGCGGCGGATGTCGGCCATCATCTCCGGTCCGGAGATGCCCTCGGGATAACCCGGGAAGTTTTCCACCTCGGTGGTGGTGGTGAGCTGCCCGCCCGGCTCGATACCCTCGTAGAGTACGGGCTGGAGGTTGGCGCGCGAGGTATAGATGGCGGCGGTGTATCCGGCGGGACCGCTACCGATGATCAGAACTTTTACTTTTTCCATGGTTGTCAATGTGTTGATGTTGAATTATTTTGTCTTGTTGTTTTTCTTTCGGGTGATCGCCACCTCTTCGGGTGCGAACTCCGTGATTCTGCGGCCCAGATAGTCGAACAGGGCCCAGCGACCGTTGAGGCGCACCCTGACGCGGCTCTCCGTGTAGAGGTAGTCGACCACCTCGTAGCGGGGCGGGATGATGTACTCCCCGTGGCGGTCGATCAGACCCATTCCCTCGCGGGTCTCGACCTCGGCGCGTCCTTCGTGGAAGTCGCCGGCCCAGAGGTAGCGGCTCGGGATCACCGTGCGGTTCATGCCGTCGACGAAACCGTATCCCGTTTCGTCCTCCACCAGGCGCAGCCCCTCGAAGAGGTTGCCCCGCCACAGATGGCCGTCCGAGGGTGTTTCCCGGGCGGTGGAGTAGGCGGCCTGCCCGTCGTGGACGCACATCCCGTCGCAGTCTCCGTACATCGTGTAGTCGCCCTCGTACATCCCGCTGAACGAGGCTCGGATCTTGGTCCTCAGACGGTCGAAATCCCCGTCGTCGAGACGGTGGTCCGATGAAATTCGCGCATCATGATAGCGCAAAGGAATAAATCTTTTGCCGTTCCACCAAAGATTGGAGGCCTTAAGATTGTTGTGGGTGAATCCCAGACGGTGGAATTCTTCCTGTAAGTGATCCAGTGCCAGCAACAAACGCTCCTCGGAGGAGGTGTTCAGCGCTTCGTTCCAGGAGCAGCCCTCGGGCAGGGTCTGAAGCACCAGATCGCACCTTTGCTCGCGTCCCGCGGCGTCGAACCAGTGGAGTTCGTCGCCGAGAATGGTATAGGAGGTGAGACTGTCGCTTTGCAGGCGGTGGAGGGTGGCCACCGTGCGTTCGATGTGGCTCAGAGCCGAGGGCGAGAGCGGCAGGAAGAGCAATTCCCTGGTCGGACCACGGCGTATGGTGCATTCCGCAAAACGGCTCGTGCGGTGCAGCAGGGGGTGGCCCTCGGCGTCGGTCTCGGGACGGGCCTCGCAGAGGGTGGTCAGCATCAGGTCGGGGGCCAGGAGTGCCTGGCGGAAGAGTCGGATCGGGGGTATCATGTCTTTATTCGGTTTTTACGCTGATCGACCCTATGTTGAGCATCGTCACCACTTCGGTGGCCGAGGCATTGTAGCTCATGCCGCGGAACGGAGGTCGGAATGCCGCACCCTTTTCGCTGCGGATCAGATTGTCGAAGGTCGGGGGCATGGTGCTGGAGAGTTCGTAGAGCAGGCGGGCGTAGCGGTGTCGGCAACGCTGCACTTCGTTCTCGGTGGGGAAGAAGATCCCCGGCTCGTTGTCCGATCCGAGGTGGATGT
Organism: Alistipes sp.; assembly: GCA_020026435.1. Classification (GTDB taxonomy): domain Bacteria; phylum Bacteroidota; class Bacteroidia; order Bacteroidales; family Rikenellaceae; genus Alistipes. The sequence goes on along the minus strand of JAHHQK010000011.1, from coordinate 45,539 downwards.
TGATCAGCAGCACCCAGCCGTCGGCCGTCGAGAGTTCGCGGATCTGACGGGCCACCAACCGCAGATCCTCCTCCTCGCTGTCGGTCGCCTCACCGTCGGTGATGTTGAAGATCACGGGCGGAAAACTCTCTGCGTTTTGCGGTTCGGCACACCAGGCGGCCATCCGGTCGCGGGCCCGTCTGAGAGCCTCGCACATGGGCGTAAGTCCCTCGGCCCGCGGCGTACACCAGCACCGTGTGGGGATCTCGCGGAGCGAATGGCTGCCGTCGGGCAGGCGGTATTCGATCACCTCGCGGCGGATGAGGGTCGGGATCCTGGACAACGCCTCCACGCTGATCATCTCCCCCTCGGAGGCGATGATCGGGCTGATGTTGTCATTGCCCGAGTAGGCCCACACCCCGATGTCGTAGTAGTCGCGCACTCCATCGTCGCGGCGGGCGCGTTCCACGAGTTCAAACAACAGGTCGTCGGCTATTGTGGCGACGGCTTCGGCCTTCGTGCGCTTGCGGCCGTGGAAGTGGATCTCCTCGGCCATCGATCCCGAGGCGTCGATGAGCAGGAGAAAGGCCGTGCGGTGACAGCGGGTGATGCTTTGTGTGTACATGATCGGTTGGTTTTTCGGGCTTGGGTATTTATTGGGTTTGCCGGGGGCCATCGTTTGGGGAAGGGGGCCTCTGTCGGCTTAGAGTCCGCGCACGGCCTTGAAGTCCAGGAGGCGTTCCTCCTCATCATCGCAGTCGAGTCCGTAGCTGATGGCCATGTCGGGCGAACAGTCGCGGTCGTGGTCGCGTTGGCTCTGAAGACGCATCTCCTCCAGGGCCTTTGCGCCCTCCGTGATGGCGTGTCCGACCTCCTCCTCCGAGGCCTCGTGGCCCAGGCGGACGGAGAGGGCCATGTAGGCCCAGGTGTGGGCGTGGTCGTCATAGCGGTCGAAGAACGTGCGGAAGGCGTTGTCGATCTCCCCGGGCGTGGCGAACGCACCGGTTTCGATCCGGGCGATGATCCCTTCGGTGTCCTGGCGCGTGATGTACTGTCCCGCCAGGTCGAGCCATGCCTCCCCGCCGGGGCAGAGGTCCGAGTGCTGCCCCCGTCGGAGCATGTCGCCGAGGGCGGCCGTGATGGCCCGCTCGTAGAGCTTTATACCCTTGCGCAGGGCGGCCGAGGAGATCCTTACGCGGTTATACATATAGACCGAGGCATAGGGATCCTGCTCTTCGAGTCGGCGGAGGATCTCCAGACCCTGGATCATGCGTCGGGTGACGTAGGGGTTGTGCTCCTCGAAGTTGATTCGGTCGCGGCGTGTCGTGCGGCGGTCGCGGGCGGGCCATTTCTGCAGGTCGCGCAGCAGTCCGCAGCTCGAAAGGTTGGCTCCGGGCATGAGCGACGATTCGCCGTTGCGCTCGATGAGGTACGAACAGGGGAATTTCGAGGTGTCGTGGTGGTAGGTGTGGCTGCCCATCACCATGGTGAAGGCACCCTCCAGGGCGGGCGACATGATGTAGGCACTGCTGGCGAACTTGCATCCGCGCAGATGGACCGACTGATGCACCGGGCCGCTTTTGAAGAGAAGGTTGCTCTGGTTCGAGCCGCTGCCGGCGTTGAAGAACGAGAACATACCCGCGATGAGCAGCGTGGATTTGTGGTGCGAGACGGTGAACGGTCCGGCGAAGATGGCCGAGGCCTCGCCGTTCTCGCAGTGGGAGTTGGCGAAGAAGAGCGAGTCGGCGGCATTGAATCCCTTGTCCAGCGTGCAGCATTCGCCCACGAAGCAGTGGTCGACGATCGTGCCGTTGCCGATGCGTGCGTCCTCGGCCGTAATGAAGTCGTAGGCCTTGACGTCGGCACCGATGAACGTGCGGGATCCGAGCGTGGCGTTTTCCAGGAGTGTCGCACCGTCGATCACCACCTCGTCGCGGAGGCAGACCTCGCGGATGGAGCGGGCACCCGTCAGACGGCAGTTGCGGCCGATCCGCCCCATCTCGGAGCTGAGGTCGCGGGCTGAGGTCATGGCCATGCGGTCGAGGGCCTCGATCAGGAGGGGACGGTGGCGGTAGATGCACCCCAGGTAGGCGATCTGGGCCGTGAGTGATTCAAAGATGCGAATCCTGCGGCCTCGGCATTCGTTGATCGGGGCTACCTCTACGCCATTGCCGAACGGGGAGCGGTGGCGGCACGTCAGATGCTCCACGCCGTCGATCAGCGTGCCCGCACCGATGTGGTAGTTGCTCACGCGGGAGTAGGTGATGGTGACCCCCGATTCGATCTCGACCGTCCCCTCGAGACGGCATTGCGTGAGTTGCGAGGGGGTGAAATCCTCCGATACGCGGATCGAGAACCATTCCGCGGCCGAGACATTGCGGTCTTTGAGCCTTTCTATTTCGGCCGGGGTCAGATTGCGGAGTTCAGTCATGGCGGTGTCTTAGGTTTAAGGTTCGTGTCCCGGGAGTGCGCGGTTTGGGGTGGGGACGCAATCCGTGGGGCGGGCGATCCGGCGAGGGCCGCATTGGAGGGGGAAGGGGGATTCTAGTGCGGGCTTGTCGGATGTTGGCCTGTCCGTTGCAAATATAACGATTTGGCTTTAATTCTCAAAAACTTTGCCCGAGAGGTCGATTTCTACCCGTCGCTCGTCACAGAGGGCGATGGCACGGCCCGAGCGGAAGGGTTTGACGGCCCGGAATCCGGGGCAGGAGATCCGCACCCGCCCTTCGGTGTCGATGAAGTGCCAGTCGTGCCCCAGACACACGGCCGCCAGTCCCTCGCTGAAGTCGAAGGCCGAATCGTAGAGGGCGGGGATCACACCGCGTGCATCGCGGGTGCGGAATCCCCAATAGCCCCCTTCGTAGAAAAGCCGGGGAGGAGTCTGCTCTCTGTCTATGGTCGGGGCGAGTGGTTCGCGGGGAGGAACATCGGAGGGGCGGTTCTCGGACGGGAAAGCCTTGTCGCCGGGGTGGACGATGATTCGGGGAAGGGTGTTGCGAACGCTCTCGGCGGCGGCATACCGGAGCAGCTCCGATATGCGGGGCAGGGCCGGAAAGGGATGGCGCAGCAGTCCCGCCAGACGGTATTGTGCCGCGAGTCCGTGTTCGCGGAATACTTCCATCGCCAGGTCGACCATCGGGTCGCGGGCCATGTCCCTGGGCGAGAACATCAGCCCGTCGCGGCGGTGGTGCGGGGCATAAAGCCCGGGACGCAGGCGGAGCAGGTGGAGGGCCGTGGAGATCAGGGCCGCCGGGTAGTCGTCGATCGTGGAGTCGAAATCTTCCGCACGGCGTCGCGGATGCTGGTAGGCCTCCGTGCCCAGCTCGGGCGATGGCTCGCCGCGGAAGGCGGGTAGAAAGGCGGCATCGAAGTCGATGAGGTGCAGGTGACCGTCACTCCCGACCAGGATGTTCTCGGGTTTCAGATCGCCATGGGCCATATTGGCGGCGGTGAGGTCGGCGGCCAGCGAGTCGAACCTCTGCGAGAGGCCGTCCAGTGAGGGACGATCCTCCTCCAGGGCGGCGCGGGCGATCACCGTGCGGAGGTTCTCGCCCTCGATCCACCTGTCCAGCACCACATCGACCCATTGTCCTTCGTGGGGTGAGGTGTGGAGGTAGAGTTCCTGTTCGCGGAGGCGGTCGCCGTAGATGGCCCGAAGGTGGGGTTGGGGGCGGAAATAACACCTCAGGGCATGGGGCTGCCCGCCCGTGATTACGCGGAACACGGCGGCACTGTTGCCCACCGAATAGATCATTTCGCCCGCGTCGTTGCGGCAGACATGGCAGTCGGTCAGCGTGCGCATCAGCGACCGGGGGTCGTCGAGCGCGGAGAGATATTGGCGAAGGGTGAACAAGTTGTTGTCTCTTTAGTGGAATATTGGTCAAAAATTCCCCCCCCCTTCACGGGGAGGAATTTCTATGGGGAAAGGTGGTGCTGCAAATGCAGAAAAGCGGAATCATCCATAAGAGATTCCGCTTTCCGATAGTCAGTTCCCCCGTGGGTGGGATCTGTTAGTGGCAGCAATGGCCGTCGTGCTCGTCGCAACCGCAACCGTCGCCCTCGCCGCATCCGCAGTCCGAACCGCAACCGCAGCCACAACCGCACGAAGCGTTGTCCTCGGGAGTCAGATCGCGAACCGATACGACCTCAACCTCGAAGTTGAGGGTCTTGCCGGCCATCGGGTGGTTGAAGTCCATCTTGACGGTCTCCTCGCCGACCTCCTTGATCGTTCCCATCATGCGGTGACCCTCGGCGTCGCTCATCGGCACCTGCGAGCCTACGAAGAGGATATCCTCGGCCAGTTTGCCGTCGACCATGAAGATCGTCTTGGGCAGGTCGACGATGGCCTCGGCGTGAACTTCGCCGTAACCGTCCTTGGGCTCGAGCGTGAAGCTGACCTTCTCACCGGGCTCCTTGTCGAGAATGGCCTCCTCGAATTTGGGGAGCAGCATTCCGGTTCCGAAGATGAACTCCAGGGGCTGACCCGGCTTGGATTGATCGGCGATCTGTCCGTCGACCGTCAACTTATAGTCAACAGCGACCTTCTTGTTTTGTGCTACTTTCATAGTTCTCTTTTGTCGTTATTTAATGAATGTTTCGTTCCTTTTGCCACTCCGCCCGCGTGTTCCGACTTGGGGCGGGCGGAATGTCCCGCATTCCGGCGTCGCTTCCCTTGTCGCTCCGTTGAGGCTCTTCGGGGCGGTCGTCTCCTGTCCGGGTCGGAGGGAGCGGAAGGTGTGGGAATGGACAAAGATAGGTACTTCGACCCACGCCACCAAATAATTGGGCGAAATAAATTGGCGCGAAATGTCCGAAATATGTTCTCCGACCCTCTTTTGGGGGCGAAGCAGGTCGGGAGCGAGATCAGTCTGCGGTTTGGGGGCGTGTCTTCGGCGCAGGAAGGGGCAGGGCCGCTGGGGGCGTTCCGTGTAAAAGGGAAGAAGGTGTAGCACAACGACAAAATATGGAGAATCACCCCCGTCACAGATAATTGCGACAGGGGTGATTCTCTTGTAAAAGAGGATTTTGACACATCCTCTTCGGGTGGCGTCAGGTACGCCGTTTAGCAGTCGTTGCGGCAGACCAGGTTGCGGTCGCCGTAGCCGTTGTCGATCTTCGATACATAGGGGAAGAATTTCCGCTGGCGGATCCACTCCAACGGATAGACGGCCTCCTCGCGCGAGTAGGGGTGTGTCCACTCCGTGCAGAGTTCCTCGGCCGTGTGGGGGGCGTTGCTCACGACATTGTCCTCCCGGCCGGCGGCGGCCTCACACTCGCGTTTGATCTGCACGAGGGCCTCCATGAAGCGGTCCATTTCCTCCTTGGGTTCGGACTCCGTAGGCTCGACCATCAGCGTCTCGTGGACGGGGAACGAAAGGGTCGGGGCGTGGAAGCCGTAGTCCATCAGTCGGCGGGCGATGTCGCCGCAATCGATGCCGTAGTCTTTCTTGAAGTGCGTCAGGTCGAGGATCATCTCGTGACCCACGCGGCCCGTCTCGCCCGAATAGTAGGTGCGGTATTCGTCGCGCAGTTTCGAGGACATATAGTTGGCGTTGACGATGGCCATTTCGGTGGCATGGCGCAGGCCCTCTTCACCCAGCATCTTGATGTAGCCGTAGGTGATGGGCAGCAGCATGGCCGATCCCCACGGCGAGGAGGCCACGGCCGTGATGCCCTCTTCGCCGCCCGTAGCCACGAGCGAGTGCGACGGCAGGAAGCGGCGCAGCGGCTCGGCCACGCAGATCGGACCCACACCCGGACCGCCGCCGCCGTGAGGCATGGCGAAGGTCTTGTGGAGGTTCAGATGGCAGACATCCGCACCGATATATCCCGGGTTGGTGAGACCCACCTGGGCGTTCATGTTGGCTCCGTCCATATAGACCATGCCTCCGGCGTCGTGGACGGCATCGACGATCTCGCGGATGCGGCTCTCGAAGACTCCGTGGGTCGATGGATAGGTCACCATCAGTCCGCACAGCTCCGAGGAGTGGGCCTCGGCCTTTTGGATCAGGTCCTCGACGTCGATATTGCCGTTCTGGTCGCAGTTGACCGTCACGATCTTCATTCCGGCCATGGCTGCCGAGGCAGGGTTGGTGCCGTGGGCCGAGGCGGGGATCAGGACGATGTTGCGGTAGCCCTGGCCGCGGCTCTGGTGGTAGGCGCGGATCACCATCAGACCCGAATACTCGCCGGCGGCTCCCGAGTTAGGTTGCAGCGAGCAGGCGGCCATTCCTGTGATGGTGCTCAGGTCATGCTCCAGCTCGGAGATCAGCTCGGTGTAGCCCTCCGTCTGATCGGCGGGGGCGAAGGGGTGGATGTTCTGGAATCCGGCCAGCGAAAGGGGCTGCATGATGGCGGCGGCGTTGAGCTTCATGGTGCACGAGCCGAGCGAGATCATCGAATCGGCCAGTGAGATGTCCCTCAGTTCCAGTTGCTTGATATAGCGCATGAGCGACGTCTCGGAGCGGTAGCGGTTGAAGACCGGCTCGCTCAGATAGGGTGTCGTGCGGCGCAGCGACTCGGGAATCGAGCACTCCTCGACCGATCTGGCGGGTTTGGCCTTGCGGCCTCGGGCCACGGCGAAGATGCGGATCACCTCCTCGATCTCGTCGAGGGTGGTCACCTCGTCGAACGACAGGCGTACGCGGTCCTCCGAGGGGTAGAAGAAGTTGACGCCCGACTCCAGGGCGATGGATTGGATGACGGAGGCTTCGGCCGAGACTTCGAGCGTGTCGAAGAAGGTGTCGGTGGCCAGGCGGTAGTCCAGCCCCTCGAGGGCGTGGGCCACGGTGACGGCGGCGCGGTGGGCCGTTTCGGCGGCGCGGCGCAGACCCTCCGGTCCGTTATAGACGCAGTAGAAGCCCGTCATGGAGGCCATCAGAGCCTGGGCGGTGCAGATATTTGAGGTGGCGCGTTCGCGTTTGATGTGCTGCTCGCGCATCTGGAGGGCCATTCTCAGGGCGCGGTTGCCCAGGCGGTCGACCGACACGCCGATGATGCGGCCCGGCAGGTGGCGTTTGAACTCCTCGCGGGCGGCCATATATCCGGCACTCGGGCCTCCGAATCCCATCGGAAGACCGAGTCTCTGGCTCGAACCGACGGCGATGTCGGCGCCCCACTCTCCGGGAGACTTGAACAGGGCCAGCGACAGCAGGTCGGCCACGGCCGTGACCGTCACGCCGTGGGTGTGGGCCTCGGCCGTGAAGTCGGCGTAGTCGCGCACATGGCCGTTGGCGGCGGGGTATTGGAGGATGGCTCCGAATTCCTTGCCCGAGAAGGTGTAGGTGTCGTATTCGTCGATGATCAGTTCGATGCCGAAGGGTTCGCTGCGGGTGAGCAGTACGTCGAGGGTCTGGGGAAAGATGTTGCGGTCGACGAAGAGCTGGTTGCGGCCCTCTTTGACGGCCTCACGGCTGCGGGCCGCGAACATCATCAGCATGGCTTCGGCTGCGGCCGTACCTTCGTCCAGCAGCGAGCAGTTGCCGATCTGCATACCCGTCAGCGAGATGACGGCCGTCTGGAAATTGAGCAGCGCCTCCAGTCGGCCCTGCGAGATCTCGGCCTGGTAGGGGGTATAGGAGGTGTACCATGCGGGGTTTTCCAATACGTTGCGCACCACGACAGCCGGGACCCAGTTGGGGTAGTAGCCCATGCCGATAAACGATCTGAAGATGCGGTTGCGGTCGGCCAGATCGCGGATGTGGGCCGAAAATTCATATTCGCTCATGCCTTCCTGCGGAAGATCCAGCGGTTTTTTCAGTCGGATGGACTGCGGAAGGACTTCGGAGATCAGCTCTTCGACGGAGCCTACGCCGATGACGTCGAGCATGTTTTTCAGCTCGGCGGAATTGCTGACGCCAACGTGGCGTGCGGAAAATTTGTCGAACATGGTGTCTTGTGGTTTAAAGTTTTATCCGGTTTTATATTATAGGTATGGACAAGGGCCCGGGGCATGGTGTTTTGCCCCTCGGACCCTTGAGGTTTTTGGGCGGTGAGGGGGCGGGATCAGTAGGTGAAGCCGCTGCCTCCGATAAATTCGCGCAGGATCGACGTCGGCGGGATGGTGTCGGCGGGGATCGGGATGAAGTTATCCAGGAATTTGAGCATGCGTTGTGCCTCGTCGAACTCGGGGACCGTGTCGGGAACCTGGCGCAGGATCTTTTCGGCGTAGGGTCTCAGCACCGAGATCTCGTAGAAGAGCGACGAGTTGATCATCACGTCGGCATTCTCCTGGTAGGGGAAGATGTGCCTCTCCTCGCCGCGGCGCACCGAGGCCCAGCGCGAGAGCGTACTCAGGGCGTCGGCACCGCGCTGCTTGTAGTCGCGGGTGAGGCGGCGCAGCAGGCGGTTGTCGGTGGTGGAGATGCGCGAGAGGTTGTCCAGGGCCACCGACGTGAAGCACGAGACGTAGATCTTGAACTTCAGGTGGTCGGGGATACTCGGCGTGAGGCGCGGGTTGAGTCCGTGGATACCCTCGATGATCAGGATCGAATCTTTCTTGAGCGTCAGCGGGTTATTGTGCCATGTGCGGCGGCCCGTGATGAAATCGTAGCGCGGGATGTCGACGCTCTCGCCGCGGGACAGACGCTGGAGGTGTTCGTTGAACAGATCCAGGTCGATGGCTTCGAGTGCCTCGTAGTCGCGTTCGCCGTTTTCGTCCAAAGGGGTCTTGTCGCGGTCGACGAAGTAGTCGTCCAGCGAGATCAGCTCGGGTTTCATGCCCAGCACGCCCAGCTGGAGGGCCAGGCGTTTGGCCGAGGTGGTCTTGCCGCTCGACGAGGGGCCCGAGATCAGGACCATGCGGGTGCCGCGGGTGCGGTTGGCCTCGCGGATGGCGTCGGCCACCTCGGCGAACTTGCGCTCGTGGAAGGCCTCGGCCAGCATGATCATGCCGCTCGACACGCCCTCCAGCACGCGCGTATTGACGGCGCCGACGGTCGGCACGCCCATCAGTCCGACCCACGACTGGTATTGGCGGAAGATGTCGAACATACGGTCCTGGTGTACCTCCTTGTTCAGTTGCGCGGGGGCGTTGCGCAGGGGTAGGGCCATATAGAATCCGTTGTAGAAGGGTTTGATGTCGAACAGGTCGATGTAGCCTGTCGACGGAGCCAGCGATCCGTAGAAGTAGCCCACCGTGTCGTCGAGCGTATAGAGCTGGCTGTAAAGGCGCGGGCGGGTGTCGAGCAGGGCGATCTTGTCGTCGAAGCCGTAGTGCTGGTAGATCTCGCGCACCTGGGCGGTCGGCATCCTCTGCTTGGTGATGGGGTAGTTTCGGAGGGAGATCTCCTTCATGCGGTTGCGGATCAGGTCGGCCTGCTCCTCCGTGATGAGGTTCATGCCGTCGATTTCGCAGTAGAATCCGCTGTCGCCCATCGAGTGGCGGATGTGGAGCCGGTGCCCGGGGAAAAGATCCTGGACGGCCTTCTGGAGCAGGAACCACGAGGTGCGCTGGTAGACACGTATGCCCTCGAACGAGGTGATGTCGATGAACCGCACCGTGACGGGGGTATATAATTTGTAATGAAGTTCTTTGATACGGTTGTTGACCATCGCAGCCAGATAGGGATGATCCTTGGGAGGTATCTTCTCGACGAGTTGAAGCAGCGTCGTCCCCATGGGAACTTCGATCTTACCGCCGAGGTTGTCGCATAAGACTTGAATAGTATCGGCCATAGTAAAATTTTAACGGATAAGTGATGTGTAAAGATAAAAAATATTTGTAATTTTGACAAACTAAATACCAATTTCTATGAAAAGATTCAACAGAGGTCTGGGCGGCTTTATGGCGCTCGCAGCCTCGGCCGTCATGTTTCTCTCGGCCTGCTCGTCCGATGAGCATACTCTCGTATTCCTTTCGACCAACGATATGCACGCCCGCATTCAGCACTTCCCGCAACTGGCCTCGGCCGTGCAGCAGTGCCGCGATACGACCGGGGCGATGTTGCTGGTCGATGCCGGTGACCGTTGGACGGGTAACGCCTATGTCGATATGACCGAAGAGAAGGGCCGTCCCATCATAGAGATGATGAACGCCCTGAAGTATGATGCCGCCACCCTCGGCAACCACGAATTTGACCACGGTCAGGCTCACCTGGGCAAGATGATCGGCGAGATGAACACCCGCGTGATTTGCGCCAACACCATCAGCGACACCTGCACCTTCCCCCAGCTGGATCCCTACACGATCATCGAGAAGGATGGAGTGAAGATCGGTCTGATCGGCGTGGTGACCAACTACGAGGGTGGTGATCACCCGGCCGGCAACGTGGAGAGCTTCTGCGGCGTGCGGTTCCCCGATCCGCAGGCCATGGCGATCAAGTATGCCGAGGAGCTGCGTCCGCAGTGCGACCTGGTGGTGCTGGTTTCGCACATGGGCGATGACCGCGATGCGGAGTTGCTGGAGAAGACCGATCTGTTCGACTTCGTGATCGGAGGACACACCCACAAGGAGGTCGATACCGAGATCAACGGCACGCTGCTGACCCAGACGGGCAAGAATCTCCACAACATCGGTGTGACGACGGTGGTCATGGACGGCAAGAAGGTCAAGGACATCGATTTTAGACTGATCCCCCTGTCCGAATACGAGCCCGATCCCCAATACCTTGAGATGCAGCGCAAGTTCTACGACAACAAGGAGCTGAACAGCCCCGTGGGCGAATTTACGAAGGACGCCGACAAGGTGGGCCTGGCCAACTGGATGGCCGAGTCGATCCGCGATGCCGCAGGTTGCGAGTTGGGATTCTACCACTTCGGCGGTGTGCGTCTGGACGGCATTCCGGCCGGAGGCGTGGGCACGGCCAAGATGTTCGACCTGGAGCCTTTCGGCACGAAGGTCGTGGGTGTGGAGCTTACCCGCGAGCAGCTGCATGATCTGATCCTGGCCAAATACAACGACGACGAGAACCGCAAGGAGGCCCACCGTGTGGATCTCTTCTCGCCGTGTTCCTATGTGATCGTCACCGATGGGCAGGATCATGCCACCGATGTGCTTTTCCCGACTCTCGATTTCGGTCGCAAGTACAAGGTCGCCCTGCCCGACTACGTATTCCGCAACTACAAGTACGGAGTGGACTTCGGCGAGGGTGTCCAGACGGGTATCCAGGTCAACAAACTCCTGCTTGAAAACCTGAAGAAAACCGGCAAATATACGCCCGACAACAAGTCCCATCAGCGTGTGGTCGTGTCCAAGTGAGTGACCGACTTGCAGTCCCCCGGCCGACTATAGTCGCCGGATAAACCGCAAAACCCGCCGAAATAGAGTCCAAATGACTGTATTTTAGCGGGTTTTTTTGTGAAAAATTCATAAAAAACATTACCTTTGTGCCCGCTCCCGCCCCGCGAAATGCGGATGCAGGACGCAAAATTTTAATTATTAACCACTTAACGAGCGATTGTATCGCACAAAATTTTCCACAATGGGAGAAGTAAAAAATGTAGTTGCAAACGAGAATTTCGATTGGAACGCCTTTGAGAACGAACTGGGTGTTTACGACAACCAGTCCAGAGAGTCCATCGCTGCCGAGTACGACAAGACTCTGTCGCACATCGCAGTAGGTGAGGTTGTCGAGGGTACCGTCACTTCGATCAACAAGCGCGAGGTTCTGGTGAACATCGGCTATAAGAGCGAGGGCGTGATCTCGGTTTCGGAGTTCCGCTACAACCCCGATCTGAAGGTCGGTGACAAAATCGAAGTTTACGTTGAATCGGCCGAGGATAAGAACGGTCAGCTGGCTCTTTCGCACAAGAAAGCCCGTCAGTTGAAGTCGTGGGATCGCGTCAACGAGGCTCTTGAGAACGATGAGATCATCAAGGGTTACATCAAGTGCCGCACGAAGGGCGGTATGATTGTCGACGTATTCGGCATCGAGGCCTTCCTGCCCGGCTCGCAGATCGACGTGAAGCCGATTCGCGACTACGATGTATATGTTGACAAGACCATGGAGTTCAAGGTGGTCAAGATCAACCAGGAGTTCCGCAACGTCGTTGTATCGCACAAGGCCCTGATCGAGGCCGAGCTTGAGGCTCAGAAGCAGATCATCATGTCGAAGCTGGAGAAAGGCCAGATCCTCGAGGGTACCGTCAAGAACATCACTTCGTACGGTGTATTCGTTGACCTGGGCGGCGTAGACGGTCTGATCCACATCACCGACCTGTCGTGGGGCCGTGTAAACCACCCCGACGAGATCGTCGAGCTGGATCAGAAGATCAAGGTCGTTATCCTCGACTTCGATGACCAGAAGAAGCGTATCGCTTTGGGTCTGAAGCAGCTGACCCCCCACCCCTGGGAGGCTCTGGATCAGAACCTGAAGGTTGGCGACAAGGTCAAGGGTCACGTAGTCGTTATGGCTGACTATGGCGCATTCGTAGAGATCGCCCCCGGTGTTGAGGGTCTGATCCACGTTTCGGAGATGTCGTGGAGCCAGCACCTGCGTTCGGCACAGGACTTCATGAAGGTCGGTGACGAGGTTGAGGCCGTTATCCTGACGCTCGACCGCGAGGAGCGCAAGATGTCGCTCGGCATCAAGCAGCTCACCCCGGATCCCTGGGAGCACATCGAGGAGAAGTACCCCGTAGGTACGAAGTGCACCGCCAAGGTTCGCAACTTCACCAACTTCGGTGTATTCGTTGAGATCGAGGAGGGCATCGACGGCCTGATCCACATCTCGGATCTGAGCTGGACCAAGAAGGTTAAGCTGCCCAGCGAGTTCACGCAGGTAGGTGCCGATATGGAGGTTGTTGTTCTGGAGATCGACAAGGAGAACCGTCGTCTGTCGCTTGGTCACAAGCAGCTCACCGAGAATCCTTGGAACGAGTACGAGCAGCAGTTCCCCATCGACAGCGTTCACGAGGGTACCGTTACGGAGTTGACCGACAAGGGTGCCGTTGTAGCTCTGTCGGAGAACATCGAGGGCTTCTGCACGACTCGCCAGCTGGTTAAGGCTGACGGTTCGTCGGTGAAGGTTGGTGACAAGCTCGAGTTCAAGGTTCTTGAGTTCTCGAAGGCCACCAAGCGTATCACGCTGTCGCACCTGCGCACTTACGAGGATGCTCGTCGTGCCGAGGTTGCTGCCGAGAAGGCCGAGAAGCGTGCTGCTGCCGACGCTACGAAGTCGACTGTGAAGAAGATCAACGCTTCGGTCGAGAAGACCACGTTGGGCGACATCGCAGGTCTGGCCGAGTTGAAGAGCGCACTCGAGGCTGCCGAGGCTGCCAAGAAAGACGAGGAGTAGTTTCCCTTGAGGAGTGGGGGCTGATCGAAAGACGTGGCCCTCATGTCGAAGAGAATTTTCTCTGAAAATTTCTAAATAACGCCGTGTCCCTTTCGGGGGACACGGTTTTTTTATGCCCTGATGTGAATTGTGGCGTGATGCGGAGAGCGTGTTTCCCGAAAAACGGGAACGGTCATCCCGCTTTCCTGCCTACCGGGGAAAGTCTAAGAAAAATTTCCGATTCCGAAACCGGAGGCTCTCCGAAAAAATGGGGATGATGAAGGAGGACTATTTGCCTTCGAGCCAGTTCAGAAAATCGTTCGACCGCGAGCGGCTGACGTAAATGTCGAAGTAGGGGGCGGGTCTCAGCTGCAATTTGAGGCGGTTGCCCAGATGCTTCGAGATGTCGGTGATGGCATCGATCGCCACGGCACAGTTGCGCGAGATGCGGAAGAAACGGTCGGGGTCGATCTGCTCGGAGATGTTGTCGAGCGAAGTGTCGAGGATGTGGCGGTGGTTGTCGGAGGTGACCAGATAGGTGCTTTTATTCTCGGCGTAGAAGTAGGCGATCCGTGAGGTCTCCACTACCGAGATATGATCGCCCAGCTTGATGATGAAGCGTTTCTTGTAGGCGGGCTCCTCGCCCGTGAGGGCCGATCGGAGGGCCGCAAGATCGAGGGCGGGCGCGGGTGCGGACTGCTCCAGGGCCACACGGCAACGCTCCACGGCGGCCTTCAGCTCGTCGGTGTTGATGGGCTTGAGCAGGTAGTCGATCGTGTTCATGCGGAAGGCCTTGACGGCGTAGTTGTCGTAGGCCGTGGTGATGATCACTTTGGAGCGGATCTCCACCCGTGAGAAGATGTCGAAACACATTCCGTCGGAGAGTTCCACGTCCATGAAGATGATGTCGGGACAGGGACCGTCGCCCTGAAGCCGCGAGATGGTCCCTTCGACGGAACTCTCCGTGCCGATGATCGCCATATCGTCGAAATTACGTTCGATGGCGCGTTGCAGGTTGATTTGGGCGGGGATCTCGTCTTCGACGATCAGTACGTTATAGGTTCTCATAAAAGCGGTAGTTTGACGATGAATTCCTTTGAGGTTTTCTCCACCGAGATGAGTCGTTTGGAGATGTCCAGATATTGTTGGCGTATGTTTTTCAGTCCCGTTCCGGTCGAGGCCTGGGCACTGAGGCGGGGTTGGAGGTTGTTGGTGATCACCAGCAGGTTGCCCTCCGTGCGGATTGTGATCGAGAGGGGGTGGAGGGGGTTGACGACGTTGTGTTTGGTGGCGTTTTCGATCAGCAGTTGCAGGCAGCAGGGGATCACATGGAGCGAGAGCGTCTTCGGGGAAATCTCGCACTGCACGGTGAATCCGTCGGCGAAACGTTCCTGCAGCAGGTCGATGTATTTGCGGGCGAACTCCAGCTCCTCCTGCAACTGGACGAGTTGTTTGTTCTCGTTCTTGAGCATATAGCGGTAGGTCTCGGCCAGCTTGTGGATGAAGCTGCTGGCCCGCTCCTTTTCGCCCTCCTGGACCAGGAAGTCGAGGATGTTGAGCGAGTTGAACAGGAAGTGGGGGTTGATCTGGAGCTTGAGCTTGTCGTACTGGAACTGGGCCTGGTGCTTCTTGTCCTGCTCGGAGCGCAGGAGGTTGCGCGTGTCGATGGCTGAGGTGATGAGCTTGAGGGCCGAGTAGACCACGATGTCAGTCAGAAGGACGATGGCGTAGAGTCGGAGGAACTTGATGGGTTGCAGGGCGGGGTATCCTTCCTGCGGAAGGTAGTAGACCATGGTGGTGATGAGCAGCGTGAAGACCAGGGCCATCGAGATCGTGGCGGCATTGCGGCGGATGCCAGGGGCGACCAGGCGGTGGATCATCCGCATGAGGATGATGTTGCCGCACAGAAGCACCATCATGGCGGGGATGTTGCCCAGCAGCTGGCGGAACTCGAAGTAGATGCCCTCGCGCACGAAGTAGGAGGTGCGGAACAGCATCATGTAGGCGATGCGCAGCAGGAGGACCGTGGCGGCGAAGGCGAGGATTTGCCACAGGGAGGGCGACCAGCGCAGGCAACGTTCCTCGGGGGCATCCTTCAGCAGGGTGAAGGCGTAGACCGACCATCCGAGGATCTCGGTGACGAGGGCCGTGGTGATGGCCGGGGTGAGCAGGTCGTTGCGGAGGACCATGCCGATGAGGTGGGCGCCGTAGTTGCCGATGAA
Organism: Alistipes sp.; assembly: GCA_020026435.1. Lineage (GTDB taxonomy): Bacteria > Bacteroidota > Bacteroidia > Bacteroidales > Rikenellaceae > Alistipes. The sequence goes on along the minus strand of JAHHQK010000011.1, from coordinate 30,124 downwards.
GAATCCCGCGAAGCAGCCGATCAGCGTCAGTGCGGCCACGGTTTCGGCCTGGAGGTGGCGGCGGATCGAGAGGATGACCATTAGGGCGATGGTCAGAAGGGTGAGCAGCACCTCGTCGTAGTAGCCCATCAGTCGAGAGGCGACGGCCACCAGGGCATGGGCCGCGGCGAAGAGGTGGATGATCGTGGCGGGAGTATAGGTTTTGGATGTCATGGGTTCGGGTCGGTGTTTGTCAGATCAAAGGTGGGGCTTTTTTCTCAAAATTCCAAATGGGGCACGGGGTAAAGGGCTGTCGGCCTGAGGATGAGGGGGGAGGAGATGACGTGTCAAGTTTTTTCGTCCGACGAAATCTCCCGCTCGTCCGGCTCGATGGCCCGTTCGTCGGAGAATGTTTGGAAATGTTATAATATATGGTGATCTTTGAATTACCGACAAAACCTAAAACCGACTGACCTGAAATATGAAAAAACCAAAACTCTCCTTTTGGCAGATTTGGAATCTGAGCTTCGGATTCCTGGGAGTGCAGATCGGGTATTCGTTGCAGAATTCGAATACCTCGACCATCTTTGAATCCCTCGGAGCCGACCTTTCCCACCTGAGCTACTTCTGGCTCGCGGCTCCCATTGCGGGATTGATCATCCAGCCCATCGTGGGCCTTTTCTCCGACGGCACGTGGACCCGTCTGGGACGTCGCATCCCGTTTATCCTGGGCGGTGCCCTGATCTCGGCCATTGCCCTCGCGCTGATGCCCAACGCCAATCTCCTGCTGGCATTCGCACCGCTGGCCATGGGTGCTTTCGTGCTGCTGTTCATGGATCTTTCGTTCAACGTCACGATGCAGCCGTTCCGTGCCCTGGTGGCCGATATGCTCGACGATTCGCAGAAGACCAAGGGCTATGTCATGCAGACCTTCCTCATCAACCTGGGCGCCGTTGTAGGTGCTTTCCTGCCGCTGATCCTCACCAAGCTGGGTGCTTCGGATGTGGCGGTGGTGGGCGCAGTTTCGCAGCATATCGCCTGGTCGTATTATATCGGTGGCGCGATTCTGCTGGCCACGGTCCTCGTCACGGTGTTCCGCACCAGGGAGTACCCGCCCCATGAGTTCGCCCTCTATAACGACGAGAAGGAGGAGGAGCTGACGCAGAAACCTTCGTTCATGGAGCTGATGCGCAACGTCCCCAGGGTGATGTTGCAGCTGGGTGTCGTACAGTTCTTCTCGTGGGCGGCCCTCTTCCTGATGTGGACCTACCTCAAACCTGCCATCACGGGCGTGGTCACGAGTCATGAGACCGGACTGCTGCTCACCGACGGCCAGACCCAGACCTGGGTCGGCGTCCTTAACGGCGTTTATCCCATCCCGGCCTGCATCGCCTCGTTCTTCCTGGCCCGCATCGCCGCGAAGTGGGGCAACAGGATGGTCTATGCCCTGTGTCTGCTGTGTGGAGCAGCCGGATTCCTCGGTCTGTGTCTTACGTCGGACCAGTACGCGCTGATGTTCCCGATGGTGGGTATCGGTGTGGCGTGGGCCGGCATCCTGGCCATGCCTTACTCGATCCTCTCGCGGGCCGTCGAGGCAAGACGCATGGGCGTATATATGGGTATCTTCAACTTCACGATCACTATTCCGCAGATCATCGTGGGCCTCACGGGCGGTGTGATCGTCAAGTATCTGTTCTCGTCCTCGCCGATGGCGATGATCGCCCTGGCGGGTGTCTTCATGCTGCTGGCTGCCCTTTCGGTGGCCTTCGTCAAGGAGCGATAGGAGGGGAAGCCTTTCGGAAAATCAAAAAAACAGAAAATATGATCTCATGTTGTATATTCGATCTCGATGGCGTGATCGTAGATACGGCCAAATACCACTATTTGGCGTGGGCCGAGTTGGCTCACAAATTAGGCTTTGAGTTTACGCCCGAGCAGGGCGAGGCCACCAAGGGCGTGAGCCGCATGGCGTCGCTCGACGTCGTGCTGCGTGCCGGCGGCATGGAGAATCGCTTCACGGAGGAGGAGAAACTGGCTCTGGCCACCGAGAAGAATGACCGTTACCTTGACTTTATCACCCGCATGACGGCCAACGAGGTGCTGCCCGGAGTGAAACACTTCCTGGAGGAACTGCACACACTGGGCATCAAGGTGGTGCTGGGCTCGGCATCGAAGAACGCCGGTGTGATCCTGGACCGTTGCGACCTGCGCCCTCTGTTCGACCGCGTGGTCGACGGAACCCTGGTCTCGAAGGCCAAGCCCGATCCCGAGGTCTTTGCCAAGGGTGCCGAGCTGATCGGCATTCCCGCTGCGGAGTGCGTCGTCTTTGAGGATGCCGCCGCAGGTGTCGAGGCCGCGACCCGTGCCGGAATGCGCTCGGTGGGCGTGGGCGGAAGTCCGCTCCTGGAGAAGGCCACGATGCAGCTGCGCTCGTTCGAGGGATTCACCTTCGGGGACTTGAAGGCGGGAGTCGATAAATAAACCGCAAAAAACAATCACCAAACCAACCGACAATAAAAACCTACCGATATGAATGAATTTTTGAAGACCGACCCCTGGAAACTCATCGAGGAGAGATTCGATCCCGCACGCGTGAAATCCTCCGAGTCGCTTTTCGCACTGGGCAACGGTGTGATGGGCGGCCGCGCCAATTTCGAGGAGAAATATTCGGGCGAGACGTTGCAGGGCAACTACATCGGCGCCATCTACTACCCCGACAAGACGCGCGTGGGCTGGTGGAAGAACGGCTACCCGGAGTATTTCGCCAAGGTGCTCAACTCGGCATTCTGGATCGGCATCGACGTGACGATCGACGGTGAGGAACTGGATCTGGCCCGCGTTGAGGTCAAGTCGTTCCGCCGCGAGGTCGATATGCGCCGCTCGGTGCTGACGCGCCGCATGAGGGTGATGATGGCCAACGGTGCCGAAGTCGAGGTCGAGGCCGTGCGCTTCCTCTCGCTGGAGCGTCGCGAGCTGGGCGTCATCCGCTACGTGGTCAAGCCGCTCAACCGCAAGGTGACGGTCGGCTTCACGCCCTATATCGACGCCGATGTGAGAAACACCGACGCCAACTACGACGAGAAATTCTGGGAAGAGGTGCTGACCGACGGCGATGCCGTGCAGAGCCGCACGAAGAAGAGCGGTTTCGAGGTGGCCTGGGCTCAAAGTGTCGAGCTGGAGGGTGCCTCGTTCGAGTGCGTCACCCGTCCGGAGCGTGTGGCCCACACCGCCTGTGTGGAGGTGGAGGAAGGAACGTGCGCCACACTCTATAAATATACGGGTATCTGCTCCTCGCTCAACCACCCCAGGGAAGAGCTGATCGGGGCTGCCCGCCGCGTGGCCGAAGAGGGCCGGAAGCTGGGCTTCGACCATCTGCTGGAGGAGCAGGAGGAGGCCTGGAGCAAGCGTTGGCACAGCTGCGATATCATGATCGAGGGCGACGACGAGTCGCAGCAGGGCATCCGCTTCTGCATCTTCATGCTGTTGCAGACCTACACGGGCGTCGATACCCGTCTGAATATCGGCCCGAAGGGATTCACCGGCGAGAAATACGGCGGTGTGACCTACTGGGACACCGAGGCCTACTGCCTGGCCTTCTATATGGCTACGGCCGGCGAGGAGGTGGCCCGCGAGCTGCTCGTCTACCGCTACAACCAGCTGGACAAGGCCATCGAGAATGCCGCCAAACTGGGATTCAAGGACGGAGCGGCCCTCTACCCGATGGTGACCATCAACGGCGAGGAGTGCCACAACGAGTGGGAGATCACCTTCGAGGAGATCCACCGCAACGGAGCCATTGCCTACGCCATACTGAACTACATACGCTATACGGGCGACCGCCGCTACCTGGCCGACTACGGTCTGGAGGTGCTGCTCTCGATCGCTCGCTTCTGGGCCCAGCGCATCACCTGGTCGGAGGCCCGAAAGAAGTTCGTGATGCTGGGCGTCACGGGCCCCAACGAGTACGAGAACAACGTCAACAACAACTGGTACACCTCCTATATCGCCTGCTGGTGCCTGCGCTACGCCACCGAGTCGGCCGTATGGGTGCGGGAGAACTATCCGGAGGATTACCGCCGCATCTGCGAGAAACGCCACTTCGACGAGAAGACCGAAACCGCACGTTGGATGCACATCAACGACAATATGTACCTGGGCGAGGACAAGGATCTGGGCATCTTCCTCCAGCAGGACAACTACATGGACAAGGAGCAGATTCTGGTCAAGGATCTCGACCCGGCCGAGCGTCCGATCAACCAGAAATGGTCGTGGGACCGCATCCTGCGTTCGTGCTTCATCAAGCAGGCCGACGTCCTCCAGGGCATCTACCTCTTCCAGGAGGATTTCGATCGGGAGACCATCAGCCGCAACTTCCGTTTCTACGAGGCCCGCACGGTCCACGAGTCGTCGCTCTCGCCCTGCGTGCACTCGATCCTCGCCACCCGCATCGGCGACATGGCCAAGGCCTATGAACTCTATCTGAGAACCTCGCGTCTGGATCTGGACGACTACAACCGCGAGGTGGAGGAGGGCTGCCACGTGACGTCGATGGCCGGATCGTGGATGTCGGTCGTCGAAGGATTCGGCGGCATGAGGATGAAGGACGGTGTGCTGTCCTTTACGCCCGCACTGCCCGCCGAGTGGCGTTCGCTGAGCTTTAAGGTCAACTACCGCGGCCGTGTGCTTACCGTCCGCGTTTCGCACGAGGGTGTCTCGGTCGACAACGAGGGTGAACCCGTCGAGATCGAACTCTGCGGCCGCCGCCAGACGGTCGAAAAACACCTCGATACCAAATAGACAACCAAATAACCTATCAACATAACTAATCACAAACCTTATGAGAAAATTTCTCGCTATCTGGATGGGTATAATGCTTTTAGGCCTTATTACCCCCCCCCTTGCCGCTCAGTCCAACCGGCTGACGGTCAAGGGTGTTGTGGTCGATGCTTCGGGTGCCCCCATCCTCGGAGCAACTGTCATTGAACAGGGTACGACAAACGGAACGACCACCGATCTGAACGGTGCGTTCCAAATCGTGGTGAAGGACGCGGAGTCGGTCGTCACGATATCATTCATGGGATACAAGGATTGTCAACTGGTCGCTGCGTCCGAAAATCTGAAGCGCGTGGTGATGCAGGAGGACCTCATGTCGTTGGATGAGGTGGTGGTCATCGGTTACGGTGCCGTCAAGAAGAACGACATGACCGGTTCGGTAGTGGCCGTCAAGGCTGAGGAGATCAACCGTGGTGCGGTGACCTCGCCTCAGGAGATGCTCCGCGGTAAAGTCCCCGGAGTGAATGTCATCTCGCCCGACGGTACTCCGGGCGGCGGCGGTGAGATCCGTGTGCGTGGCGGCGCTTCGCTGTCGGCCAGCAACGCCCCGCTGATCGTCATCGACGGCGTGCCTCTGGCCAACGACGCCGGTCCGGGTATGGCCAACGGTCTCTCGACGGTCAACCCCAACGACATCGCTTCGTTTACCGTGCTGAAGGATGCTTCGGCCACAGCCATCTACGGTTCGCGTGCCTCGAACGGTGTGATCCTGATCACCACCAAGAAGGGCCAGGGCGGAAAACCCCGCGTGTCGTACAGCGGAAGCGTCAGCGTCAAGCACAACTACAATACCCTCGACATGATGACCCCCGAGGAACTGAAGGATTACATCGCCACGGTGGCTCCCGAGTCGGCCGAGAAAGCCGCCTCGCTGATGGGCACAGCCCACACCGACTGGCAGAACGAGGTGTTCCGCGTGGGTGTGACCACCGACCACAATGTTTCGGTCTACGGATCGGCCGCCAAGGAGAAACTTCCCTACCGCTTGTCGTTGGGCTACGCCTATGACCAGGGTACGCTGAAGAACTCCGACAACCAGCGCACGACGCTCGATATCAGCCTCACGCCCTCCTTCCTGAAGGATCACCTCAGCGTGACGTTCAATGCCAAGGGTATCTACAACAAGAACAACTTCGTCGACGGAGGCGTGGTCGGTGCAGCCGTGGCCTTCGATCCCTCGCAGAGCCCCTACCGCTACAACGAGGACGGAACGATCAACCACTCGATCGAGAACGGCTACTGGAACTGGGATTCGAAGCTGGCGCAGATCAACCCCTTCGCCTTGATGAACGACAAGTTCAACCGCAACCATTCGTATCGTGCGTTGGGTAACGTGCAGATGAACTACAAGGTCCACGGCCTGGAGGATCTGAGTTTCAACCTTAACCTGGGTCTCGACATCACCTCGACCAAGGGCAATTCGGGCGACCGTCCCTATTCGGTCTTCGCCGCCCGCGACGACAAGTACAAGGATCTGGGCCGATACCGGGAGTATGAGAACCTCCACCGCAACCAGCTCCTGGAGTTCTACATCAACTACGCCCACGAATGGGGTATCCACAATCTGAATGTCATGGGCGGTTATTCGTGGTCGAAGAACTACTTCTCGACCAACGAGTGGCAGTACGGCCGTGTATCCTCGACCGAGGAGGAGGGCGTCCTGTCCTCGAAGCTCGAATCGTTCGTGGCCCCCAAGCAGTGCAATGCCCTGGTGTCGTTCTACGGACGTCTGAACTACTCGATCGCCTCGCGCTACCTGTTCACCGCCACGGTCCGTGCCGACGGTTCGTCGCGCTTCGTGGATGACAACCGCTGGGGTATCTTCCCCTCGGCTGCCTTTGCATGGAACATCGCCGAGGAGAAATTCCTCAAGGACTCGCGGGCCGTTTCGGCTCTGAAACTCCGTCTGGGATGGGGTGTCACGGGCCAGCAGGAGATCCCCGGCATCTACGACGCCCTGAGCTACTCGATCATCTCGGAGGATCCCACCACGCAGTACCCCCTGGGTCCGGGTTCGGGCAACCTCTTCTTCCCCGTCAAGCCGCAGGCCTACAACGCCAATCTGAAGTGGGAGGAGACCACGACCTATAACGTCGGTCTGGACTTCGGATTCCTCAACGGCCGCATCAACGGATCGATCGATGCCTACCTGCGCAAGACCGACGACCTGATTTCGAGCGTGGCCGTGCCTATGGGCGGTAACTTCTCGAATGTCGTGCTGCAGAACATGGGTGCCATGGAGAACAAGGGTATCGAGTTCGCCTTGAATCTGATCCCCGTGCAGACCAAGGACTGGAACATGCAGATCGGATTCAACGGTACGTTCCAGAAGACCGAGATCACCGAGCTTCCCTCGGCCTCGATCGACGTGGGCGGCAGCTCGATGGCCACGGGTGTGAAACTCCAGCGCCACCAGGTGGGCTACGCTCCCCACACCTTCTATCTGTGGCAGCAGGTCTACGACCAGAACGGAAACCCCGTTGAAAATGCACTGGTCGACCGCAACGGCGACGGTCAGATCACCGATTCGGACCGCTACATGACCAACAAGAGCCCCAACCCCGATTTCTACTACGGTCTTAACTTCAAGTTGAGTTTCCGCAACTGGGACTTCGGATTCAACGGCCACGGTGCCGTGGGCAACTATATGTTCAACGATGTGCTGGGCAACGACGCCATGAGATTCTATCCCGATCTGATCAACAAGGGGTATCTGGTCAACACGCAGCGTGCCGCCACACGTTACAACTTCAAGCAGGCCACCTCGTCGGCACAGCACAGTTCGGACCTCTTCCTGGAGGATGCATCCTACTTCCGTATGGACGACATCAACCTGGGCTACACGTTCCGTAAGCTGACCCGCAGCGGTATGTCGATGCGCCTGGCATTCGGTGTGCAGAACGTATTTGTCATCACCGACTATTCGGGTCTCGATCCCGAATTCTCGGTGGCCGGTGGTATCGACTCAAACATCTATCCCCGTCCTCGCATTTACAGCGTACGTCTGGGTATCAACTTTTAATCTAAGAAGAACAAAACTATGAAAAAGATATTTTTAGGTGTTATCGCGGCCCTCTCCCTGACGTCGTGTGTCGGGGATCTGGATCAGATGCCGATGGCCAGCAACGTGGTGACCGACGTCTATTCCAATCCGATCTACCGCAAGGGCCAGCTGGCCAAGATCTATGGCGGTTTCGTTCTGGTGGGTCAGAACGGTCCCGGTGCCTCGGATATTGCCGTGGCCGATGCCGGAGCTTCGGAGTTCCTGCGTGCATGGTGGTCGATCCAGGAGGTTTCGACCGACGAGTGCAAGTGTAACTGGGGCGACCCATGGGTGACGGAAGTCAATCAGAACTCGTGGTCGTCGACCAAGAACGATGCCATCTACGCCACCTATACCCGCGCCATGATGATGATCTCGTTTGCCAACGAATACTTGCGCAATACCAACGACGACGATCCCGAGATCGCCACGGAGCGCAGCGAGGTGCGTTTTCTGAGAAGCTACGCCTACTGGATTCTGCTCGATTGCTTCGGTAACCCGCCCTTCGTGACGGAGACCGATCCCGTCGGTGCGTTCAAACCCCGTCAGACCAATGCCAAAGAGCTGTTCGGATGGATCAAGCAGGAGCTGGTGGATCTGACCTCGGAGTCCTCCCATCTGAAAGCCCCCCACACGCAGGTCTATCCCCGCGTGGACAAGGGTGCCGCCTACGGACTGCTCTCGCGTCTGTGTCTGAACCACAAGGCCTACCTGGGCGAGGAGCAGCCGGAACTGTACCGTGAGGCTGCCGATGCCGCCAGGAAGGTGATCGAGAATTACGACCTGGCCAAGAACTACACGGAGCTCTTCATGGGCGACAACGGCGAGAATCCCGAGTGCCTCAAGGAGTTCATCTTCTCGTCGTGCTACGATGCCCAGCACACGCAGTCGTTCGGCGGCACGACCTTCTTGATCTGCGCCTCGCAGGACAACATCGACGGCAAATATACGCTGGGTGTAGGCGGTAACTGGAACGGTCTGGTGACGACCACCGAGTGTGTGGCCAACCTCATCGGACAGGGCGAGGCCGACAAGGCCAAGGCCAAGGACGAGACCGATTTCACGGCCATCGACCGCCGTGCTCTGGTGACCCTGAAATACAGCTCCGACAAGAAAGTCTCGGGCGACAACTTCGAGAAGGGCTGGCACATGATCAAGTTCAATAACAACCGTGCGTCGGATCCCGATGTGGACTATGCCGAGAAGGAGAATCTCTCGTCGGTCGACTTTCCGATGATGCGTGCCGGAGAGATGTTCCTCAACTACGCCGAGGCCATGGCCCGCGTATCGGGCGGTACGACCTCCGACGCTTTGGCCGTGGAGTGCGTGAACCGTCTGCGTATGCGTGCCGGTATCGAGGCCAACCTCACAAAGCTGACCCTGGACAACCTCTTCACCGAGATCTCGCGCGAGCTGTTCTGGGAGGGTCTGCGCCGTACGACGCTGATCCGTTTCGACCGCTATTCGTCGGGCGACTACCTCTGGCCGCTGAAGGGCGGTGTGAAGGACGGTCAGGCTTTCGCAAAACACCTGGAGCTCTTCCCCCTGCCGTCGGATGACCTGCAGATCAACGACAATCTGAAGCAGAACCCCGGTTATTAATCCCAACCCATAGCTAAACAATCTAAAATAAAGATTACAATGAAATATTTGAAAAATATATGGATGGCCGCCATTGCCTTGATGCTTGTCTCGTGTCAGGAAGACGACAAGATGATGGTGGGTGGGGACGATGAGATCGTCGCTCCCGTCCTGAACGAGATTTCCAACATCATCGTCGGGGAAGAGAGCCTCCAGAACGAGGTGACCTTCACGTGGAACGCCGCTTCGTACGGCTATCCCGCTTCGGTGTCCTACAAGCTCTATGCCGCGTATAACGACAAGGAGGTACTCGTCGGCGAGTCCTTCACGACCTCCTACACCCTGACCCAGGAGATGCTCAACAACCGCCTGGTCGACAAGAAGGCGGGACTGGCCCTGCCCGAGGGCAAGACCTCGACGATCTTCTTCAAGGTCGTGTCGGGCATCTCGGAGCAGCACCCCGAATTCCTCCGCGAGTCGAATGCCATCATGGTCGAGTTCACGAGCGTGTCCTCGACCTCGGCCCAGTGGATCCGCCGTCTGCTCTATGTGCCGGGCGCACATCAGGGCTGGGCTCCCGAGAAGGCTCCGGTCATCTGGGAGACTTCGGAGAACAGCAATGTCTATGAGGGTCTGATTTACCTGGTGGGTATCGACGATGCGTCGGCCGACTGCGAGTTCAAGCTCTGCCCCAATCCCGGTTGGGCCGGCAACTTTGGCGGTACGATGGACGCTCTGACGCAGGAGGGCAACCCCGCGAACCTCAAGGTCGCTCCGGGTACCTACTGGCTGTCGGTCGAGCTGGATGAGGCCGGATCGGGCAAGGTTTCGGCAACGCCCGTGACCACGGTCGGAATCATCGGTACGGCTGTCGGCGGTTGGGAGACGAACAACGACCTGGTGCTGTCGCTGGCCGGATTGCCGACGGATCAGTCGGCGGCCGACTATAAGGATCAGGTGGCTGCGGCCGTCAATGCCCAGGTATGGACCGGTGTCGGTTCGGGCATCAAGGCCGACGAGTTCAAGTGCCGTCTGAACAACGCCTGGGTACTGGAGTGGGGCGGTTCGATGGATCACCTCGTGATGAAGGGCGGCAACATGATGTGTCCCTACGAGGGCAACGTCCGCTTCTCGATCAACTTCCACGGCGACATCGATGCGCTCAAGGAGGACGACTCCAATCCTTCGCCCTTCTCCGTCAAGGTCGAGCAGGCCGAATAAGACTCTTTCGGGAGACGGGGCGGCCGACCCTCGGGCCGGGTGCGCCGTCTCCCAAATCCTAAAACACCGAAAAAATGAAAATCATAAATTATCTGCTGTCGGCCTTCGCGATCATGGCTATGGCTACAGCCTGCGAACACGATCCCGACGAGATTTCGCTCTCGCCCGTCGATCTTCAGATCACTCCCCACAAGCAGGTGTGGGTCAGCGAGAACACCCTCTCGGAGACCTTCACGCTCGTGTGGTCCAACGTGCGCTTTGCCAGCGGTGCAACTTCTTCCTATACGGTTTCGGTCAATAATGACGGTGGAGAGTTCCTCCCGCTGGGTGAGACCGCGGCCAACTCCTACTCCACGCCGATCGCTTCGATCTTCGAGACGCTGGGCATAGGCGTCGGCGGAGACTACAACCTCAATTTCAGGGTCGAGGCCCGCTCGGAGGTCGACGAGCCCGTCCAGCAGACGATCATGATCCCCTTCAAGTTCGACAAGGTGTCGTATCTGTGGGTCGTGGGCGATTACCAGGGCTGGAAACCCGAGGAGGGCGCGTCGCGTCTGTTGCAGGATCAGAGCGGTATCTACAAGGGATTCGTACACATGCCCGATGGCGGTGAATTCAAGTTCGTCTCGCAGCCTTCGTGGGACGGTACGGCCTACGGACAGGGCGAAGGTGAGGGTATGCTCTCGACCGAGGGCGGCAACCTCGCGGCCGAAGCCGGTCTGTACTATGCCGAGGTCGATCTGGAGCAGTTGTCCTATCAGCTCTACGCCCTGAATTCGGTTTCGCTCATCGGTGAGGCCGTCGGTGGATGGGAGACCGATGTGGAGTTTGTCTACAACGACCGGCAGAAGGCCTGGACGACCGTTGCCAACGTTGTCAAGGGTAAGGAATACAAGATCCGTTTCAACAAGGCCTGGGAGTTAGAGGGCAAGAACTGCTCGCTGGGCGGAAATGCCGACGATCTGCAACTGGCCGGAGGCAACCTCACGGCCGATGTGGAGGGTGTCACCGGATTCACGTTGACGCTGACGGATTATCCCTACCACATCACGACGGGTGAGATCAAGGAGGACGACACAAAACTCTACGCTGCCTACGCCGTGGGTGGAGCGTGGAACTACGCCGCAGCTCCCGCCCTGCAGCAGCAGATGGCGGAGGATGCTCCCGTGCAGAAGTTCGTGGGTCTGTTGTCGCTCCCGACCGATGCCGCCGATCCGCAGGTTGTCCTGGCCCGCATTCCCTCCGAGATGGGTACCCGCTACGGCGGTTCGGCCGACAAACTGGAGACCTACGCCGCAGGTGTCGAGGCCCGTGGTATGGCTGTGGAGGCCGGTTTGAACTACATCCATGCCGACCTGAGCGAGGGTGCGATGCTGATGAAGCACTTCCGGGTGACTTCGGTGTCGGCCGTGGGCGGTTTCAACGAATGGAATGCCGCCGAGGGTCTCCAGTTCAAGGAGACGGCTCCCGGCAAATGGACGGCAAGCCATGTGTTCGATGCCGACGGCGAGTTCAAGTTCGTACTGAACAACAACTGGACGACGACGGTCGGAGGCGTGGAGCTTCAGACCTCGCTGGGCGGTCATGCGGCCGATCTGCGCATCAACGGCGGCAACATGGTCATCACCAAGGGTGAGCATACGTTCGAGCTGAACCTCTCCTCGTCGCCGATGACGCTGGCCATCGACGGCCGTGTGGGCGATCTGCAGCTGGCTCCCGAATTTGTGGAGATCACCGGAGCTTTTGCCCACCATGTGTGGAACACCGTTCCCGAGGTCGCTTCCCCGAAGCTGATGCCGGCGGGCAAGACCGAGACGGGCGGTGACCGCTTCCTGGGATTCATCGACATGTACCAGCCCGAGGGTTCGACGGCTGCCGATGCCGAGTTCAAGGTGACCTATCCCGGATGGTCGTCCTGGTTGGGTGGTGCCCTTCAGGCCGAGACGAGCTATGTGTTCGACATCGCCAAGGATATGAGTGACAACATGCACATCCCGTTCGGCTGCTACGGCTGGGAGGTGATCATCACGGACGGTATGCTCCAAAAGGGCACGGCACGGGCTACGCTCCTGGAGCGTGTCGGTGTGATCGGCGATGCCACCCCGCAGGGATGGGACGGCGATACGGAGATGACCTACGACGCCGAGGCTCATGTCTACAAGATCAACATCGAGCTGAAGAAGGGTGAGATCAAGGTGCGTTTCAACGGCGGTTGGGACCTCAACCTCGGCGGTGATCCCGCCAATCTGACCCCGGGTGGAGCGAATATCCCGGTTGAGGCCGGAAACTATGAGCTGGTTCTCGATCTGGTACACACGCCCAACACCCTGGCCATCAACAAGAAGTAAAAAACAAAACTTTCTGCCCCGTCTGTTCCCGGATTTGAGGGCAACCCTTTGATCGGCACGCTTTGACCGGCGTGCCGATCCCGAAATAAAAACCCAAAAAACCTATCATGAAACTCAAAAGCAAATTTTTATGGATCCTTGCGGCCGCGGCGATGCTCTGTACGACAGCCTGCACGGACGATGACGAGCCCTCCGGCAACGGAGGAGGCAGCCACGGCGGAGATACGCCGGGAAAGGATATCGTCGACGAGGTGTCGCAGTATGAGGCTCGGGCATTCGACGGTCAGAAGCGTGGCGATGTGTTCTACGAGATCTATGTGCGTTCGTTTGCTGACTCGGACCGCGACGGAATCGGCGACCTGAAGGGTGTGACTGCCAAGTTGGACTATCTGGACGATATGGGTGTGAGCGGCATCTGGCTCATGCCCGTCTACAAGGCCGGATCGGAGCATGGTTACGATGTGATCGACTATCGCGAGATCCAGCCCGAATACGGAACGGTGGCCGACCTTGAGGAGCTGGTGCGTGAGGCCCACGAGCGCAACATCCGCGTTATCCTGGACTTCGTGCCCAACCACATGTCGGACCGCTCGGAGTGGTTCCGCTCGGCGTGCAGCTCGGTGGACAGCCCCTACCGCGGATTCTTCCACTTCTCCACCACACAGCGCGACCGCTGGTACTCCGTGCCGACGGGTACGACCGATTATTTCTACCAGGGCGATTTCGACCGCTCGATGCCCGACCTGAACTACGGTCAGGCCGCGACGTGCGACGGCAACAAGACCTTCAAGGCGATGGCCGATGCCGCCAAGTTCTGGGTCGAAAAGGGTGTCGACGGATTCCGTCTCGATGCCGTGAAGCACATCTACGACAATCAGACCTCGGACGAGAACCCCACTTTTCTGAAAAAGTTCTACAACGAACTGAACGACTACTACCGCGGACATTCCACCCTCGGGGGTGACATCTACATGGTGGGCGAGTGCTGGATGGATACCTACAACGTGGCCCGGTATTACCGCGGTCTGCCGGCTCTGTTCGACTTCGACTGTTGGGACAAATACCTGCTCTACGCCATTCAGAATTCCCACGCCAAGTGGTTCCCCAAGGATATGATCGCCTCGCGCAGGGTCTTTGCCTCGGAGCGGGCGGACTTCATCCAGGCCACGAAGCTCTCGAACCACGATCAGAACCGTACGCGTACGTCGGTCGGGGGACAGCTCAAATTGTCGGGCGAGCGCGCCAAGATGGCCGCTGCCGTGCTGCTCACCTCGTGTGGACAGCCCTTTATCTATTACGGTGAGGAGATCGGCATGATGGGCGACAAGTTCAAGGCAGGGGGTGACCGCAACGTGCGTACCCCGATGTTGTGGGATGCCAAGGCCAAAGACACATATCGGGCCACATGGGTCACCTCGGATCTGAACAGCGACATGAGTATCGGCAATGTGGCTTCGCAGTCCCGGGACCGTAATTCGATCTATAATGTCTATCGCAAGTTCATGCGTCTGAGAAACACCTATCCCGCCTTGGCCAGGGGTGAGATCGAACTGCCGGCCGATTTCGACGACGCTGACTCGGAGAACAAGCAGGTGATGGTCTTCTACCGCACGCTGGAGTCGGAGCGTCTGCTGGTGATCCACAACGTGTCGGAGAAACCCTCGACGTATGTCGTCAACCATGCCATCAAGCGTCCGGTTGCCGACATGAACCGTGTGACGGTCGAGACCAAGTCCGCCGACCGTCACGAGGTGGTGTTGCCGCCCTATTCGTCGATTATCATTGAACTCTAAAAAAAGCGGAGCGATGAAAAGTACGTGGATTCCCGCTCTGTTGGCCCTGGCGCTGACGGGATGCGGTGCAAACAATATATTCTGCGAGGTTTCGGCCCGTGACAACAAACGCCCGATCGTGAGGGCGCTGCTCGGCGAGGGCGAGAACCGTCTGATGCTGACCGATTACCTCCCGGTGTGGGACGGTGCCGACTCGGTGACCTCTTCCCGACTGAAGGTCAAGGCCCTGGCCAAGGACTGGTCGGAATTCGGGGTGGAGGCTCCGAAGGGGGCTTCGGCTTCAACATTCGAGGTGTGGAGCGGCGGACACAGTCTGTCGGTGGCCGCCTTGAGCGGCAAGCGGGCCGCCGGGTGCTGGGCGATGAGCGGTGCCGCGGAGCAGGATCTGGTGGAGATCCTTACGAGCGTAACTCCGCGCGACATCGTGGCTCTGTGGCAGAACTGTCGTCTGCCGCAGGATTACATCCGCCGCACGGAGCGGGGGGTGGAACTCAGAATCCCGCGCGATGCCCGTGATAAGGAGCGTTCGGTGCTGAGGGTGTTCATGGCCGGAGACGAGGGCCTGTTCAACGACCTGCTGATCCCCCTGGAGCGGGGACGGGTGGTGACGGATCCCGCGTCGCTGAATCGCCACGACCACGAGGCGCAGGTGCTCTACTCGCTGATGATCGACCGTTTCTCGAACGGCAACCCCGCCAACGACGCTCCGCTGAACCGCAAGGATGTCCTGCCGCAGGTCGACTACCAGGGCGGTGACGTGAAGGGTATCACGCAGAAGATCGAGGAGGGTTTCTTCGACGATCTGGGCATCTCGACGATCTGGATCTCGCCCATCACGCAGAATCCGCGCGATGCGTGGGGTTATAACCGGACGCCCGAGACCCGTTTTTCGGGCTACCACGGCTATTGGCCCATCTACACCACGGTGACCGACGACCGCTTTGCGACTCCCGACGAGTTGCGCGAGATGCTTTCGGTGGCCCACAGCCACGGCATCAACGTCATCCTGGACTATGTGGCCAACCACCTCCACATCAACTCCCCGGTGCTGAAGGCCCATCCCGACTGGGTGACGCCCCTCATGCTGCCCGACGGACGCAAGAACCTGGGGCTGTGGGACGAGCAGCGTCTGACTACCTGGTTCGACGAGCATATTCCCTCGCTGGATTTGGCGCGTGAGGAGGTCTGCCGTTCGATGACCGACTCGGCCCTCTACTGGGTGCGCGAATACGAATTCGACGGATTCCGTCACGATGCCTGCAAGCATATCCCGCTCAACTACTGGCGTATGCTGACCCGCAAGATGCGTCAGCAGGTCGGCGACCGGGATCTGTGGCAGATCGGCGAAACGTATGGATCGCCGGAGCTGATCTCGTCGTATGTGTGCAGCGGAATGATCGACGCACAGTTCGATTTCAATGTCTATCATACGGCGTTGGATGTCCTCACGCGCGGCCGTTCGATCCGTGACCTGGCCCGTGTGGTGGGGAAGTCGTCCGAGGTCTACGGCGCACACCACACGATGGGTAACATCACGGGTAACCACGACAAGGCGCGTCTGATCTCGCTGGCCGGCGGTCAGCTCTCGCCCGACGAGGACCACAAGGCCGCAGGCTGGTTGCGTAAGATCGGGGTGGGCGATCCGGTGGGCTACAAGAAGCTGGCCCTGATCAACGCCCTCAACATGACCATCCCCGGTGTGCCGTGCATCTACCAGGGCGACGAGTATGGCGAGCCGGGCGGCAACGACCCCGACAACCGCCGCATGATGCGTTTCGAGGGTTACTCCGAGCTGGAGACCACCCAGAGGATGCTCACCCAGCAGCTCATCGGTCTGCGTCGTGGAGTGATGCCGTTGATCTATGGTGATATGGTGACCCTGGCGCTGAGCGACGATGTGTGGGTGTTCCTGAGAGCCTACATGGGCGAGTATGCGGTGGTGGCCCTCAACGTCTCGGATCGGGAGCAGACCGTGGAGTGTGAGCTCCCGGCGCTGGTTGACCCCGGGCAGCAGCTTACGGCCCACTTCGGCCAGGAGTTCAAGCTCGAAAACGGTCATCTGACCCTTTATCTGGCCCCCACGGAGTTTGAAGTACTCACAAAATAACTTAAACGATAACCATGAAGATTTTGAAGAAATACACCCTCGGCCTCCTGGCCGCCCTGATGATGTGGACGGTGGGGTGTGCGGGCCCCGAAGCCCGGGTGGAGGGAGCGCATCCCGAGTGGATGTACAACACGGTGGTCTATGAGATGAACGTGCGTCAGCAGAGTGCAGAAGGGACATTTGCTGCGGCCGAGAAGCGTTTGCCTTTTCTGAAGGAGCTGGGGGTCGACATCATCTGGCTCATGCCGATCCACCCGATCGGAGAGAAGGGCCGCAAGGGTTCGCTCGGATCCTACTACGCCATCCGCAACTACCGTGAGGTGAACCCCGAGTTCGGCACGATGGCCGACTTCGAGCGTTTCCTCGAAAGCGCCCACAAGCAGGGATTCCGCGTGATCCTGGACTATGTGGCCAACCATACCTCGCCCGATGCCGCCTGGGTGAGCGAAAAACCCGCCGAGTGGTACTACCGCGACTCTCTCGGTGAGCCGATGGTTCAGTACGACTGGACGGACATCTCGAAGCTCAACTACGAGACCCCCGAGGTGCATGACGCCATGATCGAGGTGCTGAAGTTCTGGATCGGCAAGGGTGTCGACGGATTCCGGTGCGATGTGGCGGGTGAAGTGCCCGACAAGTACTGGAACCGAGCCTTTAAGGAGGTGCGCGCGATCAATCCCGAGGTTTACTGCCTTGCCGAGGGTGAGGGTGTGCACTTCCACGAAAACGGATTCGATGCAACATACAGCTGGGAGCTGCTCCACCTGATGGAGGATGTGGCCCGGGGCAAGAAAAACGGAGGCGAGATCCGTCAATGGATCGAGCGTTTCACGAAAGAGTATCCCCGCAGTGCCTTCCGTCTGATGTTCACCTCGAACCACGACGAAAACTCGTGGTCGGGCAGCGAATTCGAGCGCATGGGCAAGGCCGCCGAGACGATGGCCGCCCTGACCTATGTCCTGCCGCAGGGACAGCCGCTGATCTACACGGGTCAGGAGGTGGGTATGGATCACCGCTTCCTGTTCTTCGACAAGGACCCCTGGACCGACTGGACCGAAAACGGCTTCACGGCATTCTACCGTAGGATGAATGCCCTGCGTCATGCCCACCCGGCCCTGGCTGCCGGTGAAAGGGGCGGTGAGGCGCACTTCATGGTGGGGACGGTGCCCGAGGTGTTGGTCTTCACGCGCGAGGTGGAGGGCGATCGGGTACTCTCGATCTTCAACCTCTCGGAAAACAGACAGTCGGTGATCCCCACGCGCGAGATCGAGGGCCGCTGGACCGACAGCCGCGACGGAAGTACCGTCGAGATCAAGGCCGGCGAGGAGTTCACGCTCGAGGGCTGGCAGTATGGCATATTGACCCGCAAATAACGTGATCGGTATGATGCGTATTCCCAAAAAATTGATTTTATTTGTGGCCATGACCACACTCTTATGCAGCAGTGCTCTTGCCGGAGGAGCCAAATTGTCTCCGGCCGCCAGATGCCACATCAGCCACATCGAACCCCTGTCGTGGTGGGTGGGGATGTCGACGCCCCTGCAGTTGATGATCCACGGGGAGCGGATTTCGGACTTCGATCTGAGGATCGAGGGCGGGGGTGTGACCCTCGAAAAGATCCACCGTGCCGAGAGCCCTAACTACCTCTTTGTCGATATCAGCATCGACAAGGACGCCAGGCCCGGGGAGCGGAGGCTGGTCTTCGAGCGGGGACAGGAGCGTTTCAGCGTGCCGTACCTCATCGGGGAGCGTCGCGTGAATTCGCGCGACAGACAGGGCTTCACGACGGCCGACATGATCTACCTGCTGATGCCCGACCGCTTTGCCAACGGCGATCCCCGGACGGACTCCACGCCCGACACCGCCGAGAAACCCGACCGCGGGAATTTCTTCGGACGTCACGGCGGCGATTTGCAGGGTATGATTGACCACCTGGACTATATCTCCGATCTGGGGGCCACGGCCATCTGGTCGACGCCTCTGTTGCTGGACAACGAACTGGTGCAGTCCTACCACGGTTATGCCTGCGGGGACTACTACCGCATCGACCCCCGCTACGGCAGCAACGAGCTGTTCAGGGAGTATGTGGCCAAGGCCCACGAGAAGGGGCTGAAGGTGATCATGGATGTGGTGACCAATCACTGCGGCGGAGCGCATTGGTGGATGAAGGATCTGCCCTTTGGGGATTGGGTGCATCAGTTCGAGGAGTTCACCCCGACGAACAACATCTTCTCGGTGAATTTCGATCCCAATGCCTCGAAGTATGATCTGAAGATCCAGGAGAGCGGATGGTTCGACAAGCCCATGCCCGACATGAATCTCGACAACCCCTATCTGTTGCGCTACTTCCAGCAGTGGATCGTGTGGTGGATCGAGTATGCCGACCTGGACGGTCTGCGTGTGGACACCTATCCCTACAACGAGAAGATCCCGATGAGCCACTGGTGCGAGGCCGTCAATCGCGAATATCCCGATCTGAACATCGTGGGCGAGTGCTGGACGCCGAATCCCGCACAGTTGGCCTACTGGCAGGGCGGAAATCCCAACTGCGATGGTTTTGATTCGCATCTGCGGTCGATCATGGACTTCCCGCTGCGCGATGCGATCTGTCAGGCGCTGTCGACCGATTCGCTGCGCTGGGGCGAGGGCATGATCCGCGTGTATGAGGCTCTGTCGAACGACTTTGTCTATCATTCGTTGGACAACATGATGATCATGACGGGTAATCACGACACGGATCGTCTGGGTGACATCGTGCGCGGCAACTGGGGACGTGCCAAGATTGCCATGACCCTTTTGGCCACGATGAGAGGCATTCCGCAGATCTTTGCGGGCGACGAGCTGATGTTCCGCTCGAAGGATCTGAGTCAGGGCCACGGCGGACTGAGGGTCGACTTCCCGGGCGGATGGGCCGGTGACGAGCGCAACCTCTTCGAGGCCGCCGACCGCACGAAGGAGGAGGCCGGGCTGTTCGACTTCACGCGTAAGATCTTCAACTGGCGCAAGGGCAAGGCGGTGATTCACCACGGACGCACCCTCCACTTCGCATCGAGGGACAACACTTACGCCTATTTCCGCTATGACGACAAGGAGGCGGTGTTTGTTTTTGTAAACAATTCGAGGGGACGCAAGACGATTCCCTGGTCGCACTATGCCGAGATCACCGAGGGGCTTTGCCCCGTGGGTCGCAATGTAGAGACGGGCGAGGAGATCCGTCTCTCGGAGCAGACCGCGGTGCCCGCACGCGATGTGTTGGTCGTGGAGCTGAAACGTAAATAGGCGGCATTTTGCAGAAAGGAACATACTTCGCTTTCCGGTAGGGGTGACCCTGCGGATGGCGAAACGGAATCACGGGGATTAGCAGAAGAGACTGCAGATCCCCGTGGTCTTTTTTTATGTTTTTTTGTTGGAGCGGGACGGCGGTGAGGTGGGGGGAGGATAGGTGGAAAGAGGGTTTTGCGGCGTGGTGGATTGGCGGGAGAAGGGGCCCCAAAGAGGGGGATGGCGGTTGAGGTAAGGGGGATGTTGAGGGGAGGCAAGAGAAGGCGGAAGGAGGGCGGGTGAAAAAAAGCGGGACCGCCTCCTGTAATGAGAGGCGGTTCCGCAGTGTTTCGGGAGAAAGGAACGCTTAGAGGTGTTCCAGTGTATAGTCGATCATCTTCTGACGCACGTTCGAGGTGTCGTCGGGCATCATCGAGTGGTTCTGATCGGGGTAGATCATCATGTCGTACTGCTTGCCGTGGTGGTTGAGCTGGCGGGCCATCTCGGCCGAGTTCTGGAAGTGGACATTGTCGTCGGCCGTGCCGTGGATGATCAGCAGACGGGTCTTCTTGTCGTCGAACATACGCGCGAAGTGCAGGGGCGAGTTCTCGTCATAGCCCTTGGCGTTGTAGCGGGGCAGGTCGTTGTAGATCTCGGTATAGATCGTGTCGTAGAACCGCCACGAGGTCACGGGAGCCACGGCAATTGCCATCTTGAAGAGCCCCAGTCCCTTGAAGGCGCTGCTCAGGGCCATGAATCCGCCGAAGGACCAGCCGTAGATGCCGATGCGCGAGGAATCGACATAGGGCAGTGTCGCCAGGTGACGGGCCGTAGCGAGCTGGTCCTCGGTTTCCAGGGCGCCGAGGCGTCCGTAGGTGATCTTCTTGAACTGTTCGCCGCGGAAGCCCGTGCCGCGTCCGTCGGCGCAGACCACGATGTAGCCGTGATCAACCAGGGCGTCTTCCCAGTCCATCGACCAGCGGTCGACAACCTGCTGCGAACCAGGACCCGAATACTGGGTCATCAGCACGGGGTAGCGTTTCGAGGGCGAGAAGTCGCGGGGTTTGATCATGTAGGCGTTGAGTGTATCACCGCGCGGGGTGGTGAAGGTGAAGAACTCCTTGACGGGGCGGCCCGTGGATTGCAGTTCGCGGCTCAGGGCTGCGTTGTCGGTCAGCAGGCGCACGCTCTCTCCCTCACCGTTGCAGATCTCCACACGGTTGGGGGTCGTGGCGTTGGAGAAGGTCGAGATGTAGTATTTCATGCCGCGGCTCGGGGCGATCGAGTAGTAGCCCTCGCCTTGGGTCAGGCGGCGTTTGTCCTTACCGTCGAGCTGGACGCTGTACAGGTTGCGGCGCAGGGGCGAGGTTTCGGTCGAGAGGTACCACACGCGTTTGCCGTCGGTACCCACCACGCGGGTCACCTCCCAGCGGCCTTTGGTCACCTGGGCCATGAGTCCGCGGCGGATGCTGTACATATAGAGGTGCATGTAGCCCGTGAAGCTTTCCTGGCGCACCAGGAAGCGGTCCTTGTCGATGAAGGTCACCGTCTGGTCGTCGATGCGCTCGACATACTGCTGCGCACCCTCCTTATAGATGATGCGTTGGGCGCCGTTCGGTTCGTTGAGCACCATTTCGAAGGAGTTCTGACGGCGGTTCAGACGGTGGAACCACAGGCGGCCGTCGGGAGTGAAGCCGATGCGGGGGATGTACTGATCCTCCTCGGGACCCGTCTCGATCCGGTGTTTTTGTCCCGTCTGGAGGTCATAGACCCACAGTTCGACGACCGAGTTGCGTTCGCCGGCCTTGGGGTACTTGAAGGTGAAGGACTTGTTGTAGAGTTTGCCGTCGTAGCGCATCATCTCCATCAGCGGCACACGGCTCTCGTCGAAACGCAGGTAGGCCAGGCGGCGGCTGTCGGGCGAAAAGGCATAGGCGCGGGTGATGCCGAATTCCTCCTCATAGACCCAGTCGGTCGTGCCGTTGATCACCGAGTTCCACTCGCCGTCGTCTGTGACGCGGAGGGTCGAGGCGGAGTTCAGGTCGCGGATATAGAGGTCGTTGTGGTCCGAGTAGACGATCTTGTGGCCGTCGGGCGAGAAGGAGGCGTCGCGCGGAGCCTGTGCGCCGGGAAGGGCCTCGTGAATGCGGCCGCCCTCGAAGAGGTGGTAGGCCGTGGTGTAGGAGTGGCGGTAGATGGGGCTGCGGCCCGAGGCGATGAGGATGCGCTGCTCGTCGGGCGAGAAACTGTAATCGGAGATGGTGATCCGGGGCGAGGTCTCGGGCAGGAGTTTCTCGCCGGGGCTCTTGGCCGAGTAGGTGTAGCGCACGATGTTGCCCTGCTCGATGACGGTGTAGTGTTCGCCGTCGGCCATCGAGCGGATGCCGTAGACCATGCGGTTCATGGATCTCAGACGCGAGATCTCCTTATATTCGTTGTCGGCCTGGGCCGTGAGGCTCAGAGCCAGGGCCAGGCAGCCGAAAAACAGATGTTTGATCATTTATTGGATGTTTTTTGTGGATCGTATTGTGTATAGGGCATTTTACGGCGGGGAGGAACATCCGTCCGGATGGAACGAAGGGAGTTCCTCCCCGCCGGTGGAAAGGTTGGGCGGAGGGGGATCAGATGTCGTCGACGTCGAATTCGTAGCCGAGGCGTTTGCCCGTCACGAATTTCGAGTTGTCCATTTTGGTGTTGAACTGGTCGACCGTCACGCGTTTGTTCTCCTCGTAGGGGGGCATCAGCAGGTCGAAGTTCAGCGAGAAGTTGATGGCCGCCTCCAGAATGGCTACCAGGGCGTCGCGGTCCAACTCCGACGAACCGAACTGCATGACCCGTTTGGAGGTCTGGCCCTTGCCCTCGGCAAAGTAGCAGCGGTCCTTGTTGATGAAGATGCGGCCGATGAGATAGCCCTCGTCGGCGTTGCGGTTGAACTTGAACGAGTCGGAGAGGAAGTTGTAGATGTTGATCACTCCGCAGTAGGCGTTCTCGCGGTCGTTCTGCACGTAGGGCGTCTGCCATACGAGGTGGTTGCCGTCGAAGCGGAAGATGTCGGTGTGCATCTGGAAGATCAGCAGGTCTCCCGCAACCTGCAACTGGGTCTCGAATTTGCCGCGGTCGCGGTATTCGAGGCGGACACGACGGTCGAGTTTGCCGTCGAGCTCGTCGTCCATCTCCGAGGCCATCTCGAAGAGGGTCTCTTTCAGAAGGCTGAACGCCGAGAAGGTGTTGTCGAAAATCTTCTGCTTGAGGTTGGATTTGCGGACAACGTTTTCGAGGATTTTACTCCTTAATGAAGATGTCTCCATATGTTTCTATTGACTTATTTGATTCGGATCTGTGCGCCCTCGGGAAGGATCTCGGTGTGCTTGAGGCGGTTGAGCTTCTCGATCGACTTGGAGCGGATACCGTAGAGCTGGCCCACGGCATAGACCGTCTCGCCGTGGCGGCAGGTGTGGGTTGAGGCGTTGCCGCTCCACGAGCGTTTCTTTTTCTCGATATAGATCACCTCGCCGGTCATGGGCTGGGCCGTGCGGTCGCGGATGTCGTTGAACTTGCGCAGATTTTTGGCCGAGATGCGGAACTGGTGGCCGATATTCTCGAAGGTGTCATTCTCCTTGGCCAGGACGTAGTAGACGCCGTTGGTGGCATAGACGTTGTAGCCGGCGTGGGCGTTGATCGTCACGCGGAAGTTGTCGGGGTCGATGGCCGTGGCCGGGAGTGAGGTCGACTGGTCGGCCAGCCACTCCTCGCTGTGGGAGTTGTCGGCCTTGTGGGAGGCGTAGAGGCGGCCGCCGTCGGGACGGTCCAGGAGGTAGAGCTCGCTCTCCTCGATGATGCGGATCAGACGCTCGGCGTAGTCGGGAGCCGTGGCATAGCCCGCGGCCTTGAGTCCCCGTGCCCAGCTCTTGTAGTCGTTTGAGGGGTAGGAGAACAGGTCGTTGTAGCGGGGCTGGTGGTCCAGATATTCGGCGTGGTCGCGGTAGGATTCCTCGACCGAGGGGTAGGCCCGGAAGCATTCGTCCTTGGCGTCGTCGTCGTGGTAGACCTTGCGGCCCGTCCAGTTGCGCTTGCACTTGATGCCGAAGTGGTTGTTCGACTCCTGCGAGAGCCAGCTGTTGCCGCAGTCCGATTCGAGGATGCCCTGGGCCATGGTGATGCTGGCGGGGATGCCGTAGCGTTCCATGTGGGCAATGGCGATGTCCTTATAGCGGTCGATGTATTCCTCGCGGGTTTGGCGCGAGCGGCGGGTCTGGGCGGTTGCCTCGGCGATGTTGCCTGAGGCCATACCCCAAAGGATTATGCCCAGGACTATTGTAATTCTGAAAAAAATCATTATCTTTGTTTAGTTAATATGGACAAAGATAGAATTTTTCGTTGAAAATAGCAATACCAACAAATAACTGTTACTAACTATGTTTACAGAAAACGCAAACAGAATTTTCAATCGCGCGATTGACGATTATCATCGTTGGGACGATGTGGATCACGCCATGGAGAACCCCTTTGAGGCCGGTTCGTTGGATCACCTGCTCTATCACAAAAACTGGATCGACACCGTGCAGTGGCACCTGGAAGATATTATCCGTAATCCCGAAATCGACCCCGTCGAGGCGTTGAAGATCAAACGGCGCATCGACAAGTCGAATCAGGACCGTACCGATATGGTGGAGTATGTGGATTCCTACCTGCTCGACAAATACAAGGACGTGAAGGTCGAGGAGAATGCCCGCCTCAACACCGAGACGCCCGCCTGGGCTATCGACCGACTCTCGATTCTGGCATTGAAGATCTACCACATGCGTTGCGAGACGGAGCGCGGGGATGTCGATGAGGAGCATCGGGCCGCCTGTCAGAAGAAGCTCGATGTGCTGCTCACCCAGCAGGTTGACCTTTCGCGTGCGATCGAGGAGTTGATCGAGGATATCGAGGCGGGTCGCAAGTACATGAAGACCTACAAGCAGATGAAGATGTACAACGATCCGGCGTTGAATCCCGTGCTGTATGGCAAGAAGAAATAACAACAACCCGTCATCTTCGGGAAAATGTGCGGCAGGGGCTTCGGTCAACCTGCCGCAACATTTATTGGTCATGCGCAACTCGGCGATGGGCGATGTGGCGATGCTGCCCCATGCTCTGAGGGCGTTGGGCGAGGCCTGCCCCGGGATGAAGATCACGGTGGCCACGCGGCCGTTGTTCAAGCCCTTCTTCGAGGGGCTGGAGGTCGACTTCCTGGAGGTCGACACCAAGGGGCGGCACCATTCCCTGGCGGGGATGTGGCGTCTGGCCCGCGAGGCGCGTGAAAAAGGGGTGGATGCCTTTGCCGATTGCCACGGCGTGTTGCGCTCGAAGGCTTTCCGCCTGGCGATGTGGCTGCACGGGATTCCGGTGGCCCACATCCGCAAGGGGAGGGGCGAGAAGGCGCGTTTCATCAGGCAGCATTCGGACGGGGAGTGGCTGAAGCACACTGTCGACCGTTACTGCGACGTGTTCCGCCGTCTGGGACTTCCTGTCGGAAAGCCTCAGCCCGCACCCCGGGCATTGAGACCCTCGCCCATGGGCGAGAAGCAGGGCGTGTGGGTAGGATTCGCACCCTTCTCGGCGCAGAAGGGAAAGACCTATCCCGAGGATTTGAGCCGCGAGGTGGTGGCTCTGTTGGCGGAGCGTTACGATCGGGTGTTCATCCACGGCGGAGGCGGCCACGAGGCCGAGTTCGCCCGTGAGATGGAGCAGAAGCATGAGCGGGTCACTGCTCTTGCGGGGCGGGTGAAGCTCGGCGGGGAGTTGGACCTGATCGCCAATCTGGACTGTGTCGTGTCGATGGATTCTCTGGTGATGCACATGGCCTCGCTGGTCGGCACTCCCGTGGTGTCGGTGTGGGGGGCAACCCACCCCGGACTGGGATTCCTGGGCTACGGATGTGATCCCGAGGGCGTGTTGCAGGGCGATCTGGATTGCCGTCCCTGCTCGGTCTATGGCGGCAAGAAGTGCCGGTATGGGGATCACCGTTGCATGAGGGCCGTATCGCCGGAGATGATTATGGAAAAGGTCGGCGAGATGATCGCCAAAAACAGAAAATAGTCAGCATTGCCGTGACGGGAGCGCAGAATCCTGCGGGTCGGGCATTGCGGTGAGTGGCGGCGGGAGGCGGTCGGCGTTCTGTTGCCGGATAATGATAAGGAATCACCCCTTCGGATCTGTGAAATCCGAGGGGGTGATTCTTTTATATCGGGGTCTTGTGACCTGCGGACTGAAGGGTTGACATGCCGCTGGGGCGGGGCGTCGGAAACCTGCGGGGGATGTCTTGTTGCACCCCTGTGGGGAAGGAAGCCCCTGCTTTTACGGGGCAGGGGCTCGGGACATCGTGCGGGCCGACGGGCGAGGCCTCGTTTAGAGGGCGTAACGCTCCTCGACAACGTGCCAGTCGAGGCGGTTCCAGAGGGCGGCGATGGCATCGGGACGGCGGTTGCGGTAGTCGATGTAGTAGGCGTGCTCCCACACGTCGATGCAGATCAGAGGCGTGAGCTGGCGGCAGAGCGGGTTGCCGGCGTTGGGCTCGGAGACGATCGAGAGCTTGCCCCCGGCGTCCTTCACCAGCCAGATCCAGCCCGAACCGAAAAGCCCGGCGGCGGCGAGGTTCATCTGCTTGATCAGTTCTTCGGTCGAACCGAATGCCTCCTCAACGGCGCGGAGCAGGTCACCCGTGGGGGCGGTTTGGGGTACGGGGGCGAGCTGCTCGAAGTAGAATTCGTGGTTCCAGATCTGGGCGGCGTTGTTGAAGACGGCTCCCTCGGAGCGGAGCAGAATTTCGCACGGGGTGTGTCCTTCGTAGGGAGTACCCTCGATCAGTTCGTTGAGTTTCTTGACATAGCCTTCGTAGTGTTTGTCATGGTGGAAGCGCATGGTCTCCTCCGAGATCTCGGGCAGAAGGGCCGTGTAGGAGTAGGGGAGTTCGCGCGGGGTGATGCGTGCAGATGTTTTTGAGGTAGTCATAGCAGTTGTGATTTTATGGGTGATACATTGGTTCTGAAAAAAAGAGGAGGATGTTACTCCTCCTCCTCCGGTTCAAAGGCGTCTTTGCCTTCGCCGCAGCCGGGACAGGTCCATCCGTCGGGCAGATCCTCGAACGAAGTGCCGGGGGCTATGCCGTTTTCGGGGTCACCAACCCGGGGGTCGTAAACATACTGACAAACTGTACAACGATACTTTTTCATGACTTTGTGTGTTTTAGGAATACACACCCAGGTCATCCAAATAGAGTGCCGAAGAGGCCGCGGCGTAGAAAAAAATCCGCAATCTCACTCCTCAGGGGCGGGATTGCGGATTGAAGCATGAAGAAAAATCCTCCGTAAAATCCCTGTCTTGAGGCTCAGGGTTTCGTGGACGAGGATTTATTTCTTCAGCGAGTCGATAACCTCAACGATGCGGTTGAAGACCTCGTCCATCGTACCCAGACCGTTGACCGATGCGTACTTGCCCTGCTGGGTGTAGTAGTTGGCAACGACCTCGGTCTGCTGGTGGTAGACATTCAGACGGCCGCGGATCACCTCCTCCGAGGCGTCGTCGGCACGGCCCGAATCCTTGCCGCGGAGCAGGATGCGGTGGATCAGCTCCTCCTCGGGAACCTGGATGTCAACCATGATGTCGACCTTCAGACCCTCCTGCTCGAGCAGTTTGTCGAAAGCCTCGGCCTGAACCGTCGTGCGGGGGAAGCCGTCGTAGATGCAACCCTTCGAGTCGCGGTGGTCCTTGACGTAGTTGGCGATCATGTTGACCACGATCTCGTCGGGAGCCAGACGGCCCGACTCGATGTAGCTCTTCATCTCAAGACCCAGCTTCGTGCCACCCTTGATCTCGCCGCGGATGACCTCACCCGTCGATACGTGCTCGATACCATAGTGCTCTTTGAGGCGTGCTGCCTGGGTGCCCTTGCCGCAACCGGGGGCGCCGAATAAAACTATATTAATCATAACGATAACTTTTTGTGTTGTTTTCGGTGGTCAAAATTACTCTAAATTTTTGGGAAACAATAGTAATTCCGTAAATTTGTCAAAATTTATACGTATTATGGCACAAAAGAAGCGTACCGAGATTGCCGAACTCGGTCAGTTCGGGTTGATCGATCTGTTGACCCAAGACTTTGAAAACAAGAACAAATCGACGGTGCTGGGTGTCGGTGACGATGCCGCCGTGATTGATATTCCCCAGGGGGAGGTGATGCTGACGTCGACCGACTCGTTTTACGAGGGTGTGGACTTCGATCTGACCTATTTCCCGCTGAAACACCTCGGATATAAGGTCGTGACGGCTGCCGTCAGCGACATCCTGGCCATGAATGCCACCCCTTCGCAGATCACCATTTCGCTCGGTGTGTCGGCCAAGCTGCCCGTGGAGGCACTGAAGGATCTCTACGAGGGTATCGCCTTTGCCTGCCGGGAGCAGGAGATCGATCTGGTGGGCGGTGACACGCGTGCCTCGCTCACGGGACTGGTCATCACGGTGACGGCCGTGGGCCATGCCCCAAAGGATAAGGTGGTGAAGCGCAGCGGCGCGAAACTGCACGATCTGATCTGCATTACGAACAACCTGGGTGCGGCCTATATGGGTCTGCAGCTGCTGGAGCGTGAGCGTCGCGTGTTACAGGGGGTGGATCAGCCCGAGCCGCAGTTCAAGGGCCATGAATATCTGCTGGAGAAGTATCTCAAGCCCCGTTCGCGGACGGATGTGATCGACGCCCTGCGTGAGGAGAACATCCTGCCCACGGCGATGATCGATCTGACGGACGGTCTGTCCAGCGATCTGATGCAGGTCTGCAAGGCCTCGAAGTGCGGTGCGCGGATCTACCTGGAGCGGATGCCGATTGCGCGTCAGACTTCGGAACTGGCCGAGGAGATGCATATCGACCCCGTGGTGGCGGGTCTGAACGGAGGCGAGGACTATGAGTTGCTGTTCACCGTGCCGCTTGAAATGCAGGAGCAGGTGATGCGTCTGGGACTGGTCGATGTCATCGGTCATATCACGGCCGAGGGTTCGGGTTGCTATCTGGTGACCCCCGACGGCGGAGAGCTGAAGCTCAAGGCGCAGGGTTTCCCCGAGGCTAAGGAATAGGTCTCTTTCCGAAAGGTTCGGAGGTGGAGAGGCTTCGGAACTTTGGATATACGATAGGAAACGCTCGGTCTGAAGATCGGGCGTTTTTTTTTGTGAGTATTATATATATGGTATGGTGGGGCGAGTCGGAGATTCTCGGAGGCGGGTGTTTCCCGTCTTCTGCGAGGGCGGGGGCTACTTTGGTAGTGGGGAACAGGCCGAAAGCAGGCCGAAGTCGAAGCCCGGCCTGCATCGGGGAGATCCGAAAGGAAGGTCATAGGGGCGGATGTGCGTGGTAGTGGGGTGGCCGGAGGAACTTGGTGGAGGAAAATCGCGGATTGTTCCCGGTATGGGGCTTTCTCGGTTGTCAGGAGGGGGAAGAAAACCGTGAAACGGATAAATCTCAAAGAGATAGGGCAAAATGTTGACGGTAAATTTTCTTTTTCGGAAAATTCTTCCTACCTTTGCCGTCCCGAAAAGGGATTAAATCAAATTATTCTAAACGTTATGAACAATTACGAAACCGTTTTCATCGTCACACCGGTTCTGTCGGATGCACAGGTACAGGAGGTGGCTGACAAATTCCAGGGTGTCATCACCGAGAACGGCGGTCAGATTGTGAACAAAGAGGCTTGGGGCTTGAAGAAGCTCGCCTACTCGATTCAGAAGAAGACCACCGGTTTCTATTTCTTGATCGAGTTTACGGGCGAGGGCTCGCTGATCAACACGCTCGAGACTCAGTATCGTCGTGATGAGCGCATCATCCGCTTCTTAACTTTCAAGCAGGACAAGTACGCCGTAGAGTATTCGGAGAAACGTCGTGCTAAACTTTCTAAAAAACAGGAGGAGTAAACCATGGCACAGGACAACA
>JAHHQK010000010.1 GCA_020026435.1 Alistipes sp. | reverse complement strand
CCCCCCCGCGGGCCCCTTCCACGAACGTAAACCCACTGCCGGACAAGAATTTTGACTATGAGTAAGAAAGATAAGATCGAGACCATCGAAGTGGACGACATGAACCTGTTGCCCGAACTGCTCGATGGCAAACATCGTGTGATTCCGATCGTCACCGGAGGCGACGAACCGATCGAGCAGATCGAAGTACCCGAGGTGCTTCCCATCCTGACGCTCCGCTCGTCGGTACTCTTCCCGGGGGCCATCACCCCCATCACCGTGGGCCGCGACAAGAGCATCAGCCTGGTGCGCGCCGTCAACGCCGAGGGAGGAGTGCTGGGTGCCGTCCTTCAGAAGGAGAGCGAGGTCGAAGACCCCACGCCCGACGACATGTACAAGGTCGGTACGGCCGCCCGCATCATCAAGATCCTCGAAATGCCCAACGGCAACCTCACGGTGATCCTCAACGGACTGGAAAAAATCGAAATCCAGGAATATGTCTCCACCGAGCCCTACTTCAAGGCCCGGGTCACCGCCCTGCGCGACTCCACGCCCGACATGAAGAGCGTCGAGTTCGAGGCGCTGGTCGACTCGATCCGCGACGTGGCGCTGGAGATCATCAACGTCTCGCCCTCGATGCCCAAGGAGGCGGCCTTCGCCATCAAGAACATCGACTCCAAGCGTGGCATCATCAACTTCATCTGCTCCAACATGGAGCTCTCGGATGAGGACCGCCAGACGCTGCTCGAAGCTCCGGGTCTTCTGATCCGCGCCCGCAAGCTGCTGGAGATCCTCCTGCGCGAGCAACAGCTCGCCGAGCTGAAGAACGAGATCCAGGAGAAAGTCAAGCAGGAGATCGACAAACAGCAGCGCGACTACTACCTCCAACAGCAGATGCGCACCATCCAGGATGAGCTGGGCGACACGAACGACGCCGACATCGACCGCATGAGGGAGGAGGCCAAGAAGAAGAATTGGCCGAAGGAGGTCGGCGAGACCTTCGAGAAGGAACTCCAGAAGGTCGAGCGTCTGAATCCCGCCGTAGCCGAGTATTCGGTGCAGATGACCTACCTGCAACTGCTGCTCGAACTGCCGTGGAACGACCTGACACACGACAACCTCGACCTGAAATGCGCCCGCGAACAACTCGACCACGACCACTTCGGACTCGAAGAGGTCAAGGAGCGCATCCTGGAACACCTGGCCGTCATCAAGCTCAAGGGCGACCTCAAATCGCCGATTCTCTGCCTCTACGGCCCTCCGGGAGTAGGTAAGACCTCGCTCGGCAAGTCGGTGGCGGCAGCCCTGGGCCGCAAGTTCGGCCGCATCTCGCTGGGCGGTCTGCACGACGAGTCGGAGATCCGCGGACACCGCCGCACCTACATCGGCGCCATGCCCGGACGGATCATCCAGACCATCCGCCGCTGCGGTTCGTCCAACCCGGTGATCATCCTCGACGAGGTCGACAAGATCACCGTCTCGAACCACGGCGACCCGTCGAGCGCCCTGCTCGAGGTACTCGATCCGGAGCAGAACACCACCTTCCACGACAACTATATCGACATGGAGTACGACCTGTCGAAGGTCCTCTTCATCGCCACGGCCAACAACATCGCCAACATAGCCCCCGCCCTGCGCGACCGTATGGAGATGATCAACATCGCGGGCTACCTCCAGGAGGAGAAGGTCAGCATCGCCCGGAACCACCTGCTGCCCAAGCAGCGCGAGGCCCACGGCATCCACGAGGATCAGATGATCATCCCGGACGAGGTTCTCGACTCGATCGTCTCGAACTATACGCGTGAGGCCGGCGTCCGCCTGCTGGACAAGAACCTGGCCAAGATCGCCCGCTTCCGCGCCAAGCAGATCGCTTTCGAGGAGGAGTACACCCCCCAAATCACGACCGTCGAGGTGGAGAAGATCCTCGGAATGCCCAAATACCTGCGCGAAGAGTACGAGGTGAGCGGCATGACGGGTGTGGTGACGGGTCTGGCATGGACCGAGGTGGGAGGCGACATCCTCTACATCGAGTCGGTGCTCACCCCCGGCAAGGGACGCCTGAGCCTGACGGGTAACCTGGGCGACGTGATGAAGGAGTCGGCCACCATAGCCCACGAATGGGTCATGGCCCACCACAAGGAGCTGGGTATCGACGCCGAAATGTTCGAGAAGAACGACATCAACATCCACGTTCCCGAGGGTGCCATCCCCAAGGACGGTCCTTCGGCCGGAATCACGATGGTCACCTCGATCGTCTCGACCTATACGGGCCGCAAGGTCGCCGACCGGATCGCCATGACGGGCGAAACGACCCTCCGCGGCCGCGTGATGCCCGTGGGCGGTGTGAAGGAGAAGATCCTCGCGGCCAAACGTGCCGGAATCACCGACCTGATCCTCTCGGAGGAGAACCGCAAGGACATCACGGAGATCAAGGCCGACTACATTGCGGGCCTGAAGTTCCACTATGTGAAAACCAACGACGACGTGCTGAAACTGGCACTGCGCTAAATACGGGGATAAGGCTTGGCGGCTCGACGTCAAGCCTTATCGCTTATAAATAAAAAACGGAACCCAAAAGCTTTGCATCCGTTCCCGGCGGGACGGATGGAACCTAAACCTAAATCAAGGATATGAAATTCATTGCGATCATTCCGGCCCGATACGCCTCGACCCGTTTCCCGGCCAAGCCTCTGGCTCTACTGGGCGGCAAACCGGTCATCCAGCGTGTCTACGAACAGGTGGCCGGCGTCCTGGACGACGCCGTGGTGGCCACCGACGACCAACGGATCTACGATGCCGTCAAAGCCTTCGGCGGCAAGGTGGAGATGACCTCCACGTCGCACCGCAGCGGCACAGACCGCTGCTGGGAGGCCTACTGCAAACAGGGCGGCAGGTTCGACGTGGTGATCAACGTCCAGGGCGACGAACCCTTCGTGCAGGCCTCGCAACTTGAGGCTCTGAAACGCTGCTTCGACAACCCATCGACCGACATCGCCACCCTGGTCAGCCCCTTCAGGGCGGGCGACGACTGGGCTGCGCTCGAAAATCCCAATTCGCCCAAGGTCGTCATCGACAAGGATCACCGCGCCCTCTATTTCTCGCGCTCGGTGATTCCCTACCTGCGCGGCAAGGAGCGCGAGGAGTGGTTGAAGAGCCACACCTATTATAAACACATCGGACTCTACGCCTTCCGCGAGCAGGTCCTCGGTGAGGTGACCGCCCTCGGGCAGTCGTCGCTCGAAAAGGCCGAATCGCTCGAACAGCTCCGCTGGCTGGAGAACGGCTACCGGATCGGCGTCGCCGAGTCGACGGTACAGACCGTCGGCATCGACACCCCCGAGGATCTGGCCCGCGCCGAAGAGTTCCTGAAAAATCACCCCGAATTTAATCGCTAAAGACCATGAAATTCATTGCCGGCCCTTGTGTCATCGAATCGGCCGAACTGCTCGATGCAGTGGCCGAACGCCTGGTTGCCATCAACCGCACGCTCTCGACCGATATTATTTTCAAGGCCTCGTTCGACAAGGCCAACCGCACCTCTTTGAGTTCGTTCCGCGGTCCGGGACTGGAGAAGGGATTGCAGATGCTCGCCGACGTCAAGTCGAAGTGGGGTCTGAAGCTCCTGACCGACATCCACGAATCGTGGCAGGCCGCCCCCGTGGGCGAGGTGGTCGACGTGATCCAGATCCCGGCCTTCCTGTGCCGCCAGACCGATCTGCTGATCGCCGCCGCCAAGACCGGATGCACCGTCAACATCAAGAAGGCGCAGTTCCTCTCGGGTGTCGACATGGCCTATCCCTACCAGAAGGCCCTGGAGTCGGGAGCCCGCGAGATCTGGCTCACCGAACGCGGCAATATGTTCGGATACAACAACCTGATCGTCGACTTCCGCAACATCCCCGACATGCTGAAGATCGCCCCCACGGTCGTTATGGACTGTACCCACTCGGTGCAGCGTCCCGGAGCGGCCGGCGGCAAGACGGGCGGCAACCGCGAATTTGTCCCCGCCATGGCCCACGCCGCCAAGGCCTTCGGTGCCAACGGCTTCTTCTTCGAGGTACACCCCACCCCCGACCAGGCCAAGAGCGACGGCCCGAACATGCTCCAACTCGACGATCTCGAAAATCTGATTAAAACACTCTTGTAATGACCGATATCAGCAATGCGCAGATCCTCGATCTGGCGCGCAAGACCATTCATACCGAAATGTCGGCCCTCCGCGATATGGAGGCCACCGTGGGCGACGAGTTTGTCGAAGCCGTGAAAATCATCCTCGCCTGCAAGGGCAAGTGTGTGGTGACGGGTATGGGCAAATCGGGCCTCATCGGCCGTAAGATTGCCGCCACACTCGCTTCGACCGGAACGCCGAGTTTCTTCCTCCACCCGGGCGAGGCCTTCCACGGCGACCTGGGCATGATCTCCCACGAGGATGTGGTGCTGGCCCTCTCCTACTCGGGCGAGACGGACGAGATCCTCAAGATCGTCCCCTTCATCCACTCCAACGGCAACAAGCTCGTTTCGATGACCGGAAAATCGGACTCGACGCTGGCCAAGAACTCCGACGTACACCTCAACGTGGGTGTCAAGGAGGAGGCCTGCATCCTGCACCTGGCTCCCACGACCTCGACCACGGCTCAGATCGCCATGGGTGATGCCCTGGCCGTGGCTCTGATGAAGCTCCGCGAGTTCACCAGCCTGGACTTCGCACGCCTCCACCCGGGCGGCAGTCTCGGACGCCGTCTGCTGATGACCGTCGGCAACGTGATGCGTTCGCACGACCTTCCGGTCGTGGCGCCCGACTGCACGGCCACGGAGATGATCCACACCATCTCGAAGGGCGGTCTGGGTCTGATCGTGATCTGCAAGGACGAGAAGATCGTCGGCATCGTGACCGACGGCGACGTCCGCCGCGCCATGGAGCGTCTGAAGGCCGAGTTCTTCAACATCCGCGCCATCGACATCGCCACGCTCCGCCCCAAGAGCATCGCCCCGACCGAAAAGCTCATCGAGGCCGAGAAGATGATGACCCGCAACAAGGTCACCTCTCTGCTCGTGAGCGAGGACGGCGAAAAACTCGTCGGTGTCATCCAGATCTACGACATCAAATTGTAGGGCCTATGTAGCAATTTCTACTTCAATAATTTGTATGAAACCTCTCCTGCCGATCGCGGGAGAGGTTTTCTTATTCCCGCCTGCTTTCGACCATTCTCAATGGCTCTCCGTCCACTTCCGGCCGCTCGGCCGCCCAACCCGAATACCCTTCAGCCCCTTCTTCCTGCCACCCAAACACCTCGCGGATTCGCCTCCCCAAAACGGTTTGCCACAATGACAGAATACACAAAATCCCCCCTTGCCACAGATCGCTGCGACAGGGGAGATTTTCCCAAAGCCGGGAGTTTGGACTCCCCGCAAAAAAAAGCGGCAACCCACACTGTGGATTGCCGCCATAAATCGGTTATGGGGTCGATTAGAAGTTGTAACCTACCTGCAGGAAGAAGTTACCGCTTCTGAAGTCCTCGTCCCAGTCACCATATTTGTTGATGTTGTTGAAACCGAACTCAAAGCCCAGACCGAAGGTGAACTGCTTCCAAACGGCAGTACCGGCCAGACGCATACCCACCTCGCAACGCTTTGCAAGGTTACCGAAGGTATCAATCTTGTTTCCGCTGAAGTCATGCCAGTCTCCGTCAGCGAATTTGGTGCTGCCACCCAGACCTACACCCAGGAAAAGACCTGCGCTCGGGTAAAGGGTAACCTTGTTTGCGATGTTGAATTTGTAGTTGACCATTACCGGGATCTGGAGATACCAGGCATTAGCCTGAATGCCTGCGCCCTCGCCACCTTTCTGCGAGAACTCCAGACCGGTCTCCAAATAGAGAGGCAACGAGTTGACGAATCTGTGCTCAAAAGTACCGGCTACACGGAAACCGGGAGTAGCATCCGACTCACCCATCCAAGCCAGGTTCATACCGGCACGAACACCGAAGATGTTTTTCTCATTCTGAGCCATGGCGCTGCCAACAAACAGCATGAGACCTACAAGAACCAAACAAAATTTCTTCATAATAAAAAAAATTTTTTAACCCTTCCGCTCCGAAAAGAGTCCAAACCTTAATAATATCAGAGTGCGGGGAGCGCACCGTCACGACACGACAGAGTCTCGTGAATCGACAGTGTGCACACTCCTAAAAAAACATTCGCATTTGTGTTTTGTTATACAAATATAACAATGAATTCCGAATATTATACACTCTGAACAAAATATATTGTCAATTTTTTCGCGTTCCAACCACTTTCGTTTTCCCTAATGCCATGATCTGCAAACGATACCGACGGGGCACCTTCCCAAAGGATCTACCGCATCGAGATCGAATCTTTCGGACATTTCGGAATACACACCCCGCATTTGATGCAATCGGGATCCATCATCCCCGCCTCCGCGCCTTTGGCCTCGTAGGGGTGCAGCTGCATGGGGCACACGCGGGCGCATTTGCGGCACATCACGCAGCTGTCGGCGATGTGGATGTTGCGGAACGAGGGTTTCCGATGACGCGGAGCCACCAGGGCCGACAGGCTGCCCATCGGGCAGAACGTACACCACGCACGGTGGGAGTAGGCTACACCGAGGACGATACCCACGATGGTCGTCACGACGATCAGATTCCAGAAGACCATCCCCATCCGTCCCCAGTCGCCCCACGCGAAGTAGAACTGCACGCCGAACATCGTGAAGAGCAGGCCCACGATCGCCGCACGGAAGGCCGGAGTGCGCAGAAAGGCCGGGATCGGGCGTTTGCGGCTGAAGCGCGAGAGTACACGGTCGTAGAAATTGCCGCGCGGGCAGAAATTGCCGCACCAGTAACGTCCGCGGTGGCAGGACATCCACACGGGGGCAATCATACATATGGCCGCCAACCATCCCACCACGGGGAAAAAGGGCGTCACCACCAGATAGACCAGAAGAATCCAATAGAGCATAACGGTTTTGAATCTTTTTAAGTTTGAATGATGCCGCAAAGATAGAGGCTTTACGGGATTCATCAAACAGATATGATCAATCGGCCAATTGATAAAATAGATACAAAAGAGTAAATGATATGGAAAATAGTCGAAGCAAGTCCCGGCCAAAACAGAAGAAGCGGCCCACAGGAAAGGCCGCTTCTGTGTCGGATCGTCATATCGGACGAATTACTCGACGGGGGTCAGGCTGATGACCTCCTTGAGTTCATACATCACCTGCTGGTATTTCTGCCATTGGGTATCCTCGCCGTGGGCTTCGAGGGTGATTTTCTCCACACGCAGCTCCGCCTTGTGGTGCGGTTGGTAGCCGAAACCGCCAATCTTGTTTATGGCTACGGTCTGCCAGCGGGTGGTGCCTTTCTCTCGGATATTGATGCCGAGGTTGATGATGTTGTCGCGGGTCACGGATGTCGCGGCAAGGGGCGCGGGTTTATCGTCGAGGTTCAGGGGGGACACCTTCTCGCTCACCTCCAGGATGACCTCCTCGCGTTGTGCCGGAGCCGGGATGTCGGAGATGACCTCCAGCAGGGTCTCGGAACAACGCGGGCCGTCTGCCGGAGGATTATTCCTAAAGATACGGCGCACCTTCAGCTCATAGGCATGACCGCGGCGAAAGTTAAAGCCGTCGATGTGTTGGAAGGGATGAAATTCGGGGGTCGAAGCGTGGTCATAGGTAAGCATCATGCCCTCCCGGACATAGTGATTGCCACCAGACGGATCCTGCTGATAACCCAGCCAGGTAGCTGCTTCGATACGGACACTATGGATCTCGCTGCGTTCGTCCCCATCGTCGTCACAACCCGTAGCCGAAAGGGAGAGCAGAGCCGAAAGGGAAAGGAGGATCAGAAATTTAAGTTTCATATAAAAGCATGGATTAAGTTTCAGCAAATAAATATTGGAAAAAATTCCTTTTTTGAGGCAATCGCCCAAAAAAATTGTGTCACAATGCCAAAATCCACAAACAACCCCTGCCTCAGATCGCTGCGACAGGGGTATTTTCTTGAGACGACACGGCCCAAAATTTTGTGTAAATGGAAACCAGTAAGTTTCTTCTTATATCTTGAGACAAGCGTTCTGACACGCCCTCAGGTGTCGAGATGCTTATGCTGCGACAACGCCCTACAATTTGATGGCGAATTTTTTGAGCCGTTCGTCGATCATGTGCTCGGGAATCACCTTCTTGACGGCCTCGGCCAGGATGTTGAGCAGACGTTCCCGCACGAAATCCCGCCGCACGACCAGGGCAATGCGACGTCGGGGTTCGGGATTGCACAACTGACGGATCTGCTGCTGCTGACACCGCCGTAACAGCGGCACATGCAACTCGGGGATGATGGTGTAGCCGCCGTTCTCGTCGACGATCTTGACCAGGGTCTCGATGCTGCCTGCCTCGTAGATCGAGGCGTTGCCCGTCTGTCGGTTACAGAACGAGAAGATCCCGTTGTTGGGACAGTACCCCTCCTGCAACACCCACAGATTGTCGGTCGGCAGTTCCTCTATGTTGAGCACATGGCGCGAAAAGATATGCTCCCGCTCCGAAACATAGGCCACGAACTTCTCCTCGTAGAGCGGTATTTCGAGCAGTTCCCGGTTGTTGAGCGGCGTGGCGAGCAGAGCCACATCCAGCTCGGCACGCTCCAGTTTCTGGATGATCGTCGCCACCCTCGCCTCCTCGACCCTGAGCCTCAGCAAGGGATAGTCCGTCGAGAGGATCTTGAACATCTTCGGCAGGATATAGGGTGCGATCGTCGCGGCCACACCCACACTCAGCACACCGCTCTCCTGCTCCTTCTCCGAGGAGACGATCTCGCGCAGCTGCGAGGCATTGTAGAGCACGATGCGGGCCTGGCGGATCAGATCCTCCCCCACGGCCGTGGGGCGGATCGGGTGGCTGTTGCGGTCGAAGATCACCACATCGAGCTCCGCTTCGAGCTTCTGGATCAGCGAACTTAACGTCGACTGCGTGACCCCGCACGACTCGGCGGCCTTGACGAAGTGACGGTACTTGTCGACCGCCACGATATATTCCATCTGTTGAAGTGTCATTGTTTCGGGCTTTTCAAAGTCTGCTGCCCCAACCTTACCTCCGGCTGCAGGCTCATTCCTTTATATATAAGGTCCGGCAGGATCAGAATACCCCCAAATCCTGCAACTTGGCCTCCAGCGAAGGCAGGTCGTGGAACAGGATGTCGCGGGGCTTGGCACCCTGCTGTCGGCCGACGATTCCGGCACGCTCCAGCTGCATCATGATGCGGCCCGCACGGTTGAATCCCACCTCGTAGTTACGCTGGATCATCGAGGTCGAGATCTGTCCCCCCGACACCGCATCGCGGGCGATCTCGCCAAAGAGCACATCGTACTTGACGGGAGCGGAGCTTTCCTCGCTGCCCATGCCTCCCTCACCCGAATCGGGAGTGTAGTCCGGCAGAGCGTATGCCGAGGTGTAACCCTGCTGGCGGGAGATGTAGTCCACCACGCGCTCGACCTCTTCGGTCTCGACAAGGGCGCACTGGATACGGATCAGCTCTCCGTCCTTCGAGAAGAGCATATCACCGCGACCGATCAGCTGGTTGGCCCCCGGCTGGTCGATGATCGTTCGGGAGTCGATCATCTGCATCACGCGGAAAGCCATACGCGCCGGGAAGTTGGCCTTGATACCTCCCGTGATGACCTTCACGTCGGGTCGCTGTGTGGCGATGATCAGATGGATACCGATGGCACGCGCCTTTTGGGCCAGACGCATCACCGGAGCCTCGACCTCACGGGCCGTCATGATCAGGTCGGCGAACTCGTCGACAATCACCACGATATAGGGCAGGAATCGGTGGCCCTTCTCGGGGTTGAGCCTCCGGGCCACGAACTTGGCGTTGTACTCGGCGATGTTGCGTGTTCCGGCCATCTTACACAGTTCCAGACGGTTGTCCATCTCCGTACAGAGGGCATTAAGCGTATATACGGCCTTCTTGGGGTCGGTGATGATAGCCTCGTCCTCCGACTCCATCTTGGCCAGGAAGTGGCGTTCGATCTTGGAGTAGAGCGAAAATTCGACCATCTTGGGGTCGATCAGCACGAACTTCAGCTCGGCCGGGTGGCGGCGATAGAGCAGGGAGGTGATGATGGCATTCAGACCCACCGACTTACCCTGTCCCGTGGCTCCGGCCACCAGCAGGTGGGGCATCTTCGCCAGGTCGAAGACATAGCATTCATTCTGGATCGTCCGGCCGATGACCACAGGCAATGCGGCCTTCGATTCCTGGAAACGCTGCGAGCGGATGGCCGAATACATCGAGACGATCTGCTTGTCGCGGTTCGGCACCTCAATACCGATCGTACCCTTGCCGGGGATCGGGGCGATGATGCGGATTCCCAGGGCCTTAAGGCTTTGGGCTATGTCGTTTTCCAGCCCCTGGATCTTCGAGATCTTCACACCCTTGGCCTGGACGATCTCGTAGAGCGTCACCGTCGGGCCGACCGTGGCCTTGATCTTTTGGATCGGGATTCCGAAGTTCTTGAGCGTCTCCTCGATATGGGTCTTGTTCTCGAAGATCTCCTCGTCGCTGACCTTCGTCGAGGCCTGGTAGTCCTCCAGAAGATCCACCGACGGATAGTGATAATGGATCAGATCCTTCAGCGGGTCGTAGCCCTCGGTGTCGATGCTTCGCTCGTCGACGAGCTGCTCCTCGCGGGCCTCCACATCGACCACCACGCCCTGCCGGGCGGGATCGGCTGCGGGATCCGACTCCGCGGCTCCACCCACGGCGGCAACAGCACCGCCATAGCTTCCCGCCCCATCGATCGTGGGGGCAAATCCCGCCGAGATCACGGGCGCACCGTCCGTCCCTTCGCCCGAATATGCCGTCTCCACGGATGCGGCCGACGGTTCGGCGGCGTATTCCGTATCCGAAGGCATTGTGTTCCAGGGCATTTCCGTCTCATGACCATATTCTGTACCGTAGTGTGGATCGGGGGTCGGGTGCGAGAGGTCGATTTCGGTGAACGCCTCCTCCTCGCCCGTGGATCCATAGGCCGCAGCGGGGATCCCCTCCCCGAATCCGGCACGCTGACGTTCCCGGGCCGCTCCGTCCATTCCCGAGTCCGAAGCCATGCTCTGCGGTTCCTGGTCGGGATCGGCCAGCGAGATCTCGGTGAAGGGATCCTCCGCCACAGGCTGACGCCGTCCCGAAGTACGCCCCAGGGCGGCAGCCACGGTTGCGGCCGAAGGTATCGCCTCCTGTAACTCGACCAGTCCGCCGCGCCCCATCACCACACGGGCCTCGCTGTTGGGTGAGAGGTCTATCTCGGTGAACATCTCATCCTCCTCGCTTCCGGCCGATGCCGCAGGACGAGCCGTTCCTGCGGAGGGATCCTCTGTCGCAGGATCCACACCCGCCATCTGACCGTTATGCTCCGCCAGAGCCGCCAAAGCCACAGCCTCCTCGGCCGAGGTCGAAGGCAAATCAAATTCCGTAGGTCCGAATCCCCCCTCGTGCAGACCCTCCCCCTCGAAGGGAGTATCCTCGTCCGCATCCTCTATGTGCGCAGCCTGGGCGGCGCGGTCTCTTTCGACCTGCTCGCGCGCAAGTTGCTCACGCGCGGCCTGTTCGCGGGCCAGTTGCTCGCGGGCAGCCTGTTCTCTCAAAGCCTGTTCGCGGGCGGCCTGTTCTCTCAAAGCCTGCTCCCTCATGGCCTGCTCTGCGGCACGGGCTTCGGCCTCGGCTCTTGCACGGGCCTGGGCCTCGGCGGCAGCTATTCTTTCGGCACTCATCTGCGCCTCAACGGCAGCGGCGGCCATCTCGGCATCGACATTCTGACGTGCGGACGTTCCCCCGCCCTCCTCACGATTGTTGTGGGTAACGGTCTGCTTGACAATCTCGACGAATTTCTCGCTGCGGTCGACCATGGCGTTACCGGCCGAATTGACCGTTTTGATGAAGTTGCGGTTGATGAATACCCCCGTCAGAATCCACCCCACCAACAGCAGGATGCTGGTACCCAGCGCGCCGATGTTCATCTTGAGCATCGAGGCGATCTCGATACCGAAACTTCCACCCCATCCCGTCGAGGAGCAGACGCTCCACCGGTCGGCCAGGGCGAATCCCAGCGTAAGCGACAGGAGCAGCACGACCAGAACGGCCGACAGGATCGTCTGATTGATCTTCATGCCGCCCTTCTTCACCGAGGGCGCACCGATCTGCTGGATGATCCTCACCCCCACCAGCGCCAGTAAAAGCGGCAGGATGATGCCCGCCACACCGAACGAATCGTCGACGAGCCATTTGCCCAGCCGCGCACCGCTCCATCCACACGGATTGGCGGATTCCTGCTGGAGAAGTTGTCTCTGCTCGGGGTTCATCAGACCGCTTTGGTCGATGTCCCAGTTGAAGAAGGAGAAGAAAACCGCCGCTGCGACAAACACGCCGATGAAAAGCAGGACCAGCCCCACGATCCAACGCACATTATCGTTGTCGGGACGTTCGATATCCTGGCGGGCCGATGCCGAGGGGGTTGTATCTGAAGTCTTTTTCTTGGATGCCATATTCTGTAATGCTGTCTTTTTTTGAGGGGTGCGTTCCCTGGAATCCGCGGCGGGAGACACCCTGACCCACGGCCTTCCGATTTACGCACAATTCGTCAAGCGAAGTTACGATTTTTTTTGCGATTTCCGAAATCCATTCACCCCCACCGTCCACTTTTTCGTCTCCCGGGGCCAATCTTCCGACCCGAAGTCCTACTCCAATGTCTCACACGCCTCCGAAGACCGCCTCCTGCCCGATCCCCGGGTCATGCCCCGCCCGCAACAACAAAGGTCGGCCCCGAAGAGCCGACCCCGAAAAGTCAAAATATCGAAATGTCTATTTCAGAGGCTGTTCCGCCTTCCGTTCCAGACGTAGGCGGTACTCCTCGTCGGCAAAGGTCACGAAGGAATACTCGGCACGATGCCCCTCCCCGGCCTCCAGGCCTCCCTCGCGCAGCAGCTGCACCACACGCCGCGCTACGGCAGGAGAAGGGTCGATGATCTCCACATCGTACCCCCTAACGACACGCTCCAGGACGGGTTTCAGGAAGGGGTAATGCGTACATCCCAGCACGATACGGTCCGCTCCCTTGCGGAGCATCTCCCCGACGGCCTCACGCACACAGGCCTCGGCCTCGGGCGTCTGCTCGCGATCCTGCTCGACCAGCTCGACGAATCCGCGTCCGGCCACCGGGATCACCTCCACCCCCCGACCGTAACGGGCGGCCGTACGGCGGAACAGATCCCCGTCCAGGCTGCGCTCCGTGGCCAGCACGCCCACGACACCCGTGCGGGTGGTCAGACAGGCGGGTTTCACGGCGGGTTCCATGCCCACAATGGGTATATCGGGATATTTCTCCCTCAGGAAGTCGATGGCCGCGGCCGTAGCCGTATTGCAGGCCACCACCACCATCTTGCAGCCCCTCCCGATCAGATGTCCGACGGCCTTGTCGGCCAGATCGCGGACCTCCTCGCGCGAACGCGAACCGTAG
Source organism: Alistipes sp. (assembly GCA_020026435.1). Lineage (GTDB taxonomy): Bacteria > Bacteroidota > Bacteroidia > Bacteroidales > Rikenellaceae > Alistipes. The sequence continues at coordinate 47,649 of JAHHQK010000010.1, read as the reverse complement.
GGGCAGTTCTTGCCGTCACCCAAATAGACCAACGACTCCCCGGGCAACACCTTGCGCACCTCCCGCCATACCGAGAGGCCGCCCAGCCCCGAGTCGTAAATTCCTATGGGTCGATTGTCATTCATTTTACATCATTCTCCTTTCTCCAGCGCTGCAACCTGCTCCACGATGAACGCCACCAGCTCCTCGTCGCTCCGGTTTTCGCAGTCGACGATGATCCGCGCACGGGCATAGAAGGGATCCCGTGCGGCCATGTCCCCGGTCATGAAGTTCACGATCTCATCATCCGACAGCCCCCTCAGCCGCGGGCGTTTCTGTCGTCCGTAAGGGCTGAGCCGACGGGCAATCTGCCCGGCCGTGCGTCTCAGATAGACGGTCACCCCCTCGCGGTTCATGCACTCCATGTTGTCCCGCCAGACGGGAAGCCCGCCTCCTGTCGAGACCACTCCTCCCTCTCCGCGGGCAATCACCCCGTCGAGGACCTCGCGCTCCACCTCGCGGAAACGCTCCTCGCCCTCATAGCGGAAAACATCGGCCACCGTCGCACCCTCCCGGTTCTCGACCAGGTGGTCCGTATCCCAAAAATCGACATGAAGCCGGCGGGCGATCTTACGCCCCAGGGTACTCTTGCCGCACCCCATATATCCGACCAAAAAGAGTGGTTTCATCTTCCGCTGGAAATATCGCTTGGATTAAAACAAATTCAACTGTTCCGAATCGATCGGATCCTCCTCGACGCCTCCCTTTGCCGGCTCATCGGGTTTAACGGGAATCGACTCCTCGTCGGGAATCTCCTCCTCGTCGGGTTCTATGAAGCGGAGGGTATCCACTTCGTAGGTAGTCAGACGCTTGCCCTTGGCGCGGTGGCTCTTCACTCCCACAAACTCGTCGACCTCGATCACATCGGCCGGACGCGAGGCGTGAGCCCCCTTGTAGGTGATTTCGAGCTGCGTGGCCTTGCGGTCGGTCATCGCCACAAAGTCGGCCTGTCCCAGCTCGTCGAGGAAGAACTGCATCCGCTCGGAGCGTTCGGCCGAGAAGCGTTTCATGTAGTAGTAGCCCTGTTCGCGGTCGAAGTAGCAGAGACTGTAGACACACGAGGGATTATAACGCTCGACCCGCACCGTATCGTCGGGGAAGTGCTGCGAGAGGTCGAAATCGGTGACATAGTACTGGTTGCGGCGCGTCCAGACAATGAGCTTGTCATCGCCCTCGAACTCTCCGAGCAGGCGGCCGCGGCCGTCGGCATTGAGTTGGCGCACATCCTCGTCAAACCAGATATTCTGACCGCCCAGGGTCGATGTACCCCGCTCCTTGAGGACGATCTTGTGAATTCCGTAGCGCGAGAAGAGGTTGCCCTGGCTCTGGCGGCCCTTGATGGCCAGCTGCGAGAAGTCCAGGTCGACAATCACCTTCTTCAGACGCGGACGCGGCTTGAAGTAGACCTTCAGCACCTCGGCCTCGCCGTTGCCGTTGACCGACATATAGAGGATCTCGCTCTTGGGCGTACCCTTGGTGATGGTGTACTCCTTGTCGCGCGTGATGCCCTTGATGGCGCATCGTTTCATGAGGATCGGGCCGTTCTTGCCGTCGCGGTAGAGGACGTTGTAGATCGTGCGCTCGTCGTTGCGCATGAAGATACCGATATAATAGATGTTCTTCTCGAAGAAGGCCTTGTCCGAGACCTTGGTGATCAGGTAACGGCCGTCCTTCGTGAAGAGAATCACGTCGTCGATGTCCGAGCAGTCGCACACATACTCGGCATCCTTCATCGACTTGCCGATACCGAAGAATCCCTCCGCACGGTCCACATAGAGCTTGGCGTTGTTGACCGCCACCTTCGAGGCCTCGATGTTGTCGAACTCGCGCAACTCGGTCTGACGTTCCTTGCCCTTGCCGTACTTCTCGCGGATGCGTTTATAGTAGGCCACGGCATACTCGGTCAGGTGGTCCAGGTCGTACTGCGTCTGCTTGATGTCGTTCTCGATCTGGCGCAGTTCGTTGTCGGCCTTGTCCGAATCGTAGCGCGAGATGCGGATGAACTTCAGCTCGGTGAGCCGCTGCACATCCTCGCGGGTGACCTCCCTGCGGAGCAGTTTCTTGAAGGGCTCCAGGCCCTTGTCCACGGCATCGTAGGCCTCCTCGCGGGACTTGCGGCCCTCGATGAGCTGGTAGAGCTTGTTCTCGATGAAGATCCTTTCGAGCGACGCCGCGTGCCAAGCCTCGTTCAGTTCGCCGAGACGGATCTCCAGTTCGCGGCCCAGGAGGTCGCGGGTGTGATCGGCCGAGTAGCGCAACAGGTCGCTCACGCCGATGAACTGCGGTTTGTCATCGACAATGACACACGAGTTCGGGGCGATCGACACTTCGCAATCCGTGAAGGCGTAGAGTGCGTCGATCGTCTTGTCGGACGATTCGTCGGGCGACACCTGGATCACGATCTCGACCTTGTCGGCCGTATTGTCGTCGACCTTGCGGATCTTGATCTTGCCCTTGTCGTTGGCCTTGATGATCGAGTCCTTGATCGACTCGGTGGTCGTCGTATAGGGGATCTCGGTGATGGCCAGCGTGCGCTTGTCGATCTTCGAGATGCGGGCACGAACCTTCACCGTGCCGCCTCTCAGACCGTCGTTGTAGCGGCTCACGTCGGCCATGCCGCCCGTCGGGAAGTCGGGGTAAAGCTCGAAGCTGCGTCCTTCGAGGTGGGCGATCGAGGCATCGATCAGCTCCAGGAAGTTGTGGGGCAGGATCTTCGAGGCCAGACCTACGGCAATACCCTCCGAACCCTGTGCCAGCAGCAGCGGGAATTTGATCGGGAGGGTCACCGGCTCGTCGTTGCGGCCGTCGTAGGAGCGCATCCACTCGGTGGTCTTCCTGTTGAAGACCACGTCCAGCGCGAATTTCGACAAACGCGCCTCGATATAACGTCCCGCCGCGGCCTCGTCGCCCGTGAGGACATTACCCCAGTTACCCTGGCAGTCGATCAAAAGATCCTTCTGTCCGAGCTGCACCAGGGCGTCCTTGATCGAGGCGTCGCCATGGGGGTGGTACTGCATGGTCTGACCCACGATATTGGCCACCTTGTTGTAGCGGCCGTCATCCACCGACTTCATGGCGTGGAGGATGCGTCGCTGCACGGGTTTGAGACCGTCGCCGATGTGGGGCACGGCACGCTCCAGGATCACATACGAGGCGTAGTCCAGAAACCAGTTCTTATACATTCCCGTGAGTTTCTTCACCCCGCCCTCGTCCTGCATCAGGCGGTCGAACTTATCCTTTTTGGTCATCGGCTGCTTCTGCGCCGGCTGTACCGGGGCATCCATCCCGGCCTGGTCCTCCGCCGGAACGGAAGGCTCCGCCCCCGAGGGGGTCGCGCTCTGTGCCGGGCGGTCCTCAGCGGGCTCCTCACCGCCGATGCTCTTGTTTATATCTTCTGTCATAATCTTAATTTTCCCTCTAACTCAACGACAAATCCTCCTCGACCAGATCCTCCTCGATGCGCAGGTTGTCGATGATGAATCCCTGACGCTCGAAGGAGTTCTTACCCATGTAGAACTCCAGCAGTTCGTGGATCGGGTCATCCTTCGTGATGCGGACCTTGTCCAGGCGCATGTCCTCGCCGATAAATTCGCGGAACTCCTCGGGCGAGATCTCTCCCAGACCCTTGAATCGCGTGATCTCGGCATTCGCCCCGCACTCCTCCAGGGCCTTCAGACGCTCCTCCTCCGAGTAACAGTAGCGCGTGACCTTCTTGTTGCGCACGCGAAACAGCGGTGTCTGGAGGATGAAGAGGTGTCCCTGGCGGATCACATCGGGGAAGAATTGCAGGAAGAAGGTCGTGATCAGCAGGCGGATGTGCATACCGTCAACATCGGCATCGGTCGCGATGACCACCTTCTCGTAGCGCAGGTTGTCAATATCCTCCTCAATGTTGAGCGCCGCCTGCAACAGGTTGAACTCCTCATTTTCATAGACCACCTTCTTGGTCAGTCCGAAGCAGTTGAGCGGCTTGCCCCTGAGCGAGAAGACCGCCTGGGTCCTCACGTCGCGGCTCTTGGTGATCGATCCCGAGGCCGAATTACCCTCCGTGATGAAGATCATCGACTCCTCGGCCAGCTCATTCCTGTCGGTACGGTGGATCTTGCAATCCCTCAGTTTCTTATTGTTCAGCGAGACCTTCTTGGCTGTCTCGCGGGCTTTCTTCTGGATACCCGAAATGGCCTTGCGGTCCTTCTCGTTCTCGACGATCTTCTTCTGGAGGATCTGGGCCGTCTCGGGGTGTTTGTGGAGGTAATCGTCGAGGTGCTTCGAGAGGAAGTCACCCACGAACGTACGCATCGAGACACCCTCCTCGACCTCCTTCGATCCGAGCTTGATCTTGGTCTGCGACTCGAAGATCGGGTTGGAGACCTTCACCGAGATGGCCGCAATGATCGACGTGCGGATGTCCGACGGGTCGTAGTCCTTATGGTAGAACTCCTTGACGGTCTTGGCCAGGAACTCGCGGAAGGCCGCCTGGTGGGTACCGCCCTGCGAGGTGTACTGTCCGTTGACGAACGAGTAGTAGTTCTCGCCGTAGCCCGTGCCGTGGGTGATGGCCACCTCGATGTCCTCGTCCGAGATGTGGATCGGGGCATAGAGCGGCTCCTCGGTCATGTTTTCGTTGAGCAGGTCCAGCAGACCGTTCTTCGAGACGAACGTCTGGCCGTTGAACGTAAAGGTCAGGCCGAGGTTCAGATAGGTGTAGTTGCGCACCATCTGCTCCACATACTCGAAATTGTAGGCATACTCCCCGAAGATCTCCTCATCGACGCGGAACGAGATGAACGTGCCGTCCTTCTCCTTCACGCCCGACTCCCAGTGGTCGCTCTGTTCGAGACCTTGGCGGAAGACCACCGTATGGGCCTCGCCGTCGCGCACCGAGCGGGCGGTGAACTCGCTCGAAAGCATGTTCACGGCCTTGACACCCACACCGTTCAGACCCACCGTCTTGCGGAAGGCACCCTCCTCGTATTTGGCTCCGGTGTTCATCCGGCTGACCGCCGCCGAGAGCGACTGCAGGGGGATTCCGCGGCCGTAGTCGCGCACCGTGACCACACGGTCCTCGATCGTAAGGTCAATCCTGTGGCCGTAGCCCATGATGTACTCATCGATCGAGTTGTCGACCACCTCCTTGATCAGCACATAGATACCGTCGTCGCTCTGCGTTCCGTCGCCCAGTTTGCCGATATACATACCCGGTCTCAGACGGATATGTTCGCGGGGCGAGAGGGTCACGATGGCATCGTCGCCGTAGTTGTTGTTATCGTTCTTTATATTGAGTAAATCTGCCATAATTTATCGGTTGTTTCTAATCTCCTCCAGAGCCTCACACATCCGACGGTGGGTCTCCTCCATCAATTCATGCACCTCGGCCTCGCGCACCCGCTCCACGGGAACGGGGGGCAGGGCCCTCACGGTGATTCGGTTGCGCCAGTTGAACAGACGGTTCTTGCCGATGAGCGTCTGCGTGCCGTCCAGCACCACGGGCAGGATCTCCACCTCGCAGGCCTTGGCCAGGGTGAAGGCTCCGGCCTTGAAGCGGTGGATCTGGCCGTCCTTGGAGCGCGTACCCTCGGGAAAGACGGCGATCGAAACTCCGCGATCGAGCCATATCCGCCCCTTTGTGATCATCTGGTCGAGCGCCGCCGTGGCGTGGCCGCGATCGATCGGAATGTCGCCGTGGAGCGAGAGGAACTGCCCGAAGAAGGGGATCTTGAAGACCTCGCGCTTCGATACCCAGCGGAAATTCAGCGGCAAGAGGTAGAGCGACGGTATGTCGATCATGGCGCTGTGGTTCATCACGATGACGTATTTCTTATGTTTGTTGACATTGGCGCGGCCCCGCACCGTGAATCGCCAGAAGGGAGGGATCAGGAAAAAGATATAGGTCATTCCCCGCGACAATTCGTGTACGACACGTCGTCCCCGGTCAAAAGGCATACAAACCACGAGGGCCACAGCCGACAAAATCAGAACGGTGGTACAAAGCACCGTCAGAAAAACATAATAAATTACGCTCAGCATAGGTAAGGGTAGAATTAGTGATATTAAATCAATTTGCAAATTTAGCAATTTTTTCCCGGCTTTCCTATCTCTCGGGGCCTGGATTTTCCGAAAAAAAGCGGCACACCCCACGGTGCGCCGCTTTTAGCGATATTTTGGTCCCCGACACTGGTTTTCGGAGTGTTCCGCCGGCCCCGATCCCGGGGATCAGCGTCTCTGCGAATGGCGTCGGGGATGCAGGCGGAGGGGTATGGCCCTCAGGTGCAACGCCCCGGCCAGATGCTCCAGCCGAGCCGTCAGTCCGTCGCCCGCGATGATGCAGCTCACACCCGCCAGAATGAGCAGGACCCCCGTCATGATCCGCGCGGTGAACACCTCCCCGAAGACCGCCACCCCGATACACAGGGCCGTCACCGGCTCCAGGGCTCCGAGGATGGCCGTCGGCGTGGAACCGATGCGGCGGATCGCCCCGGCCATGGCCACCAGCGAGATGATCGTGGGGAAAAGTCCCAGTCCGATGCCGCAGCCCCACAGCCAGGCTTCGGGCATGAATTGCAGGTCGGCGCAGAATCTGAGGCGGACGACATACATCAGCCACCCCACCAGCAAGACGTAAAACGTGAGTTTTTCGACATCCATCGTCTTGAGCCGCGAGCGGTTCACGCCCACGATATAGACAGCATAGCTCAGCGAGGAGAGGAACACCAGAACGATACCCCACAAGCTCACCACCGAACCCTCGCCGCCCCGGCACAGCAGGGCCACGCCGCCGAAAGCCAGCGCAATGGCTCCGGCCGTGACGGCCGGGATCCGCTCGTGGAATCCCACGACCATGATCAGCGCCACCAGCACGGGATAGACAAACAGGATGGTCGAGGCGATACCCGCATCCATGTGGTTATAGCTCTGGAAGAGGAACAGCGACGAGGAACTCATCAGCAGTCCCATCGCCCCCAGCACGGGCAACTCCCCCCGTTCGATCCTGAGCGACCGCCCCCTGAGGAGCATCATCCCGCCCATCATCACCACAGCCGTGAGGTAGCGGTAAAACAGCACCGAATCGACACTCATCCCCGCCCGATACATCGGCAGGGTGAAGAGGGGGTTCAATCCGTAACTTGCCGCGGCCAGCGCTCCCAGGAGGTAGCCGCGCATCTTTTCATTTCCGGTCATTTTCCTTATTGAACGTCCCGTTAAGATCCGACTTCACACCCCCCGATCAGAACTCCACGGCCGGAGCCTGCGCAGCGGATTCGTCAGCCTCGAAATAGGGTTTCTGCTCGAAACCGAACAGTCCGGCCACCAGGTTGGCGGGGAAGCGGCGCACCGAGACGTTATAGACCCGGGCCACGTCATTGTAATCCTTGCGGGCCACCGCAATGCGGTTCTCCGTACCCTCCAGCTGGGCCTGCAGTTCCTGAAAGTTGGTGTTGGCCTTCAAGTCGGGGTAACGCTCCGACACGGCGATCAGTCGTCCCAGGGCCGACCCCACGGCCGACTGGGCCTTCTGGTAGCGGGCAATGGCGTCGGGCGTCAACTCCTCGACCGAGAGGTTGATCTTCGTGGAGTTCGCACGCGCCTCGGTCACGGCCGCCAGCGTCTCCTTCTCGTGGGCGGCATAGCCCTTGACCGTATTCACCAGATTGGGAATCAAGTCGGCACGACGCTGATACTGCGTCTCGACATTCGACCACGCACTCTTCATCGCCTCCTCCTTGTTGACAAACCCGTTATAGGTCATATAGAAGAACAGGGCCACCACTACGGCTACACCGATCCAAATCCATTTTTTCATTTTTCCGTTGTTTTTTATCTTTGTTCTACAATTAATTACACGTTTTGTGTCCGACTACCATTTCGAGCCGGCACCTCCTCCTCCGAACGATCCGCCGCCGAAGCTGCCGCCCATCGAGCCGCCACCCGGACCGCCCAGGCCGCCCAGGAAGATTCCTCCGCCGCCGCGGTTGCCGAAATGGTCGTGGTTCCGGTCACGACTCCTGCGCACGACCACCTCGCCGCAGTGTTTGCAGATGTAAACATACTCCGACTCGACCCAATCCTCCGTGCGGATCACCTCCCGCACCGAGGTGTACTGCAACCCCATCTTGTGACATTTCGGGCACAGTTTCTGCCGATAAATGCTCCAAAGCGCCAGACCGAAAAATCCGCCCACAAAGAGCAGCATCCACCATCCGCCTCCGCCATCGGCCTGCCCCTCAAGGTCGGGATCCACCCCTTCGAGCAGTCGGGCCGCGGCCGCAACTCCGGCCACCATGCCCGCATCGTAATCGCCCCGACGGAAATGGGGCAGCATACAGGTCATCTGTATGCGCTTACAGAGGGCGTCGGGCAGGACACCCTCCACACCTCCACCCGTCACGAAACGGATCTCGCGGCGATCCTTCACCAGAAGTATGCCCACTCCGTTGTTCGAGCGGCTGCCTCCCACACCCCAGCGGCGGAAGAGGTCGATGGCAAATCCGAAAACATCCTCCCCCTCGATCTCCGCCACGGCCACCACGGCCACCTGGGCCAGTCCCCGCTCACGGAGCGAGGCACACACGGCATCGATCCGCTCCACGGCCTGCGCCGAGAGGATTCCGTCGGGATTGGAGGTATAGCGTCGGGAATCCCGGAGTTGGACATTGGGAATATCCTCTACCTTACGGCCGGCCGCCGACAGAGGCAGCACGGCAAACAATGTGACGAAAAGCGTCAGCGATATGGTCAAAAATTTTCTCATGGTCTATGGGGCAAACTTACGAAAAAATACCCAAAACACGAAAAAAGAGCCGTTTCCACAGCTCTTTTCCCTTGATTTTCATATTTCGGGAGGCTCCATCCGCCCCGGATCCACAGATCCGCCCTCGGCCGCACTTTCCCCGGCCGCAAGGTTCGGAAGCGTCCTCAGCCCCCGGCAAATCATCTTCAGAATCCACTCAGCCCATCAACTCCCCCCAGCAGAATCGGACAACACCCGACAAGACTAAAACTAAACTAGACAGGACGGAACTGCACATACAAAACACGCCGGACACGGTCGGTCTGCCCTCGCAAGACCCTCTCTGCCCACATACGGCCAAGCCCCCTGTCCCCTCCGCACTCACGCCCATTCGGCAATACCCTGTCGCACAGTCCCGCTTCGTACGGCGCAGGTCCTCCTTTTCTACAAGGCGTGCCGCGTAAGGATGCGGTAGCTCCAGGGAGCCATCTCCCGATCGACGTGTTCCTCCAGTTCGTAGCGGCAACCGCACAAGGCATCGGTATAGACTCCGGCGTAGACGCCCGTGTGGAAATCGGCATGAACCGTATAGGGCGAAAGATTCATCAGCACCACCACGCGGTCCTCGTCCTTTTCACGCACGAATGTCATCAGACAATCCTCGGCGTTGTTGCGGATCTCGATCATCTCTGCGCCACGCTCTCCCGAGGCCAAAGCCACATTATCGTGGCGGAGTTCGGCCAAACGGCGGTAACGTCGCGTGAATTCATTAGAACGGTAGGTCGGAATCGGATCGCGGTCGAAGAACTCAAACGAATGATCATAGCCCACTTCCTGACCCGTATAGATCAGCGGCAGTCCGCGCGGCACGACAAACGTGAAGGCCGTCATCACCTCCAGAGCATCCCCCATCCGTTCAAACTCCGTTCCGCTCCACGAATTTTCGTCGTGGTTCGACGTGAAGGTCAGACGCATGGCCGACTGCGGATATTTCTCCCGATCGCGGTAGATATAGTCGCGCAGAGCCGTCACCCTCACTTTCTGCTGCGCCACATCGCACATCAGATGGTGCATCTCCCACGCATAGCAGGCATCGAATGCCCCGTGGGTAAACAGATTCGTCTCCTCGGCCTCGGCCAGCATGAAGATGTCGGGGTTGAAGCGTCTGAGGCGGGCCGAAGTCTCATTCCAGAACTCCACGGGCACCAGCATCGCCATATCGCAACGGAAACCGTCTATGGCGTGCTCCCGCACCCAAAATTCCATGGCATCGGCCTCTCCACGCCATACCTCATGGTTGGCGTAGTTGAGCTTGGCCGTATCGGTCCAATCCCACGGCACGAGCGGTTCGCCCTGCTCGTCGCGTTCGTACCAATCGGCCGGTTTCTCGTCGATCCAGCGGGCATCGCGCGAGGTATGGTTGGCCACCCAGTCCAGAATCACCTTCAGCCCCACGGCATGGGCCGTCGTCACGAAATAATCCAGGTCGGCCATCGTGCCCAGCTCCGAGCTGACGGCCCGATAGTCGCGGATCGAGTAGTAGGATCCCAGCCGTCCCTTGCGCTCCTTGCGGCCGATCGGGTAGATCGGCATGAGCCAGATGACATCGACCCCCATTTTCTTCAAAAACGCCAACCGATCGGCCGCTGCCCTCAGCGTGCCTTCGACCGTCAGCTGACGCACGTTCATCTCATAGACCACCGCCTGGTAGCTCCATTCGGGATGTATCATAGTGCTAAAATATCCTGTTTGTTTCCTTGCAATAAAATTTCCAGTCAGACCGGCCGCCGATTTTCTATATATTATAAGGTATCGACTCTCCGGGAAAAAGACCGTAAGACAAAAATAAGAATTTTTTATGGATTTGGAAATATTTACAAGCCCGCTTTCTCCGTTTTCCCCGCAGCTGTCCCGCTCGCGCACCTGCTTTCCGAGAGGGTCTTTTTTTGGCATCAATCCTCCAACCTGCCGAGCACAAAAATGCCCGCTTTCAACAAATAACTCTTCAATTCGTCCGTTTTCCTCCGCCGCGAAGTCCGAATACCCTATCCGCCTATCATTCAAACTATTCCATTTCCGAGATCCTTTTCGAGACCCTTTTCTGCCGAAATCACGCCCAAAACCACTTCCGGGCCGCAGGAGACAGGCCAAAAACGAGGGCGTAAGTTTGGTAAATTCTGAATTTTGGCCTACCTTTGTCCCCATAAATACGCCTATACGTTTTACACGTTTGATAACATGAAAAATTTCAACAAACTACTCATCGCCCTGCTCGTGGTTGTGCTCTCGGCATCCTGCGCGTCCCAAAAGCGCGTGTGGTATCTTCAGGACGCCAATCCCTTCACCCCCGAACAAATCATCCAGAACGGACAGATCCGCATCAAACCCCTCGACCGGATCACCGTCGTGGTCAGCAGCCGTAACCCCGAGCTGGCTGTCCCCTTCAATTCGTGGTCGACGTACAACTCCCTTACGGGCAACTCCCAGTATTCGGGTAACGCCACCGGAGGATCCGTGCAGGTCCGTACGGTAGACTCCAACGGTGATCTCGAAATGCCGCTCATCGGCAAAATCAAGGCCACGGGCAAAACCCGCGAAGAACTCGGCGAGGAGATCGCACGCCAGATCAAGGATGCCGGCTACATCAACGACCCCTCGGTCAACATCCAGTTTGCCGACATGAAGATCGCCGTCATCGGCGAGGTAGCACGCCCGGGATACTACGAGCTGACACGCGATAAGGTGACCATCTTCGACGCCCTGGCCATGGCCGGCGACCTCACGGTGTGGGGTATGCGTAACGACGTGGCCGTGACGCGCGAAATCAACGGCGTACGCACGATCGAATATATCGACCTCACCTCCAAAGACCTGTTCAACTCCCCGGCATTCTACCTCCAGCAGAACGATGTGGTCTATGTCAAACCCAACAAATACAAGACCCAATCGGCCGAGATCAGCCAGAACCGTTCGTTCTACATCTCGCTGGTAAGCATCGCCGTATCGGTAGCCACGCTGATCATCACCGCCACCAAATAAACACGTTTTTTTCTTATGGCCAATCAACAAAACACCCCCGTACAGCCCGACGACCAATCCGCCGACGACATGATCTCCCTGTCGGATATCATCCACATGGTCCTGATCAACTGGTACTGGTTTGCACTCTCCATCGTCATCGCACTGAGTTGTGCCGCCTTCTATCTGGTGGTGACCCACAAGGTCTATTCCCGTACGGCTACCATCCTCGTGAAGGATACCCGCAAGGGCGGAGACGTGGATCTGGGCGCATTCAGCGACCTGGCCGGATTCCAGAGCCGCCGCAATGTCGACAACGAGGTGTTCATCCTCCAGTCCAACCGCATGATGCTCGAGGTCGTGAAACGCCTCGACCTGATGAAGAGTTACACCCGTTTGGGATTCCTCAAGGACGAGGATCTCTATGGTCACTCCCCCATCAGCGTGGACTTCATCAACGACAACGACAAACAGCAGTTCTCCTTCAAAGCCAAGCTCATCGACTCCCAAAAGCTGCTCCTCAGCGAATTCGAAGAGCGCATCCTGAGCGACGAGGAAAAAGACCAAAAGATCGAAGCCCGCTATGGCGACACGATCAACACTCCCCTGGGCAAGATGGTCTTCACCAAGACCTTCTTCATGGATCCCGAGAAGGACTTCGGGGCCAACATCGCTATCCGCAAGGGAAACCTCCAGCTTACGGCCACAGCCTACCGCCGCGCCGTGAAGAGTGCCGTGGCCAACAAGGACGCCTCGATCGTGCAGATCTCGATGGAAGACATCGTCCCCAAACGTGCCGAGGATGTGATCAACACCCTGATCAACGCCTACAACGACGACGCCATCGCCGACAAACGACGCATATCGGTCACCACGGGTGACTTCATCAACCAGCGTCTGGCCGTCATCAGCGAAGAGCTGAGCAATGTGGACCGCGGCATCGCCAAACTCAAGAAGGAAAACCGCATGGTCGACCTCACGTCGGAGGCTTCGCGTAACATCACCGAAAGCTCGCGCTACAAGGCCGAGGGTCTGACCGTCGAAAACCAGATCAATGTCTCGGAGTTCATCCGCAACTACCTGACCGACCCGGCCAAAGCCGGAGAACTGATCCCGATGGTCGCCGACATCAACAACAGCTCCATCTCCAAGCAGATCTCGGAATACAACGCGGTGATCCTCCAGCGCGAAAAGCTCCTGGAGAACTCCTCGAAGAACAACCCCGTGATCCAGGATATGGACAATATGCTGGCAGCCGTGCGCCGCTCGATCATCTCGTCGCTGAGCTCCCACATCTCGACCTTGAAAATCCAGTTGTCCAAGATCCAGCAGGAGGAAACCGTTGCCAACCGCCGAATCTCGGATATTCCCTCTCAGGAGAAGGTCATCCTGAGCATCATGCGTCAGCAGAAGATCAAGGAGGAGCTGTTCCTCTACCTGTTGAACAAGCAGGAAGAGAACCAGTTGAACCACGCCGTCGCCGAGAGCAATTCGCGTATCATCGACATGGCCTACGGAAGCCCGCGCCCCGTATCACCCAAACCAATGATGATACTCTTCGTCGCCCTAGTGATAGGATTCGCCATTCCGTTTGGTATTTTCTTCCTGGGCAATATGCTCAATACCTCGATCCGCGACCGCAAGGATGTCGAAAGCCAGGTCAACGCCCCCTTCCTGGGTGAGATCCCCTACATCTCGTCCGACGGATCCGGTATCCAGGTGGTCCGCGAGTCGGGACGCGATCCCCTCTCGGAGGCATTCCGCATCCTGCGCTCGAACATGGCGTTCATGAACGTGACCAACGACAAGAAGATGCAGGTGTTGCTCTTCACCTCGTCGGAACCGACCATGGGTAAGACGTTCGTGGCCTCGAACCTCGGTATCACGCTGGCCATTGCCCGCAAGAAGGTACTGATCATCGACCTCGACCTGCGCCGCTACGCCTTCTCAAGCCAAAACGGCGAGGCCAACTGCCGCACGGGCATCACGAGCTACCTGGCCGGCAACATCACCGATATGGAACAGATCATCAAGAAGTCGAAGCTACACAAGAACCTCGACGTGATCTACGCCGGTATCCAGCCGCCCAACCCCGCCGAGATGCTCTTGTCGAAACGTATCGAAGAATTGATGGGTGAGCTGCGCAAGCGTTACGACTACATCATCATCGACAGCACGCCGTCGATGTCGGTGGCCGATGCCATGATCACCGACCGTTTGGCCGACCTGTGTATCTACGTCCTCCGCCAGGGCGTGCAGGATCGCCGCCAGCTGCCCGATGTCGAGCGTCTGTACCAGGAGAAGAAATTCCACAACATGTGCGTCATTCTGAACGGTTCGCTCCACACCAAACACGGTTACGGATATGGTTACGGATACGGTTACGGCTATGGTTACGGCTACGGATATGGCGAAGAGGAACAGGATACCAAGACCGGATTCTGGGCCAATCTCAAACGACGTATTAAAAAGCACTTATAGAAAATGGCTATTCACAACGCTATCATCGCCATCGATTTCGATGGCACGGTGGTCACCCACGCCTATCCCAAGGTCGGAGAGGATGCTGGTGCTGTCCCCGTACTGAAGGATCTGCTGGCCCACGGTTGCCGTCTGATCCTCTACACGATGCGCTCCGGTGCTTTGCTGGAAGACGCCGAAAACTGGTTCAAGGAGCGGGAAATCCCGTTGTGGGCGGTGAACTCCAACCCCAAACAGGGTTCCTGGACTTCATCCCCCAAGGTTCACGCCGACCTCTATATCGACGACTCGGCCTTGGGATGCCCCATTTGCTTCCCGCTGGGCGAATCCCGCCCCGTTGCCGACTGGGAAGGCATCCGCAAACGACTCGTCGAGGAAGGTTTCTTGGATTAAACTCAGTCTTTACGATTCTTAAAATAAGATCCGAAAATTTTCGGATCTTATTTTTTTCAGTCCTTATCCCGAACAAGCTGACCGCGAGCCTGCCGAAGAACACAGGAACAGGAACAGAAACAAGTAGTGGAAAAAACTGCCAGGGGAAAGAAGAATGTCGCCGGAAAAGACATATCTTTGGTTTGAGAAAAACCTTTTTCGACAAACATAAAAGACAATCCCTTGATGAAACTGCTGAAAACCATCCTTCTGCTGTTCATATCGGTCGTTCCGGCAAGCCTGTCGGCCCAAACCGATACCGAACGGAGATTCCAGGCTACAGCTGACTCAATGCGCGTACTTATGCGCACCGAATACGAGGCTGCGAACTATCCCGGGGCCGAATCCCTCTGCCGCGCGATCATGGACCTCAACGACCGCCACGCGCCACAATGCTCGGATGAACACGCCTACGCCAAATATTCGGATTACTACAACCAGGCCTGCATCCTGGCCAAACAAGGCAAAAAGCAGGAAGCGGCCGCCAACCTGGTCAAGGTTCTGGACAGCGGACTGGTTATCAGCTATAAACAAATTGTGAACGATGCCAATCTAAAGGAGATTCTCGACGAGGAGACATTCCAACCGAGCCTGGCCCGACTCAAGGCTGCGACCGACTACCTCCGGATTCTGCAAGAAGCTCCGGAATATACCCCCGCACAACCTTCCGCCCCGGATCTCGGGATCACCTACGCCCCGGCCGACGCCCCCGATCTTCGCCGCGTGAGGGAGTATTTCCGCCTGGACAGTGTGGCTGTGGCGGGCGACGAGATCACCACCATCAAACGCCTCCTGACCTACCTCCACGACAAAATCCGCCACGACGGACAGAACGGAAATCCCGCAGGCAATACCCATGCGATAGCCTATGCCGAGGCCTGCAAGGACGGCTGCCGTGGGTTGAATTGCCGGGGTCTGGCCACGGTACTGAACGAATGTTACCTGTCGGTGGGCATTCCCTCGCGCGTCATCACCTGCCTGCCCAAGATCTACATCAACGACTGCCACGTCATCAATGCCGTCTATTCCTCCACACTCGGGAAATGGCTCTGGATTGACCCCACCAACAACGCCTGAGTGACGGATAATCGAGGCAATATGCTCAGCGTAAGGGAAGTGCGCGAACGGCTGCGCAAGGGTCATCCCTTCCACGTCAACGAGCAGGCCAACTGGAACAATGAGGATTCAGTCAGCACGGAAGACTACCTGTATGACTACATGGCCAAGAACCTGTACTACATCGAGTGCTGGAGCCGCTACGGTTTCAACACAGAAAGCGACCGCGAGCACCCCCTCAGCTACATCACCCTGGCACCTACCGGTACCACGGGCAGCGAACCGGATCCGAAAAACACGACAATAAACGACGACCGGCTCTTCTGGCAGGCACCCCCGTTAGCCTGAAGCCCCCTCCTTCGCACAAAGCAGCCCCACTCGGCTCAAGAGCCATCTCCCGCACAATACGTCCCGACATGAAACCATCCGACAAACGCATGGTTTCATGTCGGGACATTTTATTTTGTCACACCGTCCGCGCTCCGCCCCCTTCCCCACACTCATCACACACCCACACACTGCGCTGAATGAGATACTTAACCATACATCACATTCAAAAAAAACGAACCTTGGGGGACAATATGTAGGCCGAATCGAGCGGAAATGCCCGAAAATTACGGAAAGGTAAAGTAATTATCAACAAAACCTTAAAGATATCAACAGTCCTTCTACCTTTTAAAATTTTTCCATAATTTTGCCGCCGAAAAAAGATCCCAATGCCCCTCCCCCCTCAATCGGGCAACAAGAAATTATGAGCTATACAGATTAACAATCACATACACTAAAAACAAAAAACATGAGCAGAAATTTATTTTCTAAGATGCTTTTGAGTGCGTCGTTTGCCCTGGCAGCCCTCTCTTTCACGGGTTGCGCAGACGATGAGCCGGATTTCAACCCGCATCTCGATCCCGAGGAGAACGTCGACCCCGAGCAGCCCGGGACGCAGGTCGAGACCAATGTGTCCGAGATCCGTCGGGCCGCGTTGAACGCCAACCCCGGTTCGGAGGCCGTGGACCTTCCCGCCGCAGTCCGCGCCAAAAACCTCAAGGGTGTGGTGATCTCCGACAAGGAAGGCGGCAACACCCAGCCCGTCATCGTGATCGTGGCCGATGCCACCAACGATCCCCATTCGGGTGTCGCAGTGGCCATCAGCGAAGAGGCCAACACCTTCTCGCGCGGTGATGTGATCGAGGTATCGCTCAGCGACGCCACGACCCTCAAGTACAACAACCTGCTGCAGATCTCGACGAAGAACGTCCCCACTCTGGTCGAGCAGATCGAGCCGCTGGAGCCGATCGTCGTACAGCCCTCGCAGCTCTGTGATTTCGAGTCGCAGTATGTCCGTATCGAGCAGACCCAGCCCGAGGCCGGTGAGTCGGGATCGTGGAACAGCGACAAAAACAAGGGTAACGTCACGATGGTAACGCGCGACGGTCAGACCTACAAGGTACGCACCAACCCCACGGCCGCATTCGGCAAGGAGGAGATCCCCGCCGACAAGAGCGGTGTGATGTGCGGTATCTCGGGTGTGTTCCGCAACACGTGGCAGCTGCTGCCCTGCAACGCGGACGACATCCGCCTAAGCGAGGCCCGCTTCGAGATCGAATCCAAGACGGCCACCCTGGAGCAGGTTCTGGCCGGAGAGCCGGGTAACTACACGGTCGAAAACCTCACGGTCGTAGGTGCCAACCTCCTGGGCGTCATGCTGGAGCAGGGCGGCAAGTACATCTACGCCTACCCGGGTACGGAACACGGCCTGCAGTGCGGCGACGTGATCACCGTGACGGGCAAAACCGAGGTGCGCAACGCCCTGTTGCAGTTCGGCAAGGGCTGCGAGGTGACCAAGACCGACACGGGCAAGGTGACGCTCCCAACCCCCGTCGAAATGACCGGCAAGGACTTCGAAAACTACCAGTCGTCCGCCGAAATCCGCTACGTAAGCTATGAGGGTACGATCCTCGTGGCCGGACAATACGTCAATGTCGAGATCGAGGGTTCGTCCTGCCAAGGCAGCCTCGACAACATGACCGAGGAGTTCAAAACCAAGTACAACAACCACAAGACCAGGATTACGGGTTGGTTGTTCGGCACTTTCCGCGAGTTTGTCTACACGCTGCCGGTCGAGGTCGAAGACCTGGGCGAGCACGTCGACGTGGTTCCCGAGGGCGCCATCTACTACAACAACTTCGACAAGACTCTTTCGCAGAAAAACTTCAACCACGACGGTCGTCAGGACTGGCCCTACCTCGATGAGTTCGACGGATGGAAGAACGAGAAGGGTTCTGGCGCAGTCAACGTCACCTACTCGGGTTCGGGCGTAAGCACCCGTGCCAACGAACCGTCGCAGGGGCAGCATTCGCTCTACGACGGTTCGGGCCGCAACAACATCTTCTTCTCGACGGCTCCCACCTACTTCACCATCGAGAAGATCGCCGTGAAGGATCAGAACCTGCGCTTCTCGTTCGGCACGCAGCGTTACGCCCAGGGTGCTACCAACGAGTTCCTCAAAACCGACTTCGAGGTACGCGTGTCGCAGGACGGACAGACCTGGTCGCAGGCTCTCAAGTATGACTTCGCCATGGAGGAGGTACGCACCAAGTGGCGCGTGGCCGACGTGGACTTCACGCTGCCCGCAGGCGTCACGGAGCTCTACATCAAGTTCTCGTGCAAGGCTTCGAGCTGCATCCGTATCGACGACCTCCTGCTCACGGCCGGAAACGGTGGCCAGCAGGTGGTCTTCGGCGCCGATGAGACGCTCACGGTTTCGCCCATCAAGGACGTCATCGCAGGCCCCGTCGACAATCTCTACAAGGTGCGCGGCCAGATCATCGGCACCCACGAGAAGGGTTTCATCGTAAAGGATGAGACGGCTTCCATCTTCGTATTCAAGAAGAAACACGGCCAGAAAATCGGTTCGACGGTTACCGTCGAGGGCGGTACGACCGAGTTCGGCGGACTGACGCAGTTCACCGATTCGAGCGAGATCACCCTGGAGTCGGAGGGCAGCTACACGCAGCCCGAGCCAGAGGCATTCCAGGCCGCACAGATTGAGGCTTACGTCAAGTCGCCTTCGATCAAGTATGTGGTCTACGAGGGTATGCTGAGCCAGTATCGCGACGATATCTACCAGTGGCACACCAACATCGCCATCGACGGCACGGAGATCATCGGTGACATCCAGTATCCGGCGTACAGCCTCAACGTCAAGGAGTTGCAGGGCAAGCGCGTCCGCGTGACGGGCTACGTCCTCGGTGCAAGAACCACGGAGAAGGAGACGCTGTTCAGCACGATGGCCATCTCGATCGAGGAGGTCAAATAATCCCCGGGAATCTCCCGGAACCATATCCCCGAAAGGTCTTTTGAATACCTTTCGGGGATTTTTCATGCGCTTATCCGCCCCCCCAAAATACCGGGCTGGCCCCAACAAAAGGCAGTTCTCAAACACCTCAACCGTACCCGACTCTCACCGTCCCCGGCCCCAAAACAGCAAAAAAAGAGGCGGCACCCGCAACAGGATGCCGCCCCGAAGGGTGGAAATATGTTTTCCGGAAAGGATTATTTCCAAAGTTTTTCGGGATATTTGCCCTCGTCGATCATCTCGCGGATGGCCTTGACCACGGTGGGTTTGTCCTCCTTGTAGGTCACGCCGTACCACTTCGACGAAGAGTGCAACATACGCAGTTTGGCCGTACCGTTGTTGATCAACACGTTGACCATCAGCGGCAGGAAGAACTCCGATTTAAGTTCCTTGCCCCTCTCCTTGAACCATACGTTCTTGAAGTACTCCTCCGAGTAGGTGAAGTATTCGGGCGTGAAACCGAAGAGGTTCATCGACACGGGAACATTCTCGGCCAGCTCCTCGTCGGCACCGTCGTCGTGGAAGAGGATTCTTCCGTCGGGCATACGCTCGATCTTGGTGCGCTCGACCATGGTCTTGAGGTTGCCCTCAGCGTCCACGCCGCAGATACCGCGCGATACGGTACCGTTCTCCGAAAGGGTCTTGCTCAACTCGTAAGCCACCATACAGTACTGGTTCTTGGAGTTGTCCAACTGCGAGAGATAGTCACCGATGACCTGGTAGGCCTCGGCGCCATAGAAATCGTCGGCATTGATCACGGCAAACGGCTCGTGGATCTTGTCGGCAGCCATCAGCAGGGCGTGGTTCGTACCCCAGGGTTTTTCACGGCCTTCGGGAACGGAGCAACCCTCGGGCAGGTTTTCGAGTTCCTGATATACGTAGTCTACCTCGATCCTGTTACCGAAACGCTCGGCGGTGAAGATCTCCTTAAACTCCTCGGCAAAGCTATTGCGGATTACGAACACGATTTTACCGAAACCGGCGCGAATAGCGTCATAAATCGAATAATCGATAATAGCCTCGTTGTTGGGACCCACTCCGTCCATCTGTTTCAGAGAGCCGTAGCGCGAACCCATACCTGCGGCCAATACGAGTAATGTTGGTTTTACCATACTTTTTTGCGTTTTAAGCGTTACATATAAATCTTTGCAAAGATAAAAAAAATTGACTGAGGTTCAAAGGATTTCTGCTATTTTGAGTATCTTTGTGGGACATTTCGCCAAACTGAAATCCGAGCGAAAGTCACCGGCCGCCCACCCCGAAACTTGGTACTGCGCACGGCTTTTATTACTTTTGTGTTTGTAAATTCACCATTTAGAAAGCACGGACATGAATTTTTGGAAAAAAATAAACAAGAGCCGTCAGTCGCTCTTCCGCAAGCACCGCTTCGTGATGCTCGACGCCACCACCAACGAACAGGAATGGCGCATCCACCTCTCCCCGGCCAGCATCTGGGCCGGATTTCTGGCCTTTGTGCTGGTGCTCTTCATCGTGCTGCTCTGCCTGATGGCCTACACCCCCATCCTCGAAATCCTTCCCGGCTACCGCACCGAGACCGACCATACGCGCGAGAGCCTCGTGCAGAACATCATGCGCCTGGACTCGATGGAACGCGCGATGAACGATATGCTGACCTACAACGAGAACATCTCGCTGATCATGGAAGGCAAGACCCCCGTGGCACGCACCTACACCGATGCCGACACCACGCGCACGGGCAAAAACCCCGTCTTACCCTCGACGGCCGACTCGATCCTGCGCCGCGAGATGGAGGGCGAGGGCATCTACTCGCTGAACAACGAGGCCAACTCGCGTCGCAAACTGCGCGAGATGATGTCGCTGTCGGTTCCCGCCGAGGGCATCATCACCAAACGTTTCGACATCGCCCAGAACCATTTCGGAGTGGGTATGGCCGTGGGTTCGGACAACCGCATCGTGGCCATCGACAAGGGCACGGTGATCCAGACCCTGTGGACGCCCGAAAACGGCTATGTGGTCTTCGTGCAGCACGGCCGCGACATGGTGTCGGTCTACAAGAACCTGGCCCAAACGCTCGTCACGACGGGGCAGACCGTCAAACGCAGCGACCAGATCGGCTACAGTCCCGGTGCGGATACCCAGGCCGAACCCCAGGCCGGAGTCTCCTCCCGGGAGGATCCCTTCGAGCCTCGACTCTTTGAATTTGAACTTTGGAACAACGGCAAACCCGTCGATCCAGAGGACTATATACCCTTCTAACCCCACAACCATGAAACAACAACTCGCCATATTGGGATCGACCGGGTCGATCGGCGAACAGACCCTGGACATCGTCACCGAGCATCCCGAATCCTTTGAAGTACGCACCCTCACCGCCCACAAGAACTGGCAGCGTCTGGCCGAGCAGGCCCGCCGCTTCGACGCCGACTCGGTGGTCATCGCCGACGAACGCTACTACACCTCCCTCAAGGAGGCCCTCGCCGACACCGACACCAAGGTCTACGCCGGAGAGGAGGCCGTGGCCCAGGTAGCCGCCGCAGGCGACTCCCGGGTGGTGGTCAACGCCCTGGTCGGCTACGCGGGACTCGCCCCGACGGTGGCCACGCTCCGCGCCGGCAAGAAACTTGCACTGGCCAACAAGGAATCGCTGGTCGTGGGCGGCGAATACGTCATGCGCCTGGCCGCCGAAAAGAAAGCACCGATCCTGCCGATCGACTCCGAACATTCGGCCATCTTCCAGTGCCTGGTGGGCGAACAGTCGGCACTCCGCCGCCTGATCATCACCTGCAGCGGAGGCTCGTTCCGCGACCTGAAACGCGAGGAACTGGCCTCGGTCACCGTCGAGCAGGCTCTGAATCACCCCCAGTGGACGATGGGCGCCAAGATCACGATCGACTCCTCAACGCTGGTCAACAAGGGTTTCGAAGTGATCGAGGCCCACTGGCTGTTCGACATTCCGGCCGAGAAAATCGCGGTGGTGATGCACCCCCAGTCGATCATCCACTCGATGGTCGAATTCGACGACGGAGCCATCAAGGCCCAGCTCGGATCGGCCGACATGCGCATCCCGATCAGCTATGCCCTGACCTTCCCCCGACGCGCCCGACGCACCGCCGAGCATTTCGACTTCATGGCCCATCCCGAACTGTCGTTCCGCGAGATCGACCGCGTGAAATACCCCGCTCTGGACATCGCCTACGACTGTCTGCGCCGCGGCGGCACGGCGGCCTGCACGATGAACGGCGCCAACGAGGTGGCCGTGGCGGCTTTCCTCCACCATCGGTGCGCCTGGCTCGACATCGTACGTGCAATCGAGTACGCCCTGCAACGCGCCTCGTTCTCCACGACACCCTCACTCGAGGTCTACGCCGCGGCCAACGAAGAGTCGCGACGCCTGGCCGCTGAATTTCTCAAACTGTAATCCGAAACACACAACATGGAATTTCTCATTAAAGTCCTTCAATTTTTCCTGAGCTTTACCATCCTGGTGGGCATCCACGAATTCGGCCACTTCATCACGGCCCGTATGTTCAAGATCCGGGTCGACAAGTTCTACATCTTTTTCGACCCCTGGTTCTCGCTCTTCAAGATCAGGCGCGGACAAACCGAATACGGACTGGGATGGCTGCCTTTGGGCGGATACTGCAAGATCGGCGGCATGATCGACGAGTCGATGGACAAGGAACAGATGGAAGGCCCGGTGCGTCCCGACGACTTCCGCGCCAAACCCGCCTGGCAGCGTCTGTGCGTGATGCTGGCCGGAGTGACAATGAACGTACTGCTGGCCATCACGATCTACTGCGGCGTCTGCTACACATGGGGCGACAGCTACCTCTCCAACGAGGATGCCCGCTGGGGCTACAACTTCAACGAGACGGGACTCTCGCTCGGTTTCCGCAACGGAGACCGCATCCTGGAGATCGACTCTCAGAAAATCGACAACATCACCGAGATCCTCCCCCTGCTGCTCATCACCGAGAGCGACCGCCGCGTCACGGTGCTGCGCGACGGACAGCCCCGGGAGCTTCTCCTGCCGATGGACAAACTGATCCGCATGCGCCGCGAAAAAAGCTACGAACAGCTCTTCACGCTGCGTATGCCCTATATCGTCGACAGCACGTTCCTGCCCTCGGCCGCAGCTCTCAGCCGAGGTGACGAGATCGTGGGTATCGACACGCTGAAAAACGCCGAATATCCCCAGTACCGCGAATATATCCGCACCCACGCGGGTCAGGAGCTGATCTTCGATGTGATCCACCCCGACAGAAGCCGCGAACTGATCCCCATCACCGTACCCGCCGAGGGACAGGTCGGCATCATGGCCCTGACCTCGCCCTACACCCCGCGTACACGCACCTATACCTTCCTGGAGTCGATCCCCGCGGGATTCCGCCGTGCGGGTCATGTGGCTGCAGAGTACTGGGAACAGTTGAAACTCATCGTACAGCCCAAGACCAGGATGTATGAGGAGGTCGGCGGATTCATCGCCATCGGCAACATCTTCTCCTCGGAATGGAACTGGTATGACTTCTGGATGAAGACGGCCTTTCTGTCGATCCTCCTCGCGGTGATGAACCTCCTGCCGATCCCCGGTCTGGACGGCGGCCACGCCATGTTCACCACCTGGGAGCTGATCACACGCCGCAAGGTCAACGAACGCGTGCTGGAAGTCGCGCAGTATATCGGTCTGATGCTGCTGCTCATGCTGCTGCTCTACGCCAACGGCAACGACATCTATCGTATCTTCCTCAAATAGCCCCCGCCATGAAAAAGCTGATGCTCTTACTCGGCATGACCCTCGCCGGAGTCTCGTGCGAGGAATCCGATGTCTACTATACGGCCCTCTACGGCGTGGAATCCGTCGAGGCCGAGATCGAAATGGTCGCCCCGGACCCCACGCCGGAACCCACGCCCCACCCCGAACCTACGCCAGATCCTCAGCCGGAGCCATCCCCGGAGCAACCCGCTTCGGGACTCGGCACCGCCTGCCCGACGGTCGGCTACGCTGCCCACAGTGACGGCACGGAGGAGGGCACACCGACCCCCGAGGAGGAATTGGCCGCAAAGATCCGCCAGGAGATCGAGACGACAGCCCCCGTCCGGGCGGGCGGTTCGTATCTGCTGGACTACACGCTCTACAACGGCGGCCGCCTCCAGGTGAAGACCTCACCCGAGGCCACGCCCCTCGAAGGCGAATTCTTCAAGGAGCCCGGCACGCAGGACTACCGCTTCATCTTCGGAGATCAGAACTATGTGGCCACCTACAAGCGGATTGCCATCCACGAGGACAAACCCTCCGCCCCCAAGGCCGACGGCTCGAAGGGCGGTGACGGCAACACCGACGGTGGCTCGGAGGGCGGCAACACCGACGGTGGCTCGGAGGGCGGCAATACCGACGGCGAAGAAAGCCAAGGCGGTGGCGGAACGGAAGGCGGAGAGACCGACGGCGGCGAGGACAAGCCCCAAATTACGCGCCATGTCAACTGCCTGGAGGTAGATCTGACGACCTACTACCAGCAGCGTTACCCCGCCCAGGGCATCAAGAAGGTCGTGCGCCGCGAGTTCCTCAACCAATAGGCCCTTCGCGCCACCCCGACAACCCATACCCACAGGACGCACCTCCTCGAAAGAGGCACGTCTCTCGAAAGACTCTTCGGCCTCTTCCCCGAGCCTCCCGAAGAATCCCCCCGGCAGCCCTTCCAACTGCCCCGACAACCGATAACCCCGGGACACAGCCTCGAAAAAAGGCACATCCCCCGAAAAATACCATCAAGAAATCATGGCCAAGGTCAAGAAAGCCTATTTTTGTAAAAATTGCGGATTTGAAGCCCCCAAATGGCTGGGGCGCTGCCCCTCGTGCGGTGAGTGGAACACCTTCACCGAGGAGATCATCTCGCGCGAAAGCACAGTCCCCGCGGCCGTGATTGCAGGCCCCCTGCCCAAGGCCACGCCGCGCCCCGTGAGCCAGATCCGCCAAAGCGAACACCGACGCATCGACCTGGGCAACCCCGAGATCAACCGCGTCCTGGGAGGAGGCATGGTCCCCGGCTCGCTGATCCTCATCGGCGGTGAACCCGGCATCGGAAAATCGACCCTCTCGCTCCAGATGGCCCTGTCGAACAACGGTCTGAAGACGCTCTACGTCTCGGGCGAGGAGTCGGCCGAGCAGATCCGCATGCGTGCCGAGCGCATCGGCATCGGCAACGAGGAGTGCCTGATCTACCCCGAAACCCTGCTGGAGAACATCGTGGCCCAGATCGCCGAGCAGAAACCCGACGTGGTGGTCATCGACTCGATCCAGACGATCTACACCGAGGTGCTGGACTCCTCGGCGGGTAGCGTGTCGCAGATCCGCGAATGCGCCGCCACCCTGCTCAAGTACGCCAAGTCGACCGGAACGTCGATCATCATCATCGGCCACATCACCAAGGACGGCACCATCGCCGGACCCAAGATCCTGGAACATATCGTCGATGTGGTCCTCCAGTTCGAGGGAGACAGCAACAACATCTACCGCATCCTGCGCGGTATCAAGAACCGTTTCGGCGCCACGTTCGAGATCGGCGTGTTCGAGATGCTCGAAAGCGGTCTGAAGGCTGTGGACAACCCCTCGGAGATCCTCCTCACCCACTACGAGGAACCGCTGAGCGGCATCGCCGTGGGTGCTTCGGCCGACGGCATACGCCCCTATCTGATCGAGGTGCAGGCCCTGGTCAGCGGTGCCGCCTACGGTACGCCCCAACGCTCGGCCACGGGATTCGACACGCGAAGGATGAGCATGCTGCTGGCCGTACTGGAGAAGCGCGTGGGACTGAAGATGTTCCAGAAGGATCTCTTTCTGAACTTCGCGGGCGGATTCAAGGTCTCGGATCCGGGACTGGACCTGGCGGTGGTCGCCGCCGTCATCTCGTCGTACTACGACCGACCGCTCATCGGAGGTGTGTGCTGTGCCGGAGAGGTGGGCCTCTCGGGCGAGGTGAGACCCGCCCCCCGCAGCGAACAGCGCATCAGCGAAGCCGCACGCCTGGGCTTCAAACGCATCATCGTCTCGGGCTACCTGGCCAAGGAGATCCGCCGGCCCAGGGGTATCGAGGTCATCACGATCAACAACGTGGCCCAACTCCCCAAGGCCCTCTTCGTGGAGGATTAACCCCATAAAAGCCAAATAGATAACCCTCAAAAGCCGCCTCAAAAGGGCGGCTTTTTTCTGATTATACCCCCAAGCCTCCCCCTCAACGCCGCATCGGACGCAAGGGCCGGTTTATTGTGCTTTCCGTATTAATTAATTGTTAAGAGAGACTTAACTAATTGTAATCTTTAGGTTAAAATATTATCTTTGTTAGCTATTTGATCCGAAAAGTATCCGTATCTGATCCAATTTGATCATGGAACCAATTTATACATTTATGCTGGTAGTTATGGCCATTCTTGCCATAACCGGCCTGTTCATCGGCGTCATGAACGACGCAGCCAACTTCCTGAATTCAGCCATCGGCTCCAAGGCCGCTCCCATCAAGGTCATCATGGCCGTCGCCTCGATCGGCATCATCGTCGGTGCCGTCACCTCAAGCGGTATGATGGAGGTGGCCCGCAGCGGAATGTTCTCCCCGGAGTGTTTTTCGTTCAGGGAGGTGATGATCCTCTACGGATCGGTCATGCTGTCCAACATCATCCTGCTGGACGTCTACAACACCATGGGACTCCCCACATCGACCACCGTGGCCCTGGTCTTCTGTCTGCTGGGGGCGGCCGTCGCCGTGTCGATCGTTGTGATCACCTCCAACGACACCATCTCGCTGACCCAAATCGGCGAATACATCAACTCCACGCGCGCCATGGCCATCCTGGCGGGAATCCTCCTCTCGGTGATCCTCTCCTTCACGTGCGGTACGCTGGTCATGTATATCTCGCGCGCCATCTTCTCGTTCCGCTACCACCTCATGTTCCGACGCCTGGGCGCATTCTGGTGCGGAATCTCCTTCACGGCCATCGTTTATTTCGCACTGTTCAAGGGTCTGAAGGGCATGCTCAGCGGTTCGGCCCTGTTCACCTACGTCGACAACCATCTGACGCTCTCGCTGCTGATCCTGTGGATCATTTGCAGCATACTGCTCTTCTTCCTCCAGCGGTTCAAGGTCAATATCCTCAAGCTCAACATCCTGGCCGGAACATTCTCCCTGGCACTGGCCTTCGCCGGCAACGACCTGGTGAACTTCGTGGGTGTACCCGTCGCCGGATACGACTCCTACATGATGGCCCTTGAATCGGGCGACATGACGATGAAGATGGGCGGACTGACCACCGATGTCTCGGCCAACATGTTCCTGCTGCTGGCCGCGGGTACGATCATGATCGTCACACTGTGGACCTCCAAACGCGCCCTCTCCGTGTCGCAGACCGAGCTTTCGCTATCGAGCCAGAACGAGGGTGAGGAACAGTACGGATCGACGGCCACCTCGCGCGGACTGGTGCGTGCGGCCATGAACATCAATTCGTTCTACGAGCGCGTCATGCCCCGGCGCATCCAGACCCTGCTGGCCGCCCGCTTCGAGACCCTCCCCGAGGAGGAGCGCGAGGGCGGATCCTACGACCTGATCCGCGCCACGGTCAACCTCACGACGGCCTCGATCCTGATCTCGATCGCCACCCTGCTCAAACTCCCCCTGTCGACCACCTATGTATGCTTCATGGTCTCGATGGGATCGTCGCTGGCCGACCGCGCATGGGGTCGTGAGAGTGCCGTCTACCGCATCACGGGCGTGATGACAGTGGTCTCGGGATGGTTCGTCACGGGATTCGGCGCCTTCACCATCGCCTTCCTCGTGGGACTGGTGCTGATGTATGGCGGCGACATAGCCATCGTCGCCGTGTCGCTGCTTTGCGCCTGGATGCTCATCCGCAGCAACATCAAGAAGAACAAGGCCGCCAAAGAGGCCGAGAACACCCCCAAGATCGTGGTCAAGGACACCAAAGGTGTCGTCGACGAGTGCATCGCCGAGGTCTGCCACACGATGGCCCAGGTCACGCGCATCTACGACCGCACGATGATCGCCGTATTCAAGGAAAACCGCAAGGTCCTGCGCGAAATGGTCCAGCAGTCCAACGAACTGTTCTACCAGTCGCGCGAACGCAAATACAAGATTGTCCCGCTGCTCATCCGTCTGAAGGACAACGAGATCAACACGGGTCACTACTACGTCCAGGTGGTCGACTACATGAGCGAAATCACCAAATCGCTGCTCCACATCACGCGTCCGTGCTTCGACCACATCGACAACAACCACGAGGGCATGACCAAGGAGCAGATAGAGGATCTGATGAAGATCAACGACGATGTCGAGGACATTTTCTCGCGCATCAATCTCATGCTGCGCCAGAACGACTTCGCCGACATAGAGCTGATCCTCGAACTGCGCGACGAACTTTTCGAGTCGATCGCCCAGGCCATCAAACGCCAGCTCAAACGCATCAAGAACAAGGAGTCGTCGACCAAGACCTCGCTGCTCTACCTGACGATCCTCAACGAAACCAAGACCATGATGCTCCAGACCCGCAACCTGGTCAAGTCGCAGGGCTACTTCCTCGAACACAAGACCGACAAGATGGAGTAGCGTCGGCCGGCAACGGGCCTCATACACACATTCCCCCGTGGCTTCCCGCCTTCGGGGGATTTTTTTGTCGGTACGAGGTGTTTTACACTCCGTAGTTTTCCCCTCCCCAAGGCGGACTTCCGCCCTCCGATGCTTTCGAGCCGACGCCCCACACCTCTTTTCCCTCCTTCTTCCGGATTTCCACTTCCACGGCTCCCGGCTCTAGGCCCACGGAGATCCACAACTTACAGCACCGGACACCAAAAACAAGACATTCAGCCCCGGGGAGGGGGCGATTCCGGTCGTCAGAGCCGCCGCCCGAGGGAAAATCGGACGGAAAGCGAAATCGAAAGGGTCGGAAAGCGACTAATTTTTGTGAAAATTCGTATCTTTGACACTATGTATCGTTGGTTAAGCATAGCGTTTGTCCTGATGCTGGGTCTTCGGACGGCAGCCTACGCGGATGATGTCCCCCACCGGGAACATCACCCACTCGACATCCGTCGGGATTCGCTCCTGCGTCTGGCCGCGGCAACCGACACCCTCGAAACCCGCGTCACGGAACGTAACCGCCGCCTCTACGACAGCATCGCCACCAAGAGCAAACGCCGCGCCGTGCCGCGTCTGATCTACAAGCTCCTCTTCGTCAAACCCCTCCTCGACACCCTCAACGGACGCATCGTCGACGAGAGCCACGAACTGGAACCCTACCGCGGAAAAACCATCGGACGGATCACCATCGACCGCTGCGACGTGTTCCCCGCCACCGACTCGGCCTGGCTGGCCCAAATGTCCAACAAACTCCACATCCTCACCCGCGAACGTATCATCCGCCGCGACCTGCTCTTCAAACCCGGCGACAAGTTCGACCCGGGAACCATCGTGCGCAGCCAGCAACTGCTCCGCTCACGCTCCTACATCTACGACACGAGCGTCGAGATCACCCCCGACCCGGCCGACACCAACCGCGTGGACCTCTGCATCATCACCCGCGACAGCTGGACCATCGGCATCAACGTCGGCCTCCACTCCGAGAGCCGCGCCTCGGTGAGCATCGCCGACGAAAACATCCTCGGCACGGGTAACACATTCAGCCTGAGAACCAACTTCAGCCGCAAAGACTTCTCCTACGGGGGCAACTCCGCCGTGTATGAGATGCCCAACGTCTTCGGATCGTTCTTTAAGGCGCGGATGGAGGTCGGACGCAACTTCTACGAGGAGGATCTCAACATGCACCTCAGCAAGGAGTTTCTCAAACCGGCCGACTACGAGGTGGGTATCCACTACCGCGACCGCCGCTCGAAGGTCTACTTCAACGACCTGGAGACCGACCTTATGGTCAAGGCCCGCTCGCTGGACCTCTGGGCCGGACAGTCCCACTACCTGCCCTCGATCAATTCGAGCTTCTTCTACACCACGCGCTACAACTACACCCGTTTCAGCGAACGCCCCCCGGTATTCTACGGCTACAACCCCGCCCTCCACGACCACGACCTGATCCTCACCGGATTCGGACTCTACCGCGAACGCTTCCTCACCACCAACATGATCTACGGATTCGGCAACAAGGAGTACATGGCCACGGGCTACAAGGCCGAATTGGACGTGGGCTACTCCTGGGGCGAATTCACCGACGCCCTCTACCTGGGTCTGAGTTACCGCACGGGCGGTTTCCGCCCGATGGGCTATCTCATGGCGGGCCTCACCCTGGGAAGCTACATCGACCACATCAGCGGCAAGTGGCGACGCAGTGCCATCGACGTCGACCTGGCGTGGTTCTCCCACCTGTTCTACTTCCGCCACAACCGCGTGCGCCAGTTCCTCTCGCTGCACTACACCCAGGGCTGGAACCGCGAAAAAGGACACCGCGAACAGATCAACTTCACACACTACAACGGCCTGCTGGCCATGAAGGAACCCCTGTTGGGCACCACCCGCATGGTCGTCAACACCGAGACGGTGGTCTTCACCTCGTTCCAACCCCTGGGCTTCCGCTTCGCCTTCTTCGGGTTTGCCGACTTCGGACTGATCGGCTACTCACCCAATGTCTTCAAGAACGGATTCTACAACACCCTGGGATTCGGCCTGAGGATCAAGAACGAACGCCTCGTATTCAGCCAGATGGAGATCCGCCTGGGCATCGCCTTCGGCAAGGGCGGCTGGCTCTCGGCCGACCACTTCTCCTTCTCAACGGGCCAGCGTCTGGAACAGTTCCGCTACCGCCCTCAGCAACCCGAAATCGTCAACTTTGAATAACACCGCCCCAACCATGCCTACTCACTCGATACTCCTTGCCGAAAGCGGCGCCACCAAATGCACCTGGCTGGTCCGTCCCTGCAACAACCGCCCCGCCCGATCGTCGGCTCCCGATCCGGACTGTTCCCAAGCCCTCCTTCGGGACTCGGACGCCCCCGCCTTACCCCGACAACTCCCGGCCGAAGCCCCGCAATCTCCGGCCAAGCCCCTGCGGACCGCCACCGCTGAAACCTGCCCTCCGCAGCCGTTCGAGGAGTTTCGCACCCGGGGCATCAACGCCATGCAGCAGTCCGAAGAGCGGATCCGCGAACTGCTCCTCACCCTTCCGCCCCACATTGCCACCGCCAACGAGGTGTGGTTCTATGGCGCAGGATGCGGCGAGCGTTTCCCCGCCACGACCCGGATGCTCCACCGTCTGCTCGGCGAGCGTTTTCCCGGAGCCCGCATCGGCATCGAATCCGACCTTACGGCCGCTGCCCGAGCCCTCTTCGGCGAGGAGGAGGGCATAGCCTGCATACTGGGTACGGGGTCCAACTCGTGCCACTGTCTCAGGGGCAAGGTCATGGCCAACACCCCTCCGCTGGGCTACATTCTGGGCGACGAGGGCAGCGGTGCGTTCCTGGGCCGCGACCTGCTCAATGCCCTCTACAAGGGGCGCATCGGCCTGCAAGAAGAGCTGGAGGAGTGGCTCGGTATGGGCTACGAGCAGATCATCCGCCGCGTCTACCGCGAGGCCGACGCCAACCGATTCCTGGCATCGCTCACCCCCTTCATCGCCCGTCACCTCGACCACGAAGCGGTCTATGACATGGTCCTCGATTCATTCGCGCTCTTCGCCCGACGGAATCTGGGGAACTACCCCCGCAATCTCACCGTGGGCTTCGTCGGCGGGGTAGCCGCCCATTTCAAAGCCCCGCTGCGCCGTGCCATGCAGGCCGAGGGGTGGCACACGGGCCCCATACTCGAAGCCCCGGCCCGCACACTGATGGAATATCACTTACAAAACAGATCATAACCCAATGAAAGTAACCGAACAAGCCTCCCGATACGAACACCTCGACCGTATGTCGGTCCACGACCTTCTGGTGGGCATCAACCGCGAGGACAGCCTCATCCACGAGGCCGTGGCCGCCACCATTCCCACGATGGAGCAGCTCGTGGAACGCATCGTGAGCCGCATGAAGCGGGGCGCGCGCATGTTTTATATAGGAGCCGGCACCAGCGGCCGCCTGGCCGTGACCGATGCCTCGGAACTGCCCCCGACCTTCGGAGTGCCGTTCGACCTGGTGATCGGACTCATCGCCGGAGGCGACGGTGCCCTGCGCCGCGCCGTGGAACACGCCGAGGACGACACCGAGGGTGCCTGGCGCGACATGCAACCCTACCACCCCACCTCCGACGACATCCTGATCGGAGTGGCCGCTTCGGGATCCACGCCCTATGTCGTCGGAGGACTGAAACGGGCCCGCCGCGAGGGTATGCTCACGGCCGTCGTCACCTGCAACCCCTCCTCGGCTGCGGCCGCCGAGGCCGAATTCGCCCTCGAAGCAGTGGTGGGTCCCGAGTTCGTCACGGGATCGACACGCATGAAGGCCGGAACGGCCCAAAAGCTCATGCTCAACATGTTGTCCACGGCCGTGATGATCCGCCTGGGCCGCGTCGAGGGCAACCGCATGGTCAATATGCAACTGACCAACCACAAACTCATCGAGCGCGGCACACGCATGATCACCGAGCTGTCCGGCCTCGAACGGCAGGAGGCCCGCCGCCTGCTGATCGAATGCGGATCGGTCCGCAAGGTGCTCGACCGCCTCGAAGCTCAAAAACAATAGCAGTCATGGGCCGTCTGTTTTCCGATCGCGAGATCCGCGGTGCGGCCGTCTTCGTGGTGGCGGTAACCCTGCTCATCCCTCTGGTGCGCCATCTGAGGGAGGACTACAACCCCCAACGTGCCCTCGACCTCGAAACGCGGATGGAACACCGGGCGGACTCCGTCGAGCGGTTCGCGTTCGATCCCAACACGGTCACCTACGAGGAGCTGCGACGCCTGGGGCTGAGCAAGACCGAGGCCGTGAGTCTGATCAAATACCGGGCCGCGGGCAAGGTCTTCCGCATCAGCGAGGATGTGGCCCTCTGCTACGGCTTCAGCGACTCGCTCTACGCTGCCCTCCGCCCCCTGATCCGCATCGGGGAACGCTTCGCCATCAGCCCCGGGTCCACGCCGAGGAAGTTTCCAGGCCGCACCCCGCGGCCGAAGATCGCCCCCTCGCCGTTTCTGATCGACACGGTATCAGCCTCCTATCTGCGGGCCATCGGGGCACTCTCCAAACGCCAGGCCGAGGTCTTCATCCGTTGGCGCGACCTGAGCGGCATACGCGACATGGAGGAACTCCGCGAATGCTACGTCATCAGCGATTCGGTGGCCGAGGCTCTGCGTCCCTATGTGATCTTTGCCGATCGGCAGCCCCACCCGGTGGAGTCTCCCGTGGAGATCAATACGGCCGACTCCGCCGAACTGAGACGCGTAAACGGCATCGGCGAGAAGACCGTGAACCGCATACTGACCTACCGCCAACGCCTCGGAGGATTCGTCCGCAAGGAGCAACTCGCAGAGATTCCGGGCATCACGGAGGCCAATTATGAAAAAATTTTCAAACAAATTTGCTGCGATTCTTGTGAAATTCAAAAAATTGATATTAACTTTGCGACTCCCGAGCAGATCGGAAGACACCCTTATATCACCCCGCGAATGCTCAGGAAATTACTGAAACACAGATTATTGAAAGGAGGTTGGAGTACCACTGAAGAGTTAGTCAAAGCGCACATATTTACACCTGAGGAAGCCAAAAGATTGGCTCCTTACTTGCATTTTGGCACAAAACAGACTCCACAACACCCGTAAAATCCGAAAAAACATCACGGGAATCGCACCTTCCGACGGAGGGTCGGCCCACAGCCTTACTTTCAAAAAAATCAAAACAAATCACGAACATTTTTAAATTTTAGAATACTATGATTATCATGCCGGTAAAAGAGGGCGAGAACATCGAGCGCGCCCTGAAGAAATTCAAACGTAAATACGAGCGCACGGGCGTTCTGAAGGAGCTGCGTCGTCGTCAGTACTTCACCAAGCCGTCGATCGCAAAGCGTGAGGCCATGGCACACGCTATCTACGTTGAGCACACCTACCGCCACGAGGAGGAGTAGAAATATTTTCTACACCATAAAACCAGCCGTCCGAGGATCTTTCTTCGGACGGCTTTCTTTTTGCCCGTACTCCCTTGCACCTTATATGGGCGACTTTATATGCGCTCCGAAGTTTCCTGCCCGCCGCCACTTTGCAGCCGAGTTTATCGCCGCCCTTCACCCGCAAACATCGCAACCACCCAAGGCCGTTTCCCCGCTTTTACGGCCTTTTACCCAAGAATTTGCAGCCTTCCGCTACCCTTGTTTTCCCCACAAGCATCACTTTTCCGCCCTTCACCCGAGAGCTTCGTATCCACTCCTTCCGCCTCCCTCTTTCCCGGCCGACGCAACATCCACACCTGACAACACCCTTCGCCCCTCCCCCTCACCGCAACAGGTAAAAATCGGAACACCCCACCGATAATTTTTCCATCCCAGGAAAAGCCCCGAACATGATACGGAAGGTCTTAAATCACGATTTTTGACACCTCAGGCCAAATAAGACATCAGAAAAAAGCAGGAAATGCGTTGAATAAGGCACTCGG
Organism: Alistipes sp.; assembly: GCA_020026435.1. Classification (GTDB taxonomy): domain Bacteria; phylum Bacteroidota; class Bacteroidia; order Bacteroidales; family Rikenellaceae; genus Alistipes. Next base: position 12,981 of record JAHHQK010000010.1, on the reverse strand, counting down.
ATATTTCCGAATCCGAAAAATTTTGTGTATTTTTGTTATAAAATCATGCCAAAGTGGTTCGCAAGTTTCAACATATAATCGCTTTAGTCATCTCACTGACTCTCTGGTTCACCGGAGAATCCGTAGCCCAAAATATCACATTCGGCCACCTCACGACCGACAACGGCCTGTCGCAATCCTCCGTCAATTCGCTCTACCGCGACGAACGAGGATTCATCTGGATCGGCACGCGCGAGGGTCTGAACCGCTACAACAGCAACGGCATCAAAACCTTCAAGCACTCCAAGGGCGACCCCACCAGCCTCTTCTGCAACACCGTCCTGCGCATCACAGGCGACAGTAACGGCAACCTCTACCTGCTTTGCAGCGAGGGCGTGAGCCATTTCGACATCAGCCTCGACCGCTTCCGCACGCTCTACCGCGGGTCGGCCTCGGCCATCTACTACGACGACGGACTCTACATCGCCATCCATACCGACCTCTACCGCTGCGATCTCTCCAACGGAACACTGACCCTGTCGCACTCCCTGCCCAAGACCCTCAACGACGAGATCGTGGCCATCTACCGCGACTTCTGGGGTACCCTCTGGCTCGGAACCCACCGCAACGGTCTGTTCGGAATCACCCCCCAGGGCGAAATGATCCACCCCTTCGACCACGCCCAGATCACCTCCATCTACGAGGACTCGGCACACCGTCTGTGGGCCGGTACCTGGGAGGCGGGACTCTACATGCGCAACGAACAGGGCAAGTGGACCAACCGCCGCAAGGAAACCGAAGGACTCTGCTCCGATTTCGTGCGCTGCTTCATCGAGGACGACCACGGCATGATCTGGATCGGCACATTCCTCGGTCTGAACCGCTACGACCCCACAACCAAAGAGATGGAACGCTACGTGGCCGACGGATCGCCCCGCGGACTGACCCACTCGTCGGTGTGGTCGCTGGCCAAGGACCACCAGGGTACGATCTGGGTGGGTACCTACTTCGGCGGCGTCAACTTCTTCAACCCCGAATACGAAATCTACACCCGCTACAAGGCTTCGCTCACCCCCTCGGAGGGACTCTCCTCGCCGATCGTGGGCCGCATGATCGAGGACAAGGACCACAACCTGTGGATCTGTACCGAGGGCGGAGGTGTGAACGTCATGGACCGCCGCACGGGCCGGTTCCGCCAATATGCCCACCAGCCGGGCCGCAACAGCATCTCGCACGACAACGTCAAGGCCATCTGCTACGACGAACGCCGCGAGGTGATGTGGATCGGCACTCACCTGGGAGGCCTCAACCGTCTGGATCTCAACACCGGACGGTTCACCCACTACCGCTTCAAGGCCGACGATCCGCAGACCATCTCCTCGGACATCGTCCGCGACATCGTCCTCCACGACGACCATCTGATCGTGGCCACCCAGGAGGGCGTCTGCTTCTTCGACCCCGAGACGGGAAAGGCCCGGAGGATGTTCCGCAATTCGCGCGATGGGCTGAAGATCGGACAGGTAGCCTCGCTCAAGATCGACAGGAAGGGCACACTGTGGTTCGCCGCCACGGGTGCGGGTCTGTACGCCTACAATTTCGAGACCCGGAAACTGATCCGCTATCACCACGACAGCAAAAACCCGGGCAGCCTGAACAGCAACAACATCAACAGCATCGTCGAGGATCACGACGGCAACCTCTGGCTCGCCACCTCGGGTACGGGTTTGGACCGTTACCGCTACGAGACGGACGATTTCGAGAACTTCGATTCGCACAAGAACGGACTGTCGAGCGACTGCATCTATGACCTGAGAGATGCCGGCAACGGCGAGCTGCTGGTAATCACCAACGAGGGTTTCTCGGTATTCGACCCCAAGGACCACCATTTCGAGAACCACATCCGCATCAACGGATTCCCCCTGACGGCCATCAACGAGAACGCCATCTGCCTGACCCACGACGGCACGGTTTTCCTGGGTGGCACGCAGGGCATGGTATCGTTCCGTCCCGAAGCCCTCAAAAGGGAGGCAAAACCCTATAAGATCATCCCCAACCGACTGTTGGTCAACGGACAATCGGTCGAGGTGGGCGATCAGACGGGCATTCTCCAGAAGTCGCTCTGCCACAGCCGGCGCATCCGCATCGGTGCCCGCTACTCGGTCTTCACCGTGGAGTTCGCCACGTCGAACTTCCTGCCGGCCAACCACGAGGATCTGGTCTACCGTCTGGACGGATTCTCCGACATTTGGACCCCCACGCGCGGCCAGCACGAGATCACCTACACGAACCTCAACCCGGGGCTCTACACCCTTTTGATCCGCAGCACGCGCCAATCCCGCACCCAGGTGCCCGAGCTCAGACTCGAAATCGAAATCCTACCGCCGTTCTACCGTACGACGTGGGCCTGGATGATCTACATCCTGGTTTCGTGCGGCATCCTGTGGGCACTGATCCGCACCTACAAGGCCCGCATCCGCCTCCAGGAGTCGTTGCGCTACGAAAAGCAGCACACCCGCGACCTGGAGGAGCTGAACCAGTCGAAACTAAGGTTCTTCACCAACATATCCCACGAATTCCGTACGCCTCTGACACTGATCATGGGCCAGGTGGAGATGTTGTTGCAGGTGCAGTCGTTCTCGCCCACGATCTACAACAAGATCCTGCGCGTGTATAAGAACTGCACACAGCTCAAGGAGCTGATCTCCGAGTTGCTCGACTTCCGCAAACAGGAGCTGGGCCACATGAAGATCCGCGCCCGCAAGCAGGACATGGTGGAATTTCTCTACGAGAATTTCCTCATCTTCCGCGAATACTCCGACTTCAGGGGCGTGGAGCTGGTCTTCGACAAGCAGGACGACGAAATCGAGGCGTGGTTCGACCGCAAACAGATGCAGAAGGTGGTCAACAACCTCCTCTCCAATGCCTTCAAGCATACGCCCGCACAGGGACGCATCACGCTGTGGGTGCGCCGCGAGCAGGAATCCGTGCGCTTCGGGGTGAGCGACTCCGGACGCGGCATCCCCCGCGAGCAGATCGACAAGATCTTCATGCGCTACTACCAGGTCGATGACCCAAAACAAGACAACACCGGCGGTACGGGCATCGGTCTGGCCCTCACGAAAGGCATCGTCGAGCTGCACCACGGCTCCATCTCAGTGAGCTCCGAGCCGGACAAGGGCAGCACCTTCACCGTAAGCCTGCCCCTGGGCCGTACACACTTCCCCCCCGAGCAGCTGGCCACCGAGGAGGAGAACCGCGAGGATTTCTCCACAGAATACACCACGCCCGAGCAGGCCTTCGCCCTCGAAAAGGAGGAACTCGACGAAAAGGTCTACCGCCGTCTGCACGGTGCGCGGATGCTCATCGTCGAGGACAACGACTCGCTGCGCGAGATGCTCGTCAAACTGTGCGAACCCTTCTACGAGGTCTTCACCGCCTCCGACGGCGAGGAGGGCTGGGAGCAGGTGCAGAAGGTCGAGCCACAGATCGTCATCTCGGATATCGTCATGCCGCGTCTGTCCGGCACGGAACTCTGCCAACGCATCAAGGACGATATCAACACGTGCCACATCCCCGTGGTGCTGCTCACGGCACGCACCGCCCCCGAACACATGATCGAGGGTCTGAGAACCGGGGCCGATGACTACATCACCAAACCCTTCAACACGATCCTCCTCCTGTCGCGATGCAACAACCTGGTCAACAGCCGCCTGGTTCTGCGCGAGAAGTTCAGCCGCCAACCCGAGCAGTCGGCCCGTATGCTGGCCACCAATGCCAAGGACCAGGAGCTGATCAACCGCGCCACCCAGATCATCGACAAGCACCTGGACGATCCCGAATTCAAGATCGAGGTCTTCTCCCGCGAGATGGGCATGGCCCGCACCAACCTTTTCTCGAAGATCAAGGCCATCACGGGCAGCACACCCAACGAATTCATCCAGACGATCCGCCTCAAGAAGGCCGCATCACTGTTGGCCAACAACCCCGAGCTCAATGTCTCGGACATAGCCGACAGAACGGGCTTCAGCTCGGCACACTATTTCAGCAAATGCTTCAAAAGCCAGTTCAAGCTCAGCCCCCTGACCTACCGCAAGGAATCGGTGGGTTCCGCCCTGCCGGACCCGTCGCCCGAACCGGAGGAGGCGGAAAAAATAGCAGGAGCCGGAAAGGCCGGGGGATAATCCCGTGCCCCGGGGACGGAATACCGTCCCCAGGGCCTTCAGACGATGTTTCCGGACCTTTTGACAGAATCTATTCCGCAGAAAATCACAGTCAAAGCATCCGTACAATCCAAAGAAATGGACGATTTGACACAAGAGACGTACAATATAGCCACACAATATATAAACAAAACGGCTATCTTAGCACCAAGAAAAACGATTAACCTCAAAATGAAAACTTTCAACAGATTGTTGCTACTGCTCTCCGTCGCAACACTTTCGGGTGCGACGTTTTCGGCGTGCGACGACGATGACAAGATCCCCGCAACAAACCCGTCACTCTGTTACAGTGTCGGCGAGATTGCATTGGGTACCACTACCTATACGTCGATCATCCCCTCGGTAAGTCTTCCGGCGGGCGATCGCGAATACTCCATCCAGCAAATCACCCTCAACGGTAACCCCACCGACCAGGCTTCGGCCACGATCGACCCCCAGGGCCGCATCACGCTGACGGTCGGTTCGACATCCGACTGCGTGGGACACTACGCCGTATCGGTCCGCATCGCGGTCAACGGCGAGGAGTTCCTCTATAACGACGCCCTGCGCGTGACGGTCACCGGACTCCGCTTCAAGGAGGAGACCGTGAGCATCAAACATCTCGAAGGCCTGACCCTTCCCCTCCAGGAAGTCTACCTGGCACAGACCGCGGCCAACCGCTTCTCGCTCGACGCCCCGGCTGACCGCTATGCCCATATCTCGATCAACCCCGCCGACGGATCGCTGATCGTCGATCCCGCCGCCGAGGCCGGAGTCTACCCCATCTCGATCAAGGTGGTCAACAACTCCACCCCCTCGGGATACGTCTTCCGCAATCTGACGACCCTCTACATCACCAGCAAACCCTACGCCCTGAGCTACACCCCCGCGGAGGTCAGCCTCAAGGCCGATGAGGCCCACCAGTCCCAACGCCCAACGCTCCATGCCGCCACGGATGAGCAGGGCGAAGAGGTCGAATTCTCGCTGGTCGACGACTTCGGCGGCCGATTCCGGATCGACGCCCGCACGGGTGTCATCTCGCTGGATCGGGACAACCACCTGGTCAACCAGCAGGCCGCAACCTTCCGCCTCCAGGTGCGCGCTACCAACAATCTGGGTACGACGGCCTTCCCCGAGGCCTATGTCATCACGATCAACCCTCGGAAATAGCATTTTTTATACATTTATAATATTCTCTCCACAAACCGAAGTCTTATCGGGAGTTTTCCCTCCCCACAACGCGAAAACTCCCGGAAGACAATCCTCAAAGCAAACAAAAACTACAATTCAATAACCTAAAAACCCTCTTACAAACACAAAAAAGACACCAAAACAAACCATTCCAACAACTTAAAATTTTAACGCCCAAAACTTACGTTAACTTAGAGCACAAAACTATGAAACAAATCTCCAAAACACTCCTAACGTTATTGATGCTGTTCGGTATCTTTACCCTGCAGGCTCAATCGATTTCCGTGAAGGGAACGGTCTATGACGAAAACAAGCAACCGTTACCCGGAACCTCGATCATCGTAAAAGGTACGATCAAAGGTACCACGACCGACATGAAAGGTCAGTACGAGATCACGGCCGACAAGGGCAACACGCTGATCTTTACCTTCATCGGATACGACAACCAGGAAATCACCGTCAACCAGAACACCAGCAAGCTCGATGTGCAGATGAAGAGCTCGGCAAACGCCATCGAAGAGGTGGTCGTGTCGGTGGGTTACGGTCAGATGGCCAAGAAAGATATTTCGGGTGCCGTGACCTCGATCAAAACCGAAGATCTGGAGAAGGGTGTGGTTTCGGCCAACCTTTCGGATGCACTCTCGGGTCGTATGGCCGGTGTGCAGGTAACCAGCTCGCAGGGCGGTCCCGGTGCCGGTGTCGACATTACCATCCGTGGTGGTAACTCGCTCACGGGTAGCAATGCCCCGCTGTGGGTCATCGACGGTTTCCCCGTGGACAACCCCAACACCTTCTCGGTCGATCCCAAGGATATCGCCCAGATGCAGGTGCTGAAGGATGCTTCGGCTACGGCCATCTACGGTGCCCGTGGTGCCAACGGTGTCATCATCATCGAGACCAAGAAGGGTAAGGACGACGGCAAGGTGTCGGTCGAGTACAACGGTACGGTATCGGTGAGCACGTTCCCCTCGGAGCGTAAGATCGAGATGCTGTCGGGTCTGGACTACCTGCGCGTGGCCAAGTCGGTGTCGGAAGGCAAGAACACTTTCGTCTTCCACGACAAATACCTGGTCAACGACCAGTACAAGTGGACTGCCGGTGCCAACGGCGAACGCATCTACTCGCTTGATGCCGAGGGACAGAGGATTCCCTTGAAATGGGACAATGCCGACGATCACGAGAAACTCTCGATCGAGGATTACGCCAACCTGCCCTGGACGATGTACGACTGGCAGGACGAGGCCTTCAAGACGGCCATCACCCACTCGCACCGTGTAGCCGTCAGCGGCGGTAACAAAACCACCAAGTACAACATCTCGACCAGTGTGTTCCAGCAGGACGGTATGCTGCTCCACACGGGTATCGACAAGTACAACTTCCGCGTCAGCCTCGACCAGAAGTTGAGCAAGAAGATGCGCTTCACCGGTCTGGTCAACTACAACGCCACGCGCCGTCACGGTCTGCAGACCGCCGAGGGTAACCGCAACTCGGTACTGCGCGATATTCTCCAGTACGCTCCGGTCAACCCCGCCATGTACGGCCCGATGGGTGTGGACGGCATTCCCGCCGACTTCGCCGATGATGCCGCCGCCGAGGCTGCCGACGCTGCGACCAACATGGTCTACCACCCGATCCGAAACATCAACAACGCCTACCGCGAGGCCTACTACGATCAGCTGACCGCCAACGGTACGTTGAACTATCAGATCCACAAGAACCTCAAGATGATGATCCGTGGCGGTTACACCCACTACGCTTTCCGCCAGGAGATCTTCAACAACTCGCAGAGCCGCTACGGTAACCCCGCCATCTCGCCCGACGGACGTAACGCCGAGATCCAGCGCACGGTACGCGACAGCTGGTTCAACGAGTACACGCTGACCTATGCCAAGACCTGGGACCGCCACCGTTTCGACGTCATGGGTGGTTACACGATGGAGGGCTTCCTGGAGCGCAACAACAGAACCCGCTACACGAACATCCCCAACGATATCTTCGGTATGGACAACCTCACCCAGGCCGGCGGCGTCTCGATGCCCAGCCAGGGTATCTTCGAGACCTTCGCCATGTCGTTCCTGGGTCGTGTGAACTACGTCTACAACGACAAATATATCTTCACGGCTTCGTTCCGTGCCGACGGTTCGTCGAAGTTCCTCGGCGACAACCAGTTCGGTTACTTCCCCTCGGCCGCCGTCGCATGGCGTGCCTCGCAGGAGAACTTCCTGCGCGACGTAGCCTGGTTGAGCAACCTGAAGCTGCGTGCTTCGTGGGGTCTCACCGGTAACAACCGCATCGGCGGCAACAGCGCCTACGGTGCCATCGGCAGCAGCAACGACACGGGTTACATCTTCGATTCGGAGTACATCTACGGCTACCTGCCCCATCGTCTGACCAACACGTCGCTCAAGTGGGAAACCACCCGTCAGGTCGATCTGGGTGTTGACTTCTCGGTATTCCGCAACCGCATCCAGCTGACCGTCGACTGGTATCACAAGAAAACCAAGGATCTGCTGCTGAACGCCGATCTGACTCCTTCGTCGGGTTACCGCTCGGCCTACAAGAACATCGGTAAGGTGCAGAACACCGGTTGGGAGATCTCGTTGAACACCACCAACATCGACCACAAGGACTTCAAGTGGCACACTTCGTTCAACGTATCGTTCAACCGTAACAAGGTGCTGGGTCTGAACTCGGGCCAGGATTATATGCTCACAGACCCGCAGTGGTTCTGGAAATACAACCAGTCGCAGTACATCGCCCAGATCGGCCAGCCGGCTTCGATGATCTACGGCTACATCTATGACGGTGTCTACCAGAACGACGACTTCATCGACGACGGCCACGGCCACATGGTCGTAAAACCGGGTCTGGCCCAGAAGGTCAACTCGAAAGACGCCGAACCGGGTCTTCCCAAATACCGCGACCTGAACGGCAACGGCATCATCGACCAGGGTGACCGCACCGTGATCGGTAACCCAAACCCGAAGGCTTACGGAGGTTTCACCAACAACTTCGAGTGGAAGAACTTCGACCTGTCGATCTTCTTCACGTGGGTAGCCGGCAACGACATTCTCAACGCCAACGAGGCCATGCTGACCAACTTCGAGAACCCGAAGAACAACTTCCTGGCCTCGACGCTCAACCACTGGACTCCGGACAACCCGACGAACCTGATCCCGAAACCCTACAAGGGCGACGACTACAACATATCGAGCCGCTCGATCGAAAACGGCAGCTACCTGCGTCTGCAGAACATCTCGCTGGGCTACACGCTCAACACCAAGAACCTGCCGTTCCTGCGCAAGATCGGTCTGTCGAGCGTACACGTTTACTTCTCGGCCGACAACCTCTACGTCTGGACCGACTACTCGGGCTACGACCCCGAGGTGAACACCAAGAACTCGGCTCTGACCCGCGGTTTGGACTACTGCTCGTACCCGCGTTCGAGAAACTTCACGTTCGGACTTGACCTTAAATTCTAACCTAAAAAAAGAAACAGAACCATGAAAAAATACATTATTGCTTTATTGGCAGCAGCTTCGGTTTGCGTCTCTTGCTCCGATTTGGACAGCCTTACGGTTCCTCCCCGCGGCGAGATGTCGAATCCCGAATTGGAATATACCGATCCCGGTATCCGTTTGCAGATTTTGGCCGGTGTCTATTCACCCTTATATAAGGAAGAGTTGTGGGGCTCGGGCCTCTCGATCCGCTATGAGTCGGCAACAGATATCTCGTTGTCGCGTCTGGTGAAGTCGGGTGCCACCGAGAACAACACCCACACCGAGACCAGTCAGTGGGTCACCAAATCCTGGTTCTACCTCTACCAGGGTATCAACGCCGCCAACGAATTCATCAAGAATGCCCGCGAGATCGCTCCGGTCAACGCGCTGACCGGCCACGAGATTTCGGAAGCCCGTCTGCTGCGTGCGTTCTACTACTTCACGCTGGTCCGTCTGTGGGGTGACGTGCCCTTCCGCACCGAGCCGCTGGCCAATGTCAACGATACCGACATCCCCCGTACCAACGCCGTCGATATCTACAAATTCATCGTCGAGGAGTTGAAGGACATCCAGATCACCAAACCCGAGGAGGGCAAATACGGTCTGGAGAACTTCGGCGGCCGAAACGCCAAGACAGGTCACGTCAACCTGGCTACGGCTCAGATGTTGCTGGCCGACGTTTACCTGAACATGGCCGGATTCATGATGGACGGCCGTATCGACACTCCGAAAGAGGAGCTCTACAAAGGTGTCGAGCAGATGTGTAACGCCGTGATCAACAGCGGTGTCTACGACATCAACGCCAACTCTTACAGCAAGGTGTTCCTCAATGCCGTTCAGCGCATCGACACCCCCAAGGAGGTGATCTGGGAGATCCGCACCGACAAACTCCGTCCGCAGGGTATCCTCATCGATAACCGTATCGGTAAGTACAACGGCATCGGTCCCCGCGTGAAGGCCGTCTACGGCAGCTACAACTTCATCTTCCAGACCTGCAACTTCCGCGACCTCTACGGCAGGATCAGCAAGGACGACATCGAGGCCGAGAACACGACCGACACCTATGCCGTGAAGGGTAAGGACGACCGTGCCGACTGGAATGCCCGTCACATGATCGTGGATGCCAAGTCCAAGTACATGCACCCCGTATGGAAGGCCCGCAAGGATCTGTTCAACTACTATCCCGGCAAGTTCCCGACGATCTATGCCCCCACACCCGAGGAGTGTGCCGACATGAACTTCGCGGGTACGCGTCTGGCCATGTACCGTATCGCCGAGGCTCACCTCTTCCTGGCCGAGGCCCTCAATGAGCTGGGCCGCCAGAGCGAAGCTGTCGCACAGGTCAACATCGTTCGCAAACGCGCCCACGCCACCGAGGCTTCCGCCGCCGACTACACCACCAAGGAGCAGGTCTTCAACCTGATCGTCGATGAGCGCGCCCGTGAGCTCTGCTTCGAGGGCAAACGTCGTTTCGACCTGATCCGCTGGAACATCTACGGCGAGAAGATGGGCTTTGCTCCCGACGGATCGAAGATCGAAGGCGGTCTGTGGGATCTCTACACCAAGGCCGAACTGAAGGACAAAGAGGAGAACGCCGGCAAGAACAAGATCAGCGAAAAGATGGTTGTCTTCTCGAACTTCGACCTCAAGAAACACTACATTCTGCCGATCCCCGAGACTGAGACCAGCCGTAACCCGCTGATCCCGCCCACGGATCAGAACGAGGGTTGGGGTGGTAATCACAAATGGCATTATTCGTCCAATCCGGTAAAATAAATCCATGAAGAGATTCTTAAAATTAACCCTTATGATACTGCTGTTGGGAGGTTTCGTCCTCCCGGCAGCAGTTTCTGCTGCAAAGCCCGCCAAGCAGAAGGTCAACACGGGCCAGATGCGCAAGATCAAGGTGCGCATGCAGCGTAAGTTCATGCTGCCCAAACCGAGCGACGCCCAGATCGAGGAGCTGCTCAAGGAGATCACGGCCGAGGGCTCGTTCCCGTCGGTGAACTACGACGACCCGACCTACAACTCGGGCGGCAAGAAGAAAGCCCACCTGACCAACCTCCACACCCTGGCCCGCGCCTATGTCCACCCGAACGGCACCTACTATCAGAGCCGCGAGGTGTATGACGCCCTGATGCACGGTCTGAACTACTGGGTAACACGCAACCTGGAGGATCGCAACTGGTGGCACCGCATCATCAACTACCCCAAGGCCATCATGTTGCCACTGACGCTCGTCGCCGACGACATGAAACGCTACGACAAGGAGCTTTTCCAAAGATGTATCGACTATATGTGCTACTCGTGGTCGATTCCCCGCCAGCGCGCCCAGCAGGGAGCCAACGGCACGGATATCTGCCAGGCCACGTTCGGAGCCGCCATCCTCTCGGAGAACGAAACCCTGCTGCGCGAGGTGATGGACAAGGTCAACTCGCTGGTGAAGATCGCCCGGGCCCCCCTTGAGGAGGGTATCCAGCCCGACTTCTCCTACACGCAGCACAACGGCAGCGGCCGTCAGCTCTATTTGGCCACCTATGGCAATGTCTACCTCACGGGGCTGTTCTTCTTTTTGGACTTCACGCAGGACACGCCCTTCTTCCTCTCGGCGGAGAAGATCGACATCCTGGAGCGTTTCTTCCTCAACGGTGTGGTATGGACCTACTACCGCGGAGACTACGACCTGGCACAATACGGTCGCGGTCTGCTGCGCCCGCAGGCCGGCCGTCGGGGCGAAGGCCAAACGGGACTGCAAAATGTCGAGCGTCTGATCTCGTATGATACGCCGCGCAACGACTCCCTGAAGGAGATCTACGCCGTGATGAAGGGTGGCAAGGAGCTGAACGGCAACCGCTACTTCCCGCGCGCCGACTATATGATCCACCGCCCCGCAGGCGCGATGATCACCACCCACATGACCTCCATCCGCACGGTCGGCAACGAAGCCGGCAACAACGAAGGTATGCAGAACTACCACATGGGCGACGGTGTGAACTACATCAAGGTCCACGGTAACGAGTATGAGGACATCCTCCACGCCTGGAACTGGAAGCGCATCCCCGGCACGACCGTCATTGCCGATTCGCGTCCGCTGACTCCTCCCCTGTGGGGCGAGAACGGAGCCGGCGGCAGCGACTATGCCGGCGGTGTGACGGATCACGCAAACGGTGCCGCCGCCTTCATCTACAAGAAGGATTCGGTCGATGCCCGCAAGTCGTGGTTCTACTTCGACCGCTACTACGTGGCTCTGGGTGCCGGCATCTCGACCCCGCGCGAGGACGGCGAGGTGATCACCACCGTCAACCAGACGCTCCGCTCGGGCAAGGTGGACCTCGACGGCTCGAACGAACTTACGGACAAAAGCTCCGCCCCGTTCACCAATCTGTGGCACTACGACGTGGGTTACCGCTTTGTGGAGGGTACGCAGCCTGAGGCCATGATCACGAAAGGCAAGCACAAGAACAAGAGTTTCGAGATTCTGCGCATCGAGATCAATCACCACGCCTCTCCCCGTGACGCCCGTTATGCCTATGCGGTCTATCCCGCCATCTCGGAACAGGAGTTCGCCGCCACGGGTGATGAATTCCAGATCCTGAGCAACACCCCCGCCGTGCAGGCCGTCGAGGACAAGGCCTCGGGCAAGGTGATGGCCGCCTTCTATGAGGCCGGAGCCGTGGAGTGTCCCCGTATGGGTACGATCTGCGTCGACAAGCCCTCGCTGGTGATCATCGGGCAACAAGACGGCAAGACGATGGTGAGCGTCGGCTCGCCCTATGCCGAGAGCCGCTCGCTGGGTGAGGTGAAGGTTTCGGTCGGCGACAAGAGCGTGGCCGTAGCCGTGAAGGATCACACCAATACCGTGGAGCTTTAGTCCGCTCCTTCGATTGACCCAAGAGGGTGTATCCAACCCCTCTTTTCCAAAGAATCACCCCTGTCGCAGTTATCTGTGGCAGGGGTGATTTTGTATATTTATCATTGACATTACACCTCCCCTCTTTTCGTGTCAGGGACGAGGAAAAGGAAGTCGAAAGGCAAAGCAAAGGGTATAAGTGTCCCCGGACAGGACAGGACAGGACAGGACAGGACAGGACAGGACAGGACAGGACAGGACA
>JAHHQK010000001.1 GCA_020026435.1 Alistipes sp. | reverse complement strand
CGGGCATACGGCGGTTGTTGTCCTGCATATAGGTGTTCTCGGTCTTCTGCATCAGAGCCTTGATACCCGTCTCCGAGAGGTACTTGATCAGCGGCTTGTACTTGGGAAGACCCTTGTGCGTACGGTATAGCTTGATTCCGCCTTCCTCGGTCTTGCCCTCCGAGATCAGCTGACGCGATTCGGCCAGCAGGGCGGTGATCATGTTGCGTTGCAGGTTGTAGAGATGCTCGATGGCGGGGCAGTACTGCTCGAAGAGCTGGTCGTCGCCCTTGGGTACGGGACCCGAGATGATCAGCGGTGTACGGGCATCGTCGATCAGCACCGAGTCGACCTCATCGACAATGGCGAAGTGGTGCTTGCGCTGCACGAGATCCTTGGGCGAGGAGGCCATGTTGTCGCGCAGGTAGTCGAAGCCGTACTCGTTGTTCGTACCGAAGATCACATCGGCCATGTAGGCCTTGCGGCGGGCTTCGGAATTGGGCTGCGTGTCGTCGATGCAGGCCACCGACAGTCCGTGAAATTCATACATCGGGCCCATCCACTCCGAGTCACGCTTGGCCAGGTAGTTGTTGACCGTGACGATATGCACACCCTTCCCGGCCAGTGCATTGAGGAATACGGGCAGGGTAGCCACCAGGGTCTTACCCTCTCCGGTGGCCATCTCGGCGATCTTGCCCTTGTGGAGGACGACACCTCCGAAGAGCTGCACATCGTAGTGGACCATATCCCATTTGATGTCGTTGCCGCCGGCCGTCCAGTGGTTGGCGTAGATGGCCTTGTCTCCCTCTATTCTCACGAAATCCTTCGTGGCGGCCAGGTTGCGGTCGAAGTCGTTGGCCGTGACCACGATCTCTTCGCTTTCGGCGAATCGGCGGGCCGTGTCCTTCATGATGGCGAAAGCCTCGGGAAGAATCTGGTCGAGTTTCTCCTCGATCTTGTCGTCGATGCGTTTGGTCGTTTCGTCGATCTCCTTCGAGATCTTCTCTTTCTCTTCAAGCGTCGTCTCGCTCTTCTCCAACAGGGCCTTCAGTTCCACGATGCGGGCTTCATCCTGAGCGATGAAGTCGGCGATCTGTTTCTTGAGGGTTTCGCTGTGCGCACGCAGATCGTCGTTCGACAATGCGGCGATTGTGGGGTAGATTGCTTTGATCTTCTCCACGTAGGGTTCGATCTGCTTGCGGTCTTTGTCGGCTTTGGAGCCAAAGACGAGTTTGATTAATCCTGCAACTATATCCATATTTTGTTTTTTGATTTTCTCGCAAAATGGTTTTGATATCTCGCAAATATACGAAATTTTTTGAAAAATCCTAACCCCTTCGGGCTAAATTTAGCCTCGAAACCATACTTTCGGCGTCATGAAGCGGCTCCGGGCCGCTGTCATGCGGGGTTTTTCCGCGCTCCGGGCGGTTACAGGTCGCGAGAGGAGGCTATGCGGTGGAGGATTCTCCGTCCCAGGGGACACTCCCGGCAACGCTTCCCGGGACAGAATTCCGTGGCCAGTTGCAACAGTGCCTGCGACTCGAAGGCATTGCGGGCCTTGAGTCCCGTGGCTTCGTACCAGCCTCTGATGTAGCGGTTCTCCTCGGCGGGCAGATGTTCCAAAAGGGAGAGGGCGCTCTCGCGCAGTTTTTCCTTGCGGGTGTAGCTCCCGTAGGCGAACTGCAACACGGCGACCAGGTTGATGCCGATGATGTTGGCCTTGAAGTTGCCGATGCGCTTGGGTCGCGAGTCGCTGGCGGCTCCCGGGATGTAGTGCGTACGCCAATACTTCGAGGCTTCGATGCAGAACAGCCTGCGGATGTCCTGCTCCGTGCGGCAGTCCATGATCCGGTCCATGATGAAATCGTCCTGGGAGAAGAATTCCGCCGCTTCGGCCAGCCGCAATACGGGGTGATTCGCCGGCCTTATGTCGCAGAGTGACCATTCGTCGGGCTGCATGGGGTCGATCTCGTATTTCACCGCGAGGTGTTCGAAGATGTGACCCAGCTGTGCCGTGTATTCGTCCGGTTCGTAGAGGGCGAGTAAACCCGAAGCCCCCAGCAGCATCGCTTCGATGGCATGGGGGATGAGCCGCTCGCGCAGCACGATTTTATAGCTGACTCTTCGGGCCAGTTCGAGATAGGCCTCCTGGTTGCGGCTGTCGCCCAGGGTGCGGAAGTAGAGCAGATAGAAGGTCTGGTTCCAGTTTTCCGCCGCCTCCTTGTAAAGAAGGTCTATGGTTCGTATCTTGCGTTGGAGACGGTCGAACAACACCGCCGTGAAGACCTCGCTGCGGTGCAGCGGATCGAGATTCTGAATGTATTCGCCGCAGGAATACTTTCCCGCGCCGGCTTCCAGACGGTTCAAAGCCCGTGTTTCGCGTTCGGTGGCCATATCGTCTCCGCAGTTGAAGTTGTGTCTGAGGTATTAGGTCATATTAAGCTCTAAAAGAGCTTCTTCCGACATCATGCTCTTGTCCCATACGGGGTCGAACGTCAGGATCACGTTGACCGAGTCCACGCCCTTGACTTTTCCGACCTGTGTATTGACATCCTCGACCAGGAAGTCGGCCATCGGGCAGTTGGGCGCGGTGAGCGTCATGCGGATGTTGGCTACCTTGTCGGGGGTGTAGTCGATTTCGTAGATCAGGCCCAGATCGTAGATGTTTACGGGGATCTCGGGGTCATATATGTTTTTGAGCGTCAAGATGATGTCCTTCTCTACCTGTAATATTTCCTGAGGTGTCATGTCGTCTGAGTGTTAATCGTGTGTGAGGGGTGTTACTCTTCTTTTTGGCTGAATGCCAGGGCATAGATCTTCATCTGCTTGACCATGGCGGCCAGGCCGTTTGAACGTGTGGGCGAAAGGTTGGAACTCAGGCCGATGGCGTCGATGAAATAGAGATCCATGTCGATCAGTTCGTGGGGGGCGCGTCCGTTCATCACGCGGATCAGCAGTGCGATGATGCCCTTGGTGATGATGGCGTCGCTGTCGGCCGTATAGAATACCTTGCCGTCCTCGAATCGGGCGTTGACCCATACGCGCGACTGGCAGCCCTGGATCAGGTAGTTTTCCGTGCGGTGTTCGGGAGCGATTGCCGGCAGCGAGTCCGACAGCTCGATCAGATAGTCATACTTGTCGAGCCAGTCGTCGAATGCCGAGAACTCCTCAATGATTTCGTCTTGTATCTTATCCATTTCTATGGTGTTTATATCGTTTATCTAAATTTTTGCTTCGGGTTTGCATGGAGCGTCTATCGTCCGACGATCTCGTCGAGTACCACACCTTCCGATGCTGCGGGTTCGGTGATTCCCATCAGGTGGGACAGGGTCGGAGCCACCGACGTGAGGTCGATCCTGCGGGCGATTCTTTGGGGGGCGATTCCTCCGCCGAAGAAGATCAGCGGCACCTGGGTGTCGTAGCCGTACATCGAGCCGGAAACCGACCAGCAACGCTCCTTTTCCTCGATCCATCCGGGCATGAGGTTCAGAATCACGTCACCCGAGCGGCGGGGGTAGAAACTGTTCTGCAATTTGCGTGCATAACCGCTGCCGAAGTAGCTCGTGCGCATGGCCGAGGCGGCCAGGGCGTGTGACACTCCGCTGAACTGCATGGCGAAGATGGCCACTTCGTTCTGCACCTCGCTCAGATTCAGACCGCGCTCGTAGATCAGGTTGTGGTTCAGCCACAGGCACTTGTTCTCGCAGGCCAGTACCCAGTTTCCGTTGCCGTAGCGGACGTTGAGAAATCCGTTGACGATGACCTCGAACTGACGGGTATTGAAGCGTGTCGAGCGGCGCACATCCTCCTCGAATGAGGGGCTTGAGCCGTGAGCTGCCGTAAAGACCACCACGACCTCCTCTTCCTTGTGCTGGGCTAATACGAAGGTCAGAAAATCCGCGAGGTCGTTGTCCAGGCGGTAGATCATGTCCTCGACCTCGACCGATTCGGGACCATAGGCCTCGGTGATCCGTTGGGCGGAATCCAGGCAGATGTTCAGAATATCGGGCGTGTCATCTTCCCCCAGGTGGTATTTTACGATGGCCTGCTTGGCGAATCCGAATACGGCGGTATTGCCGGCGGGGGTGTAGCAGATGCGCTCGAAGTCGTTGCTCGGATCCAGGCGTCCCTCCGTGTTCTGTTTGCGGTCGTTGCGCGAATGTTTCTTGAGGCTGAGTTTGATATCCCAATGTCGCGTGTTGACATACTTGTCGGCATCGAGCATCGTATTCCATTCCTCCTGGGCGTAGGACAGGTTGTATTTTTCGCGGTTGCTGCGCACGATCCACTGGGGCAGTTCCTCGGCATAGCTTCGTGAGGTGGCCCATTCGCACTGCTCGTTCATCCAAAAGGCCGACCCGCCGCGGCCGTTCATCACGATGGCCGACACGGGGTCGAGGGCCACGGTCAGCGAATGGCTGCCGGGGGCGTGTCTGAGGAGTGTTTCACTGAGTGTGGGGGCGATCAGCTCGTCGGGGCGGGGGTTCACCAGATTGGAGAGCAGGTAAACCGGGCGGTTCGAGGTGTAGTCGTACCAGCGTTCGCCGATGATTCCGTGGGTCGAGGGCAGGGCACCCGTGGAGAGTGTCGCGAGCGAGACGGGGAGCGTGGTCTGCTGGTAGTCGTAGCGGCTGTCGTTGAAGACCGCGCCTCCGGTCAGAAGTCGTCCCAGACCTTCCCGGGAGAAGTTATGCGCATAGCGTCCCATGTCTTCGGCACGCATCGAGCCCGCGACGATGTTGATTACGAGTCGGGGGCGGGCCGCCTGGATTTCCACTATGGAAAAGAGCGCTAAGGCGAGTATCAGAAATTTATTTTTCATAAAGCGATTTTCAAATCGGACGCAAATTTACAAATTTATTTCGAGACATCGGCGTAAATAATCCTCTTCCGCCCCGAAATCGAATGCTTTATTGCTCTTGAGGCTTTGGATCCGATCGAGACACTGTCTGAGGAGTTGTCGGTGGGCCTCGCTGCGGGGGTCGCGGGGACGGTGGGCGAGCATCTTTTTGATGGATTCGATCCGCGGGATCAGCTCCTGCGCCTGGGGTGTGAGGGCGGCCTCCGCGAATTTCTCCCAAACGTATTCCACGGCCTGCTGCGCGGGGTGCATCATGTCGGCGGCATAGAAACGGTAGTCGCGCAGGTCGTCGTTCAGAATCTCGAACGAGGGGAAGTAGACGATCGAGGGGTAGCGCTCGGCCAGGATCGCCGTTGCGAGCCGAAGCACAGATTTCGACAGACAATTCTCCTCCAGGCCGTCACCCAAATGCCTTACGGGACTTACCGTCAGGATGATCTGTTTGCCGCGCAGAGGACCCTCCATCAAAGCGGAGAACCTTTTCACGATCTCTCCGACCTCCAGCCTTCGACGGTGAAACCGTGCGGAGGGTTGCTTGTGGCAGTTGGCCACCACGCGCCCTTCGTATTCGTAGATCCAGGCCGTGCCGAAGGTCAGCAGCAGGCGGTCGGCTTCGGACAAGGCCCGTGCGCCCGTCGTGCGTGCAGCATTCATCTTCTCCAGGGCCGAAACCCGGTCCAGAGCCGAGAAATCGCTGTGAAAATCATAGCTGAAAACCGTTCCTCCGGCCTCATGAAGCTCCCCGTCGGTGACGGGTCGGCCTTCTGCACAGGCTTCGATTGCCCGGGCAATCGAGTATGGATTGAAAAGGATGCCCGTAGGGTTGGAGCATACCTTGAATTTGAGGTCGAGGAGTCGGGCCGAGATGTGCTCCGTGAAGCACGATCCGAGGGCCAGGATTCGGTTTTCGTATCCGATTCGTACCGAAAGCGGATCAATTTTTATTTCTGTGCGGAATATCATGTCACAAAAATATAAAAATTGTATCTTTGTGATTATGATTATCCGAGCAAACTGTAAAATTAATTTGGGTCTCGATGTTTTGCGACGTCGGGAGGACGGGTTCCACGAACTGGAGACCGTGATGTTCCCCGTGCGGGGACTGTTTGATGAAGTGGAGGTGGAGCGCACCGGGGGGCATTCCGCCGAATTTGAGGCCGAAGGTATCGTGATCGACTGTGCGGTCGAAGACAATATCTGCCTGAAGGCCTATCGCCTGATGCAGGAGCGTTACAACGTGGAGGGGGTGAGTATTCGCCTTGCGAAGCATGTTCCCTTCGGAGCGGGGCTGGGCGGAGGATCGGCCGACGGCACGGCGGTGTTGTGTGCCATTGATTCGCTGTTCGGGCTGCATCTTACCGAGGAGGAGTTGATTGACTGCGCTGCGGCTTTGGGCAGTGATACGGCATTCTTTGTCAGGAATACGTCCCAGCTGTGCAAGGGACGCGGCGAGATCATGACGCCCTGTGATGTCCGTCTGGAGGGGATGACTCTGGTGATCATCAAGCCGGAGGAGGGAGTGTCGACCCGCGAGGCCTATGCCGGGGTGAAGCCCCACCTTCCCGAGCGTCCTCTGATCGAACGCCTGGCCCTTCCCCTGGAGCAGTGGCAGGGAGTGGTGACCAACGATTTCGAGGAGCATATCCTGCGGGCGCATCCCTCGATTGCGCAGGCCAAGTCGTCGCTTTTGGATCGGGGAGCGGTCTATGCCTCGATGTCGGGCAGCGGATCGGCCGTCTTCGGATTGTTCCACGGTCATGGACTTCGTGAGCACCTGGAGGATTTGTCTCCCTATGTCTATGAACTTTAGGCGTTGGACGGGCTTTGTGTCCCGAAGTTCAGCGGCTCGTTGTGTCTGCTGATTTTCAACTTTTTGAGGGCGCAACTTCGGAGTTTCGGGTAGTTTGCAAATCCTCAAGGGATTCTTGAAATCAATTATCATTCCTTTTTGTACTTCTAGTGCTTATGAGAATACGTATTTGAAAATATAACGCGGTAGTGGCTGTCTTTTGAAAAAGATGGTCATCCCCGCGCTTTTTTTGATCCCCTGATGGCGCGGAGGGGGCGCTTGTCTTGAGTTGTTGTAACGCAGTGCAAAGAATGGTTTGCTTTGCTTTGCACATGAAAAGACTACCCCTTAGGGCGGGGAAAATGAGGATGCTTTCGTCAGAGAACCATGGTGAAATGCAACCAAGCATTTTAGAGATATGGAACAAACGAAAGAAAAGCAGATAAAACCATGGTGATTCCGCCTGCTTGAAATTTGCTGGATCAGAAGGTCTCACTAACACTTGGGGGCTAATATACCCAAACGAGATGACGCTTTTTTTCCCCCCCCCCAAAAAAAAAAATACAGGACTTCCACCGAAAAAGGGTGGAAGTCCTGTATTTTTTGTCGGACGGTTGTCCGAGCCGTTTCCTTTTTAGGAAATTATTTGGCCAGGGCGATCTTGGCCACGCGCTTTTCGTGGCGGCCGCCCTCGAAGGGAGTCTCCAGGAATTTGTCGAGCATGGCTACGGCCTCGTCGTAGGTGACGAAACGTGCGGGGAAGACGATGACGTTGGCGTTGTTGTGCTGACGGATCAGCGTGGCCACCTCGGTATTCCAGCACAAACCTGCGCGTACCGACTGGTGCTTGTTGAGCGTCATGGCCATGCCCTCGCCCGAGCCGCACATACCTACACCGATCTCCACCTCGCTGCTGTCGATTGCACCACCCAACTGATGACCGAAGTCGGGGTAGTCGACGCTTTCGGGTGAGTCGCAACCGTAATCCAGGACGTCGTAGCCCTTAGAGGCGAGATAACCCACCAAAAATTCCTTCAATTCGTAGCCTGCGTGGTCGCAAGCGATACCGATTTTTTTCATAGTATCTTATTTTTAGAGTTTCAAAAACTGCCGCCCTCCTCTTCGGTGGGCCATACAAAGATAATACAAAGGTTTGAATCTGCCGAATTTTCCTTCGGGAAAAGTGGCGCGTCGTCGCTTGTCCTCATGGGATTTCCGACTTTGGAGGCCTTTCCCATTGGCGGTTTTCCTTACGCGGAATGTTTATTTACCCACGCAAATGTCTGTTCCCCGATGCAGAATGTCTGTTTGCTGCAAGGGGCGGTGTAGTTCGCCGATATGGCTCACGCCTTTCCGCCATGCCCTTCGGGACATCTGCTCCGTCAGAAATAGGGCGGTGATGTGCCGGGTAGTCCATGTAAGTCATTTCCGTCGGGGCATCCTGCTCTTTCCGTAATTTTCCCCGGAACTTTCCCAAACAGCCCTGCAACGGAAGAACACTCTGTTTGTATTTGTATTCCCTCCGGGGTCAGCACTTGTTCTCCCTCCGGATTTCCTGCAAAAGATCGGCGGGAAGCCCCTGAAAAGTCCGTTGATACCTTGCCCCCCCCAATACAAAAATCCCGCATCGGATTTTATTCCGACGCGGGATCCTCTTGATAATATACTTGATTCAAAAACTTTTACTTTGAAGCGCGCTTGCGGTCGACCTCGTGCAGGAGGATCTTTCTCAGACGCATCGAGTGGGGAGTGATCTCCACATACTCGTCCGATTTGATGTATTCTAGAGCCTCCTCCAGCGTGAAGACCTTCGGGGGAACGATCACCGCCTTGTCATCCGAACCAGAAGCACGCATATTGGTCAACTGCTTGGATTTGGTGACGTTGACCGTGATATCGTTCTGGCGCGTATGCTCACCGATGACCTGACCCTCATACACCTGATCCATCGGGTTGATAAAGAATCGTCCGCGATCCTGCAACTTGTCGATCGAGTAGGCGTAGGCCGTACCCGTCTCGCCCGAGATGATCGAACCGTTGGTACGCATCTCGATCTCGCCGACCCACGGCTCGAAGTCCTTCAGACGGTGGGTCATGATGGCCTCACCTGCCGTAGCGGTCAGCATATTCGAACGCAGACCGATGATACCGCGCGAGGGAATGTCAAACTCCAGACGCGTGCGGCCGCCGTCCGACTCCATGTTGACCAGCGAGCCCTTGCGCTTGGTGGCCATCTCGATGACCGTACCCGAATGCTCCTCGGGGCAGTCGACGGTTAACTCCTCGACAGGCTCGCACTTCACGCCGTCGATCTCCTTGACGATGACCTGGGGCTGTCCTACCTGCAACTCGTAACCCTCGCGACGCATGGTCTCGATCAGCACCGAGAGGTGTAGCACGCCACGACCGTAGACAATGAAACTGTCGGCCGAAGGACCGGGTGCCACACGCAGGGCGAGGTTCTTTTCCAGCTCACGATCCAGACGATCCTTCAGGTGGCGCGAGGTGACGAATTTACCGTCCTTGCCGAAGAAGGGCGAGTTGTTGATCGTGAAGAGCATCGACATGGTCGGTTCGTCGATATTGATGGGGGGCAGAGCCTCGGGATTCTCGAAGTCGCAGATCGTGTCGCCGATCTCGAAACCTTCGATACCCGTGATGGCGCAAATCTCGCCGCAGGGTACCTCGTCCACCTTCTTTTTACCCAGACCCTCGAACACCATCAGCTCGCGGATCTTGGTTTTCTGCATGGTTTTGCCGTCGCGCTTGGCCAGCGTCACGTTCTGACCGGCCTTGAGCGTACCGCGGGTCACCTTACCCACGGCGATACGGCCCGTGTAGTTCGAGTATTCGAGCGAGGTGATCAGCATCTGGGGCGTACCCTCGACGATCTCGGGCTCGGGGATCTCGTCGATGATGGCATCGAGCAGGGGCACGAGCGAATTGGTCGGCTCGTTCCACTTGTGGGACATCCATCCCTGCTTGGCCGAACCGTAAATGGTCTTGTAATCGAGCTGGTCCTCGGTGGCGTTGAGCGAGAACATCAGGTCGAATACCTGCTCGTTGACCACTTCGGGACGGCAGTTGGGTTTGTCGACCTTGTTCACCACCACGATGGGCTTCTTGCCCAGGGCGAGGGCCTTCTGAAGTACGAAACGCGTCTGGGGCATCGTACCTTCGAAGGCGTCGACCAGCAGCAGCACACCGTCGCACATATTGAGCACACGCTCCACCTCACCACCGAAGTCGGCGTGACCCGGGGTGTCGATGATATTGATCTTGTAGTCCTTGTAGATGACAGACACGTTCTTCGAGAGAATCGTGATGCCTCTTTCTCGCTCCAAGTCGTTGTTGTCGAGAATCAGCCCGTCGGCCGGTTTCGAGTTGTCGCGCAGGATGTGACCTGCCAGAATCATTTTGTCAACAATCGTGGTCTTACCGTGATCCACGTGGGCAATAATTGCTATATTGCGCAGTTTTTGCATAAGGAAATAATCGATTTGTGTTGCAAAGGTACACAATTTCTCGGAAATTATACTAATTTTGTTAATGAACTGACAATTTAAAAGCAATGAATCCGATATTTAAGGTCTGCGGTGTGAGTCCCGTCTATATGGGCCGGGCCTCCGAATTGCTCCGCGAGCTGCTGCCCGAAGGGAGGGTAGTGGTAGTTGCCGACGAGCGCGTAGCCCGGTTATACCCCTCACTCGTAGCTGATTACAAGACGATAGCCGTCCCCGCCGGGGAGTCCTTCAAGAATCTCGAAACCATCCTTACGCTCTGCCTCCGCTTCATCGAAGCGGGAGTCGACCGCTCGACATTTATTTTGGGCATCGGTGGCGGAATTGCCACTGACATGGCGGGTTTTGCCGCTTCGATCTATATGCGGGGTCTGAAATTCGGCTTCGTGTCGACAACCCTGCTCGGCCAGGTCGACGCCTCGGTCGGGGGCAAGAACGGAGTGAATGTCGACGGCTATAAGAATATGGCGGGAACATTCACCCAGCCGCAATTCGTCATCTGTGACACGGAGATGTTGTCGACCCTTCCCGACCGCGAGTTCCGTGCGGGACTGGCCGAGGTGGTCAAGACGGCGGTGATGGCCGACCGGGGACTGTTCGAGCGTCTGGAGCAGACCGATTTTGCGACCCTGCGTTCGGACAGGACGCTCCTCGAGGAGGTGATCCGCACATCGGTGGCGATCAAGGCCGGGATTGTCGGCCGCGACGAGCGGGAAGCGGGGGAGCGGCGCAAGCTGAACCTGGGTCATACGCTGGCTCACGCCCTCGAAAAATCGACCCAACGCTTTAATCACGGTGAGGCCGTGGCGATCGGACTCCGCCTGGTGGCCGACGCCGCAGTGAAGGCCGGGTTGATGCCTTGTGAGGATCGCGACCGCCTGGCGGCCCTGCTCCGAAAGTTAGGCTTCGACCTGGAACTTCCGGTCTCGATGCCTACCTTGCTGGCCGCTGCTGCCAAGGATAAGAAGAACAAGGACGGTGTGTTGCGTGTCGTCTTTCCGCTCTCGATCGGGACGTGCGAGGTTCGGGAGATCACGGCGGAGGATTTCGGCCGGCTTTTCTGACCCGGCTCATGGCCTTCCGCGAGGGGCGCAGGTTTTCTTTAGACGGGTTTCTGATGAACGTGATCCGACAGGCGCAGACATCAAAATCTGCGGTGCGCAATTCGGCTATGGGCAGGCCAATGAAATCAGAATACCTATTATTAAAATAAAGATTCATCGACTAAGCGGACTGTGCGGACAGATACCCTCAGCCGCCTCGATTCGGGGGAAAGTCCTCTTTATGAAGATGCAGCCCCGATGTATAATAAAAATACCGACCTTCGAGGCCGGTATTTTCCGTTCATGGAGATATGTATAACGGGGAATTCATTCCTTATTCCCGAAGTCCTTCGTTATCGGTCCTTGCTCCCGGTTAGAATCTTAGAACAAGGTGTCTTCTCCCGGGGCCTTTGTGTATCCCAGGTGCTTGTAGGCCAACTCCGTGACCTCGCGGCCACGGGGGGTGCGTTTCAAGAATCCCTCCTTGATCAGGAACGGCTCATAGACCTCCTCTATCGTGCCTCCGTCTTCGCCGACGGCCGTGGCCACGGTGTTCAGACCTACGGGCCCGCCCTTGAATTTCTCGATGATCGTACCCAGGATCTTGTTGTCCATGCTGTCCAGACCGCGCGAATCGATGTTCAGAGCCGAGAGGGCAAACCGTGTGATCTCCAGGTCGATGTGCCCTTCTCCCTTGACCATTGCGAAGTCACGCACACGCCTCAGCAGGGCGTTGGCGATACGCGGTGTGCCGCGCGAGCGCATGGCGATCTCCAGAGCCGCCTCGTCGTCGATCGAGACGTCGAGAATCCGGGCCGAACGCTTCACGATGCCCGACAGAACCTTCGAGTCGTAGTATTCCAGGTGGCACGATATGCCGAATCGCGCACGAAGCGGCGAGGTGAGCAGACCGCTGCGAGTCGTGGCGCCGATCAGTGTGAAGGGGGC
Organism: Alistipes sp.; assembly: GCA_020026435.1. Classification (GTDB taxonomy): domain Bacteria; phylum Bacteroidota; class Bacteroidia; order Bacteroidales; family Rikenellaceae; genus Alistipes. The sequence continues at coordinate 152,516 of JAHHQK010000001.1, read as the reverse complement.
CAGTTCGATCTGTATGGATCGGGCCGAGGGGCCCTTGTCGAGTACGATGTCGATCTTGTAGTCCTCCATGGCCGAGTAGAGATACTCCTCGACAATGGGGCTCAGACGGTGGATCTCGTCGATGAAGAGCACATCGCCGGGATTCAGATTCGTGAGCAAACCGGCCAGATCGCCCGGTTTGTCGAGTACGGGACCCGACGTGACGCGCAGTTCGGCTCCCATCTCGTTGGCGATGATGTTGGCCAGGGTGGTCTTGCCCAGACCCGGAGGTCCGTGCAACAAGACGTGGTCGAGCGAATCGCCGCGCATCAAGGCGGCCTTGATGAAGATGCGGAGATTCTCGACGATCTTGTCCTGTCCCGAGAAGTTTTCCAGTTCCTGGGGACGGATCTTATTTTCAAATTCGAGATCGCTCTCTGTGTTTCTTACTATTGACATACTTGGACAAAGGTACGAAAACTTGCTTAAATACGGATGGATTTTGAAAAGAATAATCTTAAACTTGTGGGCCTGAGTTGGAAATCACGGCATTTCGGTCGGACTCTGCGAAGGACGTTCGTTTGGGGAAAGTGTGCCCCGTCCCGATGGATCCGGATATTTTACAAGGGCGGCTGCCTGTCGGGATCTCATGCGTGCTAACGGTGCTGATGTGCCTGATGTACAGGTGATTGTCTCCTTCGGCACGGATGAACCTGTATCGCAACAGGAATACTGATGAAAAAAAGAGTTGGAATTTTTGTCGTTACTCTCCGTTTGTGTATTGTTTTTTTGCATGAAATATCTATCTTGCATATAGAAAATGAAACGAATTAAACCAACCAGACTGAATATGAGCCAAGTATTTCAACAAGACCTGAATACAAAGGAGTTGCAGCCCGGAGGCCCCTTATTTATAAATCTGCTGTTCAAGAACCCGGTTGAATTGCCTTCCGCACAGAGGGTGGCCGACGTCTGCCGGAAGCATTTCGGCAATGTGGAATGCCACGAAGGTGATGACAAGTCTGTCTTCATCACCGTCCTGGACCACATGGTGGAGTTTGAGGATGGGAAAGTCCCCGTGCAGCTCCTGATGACTCCGTGCATGGACTTTGACGGAAAGACGGTGGACGACTTCACCCGAAACCAGATGTGGGACTGTCTGGAGGGGCGTGACCGGATTCTGGAGGAATGTCGGTACAGTATGCTCGCTACCGACTTTCTTGCCCGCGGCCTGCCTTCGCTGGAACGCGCCAATCTGGAAATGGACTACCTCGAAGCGCTCGCCGAACTGTTCCCGTCCTGCGAAGCGTTTTTCTTCAGCGGCAGCGGGAAACTGTTCGAGGCGGAGGTGATCCGCGGCAATCAGATAGAAGGTCCTGACCGGTTTATCCGCTATGCCGTGAACGTCCGTTTCTTCACGATTCAGGGTTCCGACGACATGCTGGTCGATACTCTCGGGATGAATACGCTCTTTCTGTCTGACCTGCAGTATCACTTCCGCGGACTTGATCCGAACCGGGTAGTGAACCATGCCTATAATGTGGCTTCCTATCTGCTGGCAAGCGGCAATGAAATAGATTCGGGAGAAACCGTCGATGGAATCAATGACGGGGGTATGGACAGCAGCATCCGATGGAAATGCCAATACGAAGACGCGCTGATACAACCTGGGCGTTCTGTGCTTGACATCAACACGGGAGAATATGCCGCAGGGAATCGGGAATGATTTAAAGATCAATTAACTTGTTGCTTATGCCATTGAATTTGACAGAAGAACAGATCCTGCAACTCGCGCCCGACGACTCATCGGTGAAGGCCGGCAAAGGACTTGCGACCTTGAGCAAATGGGTACTGAGAGCGTGTAGCGACCGCGCCGTCTGGGGACATTGCCAGGGAAGCGGAAAGAATCCCTATCAGACGGTGATCGACTTGACGGACATAGCGTTCAAGTGTTCCTGCCCGAGCCGCAAATTCCCGTGCAAGCACGGGCTTGGCCTGCTGTTGCTGTATGCCCGCCAGCCTGACCAGTTCACGCCGGGCGAAGAACCGGAATGGGTGACAGCATGGCTCGCCAAACGTCAGGAGAAGGCCGAAAAGAAGGAGCAGAAAGCCCGAAGCGAAACCCCGGTCGACGAAGCCGCACAGGCCAAGCGTCAGGAGAAACGTCACCGCAAGGTGCTGGACGGAATATCCGACCTGGAGACATGGATGAAGGATCTGCTGCGCAACGGTCTGCTGAATGTACCGGAACGGGCCGACAGCCTGTTCGACAACATGGCCCGTCGCATGATCGATGCCCAGGCTCCCGGTTTGGCCGGACGATTAAGGGCGATGGAGACAATCGACTTCGGCGAGGAGGGCTGGAAGGCTGAACTTACGGAGGGTATGAGTCGGCTTTACCTGCTGATGCAGGGGTATAGGAACCTCGACCGTCTTTCACCGGAGTGGAAGGACGAAATCCGTACATTGATCGGATACCCCCAATCCAAGGAGAATGTTCTGGCTCGGGAGGCTGTGACCGACAGCTGGCTCGTCTTGCACAAGCAGTCGCGCAGGGTCAATGACCTCAACACCGACATCTACTGGCTCTACGGCAAGCGGAGCGGACGTATGGCCCGGTATCTGAACTTTGCCGTAGCCGGGACTTTTTCGTCCGAAAGCCGCGTCCCGGGCAGCGTGTACGAAGGGTCGCTGTGCTTTTACAACGGGACGGAAGAGTGCCGCAGGGCTTTGTTTCGGGAGGATACCCTCTCGGAAGAGACCTTTGTGCCGGAGTTTTGCCCCGACTTGCAGCGTGCGGCGGCATCGTACCGCCGGGCCATGACCGCGAATCCGTTTTCTGAGGACGTTCCCCTGCTCGTGGGCGGGGTGAGCGTGACCCGCAACGGTTCGGGTTACAGTCTTGTGGACGCCGGCGGTGATGCTGTGACGGCGGTGATGCCCGAAGAGACCTATGTCGACATCCTGGCCGTCACCGGAGGGCGTCCGTTCTCTGCTCTGGCCATAGCCAACGGGGATAGGTGGGAATTGAAATCCATTTGGTACAACAACGAATATCACACCTGGAGAGATGAACGTAACTGAACCGATTATACAGACCGCACTGCTCGGTACAGCCAACCGCGAGTTTGTGCCCGCAGATCTGCCTGCGCCTTTGGCGGAACTGGCTGCAAGAATCCGCGAAAAATCGGAGGATACGGAGTCCTGCCTTTACAGGACGGCCGCCGCCGTTTTTGCATACCGGCATTCGGGATGGGAGCCCGGGTCGTCGGAAGGCCTTCTTCCCATAGAAACGGCTCCCGAGGAGCAACTTCCTTATTTCGACAGGAACAGGTGCCGACTTTTTGCCCGTCTCCAGGGAACGCAGAATATGGCGGTCTATGCCTATCGCCGGGCCCGGAAATCGGGGAGGGTCATTCTGCCCGAATTCCTTCAGCCGCTGATCCGCCGGGCCTATAACCGCAACAATCCCATGCGTTTCGAGGAACGCCGACTGCTGACAGTTCTTGGCGGGGAGCGGGGTGTGTGGCTGATCCGGCAGATGGACCTTGCCGACGGGAACGGCGGTGAGGAGCCCTCGTGGGATACGGCCACCCACTCCGAACGCAGGGATCTGCTCCGCCGGCAGAGGAAGAAAAATCCCTCGTCGGCTCTCGAACAACTGCGTCGGGACTGGAAGAGCGAGCCTGCCAACCATCGCAACGATCTGCTCGAATGCCTGCTGACGAATCTGAGCCGGGCCGACGAGACTTTCCTGATGGAGGTGACCTCGACGGATCGCAGCAGTACCGTCAGGGAGACGGCCCGCAAACTGTTGTGCCGGATTCCCGATTCGGCAATGGTCAGCCGCTGTTGCGAACTTTTGCGGGGGCATATCCACTACCGCAAACTCATCGGGTGGTCCTACGACAGGATGGAGTACACCCCGGAGATGAAGGAAATGGGACTGGAGGAAATCAGCCGCAACAAGCAGGAGGATGACTCCGAGTTTCTCCTTAGACAACTTGCCGAACGTGTGCCGCTGGACTTTTGGTGCGAGGTGTTCGACTGCGGAGAGGAGCAGGCGGCACGTAAACTGGCCAAACACCCTCCGTTCAGGAAACATTTCAACCTTGAGGAACTGATCCTGAATTTTTCGGACCGCCAATGGGCCTTCCATACCTTGCAGGAGGCTCCTTACTATTATTTCCGCAGACCCGAACTGGTCGGGATGCTCACCCCCTCGCAACGCGAGGAAATCAAATGGCCGGACAAGGTGAAGCAATTCACCTATATCCACGATTCGTGGTTCGGCCCCGTGGACGAGCCCTGGGGACCAGGATTCTCGTCTGCCGTCCTGTCCTGGATTCTCAACCAGAAATATCTCTGCGACGTCAACGACATGGCCGAAAATCTGGCACTGCATCTGTCGCCGCACCTCAGGGATGAGGTCTCCGCCAGGACTCTTGCCCTGACAGACGGAGTGCCCTCCATCCGCGAATTCTGCACCAAGTTGCAGGAATTCATGGATCTGAAATCCGAAATCGACAACCTGTTTAACGATTGAATCTAAAAACCACACAGATATGAGTACTTTATTAAGACAACACGCCGAGCAACAATTCGCCGAAGAACTTCATGAGCTGAAAAAGAACGAGACCCACCCCATACCCGAAAACTGGGAGATGTCACCCCAGTCCGTGGTCACCTACCTCATGGGAGGAACATTGAAAGACGGTTTCGAGGTCTCACCCAAATACATAGGCAACCGCCGCCTGATGGAAATTGCCGTGGCTACGCTGGTCACTGACCGGGCACTGCTTCTGTACGGACTTCCCGGTACGGCCAAGAGCTGGGTCAGTGAGCACATGGCGGCAGCCATATCGGGCAACTCCACCCTCATCGTGCAAGGTACGGCCGGCACGGGTGAGGAGGCTATCCGCTACGGCTGGAACTATGCCCGTCTGCTGGCCGAGGGACCCAGTGAAGGGGCTCTGGTGCAGACTCCCGTCATGCAGGCCATGCAGGAAGGCAAGATCGGCCGTATCGAGGAGCTTACGCGCATCGGTTCCGATGTGCAGGATACGCTCATCACCATCCTTTCGGAAAAGACCCTGCCCATCCCCGAACTGAACAAGGAGGTGCAGGCCGTCCGTGGATTCAACATCATCGCCACAGCCAACAACAGGGACAAGGGCGTCAATGACCTTTCCAGTGCGCTCAAACGCCGTTTCAATACGGTCATCCTCCCGTTGCCCGACACGCTTGAGGAAGAAGTTGACATTGTACGCCGCCGTGTGGGGAGTTTCGAGAAGGTGATGGAGCTGCCGCCAGAGAAACCAGCCCTGGAGGAAATCCGCCGTGTGGTCACCATCTTCCGCGAGCTACGCCAGGGAGCCACCGGTGACGGCAAGACGAAGCTCAAGACACCGAGCGGCACATTGAGCACGGCCGAAGCCATATCGGTGGTGAACAACGGCCTGGCGATGGCCGGCTATTTCGGTGACGGACAGATCCATGCCGAAGACCTTGTGTCAGGTATCCTCGGTGCCGTGGTGAAAGACCCGGTGCAGGACAAGGTGGTATGGCAGGAGTATATGGAAACGGTGGTCAAGAACCGCGACGGATGGAAGGACATTTACAGGGCTTCACGCGATATGCTCTGATGGTCGGACTTAGTACCTGTTAGGCTATGACAGACATTCATTTATTGGGAATACGTCATCACGGACCCGGCTCGTGCCGCAATATCGTGCAGCGGCTGGAGCAGATACGTCCCGACCTCATCCTGCTCGAAGGACCGGCCGAGGCCGAGGCCCTCATGGCGTTCGTCTCCGACGGGCAGATGAAACCTCCGGTGGCCCTGCTCGGCTATCAGCCCGATGTTCCGCAGAATGCCGTATTCTATCCGTTTGCAGACTTTTCGCCCGAATGGCAGACATTGAGCCATGCCCTTCGGGAGGGGGTCGTGTTGCGTTTCTTCGACCTTCCGCTTACCCATTCCCTGGCCTTCGAGACCATAAAACAGGAGGACGACAGGTCGGGAGAAGCAAGCGGGGAAAGCATCGAATCCCCGGGCGATCCGTTTGACCTGCTGGCCGAAGCGGCCGGCTATCCCGACGGTGAATCGTGGTGGAACATGAACATCGAGCAGCGCCGGGACGGCAGCGGCATCTTCGAGGCCGTCAAGGAAGCGGTGACCGCGCTCAGGGAAGCCCTTCCCGGACATACCTCCCGCAGGGATCTTGTCCGCGAGGCGTGGATGCGCCGCATGATTCGCAATGCACAGAAGGAGGGTTTCGAGCGTATCGCCGTGGTCTGCGGTGCATGGCACGTTCCCGCGCTGGAGAACATGCCGAAAGTGAAGGATGACAACGAACTGCTGAAAGGACTTCCGAAGGTCAGGGTCGAGTGTACGTGGATTCCGTGGACCTACGACCGTCTCACCTTCCGCAGCGGCTACGGGGCGGGTATAGATTCTCCGGGATGGTACCATTACCTGTGGCATCATCCGGAGGATGACGGCACGCTGTGGATCAGCCGTATAGCGGCCCTGTTGCGAGAGCGGAACATGGACATCTCGGTGGCCCACGTAATCGAAACAGTCCGTCTGGCGCAGACGACAGCCGCGTTGCGGGGATTGCCTGCCCCGACGCTTGAGGAATACAACGAGGCGGTGACCACCGTGATGGGCTTCGGGGACGACATGCTGCTGCAACTTGTCCGGGAATCGCTTATCGTGGGCAACCGTCTGGGAAAAGTGCCGGATGCGGTACCCAAAGTCCCTCTTCTGATTGATGTGGAACGGCAGCAGAAACGCCTGCGTGTCCCTTTCTCGGCGGAAATAAAGGAGATGACACTTGACCTGCGCAAGGAGACCGATCTGGAACGCAGTCTGCTCTTCCACCGCCTGGTCTTGCTGGATATCGACTGGGTCAAGCCGGAAGCGGCAGGCGGCAAGGGTACGTTCAAGGAAAAATGGAGCCTTTACCACCGCCCCGAACAGATCGTCGCCATCATCGAGCGCGCCGTATGGGGCAATACCGTGGAGGAGGCCGTGCAGAAGTACGTCTCGGACCGTATGGGCACTCTTGTGCGCATTCCCGAACTCACGGGACTCCTCAACCGGGTCATTCCGGCCAACCTCCCGGAGCTGGTGGAGGCTATGACCCTGCGGCTCGACCGTCTGTCTGCGGCATCCACGGATATTGTGGAGATGATGGAAGCGGTTCCCGACCTGGTGAACATCGTCCGCTATGGCGATGTTCGCAATCTGGATTTCAGTCATGTAGGCCATATGCTCCGGGCCATGGTGGCACGCATACTTGCCGGAGGTCTGCTCGTCTGCATCAACATCGACGAGGAGGCTGCCGGAGAACTGCTTGAACACCTGTCGGCTACCGATTATGCCGTGTCCACACTCGATGATGAGGAACTGAACGCCATGTGGTATGAGTTTGTACAGCAGATCCGCAATTCATCGGGAACGCATCCGCTGCTTTCGGGCTATGCCGCACGCATACTCTACGACAAGGGACGGATCTCGCGTGAAGAGATGGGGGATACCCTGAGTTTCTATTCTTCGGTGGGCAACGCACCTTCCGATGTTGCATACTGGTTCGAGGGATTCCTGCGTGCATCGGGTTCGGTGCTGCTGCTGGACGACAATCTGTGGCAACTCGTGAATGGCTGGCTCTGCGGTCTGAGTGACGCGAATTTCAGGGAGCTGCTTCCGGTGATCCGACGCACATTCAGCAATTTCACCACACCCGAGCGTCGCAAACTCGGCGAGAAGGCCAAAAGTTTTGAGTCGGACGGACCCCGTTCCGGAGCGGCCGTCGGGTCGCATTCCTGCCATGAAGAGGATGCCTCCAAAGTGCTGCCTCTGCTCGGCAGGCTTCTGGGGATGGATTAAAAAACAGGAGAGAATATGGAAACAGAATATTTGAAAAGATGGCGGTTGGCACTCGGTGGAGATACGGCCGAGGGTATGGATGTCACGCTGACGGTGGAGGAGCAGCGTCTGGACCGTTCGTTGGAGGCGGTCTATGGCGGTGAGCGGAGCGGAGGACTCGGATTCTCGGCCCCGAAGGTCAGCCGCTGGCTGGGGGATATCCGTGAGTTTTTTCCGCAGACCGTCGTGCAGGTCATCCAGCGGGATGCCATCAAGCGTCTGCACCTCGACTCGCTGCTGACCGAAAGGGAGATGCTGGCAACGGTTGTCCCAGATGTGCATCTGGTGGCCACACTCATGTCACTCGGCAGGGCCATTCCCGAAAAGAACAAGGACATGGCCCGACAGGTAGTCCGCAAGGTGGTCGATGAACTGATGCAGAAACTCTCCACCCCGACCCGGCAGGCCGTCACCGGTGCTTTGAACCGCTCGGCAAGAAGGCGCAATCCCCGTTACAACGAGATAGACTGGAAGACGACCATCATAAAGAACCTGAAGAATTACCAGCCGCAGTACAAGACCGTCATTCCCGAGATCAGAATCGGCTACGGACGAAAATGCAAGGCTCTGAAGGACATCATTCTCTGTCTCGACCAGAGCGGTTCGATGGGCACTTCGGTGGTTTACTCCGGAATCTTCGGGTCGGTGCTGGCTTCGTTACCGTCAGTAAATACGCGGATGGTGGTGTTCGACACTTCGGTCGTTGACCTTACCGACGATTTGCAGGATCCGGTTGACCTGCTGTTCGGTGTCCAGCTCGGCGGAGGAACCGACATAGCCCGCGCCCTGACCTATTGTCAGGGGGTGATCACACGGCCGCAGGATACGGTGCTGGTGCTGGTGACCGATCTCTACGAGGGCGGTGACGAGAAGGAGATGCGCAAACGCATGGCTTCCATCGTGGCCAGCGGCGTGCAGATGATCGTGCTTCCAGCGCTCAACGATGACGGAGCTCCGTGTTATGACAAGCATCATGCCGAATATCTGGCCTCGCTCGGGGTCCCCACATTCGCCTGTACACCCGATAAATTCCCGGATCTGATGGCTGCGGCATTGAGTAAGCAGGATATCGGGATGTGGGCATCAAAGAATATCAAAGAAAAATAGAGAAAACATGGAACTTTCAGATGAATTGTACGGCAGAATCGAAGAACTGTCGGAGAAGGGAAACGAGGCGATGGACAGTGAAGATTACGCGAAAGCCATCACCTGTTTTAGGGAGGCACTGGATATCCTCCCGGAACCGAAGGAAGACTGGGATGCATATCTGTGGCTCGTCGGCTCAATCGGCGATGCCCGTTTTCTGATGCAGGACTACGGCAAGTCGCTGGAGTCCTTCCGCAAATGCTACAATCTCGGAGAGACGGACAATCCTTTCATATTGTTGCGTCTGGGTGAGAATTATCTGGAACTGGGGGATGAGACCCATGCCCGAGAATTCCTTCTGCGCGCCTATATGCTCGAAGGCAAGAAGATCTTCAAGGAAGACCGGAAGTATTTCCAATGGCTGTCCGGCCAGGTGGATCTTAAACGGGATTGATGGAAAGAGAGCGGGAGAGGCCTCCTCTATGTGAAGGTCTGCGGGCGTATTTCCCCAACGACCGAGGGGCGATCCTGCGTGTGGAGTGTTGGAGATTTTTGCCCCCCCCCAGGTACATACCTGTAAATCAGGGGGCCGTGCCCCAAGGAGATATATAAATCACCCCCGGCACAATTATCTATGCCGGGGATGATTTTTGGGGGAAAGAAAGTTCTGATATCTCCTTCATTCTGCTGAAAATACCGAGAAGCTTTTTGCATCATTACCAAAAAGAGATGCTCTCCACTGTTGGAGGGCATCTCTTTTTTGGCCTTGTCGACCTTAATATTATGGGGCAGTCTATCGTTGGAAGTAAATCTGCTGGGACTGCTCCGAGCCGGAGAGACTCTTGCTGACGAGTTTGATGCCGGCCTTGTCATCCATGAGGGTTTTCAGATTGTCGATCTTGAACGAGATGTACTCCTCCGTGGGCCATCCGCCCTGGTCGCCTTTGGCGTCGTGGCGCAGCTCCAGGATGAAGAGCTCCGACTGCTCGGGCGAATCCACCTCTTCCTCGGCAGCCACCAGGTAGAACTCATGCTTCACGGTTTTCGTCGTGGAGTAGGTCACGGGAATGGTTAGGTAGTGGGGCGTGTACATACCGCGGTACACCTCGATGCCGTCGTTGGCCAGCTGGTCGATATCCTCCTGGGGCATGACCTCGGCGTCGCGCGAGTAGATGGGCTGCACGTCGAAAATCTCGGCGTTGTAGTTGAACCCGGTCATGGGCTCGTTCAGCAGGTTGAAGAGGAGAATGGCGCGCTGGTTGTCAACGGGTTTGTAGTTCGGGATACGGCTTACGTTGCCCGGATAGATCGTCTTGTCGTCGTCCATCATAAAGTAGTAGGCGCTTTCGGAGGCGGCCTTTACGGTTACGAAATAGGCATAGCCCGGGTAGTCCGAATCCGAGTCGTTACACGACGAGAGACCGATCAGCGAGAAGATCGAGAGCAGAAGCAAAGATAATTTTTTCATAATTCTTTCGTTTTTTGTATTGTGTTTTTCTTTATAAATGCTAATTTTGCACTATTACTGCGTGCGAGGAAAATATTTTTTTGAGCAATACGCTCTTTTTTGGGATCCTGCATATCTTTTATGAAAAGCGGTGCAGTATTTCCCGAAGATCTGCATTTAGTAAGTAAATGGATCGAATTGAATACGATTGAGGAACAAAGCCTGGCCGAAGCCTGCCGCAGGGGAGAGATGGAAGCTCGCAGGATGCTCTACGAGCAGTATGCGGGTCGTTTGTTTGCCATCTGCCTGCGCTATGTCGCCGACAGGGCTACGGCCGAGGATTTGTTGCACGATTCGTTTTTGAAGATCTTCGGATCGCTGGACCGTTTTACCTACCGAGGTAAGGGGTCGCTCCGGGCGTGGATGGAACGGGTGACCGTCAACACTACGCTGGAGTGGTTGAGACAGCGCAGCCGGCTGGAGGAAGAACCGATCGAAGAGAGTAGGTCGGTCCGTCTGGCGGAGGATGAATCCGCGGTGGACGTGGAACGTATTCCGGCCCGGGAACTGATGCGTCTGATCGAAGAGTTGCCCGAGGGATATCGGGTGGTCTTCAACCTTTTTTATGTAGAAGGATATTCTCATGCGGACATTGCCCGTATGCTGGGTATCAAGGAAAAGAGCTCCTCGTCGCAACTTTTCCGAGCCCGGGCCTTGCTTGCCCGCAAGATACGGGATTACGAAAAGAATAATTAGTTATGAAAGAAAAGAATTGGCCAGATATCATCGGGGACAAGCTCCGTGATATGGAGGTGACCCCGTCGGAAGGCGTTTGGGAACATCTGGAGCAGGATCTCAAAGTCCTGCCTGCAGTCCGAACCCCGAGGTGGAAAGTCCTCGTGCGGGTTATTCCCGCTGCGGCGGCCATTCTTGCAGCCATCGTAGTGGCGGAATTCTCGTGGTTTAGGGGCTTCATTCCTTATGGGGATGAAGTATGGGTCGGAACGTTAGAGGGGTACGAATCCGATCGGAGAATTTCCGCCACTACTATTTTATCCGAATCTGACTCTGAGGCCGACTCCCGTGAGCGGGAGGAGCGGGCCTCTTCCTTGAATTCTCTTTCTGAACAACTGCTTGCAGTCCGTTCCGCGGCGGATTCCGACCCGGATCTGTCGGGTGGAAAACCCGTACGCCGGCCTTCGACGAAGGATTCCGCATTTGATGACGGGAAACAGCCCGGAAAGAAGAATCAAATACCTGACAATATGATCTCCTCGGAGCCTGATGCCGAGTGCGATCTGACGCTCAATCCCGATTACGCGGAGGGTATCGCTCCGCGTCCTGCACATCGTGATCCGAAGGGAGCAACGACCGGGACGACATCCTCTTCCCGGGATTCCGTAAAGTCGGACAAACAATCCGTGGGGAAGACCTCGCAATATGACCGGCGTGGGGTTTCGCGCAAGTCCTTTGATCGGGACTATGTGGCCGTGGTCCGTCCCTCCCGTCCGCTGTCCATGGCGGTCTATGCCCAGGGTGGATTGAGCTCCTCGTCGAAAATGGGGGTGAAAACCCGCTGGTTCAATAAACTGGTCGAGCAGAGCAATGCCACCATCTCGGACAGCAACGGCGAGACCCCTTCGCCTTTCGTGAATCTGGACACGAAGGATGCATCCTGTGTCCATCACCAGCCTCTGAGCTTCGGCCTCACCCTGCGCAAGTCGCTTGGCGGGGGCTTCTCGCTGGAGTCCGGTCTCTGTTATACACTGCTCAGGTCGGATGTCACCCTGCCTGTCGCTTCACGCAGCTTCGACCAAACGCTTCATTTCGTCGGAATCCCGCTCCGTGCCAACTGGAATTTCCTGGACCGCAGACGTGTCGCCATGTATGTGGGCACGGGCTTTGGCATGGAGTTCTGTGTCGATGCCCATTGCGGCAACAGCCGGATCAGCGAGCCTGGCGCATTCTGGTCGACCATGGGCGTGGCGGGCATAGAGTACCGCCCCTCCAAACTCGTCGGACTCTATTTCGAGCCCGAGGTGGCCTACTATTTCAACCAAACCCGCGTACGCACTTCGCGTACCGATTCCCCCGCTACATTCACCCTTCGCCTGGGTCTGCGATTCAATTTGTAGAGCCGGGTGTGCTACCCGTAAATCTTATTTGAAAATCCCCGAAGATCAAATTTTTGGACCGTTCTCCGTTTTTGAGCATTATTTGATCTCGGATTGATTTAATTTGTACTTTTTTGCTAATTAATTCCGAAAATTGCGTATATTTGTTGAATAAAAAATATGCTCGCGTGAACTAACGCGGCGTATTGTCGGCGGAATGCCGAAGGGTGAAAGCCAAGGGCCTGCACCAAAGTATAGTATAAACATGGAGAGAAAACCTTCGGGGGTGGAGGGAATACCTTTATCCTCGGGAATGTGTGTGAGAATGGAGGTGTCAATGAATATGGAAAAAACGGAGGTGTCGGAACGGACAAAAGCCTCGATGGGAAAGATCCCGGCGAAAGGTTTTGACCTGCTTCAGAGAGAAGAGGTGACGTTTCGGGATTCCGTAATAAAAGAAAAGACACAAGTTGAATCGAATCAAACTCGTGTCTTTCAGTGATCCCGACGGGAATCGAACCCATATCGTAAGAACCGGAATCTTGTATTCTATCCATTGAACTACGGGACCGGGATTGCAAAGGTACAAAAAAAAATTAAAAAGCATAATAAAAATGAGAGAAAAACAGAATAATTGGGAAAGAATAGAGGCAGTGATCAAATGGGCGAATATGTCGACAAACTATTTTGCCCGTCATATCGGCCTTGCCCGAGGCGAAAACCTCTATCAGATCAAGCGCGGCAATAACGGCATTTCGCTCGATGTGGCCGATCGTATCGTGACGAAATATCCTCAGATCGACAAATTGTGGCTGCTCACGGGCGAGGGGCAGATGTTCACCGACGTGAAGGTGCGCGGAGCCCAGATCCCTTACTACAACCTGGACCCCGAGCAGATGATCTCCGAGGTCCACGGACTGGAGCCGGAGAGCTACCTGCTCAACCCGATGCTCCCGAAGTGCGACTTTGCGATGTGCTACAAGGGCCGCGTCATGGGCGATGTGATCCCCGTCGAGACGGTGGTCTTCCTGCGTGCGGTCGATCGTGAGGCTATTATCCCGGGTGATACCTATGTTATTGTAACCCCCAAATTCACGGCTTTGCGCATCGTGCGTCTGGGCGATGCCCAGGACAAGCTGTGCCTGATTGCCGGCGACCGAGAGAATTACGACGACATGCAGATCGCCCTGAGCGATGTGACGGCCGCTTACCGCGTGGTGGGTAAACTGATCGTAAATAACTAAACGAAAGAAAGATATATGTTTTCAGGAATCGTAGAACGCATGGCCGAAGTGGTGGCTGTGCATGAGGATCGTCAGAATAAGGATTTCACCCTCCGTGCCGACTTTGCCCAGGAATTGAAGATCGACCAGAGCGTCGCCCACAACGGCGTCTGCCTGACGGTGGTCAGGATCGAGGGCGACACCTATACGGTGACGGCCATGAAGGAGACCCTGGATTGCAGCAACCTGGGACTTTTGAAGGTGGGCGATCTGGTGAACCTCGAACGCTCGATGCGTCCCGATGCCCTGCTCGACGGTCATATCGTCCAGGGTCATGTCGACCAGACGGCCCTCTGTACGGCCAAGGAGGATGCCGACGGAAGTTGGTACTTCACCTTCGAGTACGAGCCTAAGGGCGACGGATTCTTCACGGTCGACAAGGGTTCGGTGACGGTCAACGGCGTGAGCCTCACGGTGTGCAACTCCCGCGAGCGATCATTCCAGGTGGCGATCATCCCCTATACGTTCGAGAATACCAATTTCTGCAGAATCGAGCCGGGTACGGTTGTGAACCTTGAATTTGATATTGTCGGCAAATATATTGCACGTCTGATGCAGAATTACAAGAAATAAGATATAAATAATTAATTATGGTACGCATTAAAACAAAAGAAGCGGCATCATTGTTGATTGCTTCTTTGGCCACGGTCATCGTGGCCGTCGTCCTTCTTTTGATGGAACAACAGTGGTGGATCACACTTCTGGTTGCGGTGGGGACATTCCTGCTGATGGCATTGGTCGCGTTGTTTATTATTCGTAAATACGTGGCTTACAAGCTAAAACCGATTTATTCGATTGTGCTTTCGCGTGATGTGCATACCAAGGAGGTGTTCTCCGAGTTGAAGGACAAACGCGTTGAGAATATCGGTGAGGAGCTTACGGCCTGGGCCGATACGAACGACCGCGAGATCGCCCGCCTCAAGGAAACCGAGCAGTTCCGCAAGCAGTACCTGGGTAACGTGGCCCATGAGTTGAAGACCCCGATTTTCAACATCCAGGGCTATATCCTCACGCTGCTGGACGGTGGACTGGAGGATGATCTGATCAACCGCAAATACCTGGAGCGCACCGAGAAGAGCATCGACCGACTGATCAACATCGTCAATGATCTGGATACGATTTCCAAGTTGGAGAGCAACATGAACAAGCTCTATATGGAGCGTTTCGACGTGGTTGCCCTGGCCAAGGAGATCGCCGAGCAGGCCGAGCTGGAAGCCGACAAGAAGAATATCAAGATCTGTGTCAAGGGTAGCGACAACCTGCCCTCGTCGTTCTGGGTTTCGGCCGACAAGCACTATATTGGACAGGTGTTCGTCAATCTGATCGTCAACTCGATCCGCTACGGCAAGGAGGGCGGTACGACCCGCATTCGTTTCCGTGATATGCTCAACAAGATCCAGGTCGAGGTCGAGGACAACGGTCTGGGTATGGCCAAGGAGGATCTGCCGCGCATTTTCGAGCGCTTCTACCGTACGGACAAGGGCCGTTCGCGCGAGCAGGGCGGTACGGGCTTGGGTCTGGCCATCGTCAAGCACATCATCGAGGCCCACGGCGAGCGTATCTTCGTGCGCAGTGAGCTGAATGTCGGCACGACGTTCTCGTTCTCGCTCAAGAAGGTCGATCTGATGAGCAATGAAAAGTAATTTGCAGGATTTATAAAAAAGGATAGAATGATATTATTCCCATTGAGTATTGTTTGGGATTTCGATCCCGTTTTCTTCAACCTGGGTTCGATCGATATCCGCTACTATGGTCTGATGTGGGCGGTGGCGATATTGGGCGGAGCCAAATTCTTTGACAACTTCTGCAAACGCGAGGGGCTTCCCTCAAGTGTTTCCGATTCGATATTCCTTTACGGAGCATTGGCAACGGTCCTGGGTGCACGCTTGGGCCATTGTCTTTTCTACGATCCTGTGGGTTACCTCTCCGCACCGTGGACCATCATCACGGGCTTCCGCGACGGAGGTATGGCCAGCCATGGCGCCGCCATCGGACTGCTGATCGGCCTGTGGCTCTTCTCGCGCAAGAACAAACTGCCCTATATCTGGTCGCTGGACCGTATCATGATCCCCGTGGGGATCGGCGGCGCCGTCGTGAGACTGGGCAACCTGTTCAATTCGGAGATCTTCGGCACGCCCACCGACCTGCCGTGGGGTTTCGAGTTCCTGCGCTCGTATAAGTGGGTGCATGAGTTTGCGCCTCAGGCGGTTCATCCTACGCAGATCTACGAGGCTCTGTGCTATCTGGTGACCTTCGCCATCCTCTGCTGGCTCTATTACGGCAAGGATATGGCACGCCGCCGCCCGGGAATCATCTTCGGAGTGGGCCTGATCGGCACGTTCCTCACGCGCTTCTTCATCGAGTTCATCAAGACCGAGCAGGAGGCCTTCGAGCAGAGCTGGAACCTGTATATGGGCCAGTGGTTGAGTATCCCCTTCATCGTGTTGGGCGTATGGATGATCTGGCGCGGCATGAAACAGCCTGCGCAGGAGATCCTCCCCGTGTCGGGAAAGGGAGGCCGAAAATAATTTAAAAACTGAAAACTATGAGTAATTATCCGGTTGTGGAACAGGTCAACCTGCTGGTAGGAAATCTTTTGGTGGGGGGCGAACGCTTTTCCCTGCCTGGTGTAGGATCGCTTCATGCGGAGCGCCGCCCTGCACGTCAGATCTCCCGCCGTATGGTCCAACCTCCGTTCCGCGAGATCCTCTTCGAGGAGGAGCAGAGCGGCATATCGCTCGTCGAACATATTGCCCGCATAGCCAAATGCGACGAAAAGGTGGCCAAGGACGTCTATGACCGTTGGCTGCTTCAAACCCTTGAGGGCGATACGCTGACGATTGAGGGTGTGGGAGTCCTGCGTGCGAAGAAATTCAAGGTCGACGAATCCTTTGAACGCCGCCTCAATCCTCAGGGCCACACTCCCGTGAGGATCCAATCCCGCGGGGTGGACTGGGTGGTATGGTGCGGAGCTGCGGCCATTGCCTTTGCGGTGCTGGCCGGAGGCTATTATTGGATGAATTTCCGCCATGATGTCGCCGAGCCGGTCGTGGCCAAACGCATCGTCCCCGTCCAGAGGACCGAAGAGCCGCAGACTACCCCCGAGCAGGACTCGCTCGCGGCGGATCCGACGGTTGCATCGGCCGAGTCTAAACAGTCGGCTGCCCGCTCAGCCGCTTCTGTTTCGACCGTAGAGGCGGGACAGAAGGCCGAGGCGCATTCGCAAACCGATCCCGTGTCGCTTACCTCGGGCCGCAAATATGTGGTTCTCGGAGTATTCGGTTCGCTGACTAATGCCCGTAGGGTAGTCGAAGAGGCCAAAGCCAAACACACGTCGTGGGATTGCGGACTGTATCGTTTCGGAAACGGGAAGATCCTGGTAGCGGCATTCTCGGCCGAAGAGGAGACGGCCTGCCGGGATTTCATCCGTCGTGAGGGTGGCGATTATCCCGACATGTGGATCTATTCGGCTCGCTGATGAGATTTAATAATCTGATCATGCGGGCGATAGATGTGTTCTATCTGCCTTTTGTCGAGCGGATCATGCCGCGACAGATGTTCCGCTATGCCGTGTGCGGGGGGGTCAATTTTCTGATACTCGATCCCTTGTACTATTTCCTGATCTATAACTTCGTGGTGGCACACCGCTTCTTCGATTTGGGGATCGTGGTGCTTTCGCCTCATATCGCCGCCATGCTGCTGGTCTTTCCTGTCACGTTTTTCAACGGCTTTTGGCTCAACAAACACGTGGCGTTCCGACTCTCGCCCCTGCGTACCCACACCCAGTTGATACGCTACGGGTTGTCGGTGGCGGGATCCGTGCTGCTGACCTATGCGGGTCTGAAGTTCTTTGTCGAGGTGTGCGGTATCTGGCCAACACCCGCCAAGATCATCACCACGGTACTGACCACAGTTTACAGTTTTCTGGCTGCCAAATATTTCTCCTTCCGCCATTCGTCGGAATAGATAGATCTAGGGGAGGAGGTCAAAATCCTCCTGATTGCGGATCCTAAATCATAGAAAAACCGGAGCTTCACCCAAGACGAGTGAAGTTCCGGTTTTTTTGCGTTGCGATGACTGCCGCAGTGCGTCTATTTCAGATGCTCGTTTATCGTGTGCCACTTGTCGACGGAGGGGATGATCCCCATGTCGATCACCTCGTCGCGCAGGGTGCAGAGGTGCTTGTAGCTTTGCTCGAGTTCGGCCTGCTCGGCGGGTGTTCTCTCCACGCGGCACAGGGCTACACCGTCGTGGGTGATCGTGGTCTCCATGGCCATCATGATGTGGTCGAAGTGTCCGTCCGAGACGTATGTACCTGCCGGCCAGCGGAATGCCTTGCCACCCATGGCGGCCGCGATTATCTCGATCGAGAGGTAGGCCGGGCTTTGTAACGAGGAGCGATCGCGCAGGTCGATGATGTTCTTTCCGCCCTGGATCACGCGTTGCTTGATGGCGTCCCACTCACTGTTAGGCAGAGCGGAAGTGCCGATCAGATCGGTCAGCGTCTTGTCGTCGACAGAGGTCGTGGAGGCGTAGACGGCCATCTGCTCGCCGTGACCTCCGTAAGTGTGGCAGTTGCGGATGCGGGGATCTTGAAATATTTGGACAATTCGCTCTGCAGACGGGTGCTGTCCAGTGCGGCGAGGAAGGTCACCTGCGAAGGCCTGAGTCCCGAGTGAATCAGAGTAACCAGACCCGTGATGTCGGCCGGGTTGAAGACCACGACCACGTGTTTCACCTCGGGGCAGTAGCGACGGATGTCGTCACCGAACGAGGCTGCAATCCGGGCGTTGCCCTTGAGCAGATCCTCACGCGTCATGCCGGCCTTGCGGGCGGCACCACCCGACGACACGACGTAGGAAGCCTCCGTCAGAGCCTTGCGGATGTCGGATGTGAATGTAAGATCCACCCCCTCGAAAGCGCAGTGGCGCAGCTCCTCGGCCAAAACGGCCAAAATGGGCACACCCTCGTAAGCCGCACCCGTATAATCTCCGGCCGGGGTGTCGAACGTAATCATCATTACGAAAGTTGAGATGATCAACACGCCGGGGATGATCGAGATGCCGATCTCGACACCGGCCTTTCCGCCGTCGAGGATGGGAGGCCGACAGGAAGGTGAGGATGCTACCCAGGGCGGCGGCTCCCGGGAGGTTGAAGAGCGGACGCATAGCGGACAGAGCATCTTCTCGACCAGGTGCACGATGCCGAATTCTCAACGCATATTGTCCAGGGCATCCGAGATCACGGTGATGGCCATGATGTAGAATACTGTTTCCAGCAGCAGATGATAGGAGGTCTGCATCACGGTGTTGAGCATATTGGCCGCTCCCGTTTCCCAACCCAGATAGACGAAGATCAGAATGAACGTCAGAAAGAAAATTGCGGATTTGATACGGGTCACTGCGTGCCCTTTATCAGAGTTTATCATAAATAGAAGTTTTTAAGGTTTCCTCTCGTTTGACGGGCCTCGGGGCAGTGGCGGGCCGTCTGGCAAAAAACATCAAGATACAAAGATAACTTTTTTCGGATTTGAAATAGTTTATTGGGAATTTATCAGATTTTAAATTTAAAAACACCTTCATAGAAGATATTTTCGCTAAAATACGAGAGAGATAATTATTATTTTGTTTTAAAATTCGGTTTATTTTATTATGTTTGCAAATAAAGTCCATGAAAAAAGTCTACTTTTAATAATAAATCCTTAAAACAAAAAAATCATGAAAAACAAATTCCGCTTTTTTGAGTTCCTTATGTTGTGCTCTTTTGCCTTTGTTGCCACGAGTTGTGATGATGACGATCCTCCCCAGGGGGGACCGAAACCTCCCACGGAATTCACTTTGATCACCGAGGTGAGCAACGTGAAGGCTACGGGTGCCGACATCAAGATCATCCCGTCGGACGACGATACGCCCTATTTCCACGCCGTGCTTCCGGCCGAGGGCCTCAAGGATCTGAGCGACGAAAACCTGCTGACCCGACTTGGCAAGGAAAACATGACGGCCACCAGGGGCATCTATACGATTACGGCCGAGAAGATGGACCAGACCTCGCCTTTGGATCCCGAGACGGAGTATCTGTTGTGCGCTTACCACGACAAACTGCTCAAGAAGGAGTTTTTCACGACCGCAACTCCCGACTACGATGTGGTGATCGACTCCAAGTTCTGCGACATGAGCTATTGGGCCGATTTCCATAAGGTCGGCATGGACAACTATACGCTCTATATGGGTACGGCCGATCACGAAGGCCTTTATATCAAGGGAGAGGGAGAGTTCGTCATGTTCTCGCTGACCGGACCGCATCTAGAGAATTATATGGATGCCAAGGTGCTCCCCGGTACGTTTGTCTTCAATTCCGATCCCACGTTCAAGGAGATGACCCTTGTCGGTATGGAATGTTCCCGCATTGTCTACGGTCCGGAGAAGGATCAGAACGGATACTTCATCGAGACCAAGTACCGGTTCACGGGCGGCACCCTGAAGATCGAGGAGGTGAACGGAACTTATAAGGTACGTTTCGCGGGTGTTCTCGACAACAACGAGACCATCTGCATCAACTATGACGGCAATGTCTCCTTCATGAACAACTACGCGAACCTTATCCCCACACAGATCGACGCAAACAAGGAATTCACTTGCGGATATGGCGAGGCTGCGGCTCAGGAGGGCAATGTCTACTCGATGGATCTGATGACCGGTGAAGATCCCGCCCAGGGTGGCGGCTGGACCTTAAGAGACCGTATGCAGGTGATCCTGCGTGCCGAGGGCGACGGCACGGCCATCCCCGACGGTACGTATCCCATCGAGGCCGGAGCAAAACTCAATGCAGCCGAGCCGGGCGACTTTGCCCTCGTGGATAACTCCAGCTATGTGTTTGGTTCTTACTATTACTTCGTCACCGAGGAGTTCGACAGTACCTACGGATTCTTCAAGTCTGGTAATGTCACCGTCAAGCGCGAAGGTGAGATCTACCACATCAAGGTCGATGCCGTCGATGCCAACGGATTTACCATCAAGGCTTCCTATGATGGGAAACTTAAACTCTACAACGATCGCGAGAATGCCGCCCGGGCTTTCCTCGGTATGGATCGTCTGAATCCCCGGTCCAAATAAGTGATTGGATCCACGGCCATACCTCTTCATAGAATGGCATGGAATACGGGAGAATGTGTCAAAATCTTCTTTTTAAGAGAATCCCCCTGTCTCTGTTGTCTGCGACAGGGGGATTCTGTATATTCTGTTATTGTGACACTCTCTCATCTTCTTGAAAAGAGGGTCTTGATGCGTCCTCTTTTTTATTTGCCGGCCAGTCCTCCGGTCCGCTCTCCCGAAAACAAAACATCTGACCCTGCGGCCGGATGTTTCCTCTGACGGTTGACGCCGGATCTTCCCTTCAAGGGGAATCCCCGCCGCCGCTATGCTTGCGGAATCTATTTCCGATTCTCGTCTCTTAACTTCTGTAATTCGTACATTCTGTCGCGGAACTTTGCGGCAGCCAGGAAGTCCAGCGACTTGGCGGCCCGCTCCATATCCTCGCGGGCACGGGTGATCAACGCTTCGAGATCCTCGCCCACGCTGATTCCGCTGCCTATGCCGTCCTCGATGATACGTCCCGGACGGGGTTTGTCTCCGAAGGGCTTCCGGAGGGACTTCGCCTTCTTCGGATCCTGATCTTTGCCCGACGGAGATTTGCGGTCGGTGGAGTATCCGCCCGCCACATCGGCCGCCATCATGTAGTGATCCTCCACAATGGGGTGTACCACGGGCACATCTTCGCCCGAGGTGGTGTTGGCCAGGAGGGTGCTCTGCCCCGTACCGCTTTTTTGGGCGTTGCGCGGCAGCATTTCGTGCTCCATGTTGTAACGCACCTGCTTCTCGCGGCGGCGGTTGCTCTGCTCGATGGCATAACGCATCGAATCGGTGCAGGTGTCGGCATAGAGGATCACGTTGCCCTGAGCATGACGGGCGGCGCGTCCCGCAATCTGGGTCAGCGAACGCACATTGCGCAGGAATCCCTCCTTGTCGGCATCGAGTATGGCCACCAACGCCACCTCCGGCAGGTCGAGACCCTCACGCAGGAGGTTGACTCCCACCAGCACATCGAACATCCCCGCGCGCAGATCCTCCAGAATCTGAATACGCTCCAGGGTGTCGACATCGGAGTGGATGTAGCGGTTGCGGATGCCCACACGGTCGAAATATTTTGAAAGCTCCTCGGCCATACGCTTGGTGATGGTCGTCACGAGGATCTTGTCGTCGTTCTTCACGCGCTTGTCGATCTCCTCGATCAGGTCGTCGATCTGATTGGGTGTGACGCGCACCTCCAGCGGGGGATCGACCAGACCCGTCGGGCGGATGAGCTGCTCGGCCACCACGCCCTCGCTCTTCATCAGCTCCCAGTCGGCAGGCGTGGCGCTCACATAGATCGACGTGGATTGCAACTGCTCGAATTCCTGGAACGTCACCGGACGGTTGTCCCTGGCGGCCGGCAGACGGAATCCGTACTCCACGAGATTCTCCTTGCGTGCGCGGTCGCCGCCGAACATGGCATGAACTTGCGGCAGGGTGACGTGGCTCTCGTCGACCACCATCAGATAATCCTTCGGGAAGTAGTCGATCAGGCAGAATGGCCGCGACCCGGCCTCCCGCCCGTCGAAGTAGCGCGAGTAGTTCTCGATGCCGGGACAGTAGCCCAGTTCCTTGATCATCTCCAAATCATACTCCACACGCTGCTTGATGCGCTGAGCCTCGACCATGCGACCCTGGCTCTCGAAGAATTCGATCTGATGGCCCAGGTCGAGATAGATCTGCTGCACGGCCGAGTTGATGCGCTCCTTGGTCGTCACGAAAAGACTCGTGGGGTAGAGCGTGAGGTTATCCAGCGACTGAATGCGGTGTCCCGTGACGGGGTCGATGGTCTGGATGGCCTCGATCTCGTTGTCGAAGAACATCACGCGGAAACACTGGTTGCCGAACTCGCCAAATGCCGCCATGATGTCGATCGTGTCGCCCGTCACGCGGAAGGTTGCAGGCTCCAGTTCGCGTTCGGTGCGGGTGTAGAGAGCCTCGACCAGTTTGTAGAGCAGGTGCTTGTAGTTGATGATCTGCCCCACGTGGATGTTGATAGCCGTGGCGTGGAAATCCTGGGGATTGCCGCAGCCGTAGAGACACGACACACTCGACACGACAATCACGTCGCGCCGTCCCGAGAGCAGGGTGGCCGTCGTGCTGAGACGCATCTTCTCGATCTCGGCATTGATCGAAAGGTCCTTCTCGATATAGGTGTCCGTCGTAGGCAGATAAGCCTCGGGCTGGTAGTAGTCGTAGTACGAGACGAAATACTCGACGGCATTCTCGGGGAAGAAATTCTTGAATTCGCCGTAGAGCTGGGCCGCGAGGGTCTTGTTGTGACTCAACACGAGGGTCGGCTTGTTGACCTGGGCGATGACGTTGGCCACCGTGAAGGTCTTTCCCGATCCGGTGACACCCAACAGGGTGTTGTGCTTCGAGCCGTGGTCAATCGAGCTGACGAGCTGACTGATCGCGGCCGGCTGATCGCCCATGGGGGCGTAATCCGATACGAGTTTGAAATCCATATCTGCAAAGATAAGCTAATTTTCGGGAAATGATCCTCCTCCGCCCCATAAATCGACGGAGCGGCCCGACTGCCCCTTTGAGGTCCGCCTCTTCGAGACGGTGTATTTTGCCGGTGGCGGAAAATTGGCCCCGAGGGGAGTGCCCAATCTCCGAATTTTTCACTACCTTTGCCGCTATGATTGATCGTGAAACCATAGACAGGATCTACGCCGCAGCCAACATCGTCGACATCGTCGGCGATTATGTCACGCTCAAGCGCGTGGGATCCAACTATAAAGCCTGCTGTCCGTTCCACAACGAAAAGACACCCTCGTTCATCGTCTCTCCGGCGAAGGGCGTGTTCAAGTGTTTCGGTTGCGGAAAGGGCGGCAATGCCGTCACATTCGTGATGGAGCATGAGGGGGTTTCCTATCCCGAGGCGCTGAAGATGGTGGCCAAACGTTACGGCATCGAGGTCCGCGAAAAGGAGCAGACCGAAGAGGATCTGCGCCGCCACGACGACCGCGAGTCGATGTTCGCCATCAACAGCTGGGCAGCCGACTACTTCGCCGATGTACTCCACAACCAGACGGAGGGGATCAGCGTCGGTATGAGTTATTTCCGCCAAAGCCGCGGAATGTCCGATGCTACGATCCGCAAGTTCGGTCTGGGATTTTGCCCCTCGCACGACAATCAGATGACGGCCGCGGCCCTCAAGGCAGGCTATAAGGAGCAATACCTCGTCGCTACGGGACTTTCGCTGAAGAGCGACCGCGACGGTTCGCTTTTCGACCGCTTCCGCGACCGGGTGATGTTCCCGATCCACAACATCTCGGGCCGCGTCGTCGGATTCGGCGGCCGTACCCTGCGCACGGACAAGAAGGTCGCAAAGTACCAGAATTCGCCCGAAAGCGAGATTTACAGCAAGAAACACGAGCTCTACGGCCTCTATTTCGCCAAGAAGGCCATCCAGCAACAGGAGTTTGCCATTCTGGTGGAGGGCTATACCGATGTGATCTCGATGCACCAGGCCGGAGTGGAAAACGTGGTGGCCTCGTCGGGTACGTCGCTTACGGTCGAGCAGATCCGTCTGCTGAGCCGTTTCACACGCAACATCACGGTGATCTACGACGGTGACTCGGCCGGAATCCACGCCTCGCTGCGCGGAATAGACATGATCCTCAAGGAGGGCCTCAACGTGCGCGTCGTCCTGCTCCCCGAGCCGGAGGACCCCGATTCGTTCGCCCGCAGCCACACCACGGAGGAGTTGCATGCCTATATCCGCGACAATGAACAGGACTTCCTGGAATTCAAGGCACGCCTCTTGTTGCAGGATGCCGCGGGAGATCCGATCAAGAAGGCCGCGCTGATCGGCGACATGGTGCAGTCGGTGGCTCAGATCCCCGATTCGATCCAGCGGGCGGTCTACATCAAGGAGTGCGCCCGTACGATGGATGTCGACGAGCGGATCCTTGTCTCGGAGGTGGCCCGCAAACGCCTTGCGACCACGGGTGACCGTGAGGCTGACGATTTCCTGCGGCGCCAGAGTGCGCAGCAGCACGATCCGGCTCCCCGACCGGAGGAGCCGGCGGCGGTGGACTATGTCAGTCATGTCGAGGCGGGCAGCAACATCGAGACCCTGGAGCGCGAGCTGGTCAAGTACCTGCTCAAATACGGCCATCAGTCATTCGACTATAAGGAGGGGCGCAACATGGTGCCCTGCAACGTGGCGGAGGTGATCTTTTCGGAGCTGGAAAACGACGGAATCGTGTTCCGCAATCCGCTCTACGCCAAGATTATGGAGACCTACCGCCGGCAATGGGTCGAGCGGGGTACGGGTGTCGAGGTGCCGATGCACTTCTTCCTCAACCACGAGGACCCCGAGGTGTGTAACCTGTCGGTCGACCTGCTGACCGCCGACGACAACTATGTCCCCAGCCAGTTGTGGAAACGCAAGGATATCCACACCGAGAGCGAGGAGGAGATGCTGGCCGTGGGAGTGCCCAAGGCGGTGACGCTCTATAAGTCGAAAGTCGTGGAGGAGATCATCAAGAAACTGACGGCACAGCTCCCGACGCTTCCCGAGGAGGAGGCCCTGGAGGTGTTGCAGAAAATCGCGGGCTATAACCGCGTTCGTGCGACGATTGCCAAGAAATTGGAGCGTGCTATTTTGTAGAGAAATAAAAAAGGAGGGTAAGTTCCGGAGCGTATGCACGTCGAGCGCATACTGTGTGCAAACAGAAATAAACAGAAAGATGTGTAAACATATCAAAGATAAAGAATCGGTTATCTTGACCGAAACCTACCCTCCGCAGAGAATAAGAGCAATATTTATGCCGTAATAAAGCCTATGAGCGAACAGAAAAAGATAAACGTAAAGAACAAGCGTGCCACCTTCGATTATGAGATCCTCGAGGAGTGGACCGCAGGAGTGGTTCTGGTCGGTACGGAAATCAAGTCGATCCGCGCGGGCAAGGTCTCGATGGTAGATTCGTTCTGCTACTTCGATCGGGGCGAGTTGTGGATCCGGGGGGTGAACATCTCGGAGTATGTGTGGGGAACGTGCAACAACCATGTGCCGCGCCGTGACCGCAAACTGCTCCTCAACGCCAAGGAACTCACCAAGCTGGAACGTGCTTCGCAGGACAAGGGCCTCACGATCGTGGGTCTGCGCCTCTTCCTCAACGACAGGGGACTGGCCAAGGTGGTGATCGGCCTGGCACGCGGACGCAAGAGCTATGACAAGCGCGAATACCTCAAGGCCAACGACGCCTGTCGAGAGATGGACCAGGCCATGAAACGCTTCAAATAGCCGCTCCCTCCCGCGGGCGGGGCGTCTTGAATTTAGGAAACATTTGTTAAGCGTATAAAAACAACAGATATGAGTTTGATTTTATGTATCGAGACCGGCACGGACATCTGTTCGGTCGGAATCGCCAAGGATGGCGAGTTGATCTCGCTGCGCGAAAGTGACGAGGGCAGGGATCATGCCCGCAAGGTCGGTGTTTTTGTCGATGAGCTGCTCCGCGAGACGGGCATCGCTCCCGACGAGTTGGACGCCGTGGCCGTAGGTAAGGGGCCGGGTTCCTATACGGGACTCCGCATCGGTGTGTCGTTTGCCAAGGGACTGTGCTACGGCACGAAGAAACCCCTGCTGGCCGTGGGATCGCTCGATGCCCTGGCCGAGGTGGCCCGTGAGGACCACGAGGCGGGAATCGTCTCGGTGGAGAATTGGGATCGTGCCTGCCTTTGCCCGATGGTCGATGCCCGCCGCATGGAGGTCTACACCCAGGTGTTCGACACCGAGGGTAATCCCCAGAATGAGGTCTCGGCCGAGGTGGTCGACGAACATACCTTTGAGCAGTTCCGCAAGGAAGAGCGTCCGTTTGTGATCTTCGGCAACGGTGCCCGCAAATGCCTTGAGGTGATGCAAGGTGCGCAGTATATCGAGGTCACCCCTTCGGCCCGCGGTTTGGCCCGTCTGGCACAGAAGGCTCTGGATGAGGGTCGCAAGGAGGATATAGCCTATTTCGAGCCGTTCTATCTGAAGGATTTTGTCGTCACGAAATCCAAGAAGAAACTGTTCTAAACCCTATTGCGGAGGGACAGTCTGCAAGGCCTTCATCTGCCGATTGTGCGCCGTTTGGGATTCCGGCCGATTGGAATGCCCCAACGGGTAGGCTCTTGGCTCGGACCGCTGAGGTGTCCGGCCGGAATCGGTCTCCACGGGCAGCATCAAAACCGCTGGTGTCAGCCTGTCGGGATACCCCAATGCGAATAAACTGGAACCCGTGCGGATCTTCCGCCGGGGATGGAAGGGGAAGCCTTCCCGAAGGCCGATATTTTTTAAGAATGAGCATAACCGACCCGTTGTAAGGGGCTGCCCGATAAATGGTGTCAGTTCTTGCAGGGCAAAGATGAGGAAAATCAAAGTATTTCCTCCTCTTTATTATAAAGATACCGCTTGTTTGATGCTTGTCGCAGAAAAAAGGAGACCGATTCACAAGGTCTCCTTTTTTTGTATCCGTTATTGTAAATTCTTACTCTTCAAACACCACTTCGGCCTTGACCGGGAAGTGATCCGACGGTGTGCGGGCCTCATGGGCCTTGACCACGATCTCGGAAGGATAGTCGCCGCCCAGCTTCGAGGCATCGTAATTGGAATTGCTGCGGTAGGTGTCGGTCAGAACGCCGTATTTCTTTACATGGAATGCGGGCGAGAGGAAGATGTGGTCGATGCGGCTTGAGGTGAAGCTCCGTGGATCGAACGAGTTGAATGTACCGTTGAGGGCATATCTCAGCTGACACACCTCATAGGCGTCGCACAACGTGCTGTCCTTGGCGAAGGCCTTGTAGGAGGAGTGGGTCTGGTCGACATTGAAATCACCGGTGAGGATGACGGGCAGCCCCTCGCTCAGCTCCTTCATCTTGCGCTGTACGAGATAGGAACTCTCCACACGGGCCTTTTTGCCGACGTGATCCATGTGGAGGTTGAAGAAGAGGAACTCCACACCCGTGGGCTTGTATCGGAAATGTCCCCAGGTGCAGATGCGCGGCAGAACGGCATCCCAGCCCACACTTGGACGGTCGGGAGTTTCCGAGAGCCAGAAATTGCCCTCTTTCACGAGATCGAACTTGTCGGTGCGGTAGAAGATCGCCAAATGTTCGCCGGTTTCGATTCCGTCGTCACACCCCACGCCGATGTGGGCATATCCGGGCAGTACCTGCTCCAGATCCTTGAGCTGGGAGTGGAGACACTCTTGCGTGCCGAAGATGTCGAAATCGTGGAAGCGGATGATCTGCGAGATTATGGGGTAGCGGTATCCCCAGCCGTTGCCTTGTATCGAATCCGAGTGGTTGGCGTAGCGCAGGTTGTAGGAGGCCACGTTGAATGCCGTGGGCGGCTGGGGTGCGGAGCAGGCTCCCAGCAGGACTGCAGCGGTCAGCGGCATAAAAAGTCTTTTGAGGTTTTTCATTACGTTTTAGATGTTAGAGTTTCTTTCAGATCCAAATTTACTCGTTTTTTTCGGAATCCGAAAATAAAAACGGAGGCGGTATCTATGAAAAGATACCGCCTCCTCTCGTGCCGCAAGTCATGAAATGGTTATTCGGGCACGTAGATGATTTCGCCGTTGTCGAGCTGGTAGGCCACACCTACACGCTTGCCCCGCGACTGGTTCTCGGAGGATTCATTCTGGGAGGTGTAGCGTTCGATCTTCTCACCCTTCTTGGTGATGATTTCCATCTGCTCGGTACCGGGGTTCTTGACCATCGTGAAGTCCTCCTTGGAGAAGATCTCCGTCATGTTGAACCGCGTCACCAGAGCCACCATCAGAGCCACGGCAAAGACCATGGCCACATCGAACAGGTTGGTCAGCGACGACAGGGGATCCTGGTCTTC
Organism: Alistipes sp.; assembly: GCA_020026435.1. Classification (GTDB taxonomy): domain Bacteria; phylum Bacteroidota; class Bacteroidia; order Bacteroidales; family Rikenellaceae; genus Alistipes. The sequence continues at coordinate 123,698 of JAHHQK010000001.1, read as the reverse complement.
GTTGTCGAGAAACAGACTTTTACGCTTACTCATGATTCTCTTTTTTGAGGGATTCGACCACAAATTCCAGGATGTTCATGTCGTCGGCCGTCCAACGCTGCTTGACTTGCAGGGTGATGAATCCCACGGCGCCGATGATGATACCCACGACGGTCGTCGAGAAAGCTACCTGCATATTGCTGGCCATCGAGGCCACATCACCCGTAGCCAGGCCCACCAGGGCGGGACCCATCGGGATCAGCGTACCCATCAGTCCGAGCATCGGGCCGATCTTGATGAGCAGTTTCGATTTGTCGAGTTCCTTGGCCGAAGCGATCTCATAGTCGCCCAGGATCTTGTCCAGCATGATGTTGTTGTGACGGTGGGCGTTGATCCGGCAGAGGCAGTCGGTCACCAGGGCGCGGGCCTGGGCCTGCTCGACAGTCTTGAACACGTCCTCCAGACGGCCCTCGTCGCAGGAGCGGTTGAGTGCCACGTTGACCTTGTTACGGGCCAGGTAGCGGCCGTAGAATCCTCCGATCAGAGCCAGCGAGCGCAGGAAGAAGAGGATGAGGAAAATCGTGACGGGGATCAGTAGTCCCGTCGAAAGCCAGTAGAGAATGTTTGTTATCTGATCCATTTCAGTATGTTTTTCAAATTAATGTTTCGGGTGAAATAACCCAATGCGATGAATAAAATTACGATACCTCCCAGGGCGATCATGGCGCCCCATTCGGTTTCGACGTGTGCCGACGAGATGTTGTAGTCGGCCACAGAGCTGTTGATCAGCAGTCCGATCACGAGGATCGCCAGGTTGAGCAGGAGTTTCAGCTCCAGCTTGAGGCTCTCGCCCTCGACGCCCCGTTTCATGATCCACGCGACAGACATGACCCCGCCCAGGCAGATGCCCGCATAGAGCAGTGCCGTGACCAGGAAATCCCCACCGACGCGTATCTTGAAGAATATCAGCTCGAAGTAGAGTATGGCCACAGGGGTCAGCAGTCCGGGGAGGATCTTCATCAGGAAGAGCAGGCGCGAACGACGCTCGCGGGGTGCGAAGTAGTTGTCCAACAGACTCACCGCGAGCAGAATGCCCACGATGGCTTCGAGCGAGGTCAACACCGCACCGTTGATCACCACCTCCCGATCCGCGAGCAGGTTCTCGACGATGGTCACCGGCTGGAGAATCACCAGCGGGTAACAGGTCAGGGCCCATATTCCGGCTCCCAGTCCGTAGAGGAGCATCGCCCGAAGGCCCCCCGCGAGGGAGGCTTTCAGACAATACTTCAAGATGGCGATCACGAAGATGAGTTGCACCAAAAGTTCCATTTCCGTGTTATCGTTTGATGGTTTTCTTTATGAGGATCCATCCGCCGATGGCCACACCCAGGATCAGCACCACGTAGAGCAGCGATCGGTTACGTTTCTCCTCGCGGCTTTCGGCCTGAGCCTGCTGCTCGCGGGGAGTGGTCTCCTCCTTTTTGAGCACGACATTCTTCTCGTCGTTGCGGGCCTCGATCTGCACCTCGCGGGCGGCCGAGATACCTTTCTGATACCCCTTCGTGTGGGCCTCGTCGAGGTTCTTGGCGATGAAGTCGCGCAGGGACTTGTTGTCGCAGATGAATCCGCTGCATCCGGCCTCATGGTCGCGAACCAGTTCCGAGTGAAGCTCGGCCACGGTGCGCACCTGCTCCGGAGTGGCTTTCCACATTCCCTTGCGGGCCGACTCCAGCATCACGGCCGTCATCTCTTGCAGGGCATAGGGGTTCTTTTGGGCGAAGGTCTCGCGAAGTCCCATGTGCAATTCGTCCCGGACATAGATGTCGTAGTATTTGTTCCAGATGTGCTGGTCGATGGCCGAGGGCTTCATGGCGTTCCAGCCGAAGGTGTTGCGGAAGGTCTCGGCAAAGGTTTCGAGAGCCGACGCCTCGCCGCGCATCATGTGGCTGATGTACTTGGGGTTGAAGATCGTCGAGTTGGTCTCCACACCGATAGCCTCTTTGAGTTCCTGCACCTTTGCGCGGCTTGTGTTGCGGAAGTCGTTGAAGTAACCCGTCGGGTCGTTGCCCGTCACGTGCTTCACGGCGGCCGAGATACCACCCATGAATTCATAGACGTGGTCCAGGCTCAGCGGACCCCACGTGTTGCTCGAACGGGGCTGTACGACCACCGAGGTATTCAGCAGTGCGGCCTCGAAGACGCCCTGACGGTCGATACCCCAATCCTCGCCGCCGTTGGCCGAGTAGATGGCGCTCATGTTGGCGATGTAACGCTCGGCGATCTGGGACTGGTCCTCCCAGCTGTCGCCCTGCTCGACCATGCCCATGATTCCCGTGCCGTAGTTTCCACCCACACCGCCGAACACACGTTCGCGGGCAAAGCGGCGGGCGTCGGCGGGTGAGAATCCCTTGTCGAGCAGGTGACGCTCGGCATCGGCCAGACCCTTGCGGACGAAGTTCTGCTCCTCGTTGGCTTCGGCGGCCATGGCCACGGCCCGGTTGATCAGCTCCAGACGCGAGGCGGCCAGGTCGCGCAACTGACCCGAGGTCTGCACGACGACATCAATGCGCGGACGCTGCAGTACCTCCTGCGGAATGAGTTGCAGGGAGCGAATGTATCCGAATCCGTCGCGCAGAGGCTCTACACCCAGCAGGTAGAGAATCTGAGCTACCGTGGCACCCTCGCTCGAGATGAAGTCGGTGGCCCACAGCGTGAAGCTCACCTTTTCGGGATATTTGCCCTTCGACTTGAACTCGGCCTCAAGAAGGTTCTCGGCCAGACGTCGGCCCACCTTCCAGGCCTCGGGCGTAGGCGTGGTCTCGGGGTTGATCGAGTAGAAGTTTTTGCCCGTAGGTACGGCGCGGGGATTGACGATGGGGTCTCCGGCCGATCCCGGCTCGACATAGCCACCGTTGAGGGCGTCGATCAGAGCCTCCTGCTCCATGAGGGTGGACGAGGAGAGGTTGTGGGTCATATCGCCGAGTGCGGCGATCGCCTCGCGGACCGAACGCAGGGCGTCGATCACGGGTTTTTGCTGCTCCTTCTCCTTGGCGGCCATCGAACGGGCCTCGGCCATCTTCGACATCATCGACATGGCGGGCTCTTTCTTCTGAGGCTGCTCTGCGGCGGGAAGCGGTTGGAGGTTGCCCTGCTCATCGAAGAATTTCGGGTGCTCGGTCTTGCGGGGGGCGGCCATGGCCTTCATCATCATCTGACGCATCATCTCCTGCTTGCGGGCCTCAGCCTCCACGGTCTTGGTGTAGATCGCAAAATGGGCCTCTCCGACGGCATCGCGGAAAATACGGTCAGTATCCTCGCCGCGGAATGCACGGCGGATGATGGACTCGGCCTTGCGTGTGTAGTTCTTCACTACGAAGGTCAGGTGATCCAGCTTGCGGCGGTCGATCCTGCCTTCGGCGGCATCGAGCGAAGCCAAAGAGTAGCGTACGGCGTCGATACCCATCAGTCGGGCCGTGTTGTCGGCCTGCTCACGGGTGTAGGGCACACCGAGGGTGTAGAGTCCGTCGCTGACCTTCGCGCCCTCGATCTCCTCGACGTATATGTGGATGCGGTCGATGTCCTCGGACGTACACATCCGTGTAGAGTCGATGCTCAGGGCCGAAAGAATGTTCTGACTCTTGGCCAGACGGGTGATCGTCTCGGCATACTGCTCGCGGACGTTGCCCTCCTCGAGCAGTTCGTAGCGCATGATCGTATGGTGGAGCTGTTCCAGTTCACCGTAGGTATCGCCCTGCATGAAGGGCGAGGTAAGGTGTGAGAGAAGGGTAGCGTAACTGCGACGTTTGGCGATGATGCCCTCGCCGATGTTCGAGATTGTGTAGATGTAGAAGTGGGGCATATCGGCAATCAGGGCATCGCTCCAATCGTAATCCGAAAGGGCGATCTGCTTGCCGGGGATGAACTCCAGACTGCCGTGCGTACCGAAGTGGATGACGGCATTGGCTCCGAAGGCGTTGCGCGTCCAGAGGTAGGAGGCCACATAGGGATAGGCCGGAGCGCCCTCCGTGCCGTGTACCAGCTTGTTGACATCCTCTCCCACCGAAGGCATCGGCTGGGGAAGGATCGCCACATTGCCCAGTTCGATGCGAGCCACGGCGATCTGCTGACGGTCACTCTCGCGGATGCTCATGTAGTCGCCCGGAGCCTCGCCGTAGCGGGCCTTCATATCATCGACCAGCTGCTCGGGGAGCTGCTCGCGGCACCAGCCCTTGAAGGTCTCGACATCGACCAGGGCGGGGTTACCCTCCTTCAGGAAGCGGTCATAGGCTCCCAGGGCGTAGGTGCCGAGTACGGATCCCGACTTTTGGATCATCTCCTCCAGTGCGGCGGCCGAAGCGGGCAGCCCCTCGACCTTGTAGCCCTTGTTGCGCAGTAGGATCAGCGTGTTGTAGAGCGACTGGACACCCTCGATGTCGGCCGCACCCATGGCGCCCTTGCCCGTGCCTTTATAGTAATAGATGGCGATCTTCTTTTGGCTGTTGTCCAGCTGTTGCAGACGGGTGAAGTTCTTCACCAGGCGGCAGAACTTTTCGGTGTGACCCGGGATGGCATCGAAGAGCTGGAGTCCGTTGCGCTCGAACTGGGCCGCCACCGCAAAGGGAGCGATCGCGCCGTCCAACTCGGGCAGCACGACACTCATCGAGGTCATGCCTCCGGCCGTCATGCCCTGTTTGCTTTCGAGCCATTTGTCGTGGTTCTCGCTGACCGTCACCGGAGCCAGGATCGGGACATTGAGCTGCTTGAGCAACTCCGTGCCGCTCTCGCCGCCGCCCATGACCAGACGGCCGTGGGGACGGTTGATGATCAGGTCGGGTTTCACCTCGCGGAGCATCTGGAGCTTCTTCATGCCGAACGAATTGATCGGGTAGACGTTCAGTCCCTTCTCTTCGAGCGATTTGACCAGGGCGGTCATGTGCTCCTCGTTGGAGTTCTGCATATTGATGTTACCCGACAACAGGGCCACACGCGGAGCGTCCTTCTTGTAGAGGCCGCTCTCCTCGTAGAACTTCTGATACTCGGCATAGGTGGCGAAGAACTGGTCGTTGCCCAGGTGGAAGAAGTAGTCCGCGGGGACGTAGACCGGTTCGTGGTAGTCGCCGTTGAAGAATATCTTGTGATCGATGTTCTTGCGGATGTAGTTGAACAGACTGCGGTAATTCTTGACCGATTCGTTGTCCATGAGCGTGGCCACATAGTCCAGTTCGCGACCGCTCAACGAGTTGATCTCCTCGTTGTCGCGCTCGGTGGCATAGACGGGTACACCCCGGGCAATGGCCTGGCGGATGGCATCGAGGTGGGTCTTGGTGAGACTCGAACCGTGGATGCGGACCAGTACCATGTCGTAGTTCTCGATCGAGGAGGCGTCGTCCAAATCCACGCTGCGGATCTTGACAAATGGGTTGTCGTTGGATCGGATCATCTTCTCGACCGTGAAGTCGGGGAAGTTGAGTGTGCCGACCATCGTCCGCGACATGAAGTGCAGGTAGGCCCATCCAAGAAGGATCACCAGGGCAAGGGACAGAATCGCCGGTTTCTTGTATTGCATCATTGTTTATTTTAACACGTATTGTCAAAAAGCGGATCAGGAAAGTCAGATCCTCTTTTTGACAATACTCAAAAGGTTTTATTTCAGTGGGTTATTTCTCTTACTTAATCTGAGCGTAGAAGAATTTGACATGACCTGAATCACCGTTTTCATTCTTGTACTGCGTGAAGTCCACCTTGTAGACACCCTCGCCGTCGGCCGTGCGGAACAGGTAGACCGGAGCCTTGAGGAAAACGGGAGGCATCACGAGGCTGCCGTCGGCATTGGTTTTGAAGCGGATGACGGTGGCCGTGCTCTTCACGACGGTGTTGATCGTGTTGCCCATACCCTCCGAGGTGACGGTCTTGTCGGCCTCGAACGTGATGCCCGAAGGCAGGCTGTTGATACCGTCGAATTTCACCGACTCGGCGCAGGTGTAGACACCGCCCTTGGCATCGGCCGAGGTGGCCTCACCGCTGTTGGTGCGGATCTCGTAGCGGCTGATGGCCATATCCCAATCCGTACGTGCGGCCCACTGGGCGTTGTCGGCCTCGTTCTCGGCACCCTTACCGATAAACTTCTGCTCCTTGAACGAGAAGTAGTTCCACTCCTTTTTGGCCGAAGCGTCGACATAAGCCTCCTGGGTGGGACCGTTGTTTTCGTTGCCACCTGCGGGGGTGTTGTCATCGTCGGAGCATGCGGTGAAGGCGAAAAGTGCCATCGAGAGAATGATAAAAGACTTTTTCATGGTGTTTTTTTAATTATTATTGTTTGTTATTTGAATGCGTAGCGCAGACCGAACATATACTGACGTCCGGGGTTGATGAACGACGAATCGGTGAATCCGAAGATATTGTCACACTTAAACGTAAATTCGATGGTGTGCTTCTTGATGCGGAACGGCTTGACGAGAACCACCTTCCAGATCGAGTAGGTTTTCGATTCGGTGGTGATGATCTCCTGCGTTCCGTTTTCGTTGGTGGCGGTGTCGTGGTAGATGATCGGTGAGTTGACACGTCCGGCGAATCGCAACGAGAAGGGACTGCGGACGATCTTGCCGTTCCACGTCAGCGACATCGTGGCACTGTGGCGCACGTTGTTGCTCAGCTGGAGGTGCGTACTCATGTCGCGGGCATCGCAGAACGAGTAGGTTCCCTTGAGGGTCAGCTGGCGGAGGAATATCCACGAAAAATCCAGATCGAAGCCCTTGAGGACGGCGCTGCTCACGTTCTTGTAGTATTTCTCCTCGCCGCCCAGGGCGTTGATCACCGAGTATTGCGTGATTTTGTTGTCGATGTCGTTGTAGTATCCCGTCAGCGATGCGTTGAAGTGCTTGTGGGTGTATTCCACCGACAGCGAGGTGTAGAGACCCTTCTCGGCTTCGAGGTCGGGGTTACCGTAGACCCAGAACATACCCTGGTGGTCGAAGTTGTAGTAAAGCTCCTTCATGCTCGGGGCGCGGAACGACGATCCGATGCCGCCGCGGAACTTGAATCCTCCGACACGGTACATCAGCGAGAGCTTGGGGCTGAACGCCGACTTGAATTGCTCGTTGTAGGTGTAACGCGCTCCGGCTACGAGGTCGAAGTTCTTGAATACCTCCCAATCGGCCTGTGCGAAGAGGTTCACATCGTCGATCGACTTGGTGGTCGGCTCTGCGCCCAGGGTCTTGGTCGAGAAGATCTTCTCGTGGTTGTATTCCATACCGCCCACCAGCTCGAATCGCTCACAGGGGGCAAACGTATTGGTGAAACGGGTCGAGAGGTAATCGGCCGTATTCTCACGCGTGTGGGTATCCTTCTTCTCCCAGACCTTGTTGCCGTAGTACTTGTCCCAGTTGATGCTCAACTTCATCCGGTTGCGGTCGTCGCGCGAACGGAAACCGATGCCTCCGCCCAACGATACGGCCTTGTTCATCGGGTGATCCACGTTCATGCTGCCCTCGGGGTTGAAGGTTTCGGCGCGGAAGTAGCGTCCGTTCAGACTCAGATCCAACCGCTCGACGGGCGTATAGTTCAGCTTGAGATTTGCACCGTAGTTGGTGAACGAGGCGGCGTAGGCACCCTCACCGTCGCTGCCGAATCCGTCGGACGAGTGGCGGAATCCAGAGGCACGCATGGTGACCTTGCCCAGATTGGCACCCACATCGGCCTTGACGTTCCAGGTGTTGTTGCTCTCGCCGATGACCTGTGCGCCGGCTTCGACCTTGTGCTGGGGTTTCTTGGTGATGATGTTGACGACGGCACCCACGGCATTCGATCCGTAGAGGGCCGACGAGGCTCCGTTGATCACCTCGATGTGATCGATGCTGTTGACATCGATCTGATCCAGGTCGATATTACCGCCCGCACCCTCCGATACCAGGCGTTCGCCATCGACCAGAAAAAGGATGTAGCGGCTGTTCAGACCCTTGATCCTCATGTTGTTGCCCATGGCGTTGGGCGAGATGACGATGCCAGGGATGTTGTCCTGGAGAGCCTCCAGGGTCGAGGTGGCACCGCTCTTGCTGATTTCGCGGTCCTTGATCAGGGTAGTCAGCACGGGAGTCTCCGAGAGGCGTTTCTCGGTGCGGGTACCCGTGACCACCACCTCGTTCATATTGAGGGCATCCTCCTTGAGCGTGAAGTTGATGGTCGTGTCGCGATTCAGGTCGAACTCGCGCTGCTGGTTGGCATAGGCCGAGTAATACATGGTGGTGATGCGGGTTTTTCCGGCGGGAAGACGCAGGGTGTAGCGACCTTCGCGGTTGGTCTGATCACCCACCTCACCGTTGGTGACATAGACACCGGGGAGGGGCTGGTTGTGCTGGTCGCAAATCACACCGCTGATGGTGCGCGTCGGTGTCTGAGCCACCGAATTTGCGGCTGCGAAGAGCATTCCCCAGAAAAAAGCTGGAAGTAAAATTCGCTTCATATATAGTTTTTTAAGTTTTTTCCGAGTGCAAAAGTAGGCCGCCGATTCATGCGAGTCAATGCCGAGAATTTGGGATTTTAAAAAGGGAAATACCAAATTTTAGGTATTTGAATTTTTTTATAAATAAAAAAAGCGGTGACAGCCACTTTTCAATGGCTATCACCGCTCATGGATCGACTTATGAGGAGTTATCTCATTGTGAACATATAGTGTCGTTCGTCGCTTTTTTCGGGGGCGAACGCGAATCCCTCCCACTCGAAATCGCGGAGCCTGGTGGGGTCTTCGATTCTGTTTTTCAGAATATGGCGGGTCATTTCCCCGCGGCACATCTTGGCGTAGATGACGATTGTCGAGAGGCGGTCGCCCTTCCATATCTTGAACTCGGGGGTGATGACCCTCACCTCCCGCTCCACGCGCTTCCAGTCGAAGAGTCCCTTCATCTCGGCACTGGCCAGATTTATCAGGATGCCGCCCCGGGCCTTGATCTCCGCGATGAAATCCCCGGTGAGTACCTCCCGCCAGTATTCAAACAGGGTTCTGCCGTCATTGCACTCCAGACGGGCATTCCCCTCCATACGATAGGGAGCGATTCCGTCCGTCGGGCGCAGCAGTCCGTAGAGGAACGAGGTGATCCGCAGATGCTCGCGGGCATAGGCCCAATCCTCCTCGGTGAAGTTTTCGGGGGCGATGTGCTGAAAGACGACACCCGTGTAAGCACTGAGGGCCTCGGTGCGGGGTGTCGTGCCCGGCACAAGGTCCAGATACCGGCGGCGGTTCTCGGCCGCGATACGCGGGTTTACGCGCAGGATACGTCCCAGTTCTTCACCCGACATACGGGCAATCTCCCGTCCCAGATGCAGGGCATGATCCCCATATCGGGGCTCGGTCATCTCACGGGAGGAATTCTCCCGGATTTCGGTCATGGTCTTGGCACACGATATAAAGGTCAGCATTGTTCCTGGTTTTTTCTCAGATCTACGAATTTCACGCATTTGCGGCTCATCTGCGGGAAGTTCATCCTATGGACGGTCTCCACCGTGTCGATCACGATGTCGGGAGCCACGCGGATTTTGGCGCGGAAACGGTCCTTGAGTTCCTTCACCACGTCGAATTCGGGCGTTTGCCTCAATCCCACACGCACGGTCACCTGATCCTTGTCGCTTTCGTTGTTCGACAACTCGACGATGTAGTTCTCCACATAGGATACGTTGTCCAGGATATCGAACAGGGCAGGGGGGAAGATCGTCGTGCCCTTGTACTTGATCATCTGCCCCTTGCGGCCGATCACGGGGCTCAGACGCATCGTGTTGCGTCCGCAGCGGCATGGTTCGGTCGAGGCGTGGCACAGGTCTCCGGTCTTGAATCGGAGCAGGGGCATACCCCTCACCCCGATGGTGGTGATGGTCACCTCGCCGGCCTCGCCCTCTGCTACGGGCCGGTTCTCCTCGTCGAGCAGCTCCACGATGATCAGCTCGGGCTGGAGGTGTCCGCCGCAGCCGTAGTCGCACTCGGTGAAGGAACTTTGCATTTCGGTCGAGGCGTAGGTGGTGTAAAGCTTCAGCGAGGGCCACTTCTCGGCGATCTGACGGCCGAGGGTGTTGGGTGTGAAGTCGGTGTTGCGCAACGACTCGCCGATGCAGACGGCCTTGCGCAGCGAAGAGGCATTGCAGTCGATGCCGTTTTTCTCGGCATAGGCGATCAGCTTGGTGAGGAACGACGGCACGACCATGCAGAATGTGGGGTTTATGCGGCGGATGGTGTCCCACTGCAGTTCGGGGATTCCGTTGCCCACGCGGATGATGCCGCAGCCCAGCTCGCGAGCCCCCATGAAGTAGGCCAGACCGGCCATGAAGCGGCGGTCGAGGGTGGTCATCAGCTGCATGATATCCTCGCGGGAGATGCCCGCCGTGGAGAACGATAGGTATTCGTTGTAGGCCAGGCGTTGCAGGTCGCTTTCGGTGAGGGCGAAGGTCACGGGATCGCCCAGGGTACCCGAGGTGGTGACATAGTCGATGATCTCGCTGCGGTCGACACAGAGGAAATCCTCGTTGTGGAGCTGGAGATCCTTCTTGGTGGTGACGGGCAGACGGCCCAGGTCCTCGATATGGCGGATCTCGCGCGGGTCGATGCCCTGCTCGCGGAACATCCTGCGGTAGAATGGCGAATGGGCCGCCAGGTAGTCTACTTCCTCGCGGAGACGTTCCTCCTGCCAGGATTTGATCTCGGAAGGGGAGGCGAATTGTATGGATGAATTCTTATGCATAGTATTCTTTTCTTTTTTAAGGCGGCTTTGCATGGCCGCACCTTGATTTATATATATTTCGCACCTTTCGGCAAAGGACGGTGTATTTTCTGTTCAAACTTGGAGGGGATTCCCGTCTGCTCCCCATGCTTGATGCCCTTCCGAAAAAGAGCCTTACAGTGGGGCTATTCCTTCAGCTTTTTCTTCAGCCTCAGGCGTTCTCCCTCGGGCATCGGGCATTTGAGTGCCTCTTCGTACAGGTCGCGGGCCGCCTTGTGCTCCCCCTCGCGTCCCAGGGCATCGCCCGCAATCTCGTAGGTCGCCCAATTTTCGGGGTTCGTGAGGATAAACTCCCCGATATTGTCTTTGGAGAGCTGCTTCTTCAGATGACGGAAATGTTCGAGACGGGTCTTGTCTCTCAACTCGAAGAGACTGTCGGCGGGGATGGTTTCCTCCTCGCAGATTTCTTTTCCGAAGTCCTTCTCACCGCGGAGGATGCTCCCCACATCGTATTTTACCCATCGGCCCATACCCCAGTCTTTGGTGCAGATCCACATGGTCAGATCCTCCGGAGAGAATACCACCGAATGGTGGGCGATCTGCTGGTTGATGGCCATAGGATTGGCCAGTCCTAGCTCACGACCCTCCGCCGTGCGGTGATCCCTCAGTATGGAGATTGCCTTCGGGATGCCGATCGGGGCATTTCCCCGGGACAGTTCCCGCAGACGTTTCATGCGGGGTGCGCTGTCGCTCAGACGGATATTCTCCCTGTTTTTCCGGTCCGTGGCGAAGGCTTCGGATTGGAAATGGTTCGTCAGCAGGAGCATTTCGTTCCGGGGCATGTAGAGGGCCTGCCGCTCGGGGCTTTTCTCGATGACGGCACAACGTCCGTCGCGGGCCGAGCCTATGAGCAGCGACTCCGACACGAAGAGTTCGCGGCGGGAGGCGATCCGCACGGCCTCCTCGATCGTGGAGGCATATTGCAGGATCTCGCGGGCCAGGATCGACACGGGAGTGGCAACCCCGAGGGGCAGGTCTCCCTGTGCGGCATTGAGCGTCAGGGTCAGTCCCCGCTCGTTCATGCCCGACAGCACGCCGATCATGCCCGGCCAGCCGATCGAGACAAAGGCGTATCCCTCGCTCGGACGGCAGAAGGTCAGCAGACGGTTGGCGGCGAATCGCTCCCCGACATAGAAGTCGAAATTGCGGGCCACGATCATCTTCCCCTCCTCGGTCTTCTCACCCCAGACCCCCAGAGCCGTACACCCGACGAGCATATAGCCCTGCATGGCGTGGCCTATGTCGTGGGCCGCGTGGTAGTTCAGCTGCCGCATATAGGGCGAGCCGATGAAGTCGTATTCGTGGGTGCAGTAGCGCGACATGGCGGCAATCTCGCGGCAATACTCCTCGGGAATGTATTCCTCCAGGTGACGGTTGTGGATGACGGTCAGCTTATGGAGCAGGGAGAGCTGGGTGGAGGAGGGGATCAGTTCGCGGATCTGCTCCACGAATCCGCTCTCCTGGACGTAGAGCAGACTGTCGGTCAAGGCTCCGAAGGCCGCACCCCGCTCCTCGGCGTCTCCCTCAAGGCTGATCTCCCAGAAACCGTTGCGGCTGTGACGCAGACGGCTCTGCATGAAGCATCGCCCCTCCCGGGAGGAGACCACGCTGGAATCGCGGAAATCATACCACGGCTCGGGTGGCGTGACCCGTGCATTCCTGTATAGATAATAGCCCGTAGCCACAGCCCCCAGCAGCAATACCGCCAGCAGGATCAGCATACCGAGCAATATGTTCAAGAGTCGTTTCATCGCATCACAAATTAGCCATCTTACGTGCCAGATATTCCTCGCCCAGCATCGCCCCGCAGGTCGACAGGGCGGTCATCCCGACCCCCAAAGCCCCGTGTACCGCCACATTCTGGCCAGTGAGGTACAGTCCCCGGAGCTTGGTGCGGGGGCTGAGCAGTGTGCGCAGGACATCGCGGCAGTCCATCGTCCGGCCATAGGCCGCTCCCCGGACCGTACCCGTATAATCGCGGCAGGTAAGCGGCGAAGAGGAGTGCAGGTGGAGTATCGAGCGGCGGAAACCCCTCATGTGACGGTCCGCAAGGTCGATCATCTGTTCTGTAACCCGGGCCTTGAACTCCTTGTATTCCGCACCGCGACGACCTGTGAGCGTATCGCTCCAGCGTTCCACTTCGTCGTAATACATCGGCGAGAGCAGATATACGGTCTCCTCTCGATGAGGCAGCGGGCGGGTCGAAGCCCCCATCGAGAACATCACCTCGCGGGGACGCTTCCGCCTTGAGACATCGGACCATACGTCCTCATCCTCGATCAGATAGTGGTTGGCGTTGAGGTAGGGGAACACCTTCCCGTCGACAACGGCATTGACCGTGAACACCCCGAATCCGGGTGTCAGGCTCTCTATGCGGCGACGGTAGGCAGGTCGAATCCCGCCACCGGGTAAGATCATCTTCATCAGGAGTTTGGGGTCGATATCCGAGACCACCTCCCGACATTCGATCCTCCGTCCCGAGACGCATTCCACGCCCAGCACCTTTTCCCCGTCGTGCAGGACCCTCCTCACGCCATCTCCCGTGAGGATTTCCCCGCCCCGGGAGCGGATCTCCCCGGCCAAGGCATCGGCCAGGAGGGAACTGCCGTCCGCAAGACGGCAGGCACCCGTGAGGAACGAGTGGTTGATCATGGCGTGGTGATAGAAGGTCGACACATCGCGGATGCCGTCGTAGAGGAAATTCGTTCCCGCCACGACCTGTCTGAGCCGCGGATCGGTGATCAGACGGTCGATCTCTTGCGAGGCCGACAGGGTCATGAAATCCATGCTCCCTTCCGAAAATTTACCCCTTTGCAGCACCTCCCCCCCTATGGCCCTTCCCACACGTTGCAGCGCGCGGATATAGGCTTCGATCTGGGCCCCGGCCTGCGGAAACTGTTCCTTGAGGCTCTCCCCGAAACGCCCGTAACCCTGCGCAAAGCGGTATTCGCGGCCGCCGAGGTGGATGACGTCGAAGCCTTCCTCGTCCAGACGGCTCAGATGCAGGCGGTCATAGACCCCGCAGTAGCGCAGGATCCGGTTCAGCATCTGCCCCTCGTCCATATTGCCGATATAGTGTATGCCCGTATCGAACACATGGCCGTGGCGGGTGTAGGAGCAGAGGCATCCTCCCACCTTGACTTCCTTCTCGATGATGCAGACACCCAGCCCCTCCCCGGCGAGGATCGCCCCGCAGCACAGACCGCCCAGTCCGCTGCCGATAATCACAACATCGTATCTATTCATGGCGTACCTCTCCTTCACATTGTGCGGCCAGTCGGGCTGCGGTTTGCGAATCGAGCAGCGAGGTGAACAGATAGCAGTCTGCCCGGGGAATCTCCACCTGCTGATAATCGGTCTGCACAAATTCTATATTGGGATTGTTCAGACGGCTCAGACGGGCACGGTCGATCTTCTCTCCGTCCTGCTCGAAGGCCACCACCTTACGGCGCGGCGAGAGGAGAGTGAGCAGCAGCGGCAACTCGCCCTGTCCCGCTCCGAACACCACCACGCGGGCATCACGGCCGATGCCCCGGGTCAACGACTCGAAGTTGCGGGCGCGTCTCAGACGCAGGTAGGCCGAGATCTCGGCGCGGTTGGTCTTATAGGTGTAGTTCTTCACGAGCGATTCGCGGAAATAGGGGTTGTCCATCGTGTCCTCCTCCGAACACCACTCCTCGTAGGCGGACTTGAAGGCCCGCGAGATGGCTTTGGTGCGGGCGCGGTAGCCCTCGCCCCACGAGGTGTCGCAGGCCGTGATGCGATCGAGGATCTTCACCCCGTAGTTGCCCTTGCGGATGTAGAACGGCTGGCGTTTCGAGCAGATCATGCCCGTGCCGTAGATCAGCACCGGGATGATGTCCGCCCCGAGCTGTTCGGCAAGATAGAACGCACCCTTGTGGAAGCGGCCCATCGTGCGGCCGTCCCTGGAGCGGGTGCCTTCGGGGAAGATTACCACCGAGTAGCCTTCCTCGAAGGTCTTGCGCACGTGATCCGTCACCTCCTCATAGCCGCTGTCCACACAGCAGAAACCCAGGTAGCGGATGATGCGTCCGAAGACCGACGAGCGCCACACCCACGAATTGGTCACCATGACGAGCCGTGGGCTGAGGCTCAGCAGCAGCACGATGTCGATAAATGAGTGGTGGTTGGCGATGATCACGGCCGGGCGGGCGAATTTCTCGCCGTGTGGGTTGATCACCTTCTTGTGTTCGGTGAGCGAGGTCATCCACAGCAGCACGCGGCAGCTCTTCGAGATGGCGGTGTGCATCCACCGGCGTTTGCAACGTCCGCTCACGGGCAGGAATACCAGCGTGGGGATCACGATCTGGGCCGCCGTACACATCAGCAGGAAGAGGTTGAAGCCGTAGAGGGTCCTTAAGATGGACATCAGCGTGTAGGGTTGTCCGCCCCGCGAGACGGGACGGGTGATGATCCACCGGAAGAGGAGCGGGAGAATGGTATAGGCAGAGATGATCACGGCCAGCATGCCGATGATCGAGATGACCGACGTGCTCCTCAGTACGGGATGGGCCGCGAAGCACAGGGCGCCGATACCGATGATGGTGGTCAGCACCGAGAAGAAGATGGCCGTCTTGTGGTTCGAGAGCATCGGACGGCCATCGCTGTATTCCCTCTGGAGTCCGTCCATGATAAAGATGCTGAAATCGTCGCCGATGCCGAATATGAAAGTCGAGAGTATGATGTTCACGATGTTGAACTCCAGCCCCAGGAGGGCCATCAGCCCCAGGATGATCGTGAAGGCGATGAACATCGGCGCGAAGGTCATGAGCGTCAGTTCCAGGCGGCGGTATGTGACCAGCAGAGCCACAAATACCAGCAGGCCCGACATATAGAGTACATAGTTGAAGTCGTCGCTGACGGTCTGGGCCATTTTGTTGGCGAAATACCCGCGGTCGATGGTCACCACACCGGGCATCTGCGAAAGGTCATGATAGACCTCCTGCTTGCGTTCCTCGTCGATCCTGAACTGGGCCATTACCAGCGTGGTGTGGTCCGAGGAGCTGATCCAGGCCTCCAGCAGAGGGTTCGAGGCCGCCTCGCGGTCCGAATAGTCGATGGGGTGGTAGGTGTGGTTGAGCAGGTAGCCGAATTCGGAGAATGCGCCCTGGGCAAAGCCCACGCGGCGGCCCTCCGTTTCGACCATCTCGCGCAGACGGTTGCGGCGGTTGTCCGTATTCCAGAACTCCTCCCAGCGGGCGATCTTCTCCTGCTGGAGCGAGGGGGCGACGATGAACCGTTCGGCCGAGACCACCGACCGGATCTTACCCTCCTCAAGGTGGCGGTTCAGGCTCTGGCACATCTCCGTGTAGCGTTGCACACTCTGCTCGACATCCTCGCCCGAAGCCACGATCGTAATGCTGCGGTTATCGACATCGAATAGTTCCGAGAGCCGCTCCTCGGCCCGGGCGATCTGTTCGGGGATGTAGCTCAGGTTCGACATGTCGGTGGCGAATCCCACCCGTTTGTAGGTCAATGCCCCCACGAGGAACAGGATGACGATGCCCCCTACGATCCATTTGTTACGCTCGAAGGGATAGGCGTTGCACCGCTCGATGAAGTGGAGCAGACGGTTGGCCTTGCCGTTGCCGCACTCCAGCAGGTGGGGCAGGCACACCAGCGAGAAGAGGGGCGTACCGACCAGCACCAGAGCGGCGAAGAGTCCGAAGTCATAGAGCAGGGGCGACGAGGTGAACATCAGTCCCAGGAATGCACCGATGGTCGTGATGCTGCCCACGGTCATCGGGTAGGCCAGTTCCTCGACAATCTCGCGGCCGTTGCGCGTGTGGTTGGCGTGGCAGACCACATGGGTCGAGTAGCTGATGGCGATGCCGAAGACGGCAGCCCCCGCACCCACGGCGATAAGCGAGATATGGCCCGTCGTCAGTGCGATGATGCTCAGAGCGAAAAGCCCTCCGAACAGAACCGGGAGGGTGATCAGCAGCACGGCCCAGCGGTTGTAGAACGAGAGGGTGATGATCACCACCACGACCAGCAGGGCGAGCGTCAAGGTGATGTAGATGTCGTTTTTGATCTGGCGGGCGTTATATACGGCTATGCCCGGCGTGCCGAAATAGCTGATCTCGACCCCCTCGATGCGGGTGTCGCGGATCAGACGGTCCAGGGCCTCGATCAAAGGTTCGTTGCCGGCCGTGTCGTTGCTCGGGTATTCCGATTTGATGATCATCAGACAGGTCGACATGTCGGACGAGAAGATATGGTCGTCCGAGAGGGTATAGGAGAGCGAGGGGTTGAAGTTCTGCAATTCGCCTAGCGTCCGTCCCGCAATCGAGAGGGGGTCGCGAGCGATGAAACCGCTCAGACCGATGCTCATCGGCGAGAGCATCCGCTGGTAGTTGCGTTCCATGATCCGTCCGATGCAGCGATGCTCCATCAGAGAGTCTATGCGGCGGTAATCCTGCTCGTCGAGGAAAACGGGCAGGTGGTCGAAGATGAATTCGGTGGTGCGGGCTATCTCGTCGCTGCCCACGCCCGAGGTGAGCGTCTCGATATGCTCCATGATCTCGGGACGGTCGAGCTGTTCGGCGAAGGAGTCGCACGCCTCGATCAGTTCGTCCTTCCCGACCTCTGGATCGCGGGCCGTGAAGAGGACGATGATGCGGTCTTTGGATTTGAGGTTGTCGAAGACCATCGACATATTCTGTCCCTCTTCCGTTTTGGGGAAGATGTCGGTGATCTTCTCATCGAACTCCACACGGGTGGCCAGCAGCACCATCACCACGATCGACGTGAACGTCAGACCGAACAGCAGCGGGCGGCGGCTCTCGAAGAAGTCGAATATGCTGAGGAAAAGAGCCGTCATTCCCGACCTCCTTTCCTCCAAAGGGCGAACGCTCCCCGGCAGAGCATATAGGTCACGCCTCCACCGATCAGAGCCAGGACAATGCTGCCCGCGATATATTGGATCAATGATCCCGCGAGGGTCTCCATCGAGATCTCACCGACCGCAAGGTTTATCTCCCCGCCCAAGAGTTTCGCCCCCAGGACATAGCCTCCGAAGACGATGAAAGGGATCATCGGCGGGATGCTGATGTTGGTGGCCGCGAAGACCACCACCTTGTTCAACCTCATGAAGTGACCCGCCGCCACCGCCGCCACGGCCTGCCAGCCCCATACGGGCATCATGCCCCACATCACGCCCCAGGCCACCGATGCGGCCATCACGGCATTGCTCTGGGGGGCATGGAGTATGTGGCGGTCGACAAACCCGCAAAGGTTCGTCCAACTGAACCACCTCATGAAGCGGAACGGATAGTAGATCAGAAGGGCATACATCACCAGGAAGGTGTTGAGTATGGAGATGCGTGTGAAATCTTTCCCCGGGCGGAAGTGCGACACGCGCTCCTCGACCGGAGGGTAGTAGACCCTGATGGGGATGTTCCTCACCTCCGTTCCCCTCCAGGCGGCACGCACGATGACCTCGACCTCGAATTCGTAGCGGGTCGAGAAGTAGAGGTGTCCGGCGACGGAGTCCAGGGGATAGTATCTGAATCCCGACTGGGTATCATCGAGACGGCGGCCCGTCTCGACCCGATACCAGAAGTTCGAGAATTTGTTGGCAAACGTATTCTTCGAGGGCATATTCTCGGCCGTGAGGCAGCGCGCCCCGATGAGCAGGGTGTCGGGCGTTTGCTCGGCGGCCTGCGCAAACTTTTCCAGATCCTCGGCATAGTGCTGGCCGTCGGCATCGATCGTGATCACGGCCCGGTATCCGCGGCGGGCGGCCTCCTCGAAGCCCCGGCGGAGGGCATGGCCCTTGCCGCGGTTTCGGTCGTAGCTGAGTGTCATGACCGACGGCATCCCGTCGAGAATCTCGCGCGTGGAGTCGGTCGAACCGTCGTTTATGACCAGCACGTCGTCGCAGTAGCGTCGCACTCCGTCCACAACGCGAGCTATCGTCCCCGCATTGTTGTAGGTCGGTATCAGCACGGCACACTTCAGCGCGTGCAGGCGTCGGCGGATATTTTCGTAGGAATTCATCTAAACAAATGTAGCTCTTATTTTGGTTTTCACCTCGTCCTCGGAGACGATTACGGCCTTGACCTTCAGCTTGCCCTCCTCCGATAGCCAGTCGGCCAAGATTTTCAGTTCCCGGTCTTCCGCGGGAAGGATCGGGCGCAGGAACTTGATCTCGCGTACCGACTCGCAACTCAGCCTGCGGGAGAGATGTTCCCCGAGCAGCTGTCTCAGAATGGCCGCCTGGCATACGCCCGGCAGTACGGGCCGTTGCGGAAAATGTCCTTCGAAAATAGGGTGGGCGGCATTGAGCCGAACCGTGGCTTCGAGGTGCTGATCCTCGCGGACGGTAAATGTGTGGGTATAAAGATTCTCCGTCATGGTATTCAATGGATTATTCCTCACACGAGAAACTTTGCTCGTCGATCGGAAGGTTGATTTTCCGCTTTTGGAACAGGTAACTCGAATAGTTGCCCGAACGCTCCATGATGCGCAATTCGTCGAGGAGCATATCCCGGGCGTTGAACTTGAGGATCAGCTCCGAGATGTAGCGGCGTGCCCGTTTCGATTCGGGGGTGATGCGCACGGTGTAACCCTCGGGGGTCTGCTCGCAGCGGAACATGCCGTCGGAGGTCAAGGCTCCGATGTCGCCCGAGAAACAGGCTGCAAAGACCTCCTGCATTTGCGCAAAAAGCGGATTGGAGGGGATCTTCACCACACTGTGCGTACCTCCCGCCACGATCAGGAAATCGCTTTCGCCCATCACCACGCGGTCGCCCTTCGGCTCGTCGTAGATCAACGCCAGACGGCAGGGTCTGTGGAAGCGGAACTCGCCCCGGCTCTTCACATCGTTGGCCAGCATCGAGTTGTGCTTCACCTGCACGAATTCGCTCGAAATGGTCTCGACCTTCGTGCCCTTGGCGATCAGCTCCTCCAGGAATTTCTGCCTGATGTCCTCCTGTCCCCGACCGATGCTCCACTGCAGGAGCGCCAGGCACAGAAAACATATTTTATATTTCATCTTCATAAGCTTTTATCTTCAACAATTCATCGATCCGCACGACGCGGTAGCCCTCCTTGTGGAGCATCGCGAGCAGATCTTCCACCAATCGGGGCGCACCCTCCCTGTTGTCGTGCAGGAGGATGATAGCACCCGGGTGAAGTCCGCGGCGGATGCGCTCCAGGATACGCTCCCGGGGTTCGGAAAGCGTATCCAACGAGCGGATGCTCCAGCCCACGACCGTGTAGCCCTGTCGGCGTATCATGCGGCCGATCATCGGATTCGACACCCCGAACGGCGGGCGGAA
The DNA here is from genome assembly GCA_020026435.1 of Alistipes sp. Classification (GTDB taxonomy): domain Bacteria; phylum Bacteroidota; class Bacteroidia; order Bacteroidales; family Rikenellaceae; genus Alistipes. The sequence goes on along the minus strand of JAHHQK010000001.1, from coordinate 103,654 downwards.
CAGCTGCGGGCGGCGGTGGATCGCCTCCTCGATTCTGCGGTCACAACGCTCCGCTGCGGCCATCATGCGCTCCGTGGAGGCAAAAGGACCCAAGCCTCGGTGGTCATAGGTATGGTTTCCGACGATGTGTCCCTCTCTGTCCATCCGTCTGAGAATCTCGGGATCGATGCGCGTCCCGACAACGAAAAAGCAGGCCGGTGTATGCTCCCGTTTCAAAATATCGAGCACGGCGGGAGTGATCGCGGGATGCGTTCCGTCATCGAAGGTCAATGCCACGACCTTTTGCTCCACCGCGGCCCGGCACACGGCCCGAATCCACCATCGGGACTCGATTCTGAACGACGAGCGGTAGATCCACCATCCGACTGCCCCCAGTGCCGAGGCTGCGAGTACGCCTACAAGCATTCGATCCTATATTTTATATGATTGCGGCGAATCTCCACATCCTGCCTTCCCTCCAGCGCACGGATCAGCTCCCGAGGGTCGGACAGGGGATCTTCGTAGCGGCGGGTGGGTATCCCGGCCTCCGGATCCTCTTCCGTGTCGGCCTCGATTCCGATGCGGGCCAAGGCCCCGTGTTCGCTTCCCGACAGGCGGAAGAAGCAGGCATCGCCCTTTTGGGGGATGAGCTCCACACCCAATCGGATCAGGAGGGTCGAAAGGGTGGGGGTGACCTCCTCGACCGCTCCGACCAGCACCTCGTGGTAGGGTCCCTCCTCGATAAGCAGCACGCCGTCAAGCAGGGCCGAGAGGAAACTGTCGCGGCCGTGGGTATAGGTCATGTTGTAGCAACGGTTCTTTTGCAGTAGGGCCACCGTGGCGCCGATCGTGTTGAAGGTCGACTGGATGAATGCTGTCGGGGAGAGCATCTCCTCCCCGGTCGAGATCATGTTGCGTAGGAACTTTTCGCTGTCGCCCAGGCATCCGAAGGCCGTGGCCGTCAGTATGGCGTCGATCTTCTCGTCCTGGCTGCACACCAGAGCGGCCGTCACTCCGTCGCGCACGATGCGGCTCATCCGACGACGCATCAGCGCATCGGGAACAAGAGTCTTGAAATCGGCTTCGAGCGTCGAGGCCGTGACGCATTTATGTATGTAAGCCTTCATCGTTTTGAAAATATTAACGAGGTGTCGTTTCCTCCGAATCCGAACGAATTGCTCATGGCATATTCGATCGTGTATCCCCGCTCGGTGGTGCGGCAGGGGATGAGGTGTGTGCCCTCCACGGGTTGTCGAAACCCGAGGTTGGCATAGCAGATTTCGTCTCTGAGGGCCAGGGTCGTATATACGGCCTCGATACCGCCGGCCGCCGCCAGGGTGTGACCCGTGAAGGGCTTGGTCGACGAGAAGGGCGGAATCTCCGCCCCGAAGAGGCGTTGCAGGGCCTCGGCCTCGGCGGCGTCGTTGTTGGGTGTACCCGTGCCGTGGACGTTGACATAGCCGATCTGACGGGTGATGATCCCCGCCTTGTCGACCGCCTCGCGCATGGCCCGGTAGGCCCCCTCGCCGTCGGGCGACGAAGCCGTCTGGTGGTGGGCGTCGTTGGCGTTGGCATATCCGGCCAGGAAGCAATAGGGTTCCTTGGCCAGGGTCTTTTCGCGCTGGAGCACGACATATCCCGCTCCTTCGCCCAGGTTCAGACCCGCGCGCGAAGCGTCGAACGGACGGCAGCGTTGTCTATCGAGGATGCCCAACGACATGAAGCCGTTGAGCGTAAATTTCGACAGCGAGTCGCAACCTCCCGCCACCACCACATCGCACACGCCGTGTTCGATGAGTCGTGCGCCGTGGATGATGGCATTGGCCGACGACGAACAGGCCGTGCTGATGGTCGTAGTGTAGCCTCTGATGCCGCAATGGCGGGCTATACGGTCCGTGCCGGCCTTGGGTTCGTGCTGGGCCACAAGCGAGAGGCGTCCGCGGTGTTCATCCTCCATGAAACGGGAGAAGAAACGCTCCGTGAGATCCATACCTCCGACCGAAGTGGCCGAGACCAGGCCCACACGCAGTCCCTCCTCGGGACGGGCATCGCGGAGGGCTTCCTCCGCGGCCAGCATACCGAGCAGTGTCGTGCGCGAGATCACCTCGCGGGGTGGAATGCCCAGGCGGGTCTTCAGCTCCTCATTGCTGAGGCCTACTTCGCCCACCGGAACCCCGTGGCGCGACTCGAAAAGACTCAACCTCCCGATTCCGCTCTCTTCCCTCAGCAGTCGGACGAGGTTTTCCCCAACACCCACACCGAGGGCCGACACCACTCCGATGCCACTGATCGCAACGCGTATCACGGCTGTCTATTTTTTGCGGTTCGCCTCCACGAAATCGGCCAACGTGTTGACCGAGTAGAAAATCTCCTTCGACTCGGCGGGATTGGCCAGCTTGATTCCGTATTTCTTATCCAGGATCAGAATGATCTCCAGAGCATCGATCGAATCCAGCCCCAGACCGTCGCGGAACAACGGTGCTGCGGCGTCGATGTCGTCGGGAGTCACCTCCTCCAGATTCAGCGCCTCGATAATCTCCTCTTTAAGCTCCTTTACCAATTCTTCTTTCATATTCTTTCGAGTAAATTTAGTGTTACGTGATAATTTTCATTGAGTAATTCGCACCAACCCCACAACACGGCATCGAGCCGTCCGGTCGAGATCAGCCGCTCGGCATACTCCCGTGAGAAATCGCTTTGGGGAGTTTCCTCCACGAAGAAGATGCCTTCGCCCTTGATACCGTGGCGGATCGAGATCTCGCCGGCCACGATATTGGGCAGTGTATAGACGAATACGGCGGGGGATGTACCCTCGTCGGGATGGAGGTCCAGGATCTCCTGGTGGCGGATGTCCGTGTCGAGCGAGGCCGAACGGTTGGCCAGGACCATTCCCACACGGAAGGCCCCGTAGTGCTCCACCACGGGATGCTCCCCGAGCAGTTTTTCGGCCGCTACATAACCCGCCTTCTCCAAGTCGTCCATCTTGAAGAACCGCATGTTGGGACGCCCCAGTGCCTTATATTCAGCGCGGATGCGTTCCTTGAAGTCACCGTGACCCTCCAGCGTATAGGAGGCCGTCACTCCACTCGCCGCCTTCTCCCCGGGTGCTGAGCCCCGATGTTCACGACTGAGGACAATGGCGGCATTGCACCCTCCGAATCCCGAACCGCTCTTCAGGGCGGTCCTCAGATCGGCCCTTTCGTGGTGCGGACTGACGCACACGGGATAAGGTACTCCGCACTCCTCGAATCCGGGAGTGGCGAAGCGTATCCCGCGGCGAAGTTCCTCGGCCGTGAGGATCGACTCCACCACGCCCGACGCTCCAAGGGTATGACCCACATAGGGTTTCAGACTGTTCAGCGGCTTGAGGTCCAGTCCTGCCACATGAAGGGCACGGCTTTCCATCTCGTCGTTGTAGGCCGTGGCCGTGCCGTGGGCATTGACCAAATCGATGTCGCGGGGCGTAACCCCGGCTTCCTCCATGGCCTGCGTCATGGCTCGTGCCAGCTCCTTCCCCGTACGGGAAGGGGCCGAGAGGTGGTTGGCGTCTTCGGTCATGGCACCGCCCGCCAGGTATATCGGACAGGGCTTGGCCTTTGCCGGATCGCTCGTAAGCAGAATGGCCGCCGCAGCCTCACCCAACGAAAGACCGTTGCGCGAGGAGTCATAGGGACGGCAGATACGTTCGCTCACCGACTTGAAGGAGTGGAAGCCCGACACCACAAATTCGCTCAAGACGTCGACTCCCGCCACCACCACGTCGGTATAGCGGCCTTCCAGAATCAGTCGTCGTGCCACGATCAGGGCCGCAATGCCCGAAATGCAGGCATTGGAGATCACGACCGGTTCGTTCGTAAATCCCGCCTTGCGGGCCACCCGTCCGGCCATCTCGTGGAGAAAGCATCGCGGATCGGGCCTGGGGATATGCCTCAGGGCATCGATGTTGCCCTTGGTCGAGGCCACGATCAGTCCCGATTGCCGCGACCGGGTATCGATGCCCGAGCGGAGGACCACATCCCCCACAACTTCAAAGAGCAGATCCTCTGTACGGTAATCCCTCCGGATACGCTCCAGACGGTGATCCTCGATTCGTCCTGCCATGAATTCCCCGGGGTGGAGTCCGGGGTCCGACGTAGGGCACACACCGAGCCGTCCGGCTTCGATGGCGGCCACGTTCTCTTCGGTCGTGATGCCCAGGGAGGAGATGATCCGGTCTTCGCCCAAATATGTCGTTATTTGATCCATCTGTTTCTCCATTCGCTGAAAAATTCGGGTTGCAAAAGGCACAGCTCGTAGTTCTGGTCCACAAAAACCTGCATGGTGGTGCCCGTGGCGGAGATCTCTCCGTCCGAAGAGCGGCGTATGGTATATTCAAAGCAGATCTTGGCCGCCTCGCTGTCGATGTAGCGGGTTTCGATCACCGCCTCGTCGTTCATCCTCAGCGGACGCTTGAACTGCAACGTGGCATCAACCACCGGGGCCAGGAATCCCGAGCGGGCAATGTCGTCATAGCCCAGACCCCGATAGCGTCGTCCGAATTCCTCGCGCCCGTCCTCGAAGTAGCGCATATACTCGCCGTGCCAGACCACCTGCATGGAGTCTACCTCCGAGAAGCGCACACGGATCGTCTGCTCGCAACATAACGCCGCCTCCTTACTCTTTTTCCTGTGAGCCATATATCTTTCTTGTCAATTTTCCGTAAAAATCTTCATGCGGCACGAGGCGACAGGCTCATCACCTACCCGTGCGGTGATTTCCACCAGGTCGATGTTCATCACCTGCTCCACGATCACGACCCGGGTCAGAATCCGCTCACCGACGCGGGGACTTTTCCCGAACGTGGCCCCGTTGATCGACCCGATGAATCCCAGTCGGACGGGTTCGCCCTGCCTCCGGGCCTCATATCCGGCGCGTGCCGCTGCCGCCTGGGCCATGTGTTCCATCAAGCCCTCCGCCGAGAGACATTTTCCCTCAAGAAAAATGTTGCCCGGGCGGACCTCCAGTCCCGCGAGGGACACCCCTTGGGTGATTCCGTAGAAGGCGTCCACCATGACCATCGGGTCGCGCTGGGGCAGCAGCTCCGTGATGTGATCGCGGTCAAAAAGCGGGGTGGGGTGGTTGAATTGCGAATTCATATAGGCCCGTTTTATTTGAGTCGGCAGACCATGATGCTGTGGCCGAAGCCCAGGTGGTCGTGGATTTCCTCGATGCAAAGTCCCGCCCGGGAGATGCAACGCTCCATATCGCCCGAATAATACATCTTGCTATTGCCGTTGGCCAGAGCCGCGAAATAAACCGATGTCTGCGCCAGGCAATAGGCTGCCGTGGGGTATTTCTGTCTGTCCCAGAAAGTTTCCATGATGTAGAGACGGCTCTCCGACGACATCGACCGTGCCGCGCGGCTCAGAATCGAGGTGACCTCCTCCTCCGAGAAGCAGTCCAGAAACTGGCTCATCCAGATGGCATCGAACCCTTCGGGAAATTCCGCCGTGCGATCCAGCAGATTGGCTCCGTGGCCCTTGATGCGGTCCTTCTCCTCCAGCGACTCGACCGCACGGCGCATCATCCCGATCTGTTGCGGCAGATCCATGATTGTGACCTCCACCTCGGGATCATGCTTCACGCACTGCACGGCCCATCGGCCCGTGTTTCCGCCCACGTCCAAAAGCCGTTTGGGCGAATGGGAGAAGACGATCTCCAGGGCCTCGCGGAACGAGTTGTCGGAGTAGAAATGGTCGAATCTGAACCAGCTCTCCTGTACCTGTGCAGGCAGTTGCGACAGACCCTCGTAGATCGTCGGCCAATCGCCCAGGCGTTTCAAACCTGCGGGACGGCCCTCTTTAAGAGCTTCCTCCAGGTCGAACAGACCCAGGTAGTTGACATCGTGATTGAAGTTGATGTTGGCTTTCGACATCGGATCGTTCAGCAGGAACCATCCGGTCTTGGCCAGCACAAAACGGTCCTCGTGCCGGAGGATGGTCTGTGCCGTCAGTGACGACTCCACGAGCACCTGCACGGCGTAGTGGCTCAACCCGCTTTTTTGGACAATCTGCTCCAGGGCCATTCCCTCGTCACCGCTCTCGGAAAGCATCTCGAAGATCCCGAAGCGGATCATCAGACGCGAAACCTGGAAGACGATGGGCCCCCAGGCGATCTCCTGGGCACGCTGTTGGGCCTCGCGCGTGGAGAACTGCTCTTCGGAGTAGACCTTATCGAGTGTTTGGGGTAATTTCATGCTCTAAACTTTAATTCCAGAATTTGTAAAAGTTAAACCACTGGGAGTCCCTGCGTCGGACTTCCTGTTCGAGTACGGGCAGGAACTTGGAGAAGCATTCCCGGCCGTCGCGGCGTCCCTGGGTGCGGGGCTCTGCGATCTCGAAGCGGAAACGGTAGGTGCGGCGTCCCTCGCGTGTGGCGAAGAAAAAGATCACCGGTACCTGCATCCGCTCGGCGATCAGATAAGGCCCTTGCGGAAAGCGTGCCTTGCGCCCCAGAAAGTCGGCCTCGAAGGTGCGGTGTCCCTCCAGAAAGCGGTCGCCCATGAAGCTCACGCAGTCGTTGCGGTCGAGGGCCGCCTTGATGTCGAGGATCGATGCCAAAGGATCGTCGCTTACGGGGATCACGTCAATCTTAAGTCTTTGACCGAAGCGGTCCAAAGCCTCCTTGACGCGTCGGTGTTCGGCGTCGTACATCACCAGGTGCATCCGCGAGACGTAGGGGCCGAAGAAATCCGCCCCGATGACCGGCGCTCCGAAGTGCGCCCCGATCATCACCAGGGCCTCCCCGCGCTCGAACATTTCCTTCACCGGTTCGTAGTTCTCGAACTCATAGCGGAACCGGTCGCCCATGCCATTCTCCACCGCCACGCGGTCGATCAGCGTCTGACCGAACACATAGTAATGGCGCATGAGCTTTAGAATACTTTTCCCGCGTCCGTAGCCCAGCGTGCGGCGGTAGTAGTCCCACACGGCCGCCGTGGACCCGGGGGCGAAGGGTATGAAGTAGATCGAAACGAATCCCAGCAGGATATAGGCCGCACGAAGTCCCAGATGACGGATCAGAAAGATGAAGATCATGTATCCGGTATATCCTCCGCGCGACTTGCCGCTCCATTTATTCGGCTTTTGACTCATTGAGTTTGCGGATGATCAGTTGCGAGAAATCACCGAAGGTCTTGACCCCGGCAAAGTCGGGACCCTGCAACTTCAGCCCGAAGTTCTCGTGGATCAGCACCACCACGTCGACCAGGTCCAGGCTGTCCAGTCCGAAGGTCTCCTTGAGCGACGAAGAGGGGGTGATCTCCGAGGCCTCAATCTCGAACTCTTCGGCCAGCACCTCGGTCAGTTTTTCTACGATTTGGTTTTCTGAAAGCATATCTTAAAAATATTTTGTTTTACTTGAATTTACGAATGATCAGTGTCGAATTCGTGCCACCGAATCCGAACGAGTTGGAAAGGAACGTATCGAAACCGTAATCGACACGCTCGCGGGGGATGTTCAGACGCGAAGAATACTCGTCGCCCTCACCGTAATTGAGGTTCGGGGCGATGAATCCGCCCTGCATCATCAGGATCGAGTAGATCACCTCGCTGGCTCCGGCCATCCACATCTCGTGGCCGGTCTGCGACTTGGTGGAAGTGACGTAGGGTTTGTGCGCCCCGAATACGGCGTCGATGGCCTGCGCCTCGTTGGCATCACCCAGGGGAGTGGAGGTGGCGTGGGCATTGATGTAGCCGATCTCGTGGGGTGCGATGCCCACATCATCGAGGGCACGGCGCAGCGAACGGCTCGGTCCTTCGACATTGGGTACGGAGATATGGTCGCCATTCGACGAGAAACCGTAGCCGGCCACCTCGGCCAGGATCGTGGCTCCGCGTCTTACGGCCGATTCGTAGCTTTCGACTACCAGTGTGGCGGCACCTCCGCTCGGCACCAGACCGTCGCGGTGGCGGTCAAACGGACGCGAGGCCCCCGCAGGATCGTCCTCCCTGAGCGAGAAGGCCGACAAGGCATCGAAATTGGCCACCGAGTAGAGGTTCACCTCCTCGCAGCCGCCGCAGATGATGCAATCCTGCAATCCGTTGCGGATCATCAGAGCGGCCAGTCCGATGGCGTGGGAGCTGCTGGCGCAGGCACCCGACACCGTGAGGTTGATGCCCTTCAGGTTGAAGATCACCGAGAGGTTCATCGTCACCGTCGAGTTCATCGACTGGAAGATGTTGCCTGAACCGACCATGGCCGTATCCTTCGCCTCGCGGATCTTGTCCACACCCTCGACGATGGCTCCGGCACTGCTGTCGTTACCGTAGAGGATGCCCACCTCGTGGTCCAGGAGATATTGGTGGTCGATGCCGGCCTGTTCCAGAGCCTCGGTCGTGGCCACATAGGCGTATTGGCCCTCCTCCGAGAGGCAGATGCGCTGACGGCGGTCCAGTTTTCCCTTCAGATTGGGTTTGGGAACTATACCCGACAGAGCCGAGCGGTAACCGAATTCGTGGCGTTCGTGAACAAGTCCGATGCCCGAGCGTCCGTTATAGAGCGATTCGCGAACCGCCTGACGACCTACTCCGATACAGGAGTAGATGCCCATACCCGTAATTACTACACGTCTTTCCATTAGAAAATTCCTCCGTTGATTGAAATAACTTCGCCCGTGATGTAGGACGCGCGGTCCGAGGCCAGGAATGCCACCAGATCGGCCACTTCCTCGGGCTTGCCGAAGCGTCCCACGGGGATCTGTCGCGCAAGGGTCTTGCGGTCCAGATCGGCCGTCATGTCGGTTTCAATGAATCCCGGAGCCACGGCGTTGACCGTCACTCCGCGTTTGGCGACCTCCTGGGCCAGGGCCTTGGTCGCAGCGATCACGCCGCCCTTGGCTGCCGAATAGTTCGTCTGACCGGGCAGGCCCTTGAGACCCGACAGCGAGACGATGTTGATGATGCGTCCGTGGCGGTGGGTGAGCATCGGTTGCAGCAACGGGCGCGTGACGTTGAAGAACCCGCCGAGCGAGATGTCCAGCACGCGGGTCCAATCCTCGTCGGGCATCCACACCATAAGGTTGTCACGGCGGATGCCGGCGTTATTGACCACAACGTCGATATATTCCCCCTCGTGTCTTGAGGCCCAGTCCTCCAAGGCGGATTTGGCCGCCGCCGTATCCGCCACATCGAACTTGAGCAGTTCACCCGCGGCTCCGCGCTCCTCCACGGCACGGAAGGTCTCCCCGGCCGCCGAATCGCTCGACTGGTAGTTGATCAGCAGGTTATAGCCCTCCTCGGCCAGCTTCAGGGCAACGGCCCGTCCGATTCCGCGTGAGGCTCCTGTGACGAGTGCATATCTTGTCATAAATTCATGTTTTTCTTTTTCAAATAATCGGTCATAAGGCGGATCTCCTCATACTTGGGCGTATCTTCCCTGAAAGCCGGGAAGAAGGCCCGGATCTCGTCGTAGATTTCCCGTGAACAGGGCGAAAGACGGTCGGCCGCCCCGAGGCAATCCACCGCCTGGACCAAGGCCATGAAGAGAATCGACATCACCTGAAAACTGTTCTCGACAACCATGCGGGCGATGAGTGCCGAGTTGGTACCCATGCTGACGATATCCTGGTTGTCGTTGTTGTTGGGGATGCTGTGGATGTAGTTGGGCATCGAGAGGGTCTGGCACTCGGCCGTGGTCGAGGTGGCCGTAAACTGCGAGGCCTGCAATCCGTAGTTCAGACCCAGCACGCCCATATTGACGAACGGGGGCAGGATACCGTTGATGCGGTCGTGGAACAGGTAGTTGAGCTGGCGTTCGCCCAGCATCGTGAGTTTCGTGAGGGCGATCTTGAGTTTGTCCATCTCGAACGAGACGTAATCCCCGTGGAAGTTGCCGCCGTGGTAGACGTTCTTCGTGTCGGGATTGACGATAGGGTTGTCACATGCCGAGTTCAGCTCCCCGACGAGGACCTCTTCGGCATAGTCCAGCGTATCGGCCACCGGACCCAGGATCTGAGGCACGCAACGCAGCGAATAGTAGGGTTGAACCTTATGCTCGAAGACCTCTTCGCCCTCGTGCGACGAGTTGTAGAGCTCGCTCTGTCGATCCCTCAGACTGCGGCTGCCCTCAAGCCGGCGGCGCAGATTGGCGGCCACCTGCTGCTGTCCCTTGTGTCGCTTCACGGCGTTGATTTCCATGGAAAGGAAGTCGTCGTAGGATTCCACCACCTCGTTGATCATGGCCGAAGCCGCCTCGCTCCATCGGAGCAGCTGACGGGCCTCGATCAGGTTGTTGAGACCGATACCCGTCATCACCGATGTGCCGTTGGTGATGCACAATCCCTCGCGGACGTGGACCGACATGGGTTCGAGTCCCTCCTTGAGGAGTACCTCGGCCGTTTTGTGCCATTGTCCCCGATAATGTACCTCGCCCTCACCGATCAGTGCCAGCGCCAGGTGAGCCAGCTGCACCAGATCGCCGCTTGCGCCGACCGATCCGTGACGCGGGATCATGGGGTAGATCTCCCGATTGATGAACTCCACCAGAAGATCCGCCACCGAGATATGTATGCCCGACACGCCCTGCACCAAAGTACCCAGGCGGGCCACCATGGCACCCCTCACGTCGCGATCACACAACGGATCGCCCGCTCCGGTGGCATGGCTTCGGATGATGTTGTATTGCAGTTCCTTGAGGTGTCGGTCACTGATGCGGTACTGGGCCATGGGACCGAAACCCGTGTTGATTCCGTAGATGACCTTGTCGGCCGCAAATTCCTTTAAAAATTCGTGACATCGTTCTATTCGCCGACGGGCTGCGGGAGCGATTTCCAGCTTCTCCCGATCGAAGACCACCCGTTTGAATTCGTCCAGCGAAAGTTCCAAATCGTATTGTATCATTTTTGCAAGGAAAAAATTTACATTTCGTTTTTCCCGCGCCTCAGCTCCTTTGCAGGGGCATATACACAGGTATTAGAGTTTACAAAGATACAAAATCTTCCGAATAATCCGTCAAAAAGTCGGAAAAACCATCTTTTTGGTAAGATTGCCGCTTCCTTTCATCCGATGGATATTTTCCAGAAAAGGATTCTTATCTTTGTCGCATGAATCGGTCCCGAGGGCTTCCCTCGGAAGGCCGATCGGCAAAAGAAGAAACCATTAAACCATTTATTATGAGTACATCTGTCAAACATAAGATTCTGTTTGTCTGTCTGGGAAACATCTGCCGATCCCCGGCTGCCGAGGGCGTCATGCGCCACATTGCCTCCCGCGAGGGGCTTCGCGGAGTGGAAATCGACTCGGCGGGAACCTACGGAGGACACGCAGGAGACCTTCCCGATCCCAGGATGCGTCATGCGGCCTCGAAACGCGGTTACAACCTCACGCACCGTGCCCGCAGAATCACCGAGGAGGATTTCGACCGCTTCGACATGATCATCGTCATGGACGACATGAATTACGAGAATGTACACTGTCTTGCCCCTTCGCGCGAGGCGGCGAGGCGTATCTTCCGTTTCATGGAATTCTGTCGTCGACATCCCGACCGCACTTATGTGCCCGATCCCTATTATGAGGGACACGAAGGGTTTGAGTTGGTGTTGGACCTTTTGGAGGATGGCTGCGAGGGTATTGCCGAGCAGATCCTACGCAAAGCCTAACTCAGAGTCCCTTACGAGTGGATAGACGAAAACCTCGCCTGCAAAATTATATTCCAGGGCGGGGTTTCCGTTTTTTACCCCACAATTATATGGGATTCCTGACATACGATCGGATAAGAATATTTTTCTAATCCTCGATGTAGGAAAATCTGAAAAAAGTGTAAATTTGATATCGGTTGACTTTCCGAGGAAGTACTAACAAATGAATATGATAAGAATTCATTGATCAGAGTTAATCGTATTTCTCGTAAGTCAGCTATTAGAGATCAGGAAACACACCTGCCGGGTGTCGGTTATTGAAATATTCTACACCTAAAGGTGCATTTATAAACAAATTACTAACAAATATGGATTATATATTTTATAGACTATATCGAATGTATGAAAAGCATGGCGACCCACCATACCTTAGTGCTGTCATCCACTTATGTTATAGCTTGGGCATATCACTCATTATAGCCTTTTTCGCTATTAAGGAATGGTATGACATGCAACATAAATATGCATGGTTCTTAGAGGGGCTTTATAGCTTATGCTTCTTACTCGTTCCTTTATGCCTGTTAATCATATATTGCTGTGTTCGATACAGGAAAAAGAAAATTCTGGAATTAAAAAAGAAGTATCAAGGTTGCACAAGAAACAAGCTAATTTCTAATTGGATGATATTCTGCATTCCGATTTATATCGCAATCATAGGAATTTTAATATTTCGTAAACTGTTTATAGCTTGATAAATCGGCAGAAAAATTCGATTAGTTTTATAAATAATAAAGTTAGTAACAACGAAAGATAGCATCTGATGATGCTCCTTTCTAACCATTAACGATAATATTTATGAATACAGAAGAACTCTATATTTGGAACTATGGGATTGATAAACTGCCTAAAGGATTATTGGAATATGGTAGATCTGATGTTTGTGATACCTACGATGAAAGTAAAAGGCAGAAGTTTCAGAATCTCGGGCAATGGATGTGGCAAAATAATGACGGATGGCGCGAGAATTTACCTCCCGTCTTATACCTTGTATGCAACAAGAAACCGGGAATCCTGCAATTTGATTTTCTTGATAAAAGCAGTATAGAACTCAAAATTGTGTCGGAAGAGTTTTTGTCTTTACTTCAAGAAAATGGGTTCGTTGATAAATATGATATTGCTACCGTCAAGGTCGTAAACAAGAAAAACGAATCTCTGACGGATAAAAAATACTACGCTTTACGTATAAATCATTTTGACAATGATTCTTTTCATTTTGGAAAAGGCATAACATATCAAAGTGACTTACAGAAAGAACGAGGTACTTGTTTTACAGTATATCCTGATATGAGACTGAAAGACTGTTCAATCAAACAGAATTTTTTCGTTTTAGATAGCATAGAATATGGAGATGGTATAATATTCCGAGAGAGAGTTTTGGATAAGGTATTAAATCTGTATAAACCTGAAATTTACAAATTATCAGACTACTCCAAACTATGGATAGATGAAAAATTTTATCCATATGGGAATGAGTTTATGATTATGAAATAAAATCGTTAACAAGGTTGAGATAACAGCTAAACGCTGTTGCTCACCAAACCATTATCAATAATATAATCCTCTTAGTATTATGGCAAATAAATTATCACCAAATAATCCAATCATTTTATGGGCAAATAAAATTAGTCCATACTATAAAAATAAGGATTACGAAAAAGTTTTATCTATACGGCAATTTACTTTGACAAAGAAGAAGTGCTAAAATATACCCTTACCAGATATAAGAACATTAATAACAGATTATATAGTGACGAATACGGGCTGACTCTCCTGACATATGCCTTAAATTGTCCAATGTGAAGTTAGCCCGAATATTGCTGGAACATAGCATTGATGTAAACGGTTACCAAAGTCCATACGATACATATAACATATATCCGATTATGGAAGCCATTGCCAATAATAACATTAAACTGGTTAAATTGCTTTTAGAATATCATGCAGATCTTAATATAAAAGATAGTAACGGCAACACCCCTCTTGCTTTAACAAAGGGAATAGGTGCAAAAGAAGTAGAAGATTTGCTTTTGCAATGGACGGAACAACAAAAAAATAATGCTAACAACGCAGGATAACGGACAAGCCGTTCCCTGCTGAACCATTATAAACAATAAAGCCAATGGATATAAAGAATGATATATATATCATGAAAATGAATGACAAACTGTATCAACGGTTAATATAGTCGGAACATATCATTGCCAAAGTTGAAAGTGTTTTAGGGCAAATCTCTTCATGGAAGTATGCCACCCATGAATTGTATGTTCCTGCTCCCTACCAAAATGAGTTAGCGGGTTTACCAAGCGGAAGAATACGAAAAAATGTTGAAGAAAAAGATCGTCTAAAAATTAGTCGGTCTGTATTCTTTTGGCTTTAATGCAGAAGGAAAAATACTTTGTTCGCAAGAAGCTCCTGAGAATATAGAAAATGGCATCATAACTGATATATATGAGTATGATGATGCCTTTTCTATCATGTATTTCATGTTAGATATATACCCAATCAATATACAATCATAATCTCAATAAGCTATTTTTATTCATATCATGAAATGAATATCTTTCAAGGTATAAATGCGTATAAAGATTGGTCTGTGTATATGTATGAGTACGATAAAGGAAGAATTAGCAAAGTACATAGATATGCTTCTTGCTGGGAAGACAGAGCGGCAGAAAAATATAATTTTGTCTATGATAACAACATTTTATGTGCAATAGTTGGAGAGAAAAGACTAAAGAATAGAGAATTAGATATCCATTGGAAAAACAAAAAGTTTATAACAAGGGAAGCTAACCTCTAAACAAGGTCACTTTCCAAACCATTCATATCCGGATTTTGTCTCAGCAGGCTGCATGAATATGTTTGGAGGCTCTTTATACCCATAGATACGCAAACATTCCTAATGACAAGAAGGAAAGCGATCCTGTCATTGGGAATGTTGAGGGATAATTTCCGAAGAGTACCGGGTGAGTATCCGCCTAAAAGTCCAGACCGAAACTCAGGCTGTAAGTGTCTCGGAACGGATTGTCCTTCTTGGCGAAGACATAGGCAAAATCCACGCGGATATGCAAAAAGCGAAGACCTGCACCGACAGTCGCATAGCTCGGACAATAAGCCTCCTCCTTTTCGCCGTAGTGGTAACCGCCGCGGATCTGAATGAGCTGCATCAGATTGTACTCCGCTCCGACCGACATATGATAGCCGCGGACGGACTGCGGACGGCAATAATAACCCATATCCGTACCGACCGTGATCTCGTGTTCGTCGGTGAGGTGCATGTCGAGAGCGACTCCGGCCGTGACGTTGAGGGGAAGGGCGTAGTCCACATCCGACAGATAACCTCCGATATTGCTCACCTTCAGACCGGTCCGCAGGGTCGAATAGCTGCCCAAATTCCGGATCGGCACCTCGTAGGCGGCACTCAGATCGACGGCCAGGGCATTAACCTTGACCTCCTCGCGTTTCTGATGCATGTACCGCCCGACGACACCTATGGCAAACTGCTGGCCGATGCGGCGCGAATAGCCCAGGTCGATCGACGTGTCCTTGCTGTCGCCTACGTAGAGATACTGACGCCAACCGGCCTGCAGGGCATTGCCGTTACCGAAGCAGAAGGCTCCCGTCACAGCATAAGCGTCCGTCTTGCCCTGGCGGTAGTAGGAGCTGGAGATCAGAAAGGGCGTATGCGAGAAAGCCGCCGTTGCCGCGTTGTTATACAAGGCATGAGAGGCCGACCGTGCGGTCATCGAAAGGCCGCCCATGCCCAGCACCTTGGCATCGGGCGAGAGGTGGGGTATCTCGAAGGACATCTCCTCCACAGGGATCTGCTCCTGGGCCATGGCCGCAGAGGTCATGAACAGCAGGGTGGCAAGGATCGAAAAAAATCGTTTCATGATATTGATAGGGTATGACATCCCGTCCTTTAGCCCCGCAGGGGTTGCGGACGGAACAGGGGTTCTGGAAAAACAAAGAGAGGGCGCAGCTTCCCAATACGAAGACGCCCTCTCTGGAATTCAGCCTGTGAAACTTTGTTTAGCAGTTCATGGCGCCGCAGCAGTGGATCACCTGACCGCTGACATACGACGACAGATCCGATGCGAGGAACAGAGCTACCTTGGCCACATCCTCGGGCGTACCGCCGCGACGCAACGGAATCTGCTTGTACCAACCCTCCTTGATCTCGTCCGAAAGCTGGGCGGTCATGTCGGTGATAATGAATCCCGGGGCGATGCAGTTGGCGCGGATTCCGCGGGGACCCATCTCCTTGGCGATCGACTTGGCCAAACCGATCATACCGGCCTTCGATGCCGAGTAGTTGCACTGTCCGGCGTTGCCGCTCACACCTACCACCGACGACATGTTGATGATCGAACCGCTTCTCTGACGGGCCATCACGGGCGTCACGGCGTGGATGAAGTTGAAGGCCGATTTGAGGTTGACCGTCAGTACGGCATCCCACTGAGCCTCCGACATACGCATCATCAGACCGTCCTTGGTGATGCCGGCATTGTTGACCAGAATATCGATACGACCGAAGTCCTCCATGATCTGATTGATCACCTGGTGGGTCTGCTCAAAATCGGCTGCATTCGACGCATAGCCTTTGGCCTTTACGCCCAATGCGGTGATCTCGGCCTCGGTAGCCTTGCCGTTCTCGTCGATCACCAAGTCGGTGAATGCCACATTGGCACCCTCCTCGGCGAATTTCAGAGCGATAGCCTTACCGATTCCACGAGCTGCACCCGTGATGACAGCCACTTTACCTTCGAGTAATTTCATAGTTTTCTATTTTTTAGGTTTGAAAAAATCTGTTTGTCGCATAGTCTTAAAAAGGGTTGTTTTGTTCTCTTTGCCCGTTTTATTCCTACGTTATATCATGCAAATATAAAAATAATTTGTTGAATTGATACCATTTTCCCGATTATTTTCCGTCCGGCAGTCCCGGAAGAGGCAATAGGCGGCAGGCCGGCACCTCTCTCAAAGACCCCGTAAAGACAGTCTCCCCGCCCATATATTATAGGTCGGGGCGGAGCGTTTGAAACCGGAATTGTAACACATCCCCCTTCAGTGGAACTTCGCGCCCGAAAATCTGCGAAAACCGAGGAATCCCGCCCCAAGATACTCCCTGCGGGCGATAATCCGGCAGGGGATTTGCCCGAGGGGCTAATAATTTTGAAGGAAAATGTATGAATCTTTGAAAAAATTATTACCTTTATATCATGTAAGATGTCATCGGAAGATGATACGAACCTAAAAACTTTTAACGACAATGAAAAAAGATTCCCGTATTTTTGATTTGATTGCCGAAGAACGCTCTCGTCAGACTCACGGCATCGAGCTCATCGCATCCGAAAACTTCGTCAGCGACCAGGTCATGGAGGCCATGGGTTCGGTCCTGACCAACAAATACGCCGAAGGCTATCCCGCCGCCCGTTATTATGGCGGTTGCGAGGTGGTCGACAAGGTCGAGTCGCTGGCCATCGAACGAGTATGCCAGCTCTACGGTGCCGAGTTTGCCAACGTGCAGCCTCACTCTGGTGCGCAGGCCAATATGGCGGTGTTCTTCGCCGTGATGCAGCCCGGTGATACGTTCATGGGTCTCGACCTCTCGCACGGAGGTCACCTCTCGCACGGTTCGCCGGTCAATATGTCGGGCAAATATTTCAACGCCGTAGGCTATCAGCTGGACGAGGAAACCGGCCGCGTGGAC
This sequence comes from Alistipes sp., assembly GCA_020026435.1. Lineage (GTDB taxonomy): Bacteria > Bacteroidota > Bacteroidia > Bacteroidales > Rikenellaceae > Alistipes. The sequence continues at coordinate 86,291 of JAHHQK010000001.1, read as the reverse complement.
TACGACGCCATGGAGCGCCTTGCTCTGGAGTGCAAGCCCAAACTGATTGTGGGCGGTGCTTCGGCCTATTCACGCGAATGGGACTACAAGCGTATGCGCGAGATCGCCGACAAGGTGGGGGCCATCCTGCTGGTCGATATGGCCCACACGGCAGGTCTGATCGCCGCAGGTCTTCTGGACAACCCCGTGAAGTATGCCCACATCGTCACCTCGACGACCCATAAGACCCTGCGCGGTCCGCGTGGAGGTATCATCCTCATCGGCAAGGACTTCGACAACCCGTGGGGACTCAAGACCCCGAAGGGCGTGGTCAAGAAGATGTCGCAGCTGATCAACTCGGCCGTATTCCCCGGTATCCAGGGCGGTCCGCTCGAACACGTCATCGCCGCCAAGGCCGTAGCCTTCGGTGAGGCCCTCCAGCCCGAGTACAAGGAGTATCAGAAGCAGGTTCAGCTCAATGCCAAAGCCATGGCCGAGGCCTTCGTGAAACGCGGCTACATGATCGTGTCGGGCGGTACGGACAACCACTTGATGCTGGTCGATCTGCGCACGAAGTTCCCCGATCTGACGGGTAAGCAGGCCGAGAAGAGCCTGGTGGCCGCCGACATCACGACCAACAAGAATATGGTTCCCTTCGACAGCCGTTCGCCGTTCCAAACCTCGGGTTTGAGATTCGGAACGCCCGCCATCACCACCCGCGGACTGAAGGAGGATCAGATGGATCACATCGTCGGATTGATCGACCGCGTGCTTCAGGATCCGCTCAACGAGGAGAACATCGCCTCGATACGCAAGGAAGTCAACGCCTTAATGGCCGACTACCCGCTGTTCGCCTGGTAGGGTAGAGCCTTTGCTCCGATAAAAGCCTCCGCGGGAATTTTCCCGCGGAGGCTTCTCTTTGATATTTATGAGAAATAGGAATCAAGCCATTCAGCCTGTTCGATGCTCAATCGTTTATATTGTACATACCGACTTATTCCATGTGCTTCCAAATCGTTATGATCAAGATCTTTTCCCATATATTTCCCGGCAATATTCTTTAGTTTGAAACAAGAATTGTCGGGAGTGAAAGGAACTTTATAGTATGCTTTATCATCGCGGGAACAATCTGTATCGACAACTTGCAATTTAAACATAACCCGATTGTATGGACTGCCTTCGGTTTTATCCGATACAAATAAAAAAACATAATCTCCCACCTTCATTTTCTTATGAGATTTTTTCCAGCAGCAATATCCTAAATCTTTAATGCAGTTGACGTGATCTATCATTGACTCAATCCCTATCAAATAGTAAGTATCCATAAAATATAATTTGTAAAGCCTGTTACGAAAATACAGATATATTTCTTATTATCCAAATATCTTTGGCTGTTTGCTCTAAATCGAGTATCTTTGGCGATTCGGGATTCAGCATCCCCCAACGGTAAAGATTTATGGCACAAGATACGATCAAAATACTCGGAGCAAGGGTTCACAACCTGAAGAACATCGACCTCGAAATCCCGCGACGCAAACTCGTCGTCATTACCGGTTTGTCGGGATCGGGAAAATCATCGTTGGCATTCGACACCATCTACGCCGAAGGCCAGCGACGCTACATGGAGACCTTGTCGACCTATGCGCGTCAGTTTGTGGGTTCGATGGAGCGTCCCGATGTCGACAAGATCTCGGGACTGAGCCCCGTGGTGGCCATCGAGCAGAAGACCACCAACAAGAACCCGCGATCGACGGTCGGCACGGTCACCGAAATCAACGACTTCCTGCGACTGCTCTACGCCCGAGCCTCACGGGCCTACTCCCCGGTAACGGGCGAGGAGATGGTCCACTACTCCGACGAACGTATCGCCGCCCTGATCCGCGAGGGATTCGACAACCGTCGCATAGCCCTCATGGCCCCGATCGTCAAGGGCCGCAAGGGACATTACCGCGAACTGTTTGAAACGCTCATCAAGAAGGGCTACATCTACGCCCGCATTGACGGCGAGATCCGCGAGATCTCGGTCGGCATGAAGCTCGACCGATACAAGGTTCACACGATCGACCTGGTGGTCGACCGCCTGGTGATGAATCCCGATGCGGAGGAGCGTCTGATGAGCTCCCTGAAGGAGGCCATGCGCCAGGGAAAAGGCACGATGGCCGTCTACGACTACGGCACGGAGCAGATGCGCTACTATTCGCGCCACCTGATGTGTCCCTCGACGGGTATCGCTTTCGAGGATCCCGCCCCCCACACCTTCTCGTTCAACTCCCCCCAGGGAGCCTGCCCCCATTGCAACGGCTTGGGCGAGGAGGCCGTATTCGACATCGACAAAATCATTTCCGACCGCAGCCTTTCACTCCGCGAAGGGGCTGTCGAGCCTTTGGGCAAATACCACAACAATATGCTCTTCGCCCTCCTCGAGATGCTGGGACGCCGCTACGACTTCACGCTGGACGACCCCATCGAGAGCTTCTCGGAGGCGGCACTCAACGCCGTGCTTTACGGCGATCCCGAACCCGTGACGGTCAACCTCTCGGAGTTCGGTTCGGCAGGGGGCAATCAACTGGCCTCGTGGGAGGGGGTAGCCGAATATATCGGTCAGACCTACGACGAGGAGTCGGCCCGCGGCCGCAAATGGAGGGAGCAGTTCCTCGTCTACCGCAAATGTTCGGTCTGCGGAGGTTCGCGCCTCAAGAAGGAGGCTTTGCAGTTCCGCATCGGAGACAAGAACATCGCTGATGTGTCGGCCATGTCGATCAGTGAGTTTTCGGAGTGGATCGCCCACATCGAGGACTACATGAACGAGAAGGAGAGACGTATCGCCCTGGAGATCGTCAAGGAGATCCGCGAGCGGCTCCGTTTTCTGATGGATGTGGGCCTGGGTTACCTTTCCCTGGCCCGCTCGTCGCGCTCGTTGTCGGGCGGCGAGAGCCAGCGCATACGCCTGGCCACGCAGATCGGATCGAAACTGGTCAATGTGCTCTACATCCTTGACGAACCGTCGATCGGACTGCACCAGCGCGATAACCAGCGACTGATCCACAGCCTTGAGGAGCTGCGCGATGCCGGTAACTCGGTCATCGTCGTCGAGCATGACGAGGAGATGATGCGTGCCGCCGACTTCATCGTCGATGTGGGTCCGCTGGCCGGACGCAAAGGCGGCAACATCGTGGCTGCAGGTCCGTTCGAGGAGGTCATCAAGGCCGACACCATCACGGCCGACTACCTCACGGGACGACGCCGGATCGAAATCCCCGAGACTCTGCGAAAGGGCACGGGCGAGAAACTGACGATCCGCGGTGCCCGGGGCAACAATCTGAAAAACATCACGGTGGATTTCCCCTTGGGAAAATTTATCTGTGTCACGGGCGTCAGCGGATCGGGCAAGTCGACACTGATCAACGAAACCCTGCGTCCGATCCTCTCGCGCAAGCTCTACCGCTCCTACGACCAGCCGCTGCCTTACGATTCGGTCGAGGGGCTGGAGGCGATCGACAAACTGGTGATGGTCGACCAGTCGCCCATCGGCCGCACGCCGCGCAGCAATCCGGCGACCTATTCCAACGTGTTTGCCGACATCCGCAAACTCTTCGAGATGACCCCCGACGCCCAGATCCGGGGGTTCAAGGCCGGGCGCTTCTCGTTCAACGTCAAGGGCGGCCGCTGCGAGGTGTGCCGCGGAGCCGGAGTGCAGACCATCGAGATGAACTTCCTGCCTGACGTCTATGTACGTTGCAAGGCGTGCGGCGGACACCGCTACAACCGCGAGACGCTCGAAGTGAAATACAAGGGTAAGTCGATCGACGATGTGCTGAACATGACGGTCAACCTGGCGGTCGACTTCTTCGAGAACATCCCCAACATCTACCAAAAGCTCAAGGCCATCCAGGAAGTCGGTCTCGGATACCTCACTCTGGGTCAACCCTGCACGACGCTTTCGGGCGGCGAGAGCCAGCGTATCAAACTGGCCGCCGAGCTGTCCAAACGCGACACGGGCCACACGCTCTACATTCTCGATGAACCGACCACAGGACTCCATTTCGAGGATATACGCCTGCTGCTCGACGTGTTGAACAAACTCGTGGATCGGGGCAATACGGTTCTGGTCATCGAACACAACCTCGATGTGATCAAGGTGGCCGACCATCTGATCGACATCGGCCCCGAGGGAGGTGCCGCAGGTGGCGAGGTGCTTGTGGCGGGTACGCCCCACGAGGTGGCCCGATGCCCGAGAAGCTACACGGGAAAATTTCTCAAGGATATGGGCCTCTGAGTGGACACGTCGGGAGCATCGGACTCCATACAATCCGCACGACAAGCTCTTGCAGTCGTCGTGCGGATGCAAACATTTGTCACGGTTCGGTAAGGGACGCCTTGCCGGACCGTATCTATATAGGAGGCTGACAGGAGTGGGGCGCAGCCCTGTCAGCCTCGTTTCTCGGATGAGTCGCAACCTGCCGGAAGGCTTAGGCACTGAATTTGCAATAGGGGAGATAAGTACTCAAAATTTATGTGCTATGAAAAAAACAGTCATTCTCCTTACGAGTTTACTCCTGTGCGCCCTGGCTCTGACGGTTATCGGCCAGAAGAAAGTGCTGACGCCCAAAGAGGAGCGTCGTGAACAACGCGAAAAGCGGCGTGCCGACCGCATCGCCCGCTTTGAACACACGATCGATTCGATCGTGATGGCCCGCAGCTTCCAGTTCAATCCCAACTCCATGCAGCGGCAGCCGGCAGGCCCGATGCGACAGATCATGAACCCCGAATTTTCGGTGGGTATCTGGGATGGCTCGGCCGATATATGTATCCCCTACATCAAGGGCTATGTACCGCCGTACTACGTGACGATCATCAACTATACTGTCAACAACCTCGAACATTACCTCACGGAGCAGACCGCCGAGGGATGGATGGTCTCGTTCCAGACTTCGCTCTATTCGGGTTCGGACTATACATTCACTTTCGAGATCTACTCCCGGACGGGCGGTGCGACCCTTACGATCACCAATCCGTGGTATAGCCCCGTGCAATATTTCGGTTCGATTTCCCAAGTTTATTAACCTCCCTGCAAAAAAAGGACGGTCCATGAAGGATCGTCCTTTTTTTGATTTTTTTCGTATGAAATATTGTATCCATCTAATGCTTTTTCTACTTTCTTCTGGATTGTATGCCCAGTCATTTCGGATTACGGTTCTGAGTGACCGGGCCGATTCCGTGCCGTTCACCGTGATGGTACCTGTCCAGGAAAACGCACTGCACCTCTCGGATCGGATCACGGACTATGCAAAGCCGGGGCCCCATGCCGACCGCCAGGAGAAAAAACAAAGGCAAAGGCTTGAGAAAATCGCCACGACCGACTCTCTGATCCAGTCGCGCGACTTTCTGTTTTTCCCGCTCGCAATGCAGCGGACGGGAGGAAAGGTCCAGCCTCTTCGGGATGGAGATTACTGTCTGGCCCTGTGGGTCGACACCTCCACGGTTCATCTCCCGGTGGAAAGCGAGCAGGGGAGGAGGGTGGATCTGAACTTCGAGGCCTCGGTTTCAGGTCATTATCACTATCAACGATTGCAGGATGAGGATCGCGTATCGTTTCGGATGACAGACGGGCAGACGAACTATCATGTGGATATTTCGGTGCAACTCGCCGACGGGGAGGCACACCTAACCCTCAATACTTCAACCGAGATCATGCACTACACGGGATACGTCAGCCGCCACTGGCCCGAAGAGTAAAGGCAGTGATCAAGCTTGTCGTATTGCAATTATTCTTTGTAAATCAACGCAACGGCCGACACCGACACACCCTCTTCGCGTCCCTCGAATCCGAGCCATTCGGTCGTCGTGGCCTTGACCGAGACGCAATCCGCGTCAATCCCCATCGTTGCGGCCAAAGTCTCGCGCATCTGATCGATATAAGGGCGCAGTTTGGGGCGTTGGGCTCGGATCGTGCAGTCGACATTGCCGATGCGGTAACCTTTCTCGGCCAGGAGGGCAACCACGCGACGCAGAAGGATCTTCGAGTCGATGCCCTCGAACTCGGCCGCCGTATCGGGAAAGAGTTTGCCGATGTCGCCCAAAGCGGCTGCTCCCAGCAGAGCGTCACACAGAGCATGGATCGCCACATCACCGTCGGAGTGTGCCACAAAACCTTTGGAGTGGGGGATTTCCACACCGCCCAGCACCAGTCTCAATCCCTCTTTGAGGACATGAACATCGTATCCGTGACCTATTCTGAAATTCATCATAATTACGTATATTTTATTGTTTTTTTTCTTGTCTGCAATGGGATAGTGACACCGGTATTAAAGCCCTCTTTCCCGAATCGAGACCGGGGTCACCCACAGCCCTCACGGCTTCACTGCCCGACCCTTCGTCGCCCGAAGGAAAGAATCAGTTTCCCTTCCCTGATAAAAAATCCGCGTCAAGCCCCTGAAAAGAACGGCCCAACGACTTGTCAAAGTTAAGATTTTTTTTTAATTTTGTGAAAATTATTAATCGCCATGTCAGAAATCACATCACTGCAGCCGCGCCTTGTGTGGGAGCAATTCGACGCCATCACACGAGTGCCCCGCCCCTCGAAAAAGGAAGGCAAGATCATCGACTATTTGGTCGATTTCGCCAAGAAACACAACATCGAATATAAGAAAGACGCCATCGGCAACGTCGTGATGCGCAAACCCGCATCCGAGGGCTACGAACACCGCCCGACGGTCATCCTCCAGTCCCACATGGATATGGTCTGCGAGAAGAATTCCGACGTGGAGTTCGACTTTGAGAATGACCCCATCCGTACACGTATCGACGGAGAGTGGGTGCGTGCCGAGGGTACGACCCTGGGCGCCGACTGCGGTATCGGTATGGCAGCGGCTCTGGCCGTGATGCTCGACACCGATCTGAAGCACGGTCCCGTAGAGGCACTCTTCACCGTCGACGAGGAGACCGGACTGACGGGTGCTTTTGAGCTGGGAGAGGGTATGCTCACGGGCAAATACCTGCTGAACCTCGACTCGGAGGACGAGGGTGAGATCTTCATCGGATGCGCCGGAGGTATCGACACCATCGCCACGTTCCACTACACGATGGAGGCCGCGCCGAAGGATTACGTCTTCTTCCGCGTCGACGTGTCGGATTTGCAGGGCGGCCATTCGGGTGACGACATCAATAAGGGCCGTGTGAATTCCAACAAGACCATCGCTCGTCTGTTGTGGGACGGCATGCAGTCCTTCGAGTTGAAGCTGAGCTACTTTTCGGGCGGTAACCTGCGCAACGCCATCCCGCGCGAGGCTTACGCCATCTTTGGTGTGCCGATGCGCTACAAGAACGATTTCATCAAGCGCTATAACCTTTTTGCTGCCGACATGCAGGCCGAATTCCACTTCCGCGAGCCGAATTTCAAGATTACGCTCAACGAGATGCCGCAAGTCGACGAAGTACTCGACGCCAAGACGCAGCACGGTCTGATCTACTCCCTGGTCGGTGTGCCCAACGGTGTGATTGCCATGTCGTTTGCCGTGCCGGGACTGGTGGAGACCTCCACGAACCTCGCATCCGTGAAATTCGAGGACGGTAACCGCATCGTGGTGACCTCCTCGCAGCGTTCGTCGGTCGAGAGCGCCAAGACCTATGTCATGCAGATGGTCGAGTCGGTATTCGTGCTGGCCGGTGCCGATGTGGCCCATTCGGACGGTTATCCGGGATGGACTCCCAATCCCGAATCGAAGCTCCTGGAGGTGTCGGTCGATGCCTACAAGCGTCTGTTTGCGGTGGATCCCAAAGTAAAGGCCATCCACGCAGGTCTGGAATGCGGACTGTTCCTCGTCAAATATCCCGAGTTGGAGATGGTGTCGTTCGGTCCTACGCTGCGCGGTGTCCACTCGCCCGACGAGCGTCTGGAGATCGCCACGGTTCCTAAATTCTGGGATCTGCTGGTCGAGATCCTCAAGACGATCTAAATCGCCAATAACAACCCCATAAAAAAGCCGATGACTCTGCATATATAGAGTCATCGGCTTTTTCGATGGTAATGGCGTTGATATTCCCGGCAGACAGAGGTGAAAAGTTCATGATTTTTGTCTTTCACCGATGTAATGTCCCATACCTGTATCCGGTTTCATCAAGGCCGAGAAATACCGGATTATTTCGAGTTCCAGAAAAAATCCCTATATTCGGCATGAAGGCTGCAATGTTCATCCCTCTCCAACACCGCCATATTGCGGGCATATCTTTCCCTTTGGAGTATTCTCCGCCCCGCACAAACGAGTCTCGCTCAACGCCACCTCATCATTGGAGAATCGGCAGAGGGACGTGGAGAAAATGTCGAATAGGAAATCCGAGCCGACAGATCGGAGTACCCTAACAAAAGCGGCAGACTGAACAAAAAAACAGGATCTTTGCATTTCGTTCATCAGATTACCCGAGACTTTCACCGGAGGAAAGCCCCGAGGATCAGCGTATCCCGATCCCGAACGACCTTAAACGAATGCTGCACACCCGCCACGGCATCGTCGAAGTGGATGTGAGACAGGGAGAACAACGGCCGGCCATCCGCCTCAAGGATCACATCCCCCTCCTGAAGGCCGTATTTCCACCACTTGGAACCCTCCATCACGAAATAGACTACGGCATGCCCCTCCTTGCTTTTGAAGGCGGTGAAATCGGAGGCCTCGTCTCCCATCTGGAGTTTCAGATCCTCCATCAATGGCGTGTAGGCAATGGGGATAAGCTCGATCCAACGGCGTGCGGGATGGAAACGCAGATTGAACGACTTCAGAAAATCCATGCCGGCCACAATCATCTCCCGCTCGCCCGTCATACGCCATTGTCGCAGCAGTTCACGGTGATCGATCCACATCCTGTGGTTCAACAGTCCGCATTCGTCCAACAGATAGGCCGTCGCGAGAATTCCGTTCTTGGGCGGACATTCATATTTCCGCACCCGTCTGTCACTCAGAGCCTGCTGCATCACGCCATCGGGACGCACATACAACCAGACAAGGGAATATGAGCTTCCGGTATCCAGCACCAGGTCCTCCCGCGGCTCCACATATCCATCGCCGCATCGGAAGCGGAACGGGAAATCCCGCATAACGAACTGCCCCTTGACGATATCCATCTGCATCGGTATTCCGCGCAGCGAAAAAACGGGCCGTTCGTATATGACCAGGCGTTTTCGCACATAGTCCAGTTCCCAAGTGCGGGTATCATCATGTGGCAGGGAACAGATTCCGTCGGACGAAGAGAAGTTCAGCAAGCGACTGTCCACAATCCGACACTCGGAATAGGTGATCCGACTTTCTCCGATGACAATCGTGACGGGGCGGTCCAAGGTCATGCAGGGTAGTCCCCGTGTGAAATTCCATCCCGACCGCATCTCCTCTCTAGGCTCAAACCGATCGATCAGACCACCCACCAGAGCCGAACTGTCGGACAGAACAAGCATTCCGGCACCTCCCGTGTCGAAGATCAGACTACATTCGTGTCCGGTATCCAGCCTTGCCTCCACAACAGGATGTCCCAGGATATTATACTTGAAATCCGCCGCCGAATCTTCGGTGGTATCCGGCCGGGGAAACGTCTGCGAAACGTCATCGCGGAAAGTATACCCGACCAAAGCCCAAAGCAGCAAGATCATAAATGTTCGGAACATCATATTCGTCTGTTTTTTTGTGATTATTACGCTTGGCGATATCCGCGGGTTATCCCGGTGGGGCATATCGCCCATCAAATCGGTTTGTGAACATAAAGATAAGAAATTCTCCAGGAATCACGAACCTGATTACGGATTTTTCCTTCTCATATTTCGAGTTACCCCGCCGCGTGTCATTCATCGGTAAGAGGACAGTGTAGCGGTTATATTCTCCGCAGCCGCAAGAATGATCCGAACAGATACCACAAAGGGGGAAGGATCTCCACGCGATCCTTCCCCCTTTTTACGGAATATTTTGGGGAATTACTCCACCTTGTGGATAATCTTGCCTCCGTGCTTGATGGCCTCCTCGTTGGCGGGGAGCATCTTCCATGCACGCTCGGGCAGCGACTTCTTCAAGCCGATCATCACGTTCTCCATCTCGACCAGCGGACGCACCTTGAGGTAACCGCCCAGGATCATTGTGTTGAACAATTTGGCCTGTCCCAATCGGGCACACTCGGCTGTGGCATCAATGGCATAAACCTCAATATCCTTACGCACGGGATGACGCGAGATGCCGTTGGTGTCGTAGATCAACACGCCTCCGGGTTTGACCAGCGGTTCGAATTTCTCCATGGACTGCTGGTTCAAAATGATCGCCGTATCGAATTCATGGGCAATGGGCGAGGAGATCTTTCTATCGGAGAGGATGACCGTCACATTGGCCGTACCTCCACGCATCTCAGGACCGTAAGAGGGCATCCACGTGACCTCGAAATCCTGCATCACTCCCGAGTAAGCCAGAATCTTACCCATCGAAAGGACTCCCTGTCCTCCGAATCCTGCAATAATCAATGTCTCTTTCATGGTATCGCACTCTTATTTTACTTCTTTGATATCTCCCAGCGGGTAGAAGGGCAACATATTCTCCTCCAGCCATTTGTTCGAGGCAACGGGCGAAAGTTTCCAGCCGCTGTTGCAGGTCGAAACCACCTCCACCATCGAGAAGCCCTTGCCCTCCATCGAACGCTGGAATGCCTTCTTGATCGCAGCCTTGCACTTGCGCACATTGGCCGGGGTGTGGACGCTCTGTCGCGTCAGATAGGTCGCACCCTCCAGGTGGGCCATCATTTCGGAAATTTTATAGGGATAACCGTTCAACCGCGGGTCACGTCCATAGGGCGTCGTTGCGGTCTTCATGCCCAAAAGGGTAGTGGGGGCCATCTGACCGCCCGTCATGCCGTAGATGGCGTTGTTGATGTAGATCGTCACCACATTCTCGCCACGAGCAGCCGCGTGCAGCGACTCGGCCGTACCGATGGCCGAGAGGTCACCGTCACCCTGATACGTGAAAACCATCTTCTCGGGCATCAGACGCTTCACGGCCGATGCGATGGCCAATGCGCGACCGTGAGCCGCCTCCATCCAGTCAATATCGATATAGTTATAGGCAAACACCGAGCAACCCACCGGCGACACACCGATCGTCTTCTCGGCCAGACCCAATTCGTCGATTACCTCGGCGACAAGTTTATGAACCGTACCATGGCTGCATCCGGGGCAATAGTGCATCACGTTATCCAGCATGAGTCTCGGTTTGGCATAAACCAGATTCTCTTTCTTTATTTCAACCTCAGCCATAGTCTTACTTTTTATTGATCAATTTATCTTTAAGCGCTTCGAGCACCTCGTCGGGCGTGAAGAGCATACCGCCCTGACGTCCGTAATGCACCACGGGAGCCTTGCCGTTGACCGCCAGGCGGACATCCTCGACCATCTGACCCGCATTGAGCTCGGCCGACAGGAATCCCTTGACACCTCTCTGAGCCAACGCCTCGATCTGTTTGGTGGGGAAGGGGTAGAGGGTGATGGGACGCAGAAGACCCACTTTCAGACCCTGCTCGCGAGCCATCTCGACCGTAGCCGAGCAGATACGCGCCGACGAACCAAAGGCCACGATCACATAATCGGCATCCTCGCATTCGATCTGTTCGCAACGGACCTCGGTCTCCTCCATCGTGCGGTATTTCTCCTGGAGTCTTTTGTTGATGATCTCCATCTTCTCGGACTGCAACTCAAGCGACGTGATGACATTGCGCTGACGCGATGCCGGCTTGCCCGTAGCGGCCCACGAACCGTACTTCTCGCAGATCTCCTCCTCGGTCATACGCGGCCGCTGGGGTGCAAGCACCACCTTCTCCATCATCTGACCGATGGCGCCGTCGGCCAGGATCATGGCCGGGTTACGATATTTGAATGCCAGGTCGAAGGCCAATGCCACATGATCGTGCATCTCCTGCACCGAGTTGGGCGCCAAAACGATCAGGTGATAGTCACCGTGACCGCCGCCCTTGCAAGCCTGGAAGTAGTCGCCCTGCGAAGGCTGAATCGTACCCAGACCCGGACCGCCACGCTGGCAGTTGATGATCAGACACGGAAGCTCCGCACCGGCCAGGTAGCTGATACCCTCGGCCATGAGCGAGATACCGGGACTCGACGACGAAGTCATCACCCGTTTACCTGCACCAGCGCCTCCGTAGACCATATTGATTGACGAGATCTCCGACTCGGCCTGCAAAACGACCATTCCGGTAGTCTCCCAGGGTTTGAGTTCCATCAGCGTTTCCATCACCTCCGACTGTGGCGTGATCGGGTAGCCGAAATATCCGTCGCAACCGTAGCGAATCGCAGCATGGGCGATCACCTCGTTGCCTTTCATTAATTTTACCTCTTTCTCTGCCATAGCTTACTCGAATTTTTGACGATAAACCGTAATGACGCTATCAGGACAAATCACGGCACAGGAAGCACAGCCGATGCAGGCATCGGGATTCTTCATCTGAGCCACGGGATACCCCTTGCTGTTTACCTCCGCCGACAATTCCAGCACATCAACCGGACAGGAAGCCACACAGACTCCGCATCCTTTGCAGCGCTCTTTGTCGACCACAATAGTTCCTTTGATTTTAGCCATAATGCCGTATAGATTAAAAGTGTGTTTGCCTAACAAATATAAGAAAAATTTTGTAGAATCCTAACCTTTTCCCCATAAAAAACAAATTCTCCGCAAGAAATACGCCCAGCGATTTTATCTATGCCACTGACAGTCGGGGTAGTTGCTCCATTCGATTTTTTCGAGTACACTATTCTATATTTTTTACAAATTCGGAAAAAGAAACGCCGCGACCTTTCCCGGGTCGCGGCGTGGGATTGTCAATCTTCCCTGCGATTATTTCTCGAACGAATGGATCACGACTCCCGAGCGCAGTTTAGGCTCGAACCATGTGGTCTTCGGAGGCATGATGTTGCCCGTGTCGGCGATGTTGATCAACTGCTGCATCGAAACGGGGTAGAGGGCGAAGGCCACCTTCATCTCTCCGCTGTCGACACGGCGTTTCAACTCGCTCAGGCCGCGGATACCGCCCACGAAGTCGATACGTTTCGACGTGCGCAGATCCTTGATGTCGAAGATGCGGTCCAGCACCAGGTTTGAAAGCACCGTGACATCCAGCACACCGATCGGGTCGTTATCGTCGTAGGAACCCTCCTTGGCGGTCATGCTCCACCAATGACCCTCGAGGTACATCGAGAAGTTGTGCAGACCCGTCGGACGGTATTCCTCCGTGCCCTTGTCCTCCAGGACGAAATGCTCGCGAAGTTTTTCGAGAAGCTGCTCGGGCGTCAGGCCGTTCAGATCGCGCAGCACGCGGTTGTAGTCGATGATGCGCAGCTGACCTGCGGGGAAGGTCACGGCCAGGAAGTAGCAATACTCCTCCTCGCCCGTATGATTCGGGTTCTTGGCCTTGCACTCTGCACCCACACGAGCGGCGGCAGCCGTGCGGTGGTGTCCGTCGGCCACATACAGGGCGGGGATGCCGGCAAAGATCTCGGTGATGCGGTCGTTGGTCTTCTTGTCGCGGATCACCCACAACTGGTGACCGAAACCGTCCTCGGCCGTGAAGTCATACTCGGGCTTGTTGTTCTTGACGATATTATCCACGATGGAGTCGATCTCGGCATTGTCGGGATAGGCGAAGAACACCGGCTCGATGTTGGCCTGCTGGTTGCGCACGTGAATCATGCGGTCCTCTTCCTTGTCGGGGCGTGTAAGCTCGTGCTTCTTGATGGCTCCCGAGAGATAATCCTCAAAGTGGCAGCACATCGTCAGTCCGTACTGCGTACGTCCGTCCATCGTCTGGGCGTAGATGTAGTAGCACTCCTCGTCATCCTGCTGCAGCCATCCCTCCTTGCGCCAGCGGCGGAAGTTCTCGACGGCCTTGTCATAGACCTCCTGCGAATGCTCGTCGGCAATGGGCGTGAAGTCGATTTCGGGTTTGATGATATGGAGCAGCGAACGCTGTGTGGCTTCTTTCTTGGCCTCCTCCGAGTTCAAGACGTCGTAGGGGCGCGATGCGACTTCCTGGGCATACTCCTTCGGAGGACGGATGCCGCGGAAAGGTTTGATTCTTACCATAAGATTAATCGGTTAAGTGGTTGGTTCGATAGGGTAGTTAGATAAACAGGGCGGAAGAGGTCTTGAAACCGAACCGCTCCCGCCCCGTTGTCTTTTCAGGTAAAGTCTTTACTTATTGACCTGGAAACGGGTGATGCCGTCCTTCAGGAAGCCCACCACCTGGCTGGCAGCGGCCAGACCGGCGTTGACATTGGCCTCATTGGTTTCGGCGCCCATCTTCTTGGCCGTGGCAAAGACACGTTTGCCAAACTTCTCCTCCAATTCGGGCTGGATGGCTCCGGCGATGTCGGTCACATACTTCAGATCCTCTCGCTCCGTGAGCGCCTTCATCAGACCCTCCTCGTCGATCACCTCCTTGCGGGCGGTGTTGACCAGGACGGCGTTCTTGGGCATCGACATGATCAGATCATAGTTGATCGAGCCCTTGGTCTGAGGTGTGGCGGGAATATGGAGCGAAAGATACTGCGAACGCTTGAAGAGCTCCTCGACCGTCTCGACGGGTTCTACGCCGTCGGCCTCGAAGACGGCCTTGTCCTTGATGAAAGGATCACAGGCCAGCACCTTCATGCCCAGGGCGGCAGCCTTGCGGCCGACCAGTTTGCCCACGTTGCCGTAAGCCAGGATTCCGAGCGTCTTACCGCTGATTTCCTGTCCCTTGCCCGGAGTGAAGTGGTTGCGCGACATAAAGATCATCATGGCAATAGCCAACTCGGCGACGGCATTGGAGTTCTGCCCCGGAGTGTTCATCACGACGATTCCGCGCTCCGTGGCGGCGGCTAGATCCACGTTGTCATAACCCGCACCGGCACGAACCACGATCTTGAGGTTCCTGGCGGCGGCGATGACTTCCTCCGTGATCTTGTCGCTGCGGATGATCAATGCTTCGGCGTCGGCCACTGCGGCCAACAGGTCGGCTTTATCGGTATATTTCTCGAGCAGTGCGAGTTCGTAACCTGCTCCTTCGACGGTTTTGCGAATACCCTCGACAGCCTCCTTTGCAAAAGGCTTCTCTGTTGCAACTAATACTTTCATTTTCTGTAATATTGTAGTTTCAACTTGTTCCGTATAATCCCATGTCCGGATCTCTCCCGTCAACAGGTCATAGGCCGACGGGCGGCGGACATAGAGTGCCATAATTTTCCGTTAGACGATTAACCGGTAAACGATTATTTCGTATGGAGTTTTTCAAACTCCTGCATGCAAGCCACCAGAGCCTCGACGCTCTCCTTCGGGAGCGCATTGTAGCACGATGCGCGGAAGCCGCCCACCAGACGGTGCCCCTTGATGCCGACCATGCCGTGATCCGTGGCGAATTGCAGGAATTCGGGAGCCAGTTCCTCGTAGCCGTCGGCCATCACGAAGCAGATGTTCATCAGCGAGCGGTCCTCCTTCTCGACCGTACCGCGGAAGAGCGTGTTGCGGTCGATCTCGGCGTAGAGCAATTCGGCCTTTTCCTTGTTGCGGCGCTCGATCTCGGATACACCACCGATCGACTTGAGCCACTTGAGCGTCTCGCCCAGGACATAGATCGGGAATACGGGAGGAGTATTGAACATCGAGTTCTTCTCGACATGAGTGCGGAAGTTGACCATCGTCGGCAGGTCACGCACCTGACGGTCGAGCAGATCCTCGCGGATGATGACGAACGAAACGCCGGCGGGAGCCAGGTTCTTCTGGGCACCGCCATAGATCATGGCGTACTTCGTGACGTCGATCTCGCGCGAGAGGATGTTCGACGACATGTCGGCGATCAAAGGCACGGGCGATACGAGATCCTCGTGATACTCCGTACCGTAGATCGTATTGTTCGACGTAATATGCAGGTAATCCAGATCCGCGGGAATCGAGAATCCCTTGGGGATGTAGGTGAAGTTCTTGTCTTCGGACGAGGCCAGAATCTGAACCTCACCGTAACGCTGAGCCTCCTTGATGGCCTTCTTGGACCAGACACCGGTGTTGACATATCCGGCCTTCTTGCCCAGGAAGTTGGCTGCCACCTCATAGAAAAGCGTGCTGGCACCTCCGCCGACGTAGAAAATACGATAGTTGTCGGGGATGTGCAACAATTCACGGAAAAGTGCATCCGCATCGGCCAAGATTTTGTCAAAATCCTTCGTGCGATGGGAAATCGAGAGCAAAGAGAGACCCGAGCCGTTGAAATCGAGTACTGCTTGAGCTGCGCGCTCCGTAACCTCTTGCGGTAAAATGGAAGGTCCCGCGTTGAAATTGTGCTTTTTCATAATGATTCGTTATGAGAATTAGACGTTTTGGTTGCTAATTGTTATCTTTCTAACACAAATATAACCAAAAAAAAATCGAAAAAGCAACACTTTTGCAAATAAATTTCATTCCGAGGCCCGATATATCTGCTTTTTGAATTGTTTTTACTACTTTTGTAAAAATTTAATCACTGAAACCATGATAAAATCGATGACGGGCTTCGGAAAAGCCGAAGCCGCGCTTCCGAAAAAGAAGATAACCGTTGAGATCCGTTCGCTCAACTCCAAGCAGCTCGATCTGAACCTCCGCCTCCCGTCGCTCTACCGCCAGGCCGAATACGAAATCCGCAACATGATCGCCCGCACGGTGGTCCGCGGAAAGGTCGATGTGTTCGTGACGGTCGAGTCGGAGAGTGCCGAAACCTCTTCGCACATTAATAAAGAGGTATTCGCCGCCTACCTGCGTCAGATCAACGAGTCACTCAACTACTCGGGCATCGACGCCGCCTACGATGCCATCCTGCCCTGCATCATGCGTCTGCCCGACGTGGTGACCTCCGAGGCGGAGGCCGTGTCGGAGGAGGAAATCGCCGCACTGATCGACACCACCCGCCGTGCCATCGAGGGGCTGGATGCCTTCCGCGAGCAGGAGGGTAAGGTTCTGATCGCCGACCTGCTGCGTCGCGTGGATCTGATCGAGAGCTACAAGGAGGAGGTCGTGCCCTACGAGAAACAGCGCACCGAGACCATCAAACAGCGTATCCTCGACGGACTGAAGAACCTCAAGGTCGATGTCGACACCAACCGTTTGGAGCAGGAGATGATCTTCTACCTGGAGAAGCTGGACATCACCGAGGAGAAGGTCCGCCTGAAGAACCACTGCAAGTACTTCCGTGAGGTGGCCTCATCGGAGGAGGCCGTGGGCCGCAAGCTGGGCTTCATCGCCCAGGAGATGGGCCGCGAGATCAATACGCTGGGTTCGAAGGCCAACGAGTCGAACATCCAGATCCTCGTCGTGAAGATGAAGGACGAATTGGAAAAGATCAAAGAACAGGTACTCAATATTTTGTAATGGGAAAGACGCTTATATTCTCCGCCCCGAGCGGATCGGGAAAGACGACCATCGTCCGCGCTCTTCTGGAGCGTTTTCCGCAACTGGAGTTCTCGGTATCGGCCACCAGCCGCTCACCCCGCGGCACGGAGCAAAACGGTATCGACTACCACTTCTTCACGCAGGAAGAGTTCATGAAGGCTGTGGCCGAGGATCGGTTCGTGGAGTGGGAGGAAGTCTACAAGGGCACCTGCTACGGCACGCTGCGCAGTGAGGTGGAGCGCATTTGGGACAAGGGCAACGTCATTGTCTTCGACGTCGATGTGATGGGAGGCATGAACCTTAAACGCATCTTCGGCCAGGAGGCCTGTTCGATCTTCATCATGCCACCCTCGATCGAGGAGTTGCGCCGAAGACTCGTCAACCGCGCCACCGATGCCCCCGAGGTGATCGAGAAGCGTGTGGCCAAGGCCGAATTCGAGCTGACGAAGGCCACCGAATTCGACCACCGTGTCGTGAACGACAATCTGAATACGGCCATCGAGGAGACGGTGGCCATTCTCGAAAAATTCATTGGAACGGGCCGATGAAACGCATGATGCTCTACTTTGGGTCGTTCAACCCGATCCACAACGGACACATCGCCCTGGCGGAGTATGTTGTGGAGCAGGGACTCTGCGACCAGGTGGCGCTGATCATCTCGCCCCAAAGCCCCTACAAGCAGCAGATGGCCCTGGCCGAGGAGACCGTCCGGTTCGAGATGGCCGAAATGGCCTGCGCCGAATCGCGGTATCCCGACAGGATTACGCCTTCGGTGGTGGAGTTCCTGCTGCCGAAACCCTCCTACACGATCGACACGCTGCGTTACCTGGAGGAAAACTGCGGCGACAGGATGACCTTCTCGATCCTGATGGGAGCCGACCAGTTGGAACGGCTCGACGGATGGAAGGAGTACGAAAAGATCCTGGAATACCCGATCCATGTCTACCCGCGCCGTGGGGAGACCATGCCCGAGCGTTTCAACGGACGGGTGACCCTCATGGAGGATGCCCCGCTGCACAACTTCTCCTCGACCGAGGTACGCCGACGCGTGGAGAGCGGGGAGGATACCTCCACGATGCTCCATCCGCGTGTGGCCGAATACATCCGGCAGAAGGGACTATGGAACGCCGCCGTGAGGATCGCCATGCTGACCTCGCAACTGGAGCAAGACCCCGCGAACACGGATCTCCTGCTCGAAAGAGGCAAGCTCCACTACCGCCACAACGAGTGGGGTGCCGCCCTCAATGACTTCAACGCCGTGCTCCGCATCGACAAGGACCACTCGGAGGCCCGCCAGCTGGTCGAGATGGTGCAGGAAATCCTCCAATTCAGATATACAGATATATATAACCCCTGATATGAATCGTTTAAGAATAGCATTATTGGCCGGTGGCGACTCCTCGGAACGCGAGATCGCCCTTCAGAGTGCCGCACAGATCGAGGCGGCCCTCGACCGGAACAAATACGCCATCACGCTCATCGACATCCATCACCGCGATTGGCACTACACCTCGCCCGACGGCCGTAGCTGGCAGTTGGACAAAAACGACTTCTCGCTGACGGTCGACGGCGAGCGTCGCGAATTCGACTATGCACTGATCATCATCCACGGTACACCGGGGGAGGATGGCAAGTTGCAGGGATACCTCGAAATGATGGAGATCCCCTTCTCGTCGTGTTCGATGACCTCGTCGGTGATCACCTTCGACAAGATCACCGCCAAACGCACCCTTGCGGGTCGCGGCATCAACCTGGCCCGCGAAGTATTCCTGCGCCGCGGCGAGGAGTACGACGCCCACGCGATCTTCGAGCAACTGGGCAGCCCGATCTTCGTGAAACCCAACGCCAGCGGATCGTCGTTCGGCGTAACCAAGATCCACACCGAGGAGGAACTCCCCGCAGCCGTCGAGGCCGCGCTCCGGGAGAGCGACGAGGTCCTCATCGAGGAGTGCATCACGGGCCGCGAGATCGGTTGCGGCGTGATGATCGCCGGGGGCAAGGAGTACATCTTCCCCGAGACGGAGATCATCTCCAAGAAGGATTTCTTCGACTACGAGGCCAAATATACGGCAGGTTTCTCCGACGAGATCACCCCGGCCGATATTCCTGCCGAGGTGCGTCGTGAGCTGAACCGCATGACGATAGAGATCTACAAGATGTGCCGATGCTCGGGTGTAGTCCGTGTCGATTTCATCGTCACACCGGAGGGCAAGCCCTACTTCATCGAGGTGAACTCTATCCCCGGCATGAGTGGTGGCAGCATCGTTCCCAAACAGGTCCGCACGATGGGCATGACGCTCGGAGAGTTGTATGACATTATTATAGCCGACACTTGCAGAAAATGATCGAGATAGATGACAAAATCGTGAGTGCAGACCTCCTCCGCGAGTGTTTTGCGTGTGACCTTTCCAAATGTAAGGGTATCTGCTGCGTGGAAGGCAATGCCGGAGCTCCGCTCGAAGAGGAGGAGGTCGGTATCCTGGAGCGCGAATACGAGGCCTACAAGCCGTTCATGGCAGGGGAGGGCGTTGCAGCCGTCGAGGAGCAGGGATTTGCCGTACTCGACGAGGACGGCGACCTGACCACCCCCCTGGTCAACGATGCCGAGTGTGCCTACTCCTACCGCGAGAACGGGATCACGCTCTGCGCCATCGAACGCGCCTGGCGAGAGGGCAAGACCTCGTTCCACAAACCCATCTCGTGCCACCTTTACCCGATCCGCGTGACGAAATTCTCAAACGGCACATTCGGGCTGAACTACCACCGCTGGTCGGTCTGCAAATCAGCCTGCGAGTGTGGCAAGAAATTGGGAATACCCGTTTACAAGTCACTCAAGGAACCCATCATCCGCCAATTCGGCGAAGAATTTTACGAGGCTTTGGAAGCAGCCGAACAATACATCAAGACCCACTAAAAGACCTTCGACACATCTATGAATAGAAAGTATATTTTGACCCTCGCCGCCTTGTTGCTCGCGGGAGGAGTACTCTGCGAGGCCACGGCCGCCACAATGGAAAAACGTCCCCGCAAAAAGCGCAAGAAAGATCAGAAAGAAATGGTGGTCGCACCCGCCGAAAATACAACCCCGGCTCCGGTCGTGACACCCGTTGAAGAGGAGAAAGCCCCGGTCGAGGAGACCGTTGCCCACGAGGCGAACCCCGAACCCGAGGTGGTGATCACCCCCGAGCAGCGTGCCGCCGACTCGATTGCCGATCTGCGCCGCCGCCTGCAACCCACAGCCATCAAATCGACGTTCGATACCAACGGACTCACCGTCATCGACACCCTCGAATCGGGTAACGATGCCGTGCAGGTGGTGCTGTTCAGCAACAATACGTGGAAATATGTCCGCAACCGTGACATTCCGAAGGACAGCCTCATTTTCGTGAAACATTGGGATACGAACCAGTTATTCCCCTACCGCGATGTCGATATGTCGGCCATGCCCAACTCGGTGGTCATCGAGCTGCTCGACTCGCTGCGCGGTTACCACTGCCCGCATCAAGGTTCGGTGCATCCGCGCGGCAAATACGGACCGCGCCGCCACCGTCCCCACCAGGGTGTTGACATTCCGCTTCAGATGGGAGCGCCGATCTACGCCACGTTCAGCGGACGTGTGCGTATCTCGCAGTACAACCGCGGCGGCTACGGCAACCTGATCATCATCCGCCACGACAACGGTCTGGAGACCTACTACGGCCACCTCTCGGAGCGTTTGGTGGAACCTAACCAGTGGGTCGAGGCCGGTCAGATCATCGGTTTGGGCGGATCGACAGGACGTTCGACAGGTCCGCACCTCCACTTCGAGACCCGTTACTACGGACAGTCGTTCGACCCGGAGCGTCTGATCGACTTCAAGAACGGAACGCTCTCCCGCGAGACTTTCCTGCTCAAGAAATCGTTCTTCAGCATCTACTCCAACGCCGGACAGAATTTCGAGGACGAAATTGCCAACGAGGAGCAGGACAAGAAAGAGGCTGCCGCCAAAGCCGCCATGCGTTACCATACGATCCGTCGGGGTGACACGCTCGGAGCTCTGGCCCGTCGCTACGGCACGACCGTGACGAACATCTGTCGCATGAACGGCATCAAGTCGACCACGATCCTCCGTCTGGGCCGCAGACTGAGAGTCCGCTAAACAGTAAACGTCCCCTTTTCCGGGAACAAAAACCAACCGGAGAAGAATTCCTTGAAACAAGGATTCTTCTCCGGTTTTTTATGCGGTCCGACATCGGGAACGAAGTCTGTCGCCTGGCCTCGTCTTTCAAGGGTCGACATCGGATTGTCGGAAGTTTTTCCCCGCTGCCACCTTCCGGTCAGCCATAGAGTGGCAGGGGAGATCCCCATTGGTAGAAACAGGGTAACGCACTTTTAATTTGGGATTTCGGGTTTCGGTCTTGGGGAGTGCGTGTGTATAGGCCCGCCCCATGACCACAGGAGAGGGTAGCCGATTACAAAAAATTAGAGCAGAATCTTTTGTGAGTATCCTGCTCTGATTTTTTTGAATCGACAACGGCTCTCCCTATTTGGAATAGTCTCTTTCGCCGAAGATAAACGATCCGACCCGCACCATCGTCGAGCCACACTCCACGGCCAGCGGGTAGTCCGACGACATACCCATCGACAAGGTATCGAACCCGTCACTGAAACGCTCCTTCAGAGAGTCGAAACACTGTTTCAGTGTCTCGAAATCCCGACGCACATGCTCCTCGTCGTCGGTATTGGTAGCAATGCCCATGACACCCCGTATGCGGATGTTTGGGAAGTCCTCCGCCGAGGACGAGTCCAGGAAACGCTCCAGATCCTCAAAGTTCCACCCGTTTTTGGTCTCCTCCTCGGCTACATGGATCTCCAGCAGAATATCAATCACACGGCCGCACTTGGCCCCTTCTTTCTGGATGGTCTCCACCAGCCGCTCGCTATCCACCGAATGGATCAGCTTGACGAACGGGGCGATGTACTTGACCTTGTTGGTCTGTAAATGGCCAATCATGTGCCACTCGATGTCGTGGGGCAGAGCCTCATATTTCTCACGCAACTCCTGCGGACGGCTCTCCCCGAAAATGCGCTGACCGGCATCGTAGGCCTCGCGGATCTTCTCCACGGGGTGGGTCTTGGAGACGGCAACCAGCTCGACCCCTTCGGGTAACGCCCGGCGGACAGCAGTTAATTGATGTGCAACAGACATAGTTTTCATGATTTTGGATGTGTAAAAATACACAAAAATTTTTCCAAATAAAAGTTGTTTGATTTTTGTTTCGTATATTTGCATGGTATAGGTCGGTGTCAGACCGTAACTGCTCGACGGCCCTTCATCCGCGACAGGCATGGCCGACCGCCCTTTAGGTGTATTGGATTTTCAAACTCAACTTTTTACCATGAAGAAATTTACAATGTTCCTGGCCGGTGTCGCCCTGTTGTTCACCAACGCCGCCGACGCCTGTACCAACTTCATCGTCACCCGCGGAGCTTCGACCGATGGTTCGATCATGGTCTCCTACGCAGCCGATTCCCACGCCCTCTACGGTGCGCTCTACCACTCGCCGCGCGGACGCTTTGCCCGCGGCAAGATGCTCCCGGTCTATGATTGGGACTCGGGCCGTTATTTGACGGACATTCCCCAGCTCAGAACGACCTATTCAACCGTGGGCAACATGAACGAGCACTCGCTCATCATCGCCGAGACGACCTACGGAGGCCGTCCCGAACTGGCCGACGAGACGGGTCTTATCGACTACGGATCGCTGATCTACATCACGCTCCAGCGCGCCAAGACAGCCCGTGAGGCCATCCACATGATCGCCAAGCTGGCCAACACCCACGGCTACGCATCGTCGGGCGAGTCCTTTTCGATCGCCGACACCGAGGAGGCCTGGATCATGGAGCTGATCGGCAAGGGATTCAAGGACAACGGCAAGGGCGGCAACCTCAATAAGGGTATCGTCTGGGTGGCCCGCCGCATTCCCGACGGATATGTGTCGGCCCACGCCAACCAGTCGCGCATCACGACTTTCCCGCTCAACGACCCCGAGAACTGCCTCTATTCCGAGGATGTGATCTCATTTGCCCGCGAGGCCGGCTATTTCGAGGGTAAGGACGAGGAGTTCAGCTTCTCGGATGCCTACGCTCCGGCCGACTTCGGAGCCCTGCGCGGTTGCGAGGCCCGTGTATGGTCGTTCTTCCGCACCGTAGCCAACGACATGGACCAGTACACCGACTACGCCCTGGGCCACAACCCCACCAACAAGATGCCCCTTTGGGTGAAACCCCGCACGAAGATCTCTCCCAAGGTCGTTTTCGACTGTATGCGCGACCACTATGAGGGTACCCCGATGGACATGACCCAGGACATCGGCGCAGGCGGCCACCATTGCCCCTATCGCTGGCGTCCGATGGACTTCGAGGTCGACGGCAAGACCTACACCAACGAACGTGCCACGGCTACGCAGCAGACCGGTTTCTGGTTTGTGGCCCAGGCTCGTCCCGATGTATCGGCCGATCGCGGTATCCTGTGGTTCGGTGTCGATGACGCCGCCACGTCGTGCCTCACACCGATCTACTGTTCGATAGATGCTGTGCCGGAGTGCTTCGATCTGAAGAACGGTTCGATGCTGGAGTATTCGCCCACATCGGCCTTCTGGCTGTTCAACCGCGTAACCAACTTCGCCTACCTGCGCTACGATCTGGTTTCGGCTGACATCCGCAAGGTACAGTCCAAGTGGGAGAACGACAAACTGGAGGAGGTGCGTAAGATCGACGCCGATACCGAACCCCTCAAGGAGCAGGCTCGTCGCGAGGCTCTGACCCGTTACAGCGTGGACCGCGCCCAGGAGTTGTTCGCCCGCTGGGAGCGACTCAACAACTACCTGCTGGTGAAATATATCGACGGTAATATCAAGAGCGAGAACGGCGACGTGATCGACTTCCTGGACAACAACAAGGGTTTGGAGCATTTCGTCAACAACGGCCACGACAAACGTGTCCCCGGCAATATCCAGCAGCCCGGTTACAGCGAGCGTTGGAAGCGTGCCGTAGCGGCCGACAACGGCGAGATTCTCGAAGTGAGAAAGTTCTAACGAGGGCCTCTGCCCCCAAGACATAAGAGCGATGCGATCTAAGGAAGGTCGCATCGCTTTTTTTATTACAGGTACAAATCCGGCTGTCGGCCTTTCCCGGGGCAAAGTGCAAAAAAGCGGGGGAGAAGAGTATCGAATCTCCAAAATTTTCGTACATTTGAAGAAGATAGGATGCGGTCCGACAGAAACGATGATCGGGGAACACCATTTTCCCCGTTGCGTTTCATGCTCCGACCCTTCGCTATAATTCGTGGAAGAGAAGATAGGATAGGGCGGGGTGCATTTTGCAGGCTTCGTCTTCGAGTGCATGGCAAGCGACCCGGCTTCTGTTTCTTCGCCACAAAAGGTGCAGACTGAGGACCGTCGGAGGCTTTTTACCCGATTCCGCCCCGGTTCACCTTTCATACAGACCGAACCTATAAACTAAAAAACCTGAATAAGTATGGACAGATACGACATCATCGTGGTGGGCAGTGGCCCGGGCGGATATGTAGCGGCCATTCGTGCTGCACAGCTGGGTAAGAAGGTGGCTCTGGTGGAGAAAGCCGAAGCCGGAGGAGTATGCCTGAATTGGGGCTGCATCCCCACCAAAGCCCTGCTCAAAAGCGCTCAGCTCTACCAGCATTGCACCTCGGCCGAGCAATACGGCATCAAGGTCCGGGGGGAGATTTCTCCCGACCTGGAGCAGATCGTCGCACGTTCGAGAAGCGTGGCCGAGACGATGAGCAAGGGCGTGCAGTTCCTGCTCAAGAAGAACAAGATCGAGCTGATCGCGGGCTTCGGCCGTCTGGTGGCTCCCCATCGGCTCGATGTCGACGGCGTGGAGTACGAAGCCGACCACATCATCCTCGCCACGGGAGCCTCGCCCCGCGAGATGCCTTTCATGAAAATCGACGGCTGTCACATCCTCTCCTCGCGCCATGCCCTGACGCTCGACCGTCTGCCCGAATCCATGATCGTCGTGGGATCAGGAGCCATAGGCAGCGAATTCGCGTGGTTTTACGCTGCTCTGGGCGTGAAGGTGACCATAGTGGAGTATCTGCCCCATCTGATGCCGCTGGAGGACGAGGAGGTGTCGAAAACCGTCGAGAGAGCCTTCCGCAAGATGCGGGTAGGCGTCCTGGTGTCAACCTCGGTCAAGGAGGTACGTATCAATGCGGAAGGCCGCTGCGAAGTGGACATCGAGGGTAAGAAGGGTGCCGAAACGCTGACTTCCGATGTGGTGCTGTCGGCCGTGGGCATCAAGTCCAATATCGAAGGTATCGGTCTGGAAGATGCGGGCGTGGAGATCGAGCGCGGCAAGGTGAAGGTCGACGCTTTCTACCGTACCACGGCCCCGGGCGTATATGCCATCGGAGACATTGTCCCCGGCCAGGCTCTGGCTCATGCGGCTTCGGCCGAAGCCATCTGCTGCGTGGAGGCCATCTGCGGACTCGATCCCTCGCCGGTGGATTATTCGTCGATTCCCGCCTGTGTATTCTCTTCGCCCGAGGTGGCCTCGGTGGGCGTTACGGAGCAGAAGTTGCAGGCTGACGGCATCGCCTACAAGGTCGGACGTTTCCCCTTCACGGCCTCGGGTAAGGCTACGGCCGCCGGTGACCGCGAAGGATTCGTCAAACTGCTCTTCTCTGAGGAGGACGACCGTCTGCTGGGCGCACATCTGATCGGCAACGGAGTCACCGAAATGATCGGTGAGGTGGCCCTGGCCAAGAAAGCCGGAATCAAGGCCCACGACATCGCCCGCACGATCCATGCCCATCCCACGATGAACGAGGGAATCATGGAGGCTGCGGAAGTTGCCCTCGGAGTCGCCATCCATCTCTAACGCATTCCGCCCAAAAGGCACAAGAGGGGGTGTCAAAAAACTCTTGTCAAAAAACTCTCCCCTGCCGCAGATAATTTACGGCAGGGGAGAGTTTTGTTGTATTTTGTCCTTGTGACATACCCTTTTTTTTCGTCAATATACTTTTTCGGAAGTGAAGCAGAAAGCCGTAAGGAACTTTCGACCGACGAAACAGAGAAGCAGTAAGTTATCCTTGTCGCTCTGCTCCGAACTCAGCCACGACATCAGCGACAAAGAGCAAAACAAGCGGGTTGCCACCCTCGAAGGAGCAGCAACCCGACTGTTGTTTATCCCGACTTTAGCGCTACGAAAGAGCAAAAAGGATGAAGATCTGAGCCGTGAGCACGCGCAGGAACATCACCACCGGATAGACAGTCGAATATCCCACAGCCGGCATATCGTTACCTGCCGTGGCATTGGCATAGGCCAGGGCAGGGGGATCGGTCATGGCCCCCGACATCAATCCCATCAACGTGTAGTAGTTCATCTTGAGCCACAGACGGGCCACGATGCCCACGATCAGCAGGGGTACCATCGTGATGATGAATCCATAGCCGATCCAGCGGTAACCGCCGCCGACAATGGCATCGACAAATCCCTCGCCGGCACCCAATCCGACAGCCGCCAGGAATAACGCGATACCGATCTCACGCAACATGAGGTTAGCACTCATCGTCGTATAGGTCACCAGGTGGAAGCGCGCACCGAAACGTCCGATCAGAATGGCAATGATCAGCGGACCTCCCGCCAGGCCCAGTTTCACGGGCTGGGGGACATTGAGCAGCGGAATGGATCCGAGCAGCATACCCAAAGCCAGCCCCACGAAGATCGTCACCAGATTCGGCTGATTGAGCTTCTTGAGCGAGTTGCCCAGCACATCGGCCACACGCGCCACAGCCTTCTTGGGACCTACAACCATCACACGGTCACCCACCTGTAATTCAAGACCCTGGTAGGGGATCAGATCCACACCCGCACGGTTCACGCGCGTGATGTTGATTCCATATTTGGTTCTCAGACGCAGGTCGGAGAACTTCTTGCCGTTGATCGAGTCTTTTGTGATGAGGATACGGCGCGAGATCAGCTCGGCATTGGGGGTGTTGTTGCCCCAATCCTCGTCGCTCATCTCGACATGACGGCCGAAGAAGGCCACAATAGCCTCACAGTCATCGGCCTGACAGATGATCCACAGGCGATCGCCCATAGCCACACGGCTGTCACCGTCGGCCATAATAATCTCGCCCTCGTGCATAATGCGCGAAATGACAAACTGACGATTGATCAGATCACGCATATAAGCCACCGTGCGACCGTCGAGCATCTTGTTGGTGAACTCCACCGAGACCTTCGTGGCGAACTTCTGCTCGCTGGTCAGACGCGCCAGTTCCTCGTCCTCTTTCTCGAACTTGATTTTCAAGGCATAGCGTACGATAATCATCGTCAGGATGATACCCACGACACCCAACGGATAAGCCACGGCATAGCCCAGGGCAATGGTGGGGTCCTGAATACCCGCAGCATCGCTGTAAGCCTGCTGTGCGGCACCCAGTCCGGGGGTGTTGGTCACCGCACCCGAGAGAATACCGACCATCGTCGGGATAGGAGTTCCCGTCACCACATGGATGATATAAGCCGTCACCACGCCCAAAAAGACGATAGCCATTGCGCAACCCACCAGCGTCAGACCTCCCTGTTTGAACGAGGAGAAGAAGCTGGGGCCGACCTGCAATCCGATCGAGAAGACAAAGAGAATGAGGCCGAATTCCTGTACGAAATGGCGCACACTGTCATCGATCGTCATGCCGCAATGACTAAGGATGATTCCGACGAACAAAATCCAAGTAATACCCAGGGAAACTCCTCCGATACGAATCTTACCGAGCAGAATACCTATCGTGATGACCAACGAAAGGGTCAGGACCGTATGGGCAATGCCAGATCCAAAAAAGAGAGAAATTAACCAATCCATACTACTTCATTTGTACGTTTTTATTCAAAAGTGATACAAAAGTAGTAAAATATAAATGAATAAAAAAAGTTATATGTTTGTTTTTCACCAAAATAGGGATTTAAGGATTGTTCCCAATCGGAATATGCGGAAAAAAGCGGTGCGGTGTCGGGCTTTTCCAGCCGCAGACACCGCACCGCGCAGATGTATTTACGAATTAAAGGATTACGTTTCTTTTCGGTTTGCAGCATGATGGGGACACCCCTTACTGCCGCAATTACAACAACTCTCGCCCCGCTTGACCCCTCTGAAGAAGCATCTCAGCCGCCGGGACAACCACACGACGACCACCAGGGCGATAATGCCGACTATGATGTTCTGCCACTCCATATCCCGTCAGATTAGAGCCACAACACCAGGTGGTAGGCTGTCCAGGAGAGTCCCCAGGCCAAAACCGTATTGTAGACCAGCGACATGGCCGCCCACTTCCAGCCCAGCTCCGATCCGATGGCCACCACCGTGGCAATACAGGGGATATAGAGCAGAATGAAGAGCAGGAAAGCCACAACCGATGCCGTCGAGAAATCCCCGCTGGCCACCAAGCGTTTCGAGAGTGAATCCATCTCGTCGGCTTCCCCGCCGTTTTCCGAAACGGTCGCCTCCGAAGCCTTGTCCAAAGGAGTCTCGGCATAGAGTACACCCAGCGTGCTGACCACGATCTCCTTGGCCGGGAGACCCGACAGAATCGACACTCCGGCCTTCCAGTTCAGCCCCATCGGGGTGAAGATCGGCTCGCAGGTCTTGCCCATACGGCCCAAGTAGGAGTTTTCGTAATGCTCGATCGAACCCTGTTCAAATCTGTCGTCATGGGGGTAGTAACTCAAAAACCACACGATGAGCGAGGCAAAGAGAATCATGCCGCTCATCTTGCGCAGATACTGGGCACACTTGTCCCACATGTGCGACAAGGTACTCTTCAAGGTCGGCAGGCGGTAGGGGGGCAGCTCCATGACAAACGGAGTCTCATCCACCGGGAAAAGGAAGCGGCGCATCAGCTTGGCCGTAAAGACTGCGGCCAGAATGCCGAAAACGTAGAGTCCCAGCATCACCAGCCCGGCCTGCTTGTGGAAGAATGTTCCCGCCAACAACATATAGATCGGGATACGTGCGCTGCACGACATGAAAGGCGTGATGAGGATGGTGATCAGACGGCTGCTGCGGCTCTCGATCGTGCGGCAGGCCAGGATGGCCGGCACGTTGCAACCGAAGCCCATGATCAGCGGGATGAACGATTTGCCGTGGAGTCCGATGCGGTGCATCACCTTATCCATGATGAAGGCCGCACGGGCCAGGTAGCCCGAGTCCTCCATGAAGGCGATGAACAGATAGAGGATCATGATGTTAGGCAGGAAGACGATCACCGCACCCACGCCGCCGATCACACCGTCGGAGATCAGACTGCGCAACGCACCCTCGGGGAGTATGGCATGAACCGCATCACCGAACCATCCGACCAAAATATCGATCCACTCCTGGGGATAGGACCCCAAGGTAAACGTACACCAGAACATCAGCCACATGACGGCAAAGAAGAGCGGAAAGCCCCACAACTTGTGCGTCACGAAGGCATCAATCAGAGCCGTGGTCGTCACCTCCTCACGCTGTCCGGGCGTATAGTTTTCCTTGAGTGCGCCCTGGATGAAACCGTATTTCTGATTGGCGAATGCCGTCTCGACATCCTCGCCCAGCTCCTCGCAGATGCGCTTGGACTCCACGTCGCGGATCTTGACCCATTCGGGATAGAGCGGGCAGTGTTGCAGCTGCTCCTCGACCTGTTTGTCGCCCTCCAGCAGGTGCATGGCATAGTAACGCGGCGGGAAAGCCTTCGGCAACTCGTCCCGCGAAGGGCTGATGGCGGCATAGAGCCGTTGCAGCCCCTCCTCGATCACCTTACCCTGGTTGATGTGGATATGGCGCACACGTTCGTCCTGGTTCTCGAAGACGGCGATCACCGTATCGAGCAGGTTCTCGATGCCCTTGTTGTTGCGGGCCTCGACAGGCACCATAGGGATTCCCAGCATACGGCCCAGACTGTCGTAGTCCAATTTGGCACCGCTGGCCTCCAGCTCGTCATACATGTTCAGAGCCACCACCATGCGGGGGTTGATGTCGATCAGCTCGGTCGTCAGATAGAGGTTGCGCTCCAGGTTGGAGGCCACCACCGAGTTCAGAATCACGTCGGGCATCTTCTCTGCAATGTGGTGACGCACGAAACGCTCCTCGGGCGAGTAGGCCGACAGGGCATAGGTACCCGGCAGATCGGTGATCTCGAAATGGTAACCGCGGTAGGTGCAGTGGCCGATCTTGGCACCGACGGTCACTCCGCTGTAATTGCCCACGTGTTCCCTTCCGCCCGAAATGGCGTTGAACAAAGAAGTCTTGCCGCTGTTGGGATTACCTACCAGGGCCACCGTGATGTGGTGGCTGTGACGCGAGATGACCTCATCGGCACTCTTGCACTCCTGCTCGGCAATGTCGCGATCGGTATATGCCGATCCCGTGTCCGAACCCACGAGCCAGTGTCGGCTGTGGGCCGATTTGCCGGACTCTTCACTCAACATTTTTTTCACTTCATCGTCCGACAGCACCTCGATCATCTCGGCCTCGCTGCGACGCAACGAGATCTCGTAACCCATGATCTTGTACTCTATCGGATCTTTCAACGGGGCGTTCAGTATCACCTCCACCCGCTGACCGCGGATGAAGCCCATCTCCATGATGCGACGACGGAATCCGCCGTGGCCCATGAACTTGAGAATTGTCGCCGACTCCCCGGTTTTCAATTCGGAAAGACGCATATTGCTAAAAATTTTGCCCCAAAGATACGGATTTACCCCGAAAAGAACAATCCCTAAGAATAGGTATTTCCTTTTCGGGGTATTCCACCTTATAGAAGAGGTGCCTCATCGGAGCTACTACGATTCATAGACAGATATACGTCAGGTAATTACGCTCCGCATCGGGCTACCAGCCGCCGCCCAGAGCCTTGATCAGATTGATGTAATTGATGTACTGTCCGGCCCGGAGGTTAACCTGCTGCATTTGGGATGAATAGAGCGAACGCTCGGCATCGATGACATCGAGGTAGTTCGAGAACCCGCTGCGATACAGTGCGCGGGTCATGCGGGCGATCTCGGCATTGGCCATCATCAGCTCCGACGAGGAGTGAATCTGGCGGCGTTGCTCTTCGATGGCCGTGAGGGCGGTCTCGACCTCCGACAGAGCCTCCAGCACCTGCTGTTCGTAGCCGCACACGGCCTGTTTGTAGCGCGACATGGCGGCCTGCTCGACCCGGCGCAGTCGCCCAAAGTTGAAGATCGGCATCAGAATATTTCCACCGGCATTCCATGTCCACCAACCTTCCTGCGTGAGTTCCTTCAGCGAAGAGGAGGCCGCACCTCCGCCCGCCGTGAGCTTGATCGACGGGAAGCGTACACTGCGAGCCAGGCCTACCCCGGCAGCCGCCTCCAGCAGTTCGTAGTGCGACTGCACGATGTCGGGACGGCGGCGCAACAGGTCGGAGGGTACTCCTGCGGGAATCTCCCGTGGAAGGCTGTCCAGCGGAAGATATTCGCGCGACAGGGTCCAGATGGTCTTTTCGGGAGTCTCGCCCAATAAGACGCTGAGCGACACCCGCGCCTGTTCGACAGCATGGCGAAAGTGGGGAATATCGGTCTGGGCCGAATAGACCAGGCTCTGCGCCTGCGAGAGGGCCACTCCGTCGGCAAATCCGTAGGTGAAGAGCGAATCGACCAGGGCGGCCGAACGCTCTCTGAGGTGGAGACTGCGTGTGGCGATCTCCAGGTCGCGCTCATACTCCAGAAGCGTGAAGTAGGTCGTGGCCACCTCGGCCGCCACCGAGAGCTGCATACCCTTCAAGGCCCATTCGGCCGACTCGATGCGGGCACGGGCCTGGCGATTGGTATTGCGCAATGCCCCGAACAGAGAGATCTCCCATGAGAGGCTTCCGCCGAGCGAATAGCTTTGACCGGTGGTCCGCGTTTTGTCATATTCGGCCTCCGCCGAAGCACTTCCGCCCACCGACGGCAGGTAGGCCGCACGGGCCACCCGCATCGTGTGCCGCACCTCCTCCACGCGGAAGGCCGCCTGCGCAAGGTTACGGTTGGCCTTCAAGGCGCGTTCGACCAGGGAATCCAGCACCCGGTCGCCGAAGATGCACCACCATTTTCCATTCCGCAGTTCCACTTCGCCGACCTCCAACGAGGAATTGGCATACTGCGGTGCAAGGTCTGTTTTCGGCGGATAAAACCGCGGTGCGCATCCGCCCAGGAACAACATCACGCATCCGCCGATCAATAGGTATCGTTTCATGGCTATTTCTGTGTTTTAGATTTACGTCCCATCATGTAATAGAGTGCCGGATAGAAGAATACCCCCACCAGCAGGGCCAAGAGCATTCCGCCCACCAGCGCCACGCCCATGATGTTGCGGGCCGAGGCATAGACCCCGTCGGCAAAGATCAGCGGCATCACACCTAGGATGAAGGCCAGAGCCGTCATCACGATCGGGCGCAGACGAATCTTGGCCGCCTTGACCGCCGCCTCCAGGCGGGGCAACCCCTCCTCACGGCGCAGCTGTTCGGCATATTCCACCACCAGGATGGCATTCTTGGCGGCCAGTCCGATGAGCATGACCAGCGACACCTGCATATAGATGTCGTTGATGTATTTGGGGTCGATCCAATGCGCCGTCCACACGAATCCCAGGGCTCCCAGCACGGCAATCGGCACCGACAGCAGCACGGCCCACGGCAGACTCCACGACTCGTAGAGGGCCGCCAGCACCAGGAACACGAACAGCAGGGCCGACACATAGACCCAGACTCCGCTCTTCGACGCAGCAGCCGCCTCGAACGACACGCCGCTCCATGCCGTGGCCACATCCGACGGCAGGACCCTCAGTCCCGTGGTCTTCACATCGTCCATCACCTTTCCCAGCGAAGCATGGGGTGCAGGGGTCACCGTGAGCGAGATGGAACGGTGGAGATTGAACGCCGAGAGGTATTCCACACCCACCGTGTCACGCACCTCGACCAGTGTGGCCAGCGGCACGGGATCGCCCTTCGAGGAGTGGACGTAGTAGGCATCCAGCGAGTGGCGGTCCACACGGTAGTCGGGTGCTGCCTGCAGGTAGATCTGATAGAGCTTGTCGAAGCGGGTGAAGTTGCCGATATAGCAGCCGCCGAGCAAGGTAGCCAGATCGTTGTAGAGCGTACCCAGGTCCACACCCATGGCCAGGGCCTGTTCGCGCTTGATGACGAGTTTGCGCTGCGGCACACGGTCGCTGAAGCGCATCGAGACATCACCGATCGAGGGGCATTGCTTCAGCGAATCGATCAGCATACGGGTCTGTGCCACGAGATATTCCGTGCCGCGGCCCTCCAGATCCTCGACTTCGACCTCCACGCCCGAGGTTACACCCATGCCCGGAATCGATGGCGGGGTGAAGGCATAGCACATGGCCGACGGAACCCCGAAATAAAGCTTTGAGGTAAACTCTTCGGCCAGTTCCATGGCCGATTTCCGCCGTTCGGAGAAATCCTTGAGTGCCACAAAGATCACACCGCTGTTGGTCGAGGCCATACCCTCCATCATGTCGAATCCGGCGGCATAGGACGTAGACTCCACCTCGGGGAACCAACGCAGGAGTTCATCGGCACGGGCCATAGCCTCTTCGGTCCGGTGCAGCGAGGAGGCTTCGGGCGTAGAGACCATCACCATCACATAACCCTGATCCTCCACCGGCAGGAAGCCCACCGGAAGGCTGCGTCCCGCGAAGAAAATCCCCACGACGACCACCCCCACAAGCAGACCCGTCCGCCATGCGTGACGCGAAAAGATTCCGGCCCACCGTCCGTAGCGTTCGGTGGTAAGACCGAACCGACGGTTGAAGGCCTTAAAGAAACCTCCTGCCGGCTCCTTGCGCGGGCGCAACATCACCCCGCACAAAGCCGGCGAAAGCGTCAGTGCATTGAAGGCCGAGATCACCACCGACACAGCGATCGTAACGGAGAACTGCTGGAACATCAGTCCCGTGATCCCGCTCATGAACGACACCGGGAGGAACACCGCCAGCAGGACGACGGTCGTGGCCAGGATCGGGGAGCGCACCCTGCGCATGGCCTCCACAGCAGCCTCACAAGGAGCCATTCCCCGGGCGATATTGATCTGCGCGGCCTCGACTACCACGATGGCATCATCGACCACCAATCCGATGGCCAGCACCATGCCCAGCAGCGAGATGATATTGATCGAGAATCCCAGCAGCGGGAAAAGCACGAAAGCTCCGATGAGCGACACGGGGATGGCCACCAGCGGGATAACCGTGGCCCGCCAATCCTGCAAGAAGAGCCAGATGATCAGGATCACCAGCCCCAGGGCAATGAGCAACGTGCGGAATATGTCCTCCACACCAGCCTTGATGCTTGTCGTGGAGTCCACGATGCGGGCAGCCGACACTCCGTCGGGCAGACGTTTTTCCAGGTTGTGCATCACCGCCTTGATCTCCGCCCCCACATTCATGGCATTGCTGCCGGGTTGCTGATAGATCACCACCAGGGCCGTGGGCTTGCCCTCGAACGACGAACGCACGTTGTAGTCCTTGCTGCCCAGATCGACCGAGGCCACATCCTCCAGACGGATCTGTTCGCCCGAAGGCAACGTGCGGATAATCATCCGACGGAACTCCTCGGCCGTGACCGGCTGGCGGGGCATCGCCACCGTGTAGGTGTAGACAGTGCTGCCCGGCGAGGGTTCCGCTCCGAATTGACCCGCAGGGTAGCAGGCCGCCTGTTCCTCGACAGCCGAGATCACCTCACCGACCGGGATGTCGTAGTATTTCAACACATCGGGCTTCAGCCATATACGCATGGCATACTCCCCGGCACCCATCACCGAAACCTTGCCCACACCGTCGATCTTCAACAGTTCGTCCCGAAGATTCAGAAAGGCGTAGTTCGACAGAAACTCATCGTCGTAGCGGCCGTCGCTGTGCAGGGAGTAGACCATCAGGAAATCAGTCATCGTCTTGCGCGTGGTGACTCCCTGGCGGGTCACCGCTTCGGGCAGGCGGGGCAGGGCCGTTGAGATGTTGTTTTGGGTGAAGAGGGCATCCATGTCGGGGTCGGAACCGATGGCAAAAATGAGCTGCATGGTCATCACGCCATCGTTCGAGCTGGTGGTCTTCAGATAGAGCAGATCATCCACCCCCATCGCCGCCTGGGCCAGGGGTGTGGCTACCGTGGCATCGACCGTCGAGGCATCGGCCCCTTCATAGGAGGCCGTGACCTCGACTACCGGAGGGGTGATGTCGGGATACTGCTCGACGGGCAGTCCAAAAAGCGAAATGAGACCTCCGATGACGATCATCACCGCCACCGAGATGGCAAATATCGGATGAGAGATAAAAAACCGGTCCATAAGCCTATTTTGTTTGAGGGTTTACCTTCATGCCTTCGTGCAGTTTCTGCACTCCGTCCACCACCACACGGTCGCCTTCACGAAGTCCCCGGTCGATGCACCACAGTCCCTCGAAGGCCATTCCCGGCAACACCTGCACGGGGTGGACCGTATTGTCCGACCCGACGACCCACACCAGACTGATGTTCTGGAGCTGACGGACGGCCTCCTGCGGTACCACCACCTCGCGGCGCGGCTTCCCGACACGGGCCGATACGCGTGCGAACTGACCCGGCTTGAGTGCACGGTGCGGGTTGGGGAAGGAGACGCTCACGACGATCGTTCCCATCGTCGAGGTGACGTCCTTCTGCGTATAGCTGTATGACCCTTCATAGGGATAGAGCGTACCGTCGGCCAACGTCAGGCGAATATCCGAAAGCAGGCCTTCGTTGTCGTAGATGGGGGCACGGTCAGCGGCCAGCAGCAGGTAGCGCGTCATGGGGATGGCCAGATCGACGCTCACCGTGTCGATATTGGAGATGGTGGTCAAGACGTTGAACTGCGTCCCGGGACCCACATAATCGCCTACATGAGCCGCCGCCGAGCCGACAATGCCGTCGATTGGGGAGCGCAGCTCGGTGTAGCCCACCTCCATGCGCGCCGAGGCGAGCTGCTGCTCGGCCGAACGCACGGCAGCTTCGGCAGCCTTGTACTGGGCGGTGTACTGGTCGAGTTGCGAACGGCTGATGGCCGCAATGCCCGCCAAAGGTACGGCCCGTTCGTAGTTGCTCCTTGCCTCGGAGAGGTTGGCACGCGCCGACTCCAAAGCCGCCTCGGCCGAATACTGCGTGGTGGAGAGCTGCGAGGGGTCGATCGTGAAGAGCAGATCGCCCTTGCGGACCGGCATTCCGTTGGAATACTGCTTCGAGGAGAGGAAGCCGTTGACCCGCGGCTGGATCACCGCATCGAAATTGCTGGACAGAGTCCCGATAAAGTTCATCCGCGAAGGCACATCCTCCACCTTGACTTCGGCGACCTTGACCTCGAGGATCTTCCCCGAGGGCTGTTCCGCCCGCTTCTGACAGCCGCTCAACAGGAGGCCGCCCAAGAGAATTACACTGAAAAATCCGATCATAATCTTATGTTTTAGACCTATCTAAGAGGCAAAAAACATACCTTTTCGGAACGATTTACTGCTTTTTTCGAGTTTTTTTCATGTTTTTGCCTTTTGAAGTATTTGCGGTTCAAGAAAATTGTTATCTTTGCCCATGGTAATAACCCCAAATGTTAAGCAAACATGAAAGAATTAGTAGAAAAAATCAACGCCGAGTTCGAAGTATTTGCAGAGAATGCTGCTGCTCAGGTGGAAAAAGGCAACAAGGCCGCTGGTACTCGTGCCCGTAAATCCGCTCTCGAGATTTCGAAACTCATGAAGGAGTTCCGCAAAGTTTCTGTAGAGGCTGCGAAATAATTCCTTCGACAAAAAGGGAAAAACCGATGCTCCACAAGGCATCGGTTTTTTTGTGTTCCCATCTCTCGGGATATATCCATCTCTGATGTGGAACTTTCCTACTTACGGACAATTCTTCCCCGGAGGTGGAATCAAACCCGAAATTTGTCTTACTCACAAAACGGCAACACCTTCGGACAATCCCTTGCAAAGGATCATCTGGAGGTGTTGTCTTTCCCGGGAAACGGTGGGGAGGATCAAAGCTCGATGCCGAGTTTTCGGAATACCTCCATATCCTGTTTCTTGAGGCCCGTCTTACGATAGGGAACAGCCTCGTTGTGGTCGTTCAGATAGCGGCGCGGAGCCTTGCGGTCGAAGCGGTCGTTGACCAGCGACACCCCGTAATCCACAAAACGTCCCTCGATCGATGCCATGTCGGCCATCGTATGGAACAAAGCGTGGGTCGTGGCCGGAGCATCGGCATTGCGGACGGCGGCGGCGTATTTCTCGGGGAAATTCGTGCGGTAGTCCTCCGAGAACCAGGCCAGCGAAGCCACATAGAGCTGATAGGCCGTAGTGGTGGGGGAGGCGTGGAGGAAACGCTGACGCTCATCGTCCTGGAGATCCTCGCCGTGATCGGCGCAGTAGAGCAGGGCCGACGAAGTCTGATCCAGGGATTCGAGATAGGCGATCGTCTCGGCCAGGAAATGATCCGTATAACGCACCGAATTATCATAGGCATTGCGCAGCTTGTCCATGTGCTCGGCCGAGATGGCTACATCGTCGTCGGGTATGAAGTGGGCAAACTCACGCGGATAACGCTGGTGGTAGCTGAAGTGCGAACCGTAGCAGTGGAGCACGAACAGCATCTTGCGGGCCGTACTCTTTGAGATCGCCTCGCACATCATGTCGAGCATCTGCATATCGTGGCGCGGCAACGGCACATAGACAATGTGTTGTGCATCGTGGGCCAGTTTGTCGATCATGGCACCCTGGGGCGACTGGTTGGAGATAAACCACGTCTCGAAGCCCGCCTCGTTAAACAATTCGGGCAAACCCGAACGGCGATACAGCTCTTCGTGTTCGTCGGTAGCCACCGACGACAGGATCAGCGGCACGCTCTTGTGCGTCGTGTTGCTTTGGGTCAGCATATCGCTGAAAAGCACCAATCCGTCGATACCCTGCGACAGGCGGGGATTCGTCTCGCGTCCGTAACCGAACACCTGCCAGTTCATGGCTCGCGAAGCCTCGCCGATGACATAGACAAAGATCTCACGTTCGTCGGCATCGGCCGTGCGGCGGGCCTCATAGCTGAAATCGCGAGACGTGGTCTCGAAGCGCACCATCTTGCGGTATTCCGAAGCACACACCTTAATATTATAAAGGGCATTGAACGGGAAGACCTCATTGCGCAACACATGCTTGTCCTCGCTGACCCGATAGGCCGGCCACAGGGTCACAAGACCCACCGCCAGCACCGCCAGACCCACCCCTCCGATCTGCTTGCGGTCGGCACAGTCGATCATGCGGTGATGCATGATCTCGCGTGTGGCCATCCACAGCAACGGCAGGTAAAGTACGCAGACCAGGATCACCGAAGGATAGATGTTGGCCAAAAGTTCACCGGCTTCACCGGGATTGGTCGTCAGCACATTGGTGAACATATCGGTGGCAATGACCGAGTTGCCAAACAGGTAGAGCAACACGATCTGGAAGGCCGCCAGGAAGATGAAGGGGAACATCACCCAGATCATCACACCCGAACGGCGCATTAGCACCGCCGACATCAGATAGCATCCCAGCGGGATAAGCAGCAGCGACAGGATGCTCCACACCGTATAGCCCTCGGTGTAGGCCAGCCCCACGTTGGGGACCATTGTCGCCAAGGCAAAATAAAGAATCAACAGTTTAGAAAAACGCCGAGACTTCATTTCGCAA
Organism: Alistipes sp.; assembly: GCA_020026435.1. Classification (GTDB taxonomy): domain Bacteria; phylum Bacteroidota; class Bacteroidia; order Bacteroidales; family Rikenellaceae; genus Alistipes. The sequence continues at coordinate 47,162 of JAHHQK010000001.1, read as the reverse complement.
TCTTGTGTTTCATTCATATTCATAAACTAAAAAGCCTCATTGATATTAAGCATAAATCCATTCGTATCCTTTCCGAATCCATAGTCCATGCGGACATTCATCCTTTTCTTCAGCTCCCATCTCAAGCCTATGCCGTAGTTGGGCAGGGTCTTCGACCAGTCAAACCGGCTCAGGCTCGGGAATACGTTGCCGCCGCCGGCCCACACCGTGCAGCCGATCCTGCGCCAGATCCTCTGACGCAGTTCCACCTGCAAGGTGATCATGTCGCGGTCGGCGTAACGTCCCTCGTAGTAGCCCCTCATGCGGAACGACCCGCCCATACGGGCCAGCATCGTCCAGGGCGTACCCTCGCTGTTGAATTCGGCGTAGAGGTCCGTTGCCAGAACCGCTCCCGACCACAGACTCTGGAAAAAGTCGGCCATGAGGTTCGTCCTCCAGATCGAGCGGGGACAGGATCCGAGTCCCTTGGCGAAGAACATCTCCCTAAGACTCAGATAAATGCCACGCTGGGGAGCCATCGCGGCATCGCGCGTGTCGTATTCCAGGACGGCGCCGATACCCGTAGCCGTATATTGGCAACGCTCCTCACCGATATACTCCATGTGGTCAAAGCTACGGCCGCGCGTGTGGTTGAAATTGAGCGTGGCACCGACATAAGTCGACGGCAAGACACGGTAGAGGTAGGTCAATCCCAGGCGGTAGCTCTTCTCGATGTAGGCGCATTCGGGATTATGGCGTCCGGCCTCATAGCCCACACCCCACATATCGCGGGGCGACGACACGAAATCGGCCGTATAGCCGATCCGATGGCGGTTACGGTTCAGAAAGGTGTTGCCCCTCACTCCGAAGCCGTAGAATCCGATGACCGACGCATTGGCGAAGATCGTCAAATCCGACGGAGGCGTCACCGAATCGGTGCGGTCCACACGGTAAAGCCCCACGGCCATCACCGCAAAGGTCACGTGCGTATTCTTGGAATAACCCAAACCTCCGGCAAACGTGAAATCCATCTTCTTCTCGAATGTATGATCGACATTCGCCTTCTCGTAATATTCGGCCACTCTACGCAAGAAACCCTTCTTACGGGGTTTCGAGCCTGTAAGAAGGGGATCATTCTGCGCTATGGGCGTATAAGAATAACGTAATGTATCACCCTCGCGGACGACAATCTGTTCCTGAGCCCGCGCCTCACCCCAAAGGAAAAAGACACCTGCAAGGATCAATATTTGGCGAAACATAAAGGTTATCTGTCGGGAAATTTTTATTTATACTTCTCGATCATCTCATAGAAATCGGCCTTGTCCTGCTCCGTAAGTTCTCCCTTACGCATAAAGACCAACTGGCCCTCCTTGTCGATAAACAGCAGGACGAACTGGTTGTTGCAGTTACCCAAATCCCAGCCGTTGCTCAGCGCATGATTGGGGTCGGCAATCACCAAAGCACCGTTCTTCTCGGTACGCTTGCGGGCCATGCTGCGGATCACGCCGTTGGGCAGCCACGTATCCTTGAGGTTCAGCACACCGAAACCCAGGATGTTGGGACTTGTGGCACGGTGGTTCTCCTCCAGTTCGATCGTAAAGTCCTCGTTTTGTTTGTGTTTATCGGGGTCTACATAAAAGATCAACAGGTTCTTTTCTCCGTAGCAGGGAAGCTGTGTAGCCTGCTTGTCCAACGTCTGCAAATCGACATTGGAGACCTTACGCGGAAGATCCTCCTGAGCAAATGCGCTCATGGCACTCATGGCCAAAGCCGCCAAGGTAACAACAATTTTCATCTTCATCGTTTCTTGATTTATTAAGTTCTTGGGGAAACAAATCGGTGCAAATATACAATTTATTCCGACAAAACGGCAAATCCGAGACCAATTCGCTTAATATTTTCTTAACACAAAACCTTTTTCCAAAGCCTTTATCCGCAGATTGAGAGCCGTTACTACGCCAAAATATCGTCGATATCCTCCAGATCGCAATAGGTGTCGACAATGCGGTCGGCCATTCCCAGCGAGGCGATCGTCTCACGGTCGAGCGTCGTGGCCAAAGCCACGATATGACCGGCTCCGGCACGGGAGGCCGACTCGATACCGGCCTTGGCATCCTCGAAAATGATGCACTCCCCGGGAGTCACGCCCAGCGACTCGGCTGCCTTGAGATAGATCTCGGGGTCGGGTTTACAGCGCGTGACCATATCGCCGCAGACCACCGACTCGAAGAAGCGGCCGATGCCGCACTTCTCCAGCACGAAATCGACATTGGTGCGGCATGCCGACGAACCGACACCACAGCGGATTCCAGCCTGCTGCAAACGCTCCAGCAGTCCGACCAGTCCGTCCACGGGCTTGATCGTCGGAGCATAGATCTCTCGATAGACGGCTTCCTTCTCCTCGGCCAGAGCCCGCATACCCTTTTCGCGAATCACCTCCTCGGGCATGAGCAAGCTCATAATGTCGTCATTGCCCATGCCGAAGGCACTGTGGAGTTTCTCCTGCCAATCCGTCACGCCGTAGCGCTCGCAAAAGATTTCAAATGCGCGGATGTGCATCCGGGTATTGTCCACCAGGGTGCCGTCCATATCAAATATTGCTGCTTTTATCATATTCTGTTTTAAATTTATTCTTCATGTATTCTTCCGATGGAGGGATCTCTGTCTCCAGTGCCCCCGAAATGGCAAAGGTATTAAAAGTCGGACGCCGAGCCAAATGAAAAGCCGTATTTTCGCAGTAGACTGTCTCCGCCCGCCAACCCCATTGGAACCGAGGACAAAGACACTCCTTTATCGGATCAAGGGAATACGCCCGAACCATCGTATCGGCACTACATTCTATTATATAATACCCACGCGCGCAGATACTCCCCCCGGGGCGATTCCTGCGGATGGAATTGTCCCCTCCCGTCAGAATTTGAGCTGCACGCTCATGTTGACCGCAAAATTCTGAATATCCTGCCCCGGTTTGTTGTTCCGATGGGTCAGTCGCCAGATACAGTCGACACGGAACAGGCGGAAGATATTCTCGATGCCGAATCCCAGCTCGACATAGGGGTCATTCACCGACGACATTCCCTCGGGGAAGAGCAGTCGGGCCGCCGTACCCGCCATCGAGCCGTCATTCTCATGCGACAGCGTACCCCACACGCCCTTGCAGACCAGCACTTCGCGCCACTGGAGTTTTTTGAGCAGGGGGATGCGTCCCAGCAGCCAGCCGTTGAAGTGATGCTCATAGAAGACGGTCACCCAGGCATCCGAGGCAAATTCGTAGAAGTTCATGCACGAAAAGGCATACGGATCATAGAAATAGGTGCCGTTACCTTCGTGGAGTTTCAGCAAAGGGTAGGGTACCCGACCGAAGATCTTTCCGCCCTGGATCGTGATGTCGGAATAACCGATCGGAGCCAGCTTCGGCCGATACTGCACACTACCCTCCAGGCGGTAATACTCACAATCGTTATGGAGCAGTCCCTTGAGACCCGCCGTGAAATCGAGCGAGAGAATCGGGTATTTCGATCCGAGATAGTTCTTGTCGAAGGTTCTGCGGTAGATCTTCTCGTTGTGCGAGAAGCGCAGACCGAGTTGCAGTTCCGTGTCGCCGATGGAGTTCATTTCCACCCCGTCGGCCCGAAGCAGGGAAACGTACTTGTTGCCGTAGATGCGTTGTACGCGCGTACCTATCGTCGTGGAGAATCCGTGCAGCCACTCATGCTCGTAGCGGGCATCGAAACGGTTGACCATCGACAGTCGCTGGCGGCCTCCGCGCGAGAAGATCGAGCTGAGGATGTTGCTTTGCGTCAGAGCACTCTCTCCCGCACCGAGCTGCACGACATCGTGACTGCCCGAGAGGGTCAGCTTGCGTGTCAGACGACGGTTGAAGGCCAACTCGACACTTCCGCCTCCCTTCACATCCTCGTCCCGCGTGCCGTAGGCCACATAGGCCCCCAGACGGATCTTGCGGCTCACCTCCGTCGTGGTGCGCGCACCGAGCTGCATGCGGAATCCCTCCAGTTTGTTGAAGCTGCCCAGTTTGTAGTAGGGGCCCCAACCAATGTACTTGCGGTTCCAATAGCCGCCGATCAGCGTGTTGATGATGGTGTAGATATTGCGGTAGAGGGGTACCTGCTGGACGGAATCGACCATCGAGTAGATGTTGCGCTCCTTCTCGCTCAGTTTGTAGGGGCGGTGTTTCTCCCAGAAGCTCTCCCCCTTGTGACTGATCTCCTCGTTGTCGACCACCACGTCGTTGTCCATGCGGATCACCTCGCGGGGCATCTCAGCCCCCAGCTCGACGTCGGAATAGACCACCTCGCGCGTGCCGATAAAGGAGAGGATCTTCGACGAATCGCGCCTTACGATCGAAAACTCGGCCGAGAGATGATCCCGTTTCCGAAACCAGGTGGTATCGTTGATCATGTGGTTCGAGTTGTCGATCCTCAGATGTTTGATCCAGTTGACATTCACCCCTTTGGGCATCCTCACCGAAGCCGATGCAAGAGCATAGGTCGCCGAGTCGATGTTGACCTCACCGTCCAACACGGGCGAGGTCAAGCGTTTGGGATGGAAGCGGATCTTGTAGGTCTTGCGCCCATCCAGTTGCATGCTGTCGACCAGGAAATAGTTATAGAAGGCCAGACCTCCGTCGGCCAGGGGGCTGGCGAAGCGCACCTCGAAGAGTTCGATGAAATTGTCGTAGAAATTGATGTCGTTCTGGAGATTGCCCGTGAACTGAGCGATCGAGAAACTGTCCTCCACACCCGACACCCGGCTGGCGCGGATCACCTCACGCGAGACGGCCGGTTCGCGGCTATGGTAATAGTCGGCCACCGTCTCGGAGATCATCGCCGGGAGGTAGGGCTGGCCCGTCAGAGTCGAGGTATCGATATAGTTGAACACGAAACCGAAGTTGCGTTGCAGACGCTTGCTGCGGAATTCCTTCTTGATGTTGGCCAGGTCCAGCTCCATCTTGGTGTAGGTAGCGCAACGGTAACGGTCGTACTCGGCCTGATTGTTTCGTTTTTTATTGCGGATCACCCCCCGCAGGATGGGGTGGGCGGGGTTCTTGCCGGGCGTGACGACCACATTGTCGATGCCGAACTCCACGGATTTGAGTTCAAAATCCACATGATTGAATTCGTGCCGTACGACCGGGAGGTTCTGCGTTGCGTAGCCCACCATCGAAGCCGACACCTCCGACACCGAATCGCGGGTTTCCAGAGCGTAGACCCCCTCTTCGTCGGTGGTGATTCCGATCGTTGTTCCCGGAAAGACGACACTCACGAACTGAAGCGGCTTGCCACTATCCACATCGACCACACGACCGCGCACACGAGTACTCTGTGCAGCGACGCGGGGGGTATCGGTCAAAAGCAATCCGCCCAAAAACAAGAATATGACGAATAAGTGCTTCATTGAAAGTGAAAGATACGGAAAAATATTTTAACTTTGTCCTTCAAGCATCCAAATTCATGATGTTTTGTAAATTTTTTTGAACCTTTTGAATAATGGCACACGCAAAAATCGAAAAAACCAACGCTGCCCGTCTTTTGGACCGGGCCAAGATAGCCTATGAACTGATCCCCTACATGGTCGACGAAAAACACCTGGCCGCGACTCATGTGGCCGAACAACTGGGCGAGCCGATCGAGTGCGTATTCAAGACCCTGGTGCTGAAGGGCGACAAGGAGGGTTACTTCGTTTGCGTCGTCCCGGGCGACCACGAAGTCGACCTGAAAGCCGCGGCCCGCGCATCGGGCAACAAGAAAGTGGCGTTGATTCCGATGAAGGAGCTGCTCCCGACGACGGGCTACATCCGCGGAGGATGCTGTCCGATCGGCATGAAGAAACAGTTCCCGACCTACATCCACACCACGGTGCTGAACCATCCGTTTATCTACATCAGCGCCGGAGTCCGCGGTCTGCAACTCAAGCTCTCGCCGCAGGATCTGATCACATTTGTCCGCGCAAAGGTCGCACCGATCAGCTCTTCGGACGAAGCCCCCTCGGAGGAAGAATAGAACAATCCCGGCCTCGTGAAAATCCATAGCCCCCTGCCTCGCGTCAAAGCGTGACAAGGGGCTATTTTCTGGGGTGTTTCCACTCTAGATCGACCTCCGACCGAAAGTTCCGAAAATCTCCACGAGAAATGCACCGATCGGTCTGAGGGTCATTCTTCACCCCGCCTTTCAAACGGCTATCGGGGACGGAACCCGCGATAAGCCCCCGAATTGATGTCGTCCAGCCATTGCTGATGCTCCAGATACCAGCGGATCGTCTTTTCGATACCTTCCTCGAATTGCAGGGAGGGCTTCCACCCCAATTCTCGCTGCAACTTCGAGGAGTCGATGGCGTAGCGCAGATCATGTCCCGCGCGGTCGGCGACAAAGGTGATCAGATGATCGGAATACCCCTCAGGGTGTCCCAGCAGGCGGTCGACCGTGCGGACAATGACGCGCACCAGGTCAATGTTGCGCCATTCGTTGTTTCCACCGATATTGTAGGTCTCGCCGTCACGGCCGCGGTGGAAGATCAGATCTATGGCTCGGGCGTGATCCTCTACATAGAGCCAGTCGCGCACGTTCTCCCCCTTGCCGTAGACGGGCAGGGGACGTCCGTGACGGATGTTGTCGATAAAGAGCGGAATGAGTTTCTCGGGGAACTGGTTCGGACCGTAGTTGTTTGAACAGTTCGAGATCACCACGGGCAGGCCGTAGGTGTCGTGATAGGCCCTCACGAAATGATCGGCCGAAGCCTTGGCCGCCGAGTAGGGCGAGTGGGGCATATAGCGTGTCGTCTCGCTGAACAAACCTCCGTCGAGCGGCAGAGCCCCATAGACCTCGTCGGTCGAGATCTGATAGAAGCGTTTCCCTTCCCAAGCCCCGATCCACTGTCGGCGGGCAGCCTCCAAAAGGGTCAGCGTGCCCATGACATTGGTGCGGGCAAAGGTGAAGGGATCGACAATCGACCTGTCGACATGACTCTCGGCCGCAAGATGGATCACACCGTCGATCGAGTATTCCCCGAAAAGGCGCTGCACGCCCTCGAAATCGCAGACATCACCCTCCACAAAGCAATAATTGGGCCGCTCCTCCACATCGCGCAGGTTGGCCAGATTGCCGGCATAGGTCAGGCAATCGAGGTTGATGATCCGGTAGTTGGGATAGTTGACGACCATCTGCCTAACCAGGTGCGAACCGATGAATCCGGCACCACCCGTGATCAAGATATTCCTTTCAAACTCAGCCATATCATTCTTACTATTTGATTTTTTCGATCACCCTCTCCAGTGAATCCCTCCAGTGGGTGATCTCGATCGGGAAGGTGCGTTTGATCTTGCTTTTATCGAGCACCGAGTAGGCGGGCCGCTCGGCGCGGGTCGGGAATTCCGACGTGCGGCACGGTTCGATGCGGCATTCTCCGTGGCCGCTCAGACGGGCTATCTCCACGGCGAAGTCATACCATGAAGCCACACCCTCATCCGAGAAGTGATACACACCCCCGAACTTCTCCCGCCATCCCTGGTCGATGATCCGCAGGATAGCCCCGGCCAAATCCTCGGCACTGGTCGGTGTACCTACCTGGTCGGAGACGACTTTCAACTCTCTGCGTTCAGAGGTCAGCCTCAACATGGTCTTCAGGAAATTTCCGCCATAAACGCCATACAGCCACGACGTGCGCACGATGATATACCGGCAGCCCGATTCCTCCAGGGCTTTTTCTCCCGCCAACTTGGTCCGCCCGTAGACACTCCGCGGAGCGGGGGTATCCTCCTCGGTGTAGGGTACGCATCCCTTCCCATCGAAGACATAGTCCGTCGAAAGGTGGATCACCACAGTCCCGGTCTTCCGTGCGGCCCGGGCCAGATGCTCCACCGCACGGTGATTTCCCTCGTCGGCCCGGTCAGGTTCATCCTCCGCCCGATCCACACGCGTATAGGCCGCACAGTTGACGATATAGTCGGGACAAAGCTCCCTGACATACCGCTCGACAGCCTCTACGTCGTTCAGATCCAGTGCCTTGCGATCGGCAAAGACGAATCCCTCGAGACAACGTTCTTGCACCATCGCCCGAATCGTTTGTCCGAGCTGGCCGCCCGCTCCCGTCACCAAAACCTTAAGCATAGTAGTCCGTATGATAGTCAAACAGATCGTCGCAGTCGGCCAGGAAGGAATGCTTCAGATCCTTGGCCGACAGTTCTACATCGGCGGGATTCACCCTCCAGTCTATTCCGATCGCAGGATCGTTCCACGCCACACCGCCCTCGGCATGGGGGGCGTAATAGTTGTCGCACTTGTACTGAAGCACCGCCTCGGGACTCAGCACCGAAAAACCGTGGGCGAATCCCCGCGGGATGAAGATCTGACGATGGTTCTCCCCCGAAAGTTCCACGGCACAGTAGCGGCCGAAGGTGGGCGAACCGCGGCGGATGTCCACCGCCACGTCCAGCACCCGTCCATAGACCACCCGCACCAGCTTGGACTGGGCATAGGGGCCCTTCTGGAAGTGCAGGCCGCGCACCACGCCGTAGTGGGATTTCGATTCGTTGTCTTGCACGAAATCCACCCGACGCACCTCCCTGTCGAACCTTTCACGGGAGTAGCCCTCGAAGAAATAGCCCCGCTCGTCGCCATAGACCTCGGGTTCGAGAATCACCACTCCCTCTATATCCGTTTCAATGATTTTCATCTTCTAAAAATGCTATAACTCGTCGATTATCTTCATCAGATAACGTCCGTATTGATTCTTGAGCATCGGTTCGGCCAACCGACGCACCTGCTCCCTGGTGATCCAGCCGTTGCAGTAGGCGATCTCCTCCAGGCAGGCGATCTTGAGGCCCTGGCGTTTCTCGATCACCTCCACGAAGATCGACGCCTCGGCCAACGATTCGTGCGTTCCCGTGTCGAGCCACGCAAATCCGCGGGGCAGGGCCTTCACCTGCAGCTCACCCGACTTCAGAAACTCCTGGTTGACCGACGTGATCTCCAATTCACCCCGGGCCGAGGGCCTCACTCCGCGGGCCACGCCGACCACCCTGTTGGGGTAGAAGTAAAGCCCCACGACGGCATGATCGGATTTCGGGCACACGGGTTTTTCCTCGATCGAGAGGCAGTTGCCCTCCGTATCGAACTCCGCCACGCCGTAGCGTTCGGGATCGTCGACCCGATAGCCGAAGATCGTAGCCTTGCCTCTCTGTTCGGCATCCTCCACCGCCTCGCGCAGCAGACCTGTGAAGCCCGCTCCGTAGAAAATGTTATCACCCAGGACCATACACACCGAATCCCCGCCGATGAACTCTTCTCCGATCAGAAAGGCCTGGGCCAAACCGTCGGGCGAGGGTTGCTCGGCATATTCGATCCTCAGTCCCAACTCCGATCCGTCGCCCATCAGACGGCGGAAAGCCGGGAGATCCATCGGGGTGGAGATGATCAATATTTCGCGGATACCCGCCAGCATGAGGGTCGAGATGGGGTAGTAGACCATCGGTTTGTCATAGATCGGCAACAACTGCTTACTGATGCCCTTTGTCATCGGATAGAGCCGCGTTCCGGCACCTCCCGCCAATACGATACCCTTCATATCACGTCTTTGCTTTGATGATTGAATCCAGGCCCCGCCCCTTCAGTCCGTTTTCCGGGCATGGGGGCCGGTCTCCTATTTATAATAAATGCAAAGTTAATAAAAAGGGTGGAAAAGAAAAACCTTCGATCGGATTTCGCACATCAATTCGCCCCCGGGGCGTATTTTCCACGGCCTTTCACTCAGAAGCCGACCGCATTCCGCAAAAAAAGAGAGGGCGTCAATATCCTCGTTTCAAAAAAATCCCCTTGCCGCAAATATCTCGGCAGGGGAATCTTGTGTATTTGGTCATGGAGACTCGTCCTCTTCGGTCTTTCCGTCTGTTCCGAAAGATTCCGCCTTCGGCATCCGTCCTCCGACGGGACAACCTCTTCGAGGAGGCTATTCTTCCAAAATTTCTCCGACTACAAGTCGTGCGAAAGGGGAGCGGGCACGGCTCCGCTCAGATCAAAATCACCCCAACGCTCCTCGATAAGGTCGAGCGTTGAGAACAGCTCCTCGATGTCGAGCGAGGTGACCAGCTTCATACGCGTCTCCTTGAAATTGGGCAGTCCCTTGAAATAGTTGGTCAAATGGCGTCTCATTTCGAGGATACCCACATAATCACCCTTAATCTCCAGCGACTTGTGCAGATGCTCCTTGGCAATGGCCACACGCTCCGGAACGGTCGGCTGGGGCAGCACCTCGCCCGTTTCCAGGAAGTGGCGCACCTCCTTGAAGATCCACGGACGGCCATAGGTCGCACGGCCGATCATCACTCCGTCCACACCATAGCGGTCGAACATCTCGGCGGCCTTACGTCCCGAATCCACATCACCGTTACCGATGATCGGGATATGGATCTGCGGGTTGTTCTTCACCTTGCCGATCAGCGTCCAGTCGGCCTCGCCGCGATACATCATCGAGCGGGTACGGCCGTGGATCGTCAGCGCCGCGATGCCTACATCCTGCAGGCGGAGGGCGATCTCCTCGATGTTCTTCGACTCCTCGTCCCAACCCAGACGAGTCTTGACGGTCACGGGTTTCTTGACGGCCTGCACGATCTGGCGCGTCATCTCGACCATCAGCGGTACATCCTTCATCATGCCCGAACCGGCACCACGACCCGCAATCTTCTTCACCGGACATCCGAAGTTGATGTCGATGATGTCGGGATTGGCCGCCTCGGCCATCCGAGCCGCACGCACCATGGGCTCGATCAGGTGGCCGTAGATCTGAATACCTACCGGACGCTCCTTATCGTCGATTTCGAGCTTTTTGAGCGACTTGGCGGCATCGCGGATCAATCCGTCCGAGGAGATGAATTCCGTATAGACGACATCGGCCCCGAAACGCTTACACATATAGCGGAACGAGGGGTCGGTGACATCCTCCATCGGCGCCAGGAGCAGGGTCTTGTCTTTGAGTTCAATATCGGCGATTTTCATGTCTTTACAATTTTACAAGCCGCAAAGATACTATAATAAAACGAAAAGACGGGACTTTTTCCCGAAATTCGCCTCCGGCAAAGAAAGACCATGCGGGAACAAGGGGTTAAGGATCTGTCTTTTGTAAGGGTGTCGCCAATCTTGCTTTTGTGGTTTCTTGCTACATGTCTATTGAAAAGGAGAAGAAATATTTTCAAAAGACCTGCGGTCGGGAGATCCTGTTTCAGGCAAGAACCGTGACCATCCAATAGCATGAAACACAAGGGCCTGCTCAAATAAAAAATTTAATAAAGTAAAAAAGTCGGAAATTACATCGTAATATGACAGATTTTTAGTACATTTGTTATAAAGAAGATGATCGACATAAAACTTGAGGTCAAGAAGACCTGCTCGATTTAAAATGACCTTAGAGGTAATTGTAATTATCGGCGTATATATGCGGACATTTTTCTTTTAGCGTTGAATGTTTGGCGAACCTCACGACCAAAAGAAACGTCTTCGTCTCGGGGATATACCCGCAAACAACTGCAACACCCATCGGCACAACCCTAAAATTATAAATACATGGACTTCAAAGACTCTATCAAACAGTTGATTGAGCGTATTGACACTCTCAAAGGAAACCTACAGACAGAGGAAGCAACAAAGAACGCTCTGATTATGCCTTTCATAAATGCCTTGGGGTATGACGTATTCAATCCGCTGGAAGTGCTTCCCGAAATGTGTTGCGACATCGGCACAAAAAAAGGGGAAAAGATAGACTACGCCATAATGAAAGACGGCGAGCCAATAATCCTTATCGAGTGCAAACATTGGCAGCAAGACTTGAACCTGCACGACAACCAACTGCTCCGCTACTTCAATGTATCGAAGGCAAAATTCGGTATCCTTACGAATGGTATTGTTTACAGGTTCTACACTGACCTTGCCGAGCCCAACAAAATGGACACAAAGCCGTTTTTGGAAGTGAACCTCCTCGAACTTAAGGAAACACAGATTGAGGAACTGAAAAAATTTCATAAATCATACTTCAACATAAGCAACATACTCAGTTCTGCCAGCGAACTCAAATACATGGGCGAATTGAAAGCGGTTATCAGTAAGGAATTTTCAGCACCCTCTCCCGACTTCGTGCGTTACTTCGGCAAACAGGTGTACGACGGCACATTCACGACAAAGATACTCGAACAGTTTACGACCCTTGTCAAACGTACGATCAACACATATATCAACGATATGATTTCCGACAGACTGAAAGCAGCCATAAAGGAGGAGGAAGTTCCGACTGTAACCCAACCCGCAGAACCAGTTGCCAATAATACCGAAGAACCAAGTAAGATTGTAACGACTGAAGAGGAATTGCAAGCGTTCTATATCATCAAAGCCATATTGCACGGTTCTGTTCCTACGGAGCGGGTAACATACAGGGATGCCCAAACATATTTTGCGGTATTCCTCGACAACAACAATCGCAGGACAGTCTGCCGTCTATACCTTGACAGCAGCACCCACAAGCGCATTGTTTTCCTTGATGAGAACAAAAAGGAGGTTGTACACAGCATTCAAAGTATCGACGATATTTATCAATACAGCAAAGAACTCATAGAATCCGCCAGCAAATTCCTGTAAACAGGACAGATCGAGAATACCGATAAAAACAGACGGACAGCCTGTAAGATTTCCAGAACTAACCTGCCAATACGCCTGAAACAGGCCGGATCATGTAATCCGGCCTGTTTTTTCATCAGATACCGAATTTCTCTTTCAAAGTTTTTTGTCCTTGCCCGACACACAGCCGCGGCCTGCATCTTCCAACTTCACGTCGGCACTTTCTTCTGTCGAGCCTCCGATTCCGCCCTCCGGAGCGGATTTATCCTGCACAAGATCAGATCCCGAGGGGAAAATAAAGATGAAGTATGAAAATATTTTGTATATTTGCAGATTATAAATCATGGCTTTGTGACGGCGAGGCCTTCGGATCAAAGGACCAGCCCCCGACCGACAAGCGCAAAGCCACTGGCAAACAAAAAGATAACAAAATACCATTATTTCGTTTTATGAATATCGATAACTTTATTTCGGATGCTGTACGCCGTGCGGCGGAAGCACTTTACGGCTCGCTCGGTGATGAGCAGTTGCAGATTCAGAAAACCCGCAAAGAGTTTGAGGGTGATTATACGCTTGTAACCTTCCCCCTGCTGCGACGAAGCCGCAAATCGCCCGAAGCAACCGCTACCGAGATAGGTGAATATATGGTTGCCAACACGCCCGAGATCAAGTCCTTCAACGTGATCAAAGGCTTTCTGAACCTCACGCTCGACGCCTCGTTCTGGGGTGCCCGCTTCGAGGAGATCGCTGCCGACAAGCAGTTCGGCCAGGCTCCCGCCACGGGTCGCACAATCATGATCGAATACTCGTCGCCCAACACCAACAAGCCCCTCCACCTGGGCCACATCCGCAACAACCTGCTGGGTTATTCGGTGGCTCAGATCCTCAAGGCCAACGGCCACAACGTCATCAAGGTAAACCTGGTGAACGACCGTGGTATCCACATCTGCAAGTCGATGCTGGCTTGGAAACTCTACGGCGGAGGCGAGACTCCCGAATCGTCGGGCATGAAGGGCGACCACCTGGTCGGCAAATACTATGTCGAGTTCGACAAGCACTACAAGGCCCAAATCAAGGAGCTGATGGCCGCAGGTCAGAGCGAGGACGAGGCAAAGAAGAACGCCCCGATCATCCTCCAGGCTCAGGAGATGCTCCGCAAGTGGGAGGCCAAAGACCCCGAGGTTTATGCTCTGTGGGAGATGATGAACGGATGGGTCTACAAGGGATTCGATGTGACGTACAAGGCCCTGGGTGTGAATTTCGACAAGATCTACTACGAGTCGCAGACCTACCTCCTGGGCAAATCGCTCGTCGAGGAAGGCCTCAAGAAGGGCGTATTCTACCGCCGCGACGACAACTCGGTATGGATCGACCTGACGCAGGATGGTCTGGACGAGAAACTGCTGCTGCGCGGCGACGGCACGTCGGTCTACATGACCCAGGATCTGGGTACGGCTTACCGCCGTTTCGAGGACAACAAACTCGACGACATGATCTACGTTGTGGGCAACGAGCAGAACTACCACTTCCAGGTACTGAAACTCGTCCTCAAGAAACTGGGCTATGCAGACTGGAGCGACCACATCACCCACCTGTCTTACGGTATGGTGGAACTGCCCGAGGGTAAGATGAAGTCGCGCGAGGGTACGGTTGTCGACGCCGACGATCTGATGGCCGACATGGTGACCACGGCCCGCGAGATGTCGACCGAACTGGGCAAGCTGGACGGCTGCTCGGAGCAGGAAGCCGACGCCATCTCGACGATGGTCGGTCTGGGTGCCTTGAAGTATTTCATCCTGAAGGTCGATCCCAAGAAGACCATGCTGTTCGATCCCCGCGAGTCGATCGACTTCAACGGCAACACGGGTCCCTTCATCCAGTACACCCACGCCCGTATCTGCTCGATCCGCCGCAAGGCCGAGGAGGCAGGCATCTCGACAGAGGGCACCATTTCGGCCGAATATCTCCCCGAGGAGATCGCCCTGATCAAGATGCTGGCCGATTACCCCTCGGTGGTGGCTTCGGCCGGCGAGAACTTCTCGCCCTCGATCATCGGCGCCTACGTCTACGAACTGGCCAAGCAGTTCAACGGTTACTACCACGATCACTCGATCCTCAAGGAGAGCGACGAGCAGGTGCGCAAGATGCGTCTGGCTCTGGCCCTGCAGGTGGCACGCGTCATCCGCTCGGGCATGAAGCTCATGGGTATCGACGTTCCCGAGCGTATGTAGTCCCGGAAACGCCACACCGTCATATATTTACCGCAGGCGGCCTCCAAAGAGGTCGCCTGCGTTTTTTCAGGTCCGAAGTCCGGAAGCGGGGTAGTGCAATTTATTATGGTATGAATCTTGCGTAAGTTGATGCGGTATCAAACTCTAAAAACATGATCAAAGTGAAAAAAATCGCATCAACCCTGGCTCTTTTCCTCCTGTTTGCCGCGGCCGCTTATGCCCAGCCCCACCACGACGGAAAATGTGCGTCGTCCTGCAATAAGGCCGACACTCTTCTGCTCTCGGAGCACACCGAAGGCAACTACATCGTGCGCAAGTATTCGATCCGCCGACAGTGCGCCAACGAGTACACGATGCACTATCGCATCAGCCGTGCCCAGTTCAATGACACGTTCGACAACAACGCCAACGAGATCTCGGCACTGACCGATTTCGTGGACCACATGGCCAAAGACCGCGATGTGCAGATCGCCTCGGCCACCATCACGGGCTACTCCTCGCCCGACGGCCCCTGCAAGTTCAACCACGCCCTGGCCGAGAAACGCGCTGCGGATTTCGAGACCTTCCTGCGCGGAAAGTATCAGATGCCGTCACAATGCCGTCTTGCAATCCACGCCGTAGCCGAGCCCTGGAAGGCGTGCATTCCTCAGGTCGAAAGCTGCCCGATCCCCAACAAGCAAGCCGTGCTTGAGATCCTCCGCAGCGATGCCTCCGAGGCTGAAAAAGAGTATGCACTGAAGCATCTGCCCGATGCCTGGAACTACCTCAAGCAGCACATTCTGCCCGAGATGAGGTGTGTGGAGCTGGACATCGACGCCGTACAGAGCGACAACCTCACCACCCGTACCCGCCTCTACGAGATCGACGAGGTCACGGTGCCGCTGACCAAGAAGGAGACCAAGCAGCTGGAGAAAGCCGAGAACCAGGTTGCCGAGACTACCCAGGAGATGGCTCAGGCCGGACAGGACGCCGCCGACAAGATGTCCAAGAAGGAAGCCCGTCTGGCCAAGAAACTGGCCCGCAAGGAGGCCCGCGCAGCCCGCAAACTGGCCAAACGCGAGGAGCGTCTGGCTAAAAAACTGGCCAAGTCGACCAACGACGTCGAGCAGATGAGCTACCGCGATCTGGAGCGTCGTCTGGAATAAGCCACAAGGCTCTCCGTCAATAAAAAAGTACCACATCCGACATGATGTGGTACTTTTTTTTATGCACTTTATCCGGCCGGGCCGGCCGACGAAGCGAGGGTAAAATCCCTGTCCGTTTATTTCATCTCGGCGAAGTGCTTGTAGAACAAAGGAATGGTCTCCACGCCCTTGAAGAACTGGTTCAGACCATAGCTTTCGTTGGGGGAGTGAATGGCATCCTCCGAAAGGCCGAAGCCCATCAGCAGGGACTTGATGCCGAGGATCGACTCGAAACCGCTGATAATCGGAATCGAACCGCCCGAGTAGAAGGGCAGGGGGCGTTTGCCAAAACTCTCCTCGATGGCAGCCGAAGCAGCCTTATAGGCGGGCATATCGGTCGGAGCCACATAGGGCATACCGCCGTGCAGGGCCTTCACCTCGACATGAACGCTCTTCGGAGCGATCTTGCGGAAATAATCCTCAAACAGAATGGCGATCTTGTTGAAATCCTGGTTGGGCACCAGACGCATCGAGATCTTGGCCGAGGCCTTCGACGGGATGACCGTCTTGCTGCCTTCGCCCGTATATCCGCCCCAGATACCGTTGACATCTAGCGAAGGACGCACTCCCGTGCGCTCGATCGTGGTATATCCGGCTTCGCCCTCCACGGCGTCGATGTCCAGCGCTCGCTTATATTCCTCCTCGTCGAAGGGCATACGGTTGAAATCCTCGCGCTCCTGGGGCGTCAGTTCGCGCACATCGTCGTAGAATCCGGGGATCGTCACGTGTCCGTTCTCATCGACCAGCCGGGCCACCAGCCGGGCCAGCACATTGGCCGGATTGGCCACTGCACCGCCGAAGAGACCCGAGTGCAGATCCTTGTTGGGCCCCGTCACCTCGACCTCCATATAGGTCAGGCCGCGCAATCCGCAGGTGATCGACGGGGTGTCCATCGACACCATCGAGGTATCCGATACGAAGATGATGTCGGCCTTGAGCAGTTCCTTGTGCTCGCGGCAGAATCCGTAGAGGCTCGACGAACCGATCTCCTCCTCACCCTCCAACATGAATTTCACGTTACAGGGCAGCGAGTCGGTGGCACACATGGCCTCGAATGCCTTGGCGTGCATCCACAACTGGCCCTTGTCGTCGTCGGCACCGCGGCCCCAGATACGGCCGTCCCTGATGACCGGCTCGAAAGGCTCGGTATTCCACTCGTTGCGCGGATCGACCGGCATCACGTCATAATGGCCATAGACCAGGACGGTCTTGGCCTCGGGCGAGATGATCTTCTCGGCATAGACCACAGGATTGCCCTCCGTGGGCATCACCTCCGCGCGGTCGGCTCCGGCCTTGACCAGGGCAGCGGCCAGGAATTCGGCGCAACGCTTCATGTCGGGTTTATGGCTCTGCTCGGCACTGATCGAAGGGATGCGCAGAAGGTCGAACAACTCCTCCACGAAACGATCCTTGTTGGTCTCGATATAATTCTTTACATGCTCCATGATAAGATTCTTCTTTAAGTGTAAAAGAAGGCAACGGGGGAGTCCCCGCCACCTTTATCACCGCAGATGGCTCAAGCGTCTGCGGCCGGTTTGCAATTAGAGATTGCAGATCTCCTGAACCTCGGCGATGAATCGCTGTGCCAGGGCATCGGCCTCCTCCATCGACTTGGCCTCGGTGTAGACACGGATGATCGGCTCGGTGTTCGACTTGCGCAGGTGTACCCAGTTCTCGGCAAAGTCGATCTTCACACCGTCGATGTCGTTGACCTGCTCGTTCTTGTAACGCTCCTTCACCTCACGCAGGACCTTGTCCACGTCGATAGCCGGCGTAAGCTGGATCTTGTTCTTCGATGCGAAGTAAGCGGGGTAGGTCTTGCGCAACTCGGTCATCGTCATGCCTTTCTTGGCCAAATAGGTCAGGAACAGGGCCGAACCCACCAGGGCGTCACGACCGTAGTGCAACTCGGGATAGATCACTCCGCCGTTGCCCTCACCGCCGATGACGGCACCCGTCTCCTTCATCTTGGTCACCACGTTGACCTCACCCACGGCCGATGCGGCATAGTGGCCGCCGTGACGCTCCGTGACATCTCGCAGGGCTCGCGACGAGGAGAGGTTCGAGACCGTGTCGCCACCACCCAGCGAGAGGATGTAATCGGCAACAGCCACCAGCGTGTACTCCTCGACGAACATCGAGCCGTCCTCGCTGACAAAGGCCAGACGGTCCACGTCGGGATCGACCACGATACCCAGATCGGCCTTCTCGCGGACGATGACCTGAGAGATCTCCGTCAGGTTCTGGGGCAGCGGCTCGGGGTTGTGGGCAAATTCACCCGAGGGATCACAGTTCAGCTCCACGACCTCGCAACCCAGCTTGCGCAACAGTTTGGGAATCACGATTCCGCCCACCGAGTTGACGGCATCGACCACCACCTTGAAGTGACGGGCCTTGACAGCCTCCACGTCGACGGCCTTCAAAGCCAGCACCTGCTCGATATGGGTGTCGTTGAACGGCTCGCGCGAGATCACGTGACCGATTCCATCGATTTCGGGATAGGAGTAATTCTCCTCCTCGGCCATGGCCAGCACCTGCTTGCCCTCGCGATCGGTCAGGAACTCGCCGCTGGCATTCAGCAGTTTCAGAGCGTTCCACTGACGCGGGTTGTGCGATGCCGTGATGATGATACCGCCGTCGGCCTTGTTGGTGATGACGGCCATCTCCGTACCGGGCGTGGTGCAGAGGCCCACATTGATCACATCGGCTCCGCAAGCCAGCAAGGTACCCTCCACCAGGTTCGATACCAGAGCTCCCGACAGACGGGCGTCACGGCCGACAACGATCGTAAGTCGCTTGCCGGGATTGTGACTGCCGATCAGACGGACATAGGCCGTGGTGAACTTTACGACATCAAGCGGAGTGAGGTTATCGCCGGTCTGACCGCCGATAGTTCCACGAATACCCGAAATAGATTTGATAAGTGTCATTTTACACAGGTTTATTAATAGGTTAAACTGATCTTAAAAACAGAAAAATTTTGTTATTCGATGTAAATATATTACTTTTATGGCATTATACAAAATAAAAAAACCAACTATTATGAGAACTATTCCTGCTTCCGAACTGATTATCAACAATGACGGGTCTATTTTTCATTTGCACCTCCGTCCCGAACAACTCGCCGATATCGTTATACTGGTAGGCGACCCCGGCCGCGTGGCCATGGTAGCCGAATTTTTCGACCATAAGGAGTGTAATGTCTCCAACCGCGAATTCAACACCATAACCGGTACCTACAAGGGCCGCCGCATGACGGTCCTTTCGACCGGAATCGGCATCGGCAACATCGACATCTCCGTCACGGAGCTCGACGCCCTGGCCAACATCGACTTCGCCTCCCGCCAGGAAAAAGCCGAGAAAAAACAACTGACGCTCGTACGTCTGGGCACATCGGGCGCCCTGCAGCCCGACATCAAGGTTGGCGATTTCGTATTCGCACGCACCTCGGTCGGCTTCGACGGCCTGCTCAACTATTATAAAGGTCGCAACGAGGTCTGCGACCTGGAGATCGAGAAGGCATTCATGGAGCACACCGGATGGAACGACCTGCTGCCCAAGCCCTACTTCATCAACGCCGACGAAACCCTTTGGGAACATTTCCGCGACGTGGTGACCGAGGGTATCACCGTTGCCGCCCCGGGCTTCTACGCACCGCAGGGCCGCTGGGTACGCCTCGAACCGCAGGACATCCACCTCAATGAGAAGGTCGAGTCGTTCCGCTACAACGGACGCCGCATCACCAACTTCGAGATGGAAAGTTCGGCACTGGCCGGCATGGCCGCACTCATGGGCCACCGCGCAGCAACCATCTGCACGATCATCGCCCAGCGCGTGGCTTTGGATGCCTGCACCGACTACAAACCATTCGTAAAAAAAATGATCGAGACTGCACTCGATAAACTGGCAGTATTGAAATAAAACTAAAAAAGTTATAAACAAAAACCTATGAAATTTTCCGTATCTAGCTCAGCGTTGCTCTCACTCCTTGCAACCACCGGCAAGGTGATCAGCAACAAAAACACGCTGCCCATTTTGGATTATTTCCTTATGGAGCTCAATGGCAACACGCTGAAGGTCACCACTTCCGACCTTGAAACGACCCTTATCGGTTCAATCGAAGTCGACTCGGTGGACAGCGAAGGTACAATTGCCGCCCCCGCCAAATTGATGCTCGATTCCCTGAAAGAGTTCCCCGAACTGCCCCTTCAGATCGAAGTCAACGACAAGAACTGGGAGATCCGCATCAACTGGAAGAGCGGTTCGCTCTCGATCCCGGGTGCCAGCGCAGTGAGCTATCCCGCTGTACCGCAGCTGGGCAACGAGAAGATCGAACTCAAGCTCGACGTCGACACGCTGATCAACGGCATCAACAAGACGATCTTCGCCACGGCCGACGATGAGTTGCGTCCCGTGATGAACGGCATCTATATCAATCTGGCTCCCACGGCTCTGACCTTTGTGGGTACCGACGCCCACAAACTCGTGAAGTTCGAGGCCGAGGCCTCGACGGAGGTCAACTCGTCGTTCATCCTGCCCAAGAAACCCGCCACACTGCTCAAATCGGTCCTCCCGAAAGAGGATGAGAACATCGAAGTGGGATTCGACTCGAAGAACGCCGTATTCAAGTTGAAGAACCACACGCTGGTGTGCCGTCTGATCGAGGGCAACTACCCGAACTACAACGCCGTAATCCCGGGCAACAACCCCAACCGCGTGCTGGTTGACCGCATCGAGCTGCTCAACGGCATCCGCCGCGTGGCCGTCTGCTCGAACCCGACGACGAACCTCATCCGCATGAACATCGGCAGCAACCGGATCGGTCTGATGGCCCAGGATCTGGACTTCTCGGTGTCGGCCAACGAGACCATCTCGTGCAGCTACGACGGACAGGAGATCGCCATCGGCTTCAAGTCGACGTTCCTGGTCGAGATCCTCTCCAACATCGAGACGCCGACCGTCCAGATCGAACTGGCCGACTCGACCCGTGCAGGTGTTTTCAAACCCGTTTACGACGACAAACAGACCAGCTCAACGCTCATGCTGCTCATGCCGATGATGTTGAACGCTTAATCCAAGACAATGAAACTCAAGCTGAAAC
Source organism: Alistipes sp. (assembly GCA_020026435.1). Classification (GTDB taxonomy): domain Bacteria; phylum Bacteroidota; class Bacteroidia; order Bacteroidales; family Rikenellaceae; genus Alistipes. Next base: position 26,053 of record JAHHQK010000001.1, on the reverse strand, counting down.
GTCCGATCATCTTTTTCGACCTGGAAACCACGGGTGTCGACACGAGCAAGGACAGGATCGTCGAGATCTCGATGATTAAGATCATGCCCGACGGCGAGGAGATTGTCAAGACCCGAAGAATCAACCCCGAGATGCACATCCCCGAGGAGTCGACCGCCATTCACGGCATCACCGACGAGGATGTGAAGGATTGCCCGCGATTTGCCCAGGTGGCCAAGTCGCTGGAGCAATTCATCCGCGGGTGCGACTTCGGAGGATTCAACTCCAACCGTTTCGACCTGCCCGTTCTGGTCGAGGAGTTCCTCAGAGCCGGAGTGGATGTGGATTTCAAGCGGCGCAAGTTCGTCGACGTGCAGAACATCTTCCACAAGAAGGAACAGCGCACGCTGGTGGCCGCCTACCAGTTCTACTGCGACAAAAACCTGGAGGACGCCCACTCGGCCGAGGCCGATACCCGGGCGACCTACGAGGTGCTCAAGGCACAGCTGGACCGCTATCCCGACCTGGAAAACGATGTCGACGCTTTGGCCGAATACTCCTCGCGGGGAGAAACCGCCGATTTTGCCGGCAGAATCGTCTTCAACGACAAGGGCATGGAGGTCTTCGGATTCGGAAAATACAAGGGCCGCCCGGTGGAGGAAGTCTTCGAGGCGGAACCCGGTTATTATTCGTGGATGATGAATGGTGATTTCCCGCTCTACACCAAGAAGGTGATCACCGAAATCAGAATGAGAGAAAAGCTAAAGAAACAATGAAAAAACTCTGTGCCACAGCTTTGATGATTGTCTGGGGCTTTTGCGCCATGGGAGCGGAAAAGTCTCAGACGATTGTCTATATTAACGGAACAAAGTACTACCTCCACATCGTACAATCAGGCGAGACGCTCTATGCGCTTTCGAAGCTGTACAATGTGGATAAGAATCTGATCATCAAGTACAACCCTTCGGCCGCCAACGGGCTCAAGACCGCCGAGAGCATCAAGATTCCCGTACCCGCATCCCAAGCCTCGAGACTCTCGGAGAAGAAGTTGCGCAAGACCTTCGACACCCACTTTGTGGCCGACGACGAGACGCTCTATTCGATTGCCCGTCTCTACGAGATCTCCATCAAGACCATCATGGAGGACAACCCCGAGCTGGATCCCACCCGGCTGCGTCCCGGGCAGAAACTTCTGATCCGCAAAAAGAAAAAAGGCAAGGAGGATGAAGCTGCGACACAGGCTCAATGGGAGGCTTATCGCGACGATCTGAACACGGTGAAGTGCGACAGCGTGAATTACCACATCGTCCGCAAGGGCGACACCTTCTACTCGCTGGCCAAGAACTCAGGTATCACTCAGGAGGAGTTGAGCCGTCTGAACAACGGTCTGCAGGCCGCCGATCTGAAGGTCGGAGCCATGATCCGTCTGCCGGATACGGAGACCGATCCGCGCAACGAGCAGTCCGAGCAGCAGCCTCAGGCCGATACGACCATCCGCCGCGAAATACCCCGGGTGGAATTCCACTCGCTGCGCAGTACCGAAAAGCTGAAAGTAGCCCTCCTGCTTCCCATCTCGGTCAACGCCGAGAAGCAGAACAGCAACTACATAGAGTTCTACAAGGGATTTCTGATGGGTCTGGACAGCGTGAAGCACCAGCACCGCAAGTCGGTCGAAGTGACGCTCTACAACACGGGACGCAATGCCGAGACGATCGAGACGATCCTCCAGAAGCCCGAATTCGAGGGTACACGACTGATCATCGGTCCGGTGTACGAATCGGAACTTTACCCCGTGATCCGCTACGCCGAACGAAAGGAGATCCCCGTGGTGTCGCCCCTGGCCCACATCGAGGCTCTGAAGAGCGATGCACTCTTCCAGATGGCCCCCGCCATCCGCTACAAATACGAGAAAGTGGCCGATCTGGTGGGGGAGGGCAAGCAGGTGACGCTGATCTACTCCAACGGAGGCACCGACCAGGAATTCGAGAAGGAAATGCTCGCACTCCTGGGCGACAAACCCTACCGCCGTTTCCAGTACAAATATGCCCACCCCTCGATGCAGGCCGCCAACGCCCACTCGCAGGCCGATCTCACGCCCCTGTTGGAGAATAAGGAGGACAACACCTTCATCATCATGTCGAACAACGAGATCGACGTGGACCGTATTCTCGCAGCCCTGGCTTCGGCCGACACCAATCTGAAGGCCCGCGGCAACACGGCCCCGAGATTCAAGGTGCTGGGCAACGTGCGCTGGAATCGCTACAACAACCTGGACAAGGCCACCTTCTTCAAGAACCGCGTGGTGTTCATCTCGACCTATCACGCCAAGCGCGATGCCGAGGTGGTGTGCAACTTCGACAAGGCCTACCTTCAGGCTTTCGGTGAACTGCCCTCGTTGTTCTCCTACCGTGGCTACGACGCAGCCAAGACCTTCTGTCCGGCCATGTACAACGACATCGAGTACGACATGGAGGACCGCCGCTACACTCCCCTGCAGACGACCTATCTGTTCAAACAGGAGGAGGACGACGAGAATCATGTCAACAAGAACTGGACGCGGGTAAACTACAACGACAATTTCACGATCACCATCGAATAGAAAACCATGGCAACACTGACCAATGCGATTCCCGAAAAGACTATCGAGCGTCTGAGCGAATACCGGCGTACGCTGCTCTCGTGCCACAAGCAGGGAATCACACACATCTTCTCGCACGTGCTGGCCGGAATCCACGGCATCACGGCCGTGCAGGTGCGCCGCGATCTGATGCTGATCGGCTTTTCAAGCGATACGAAGAAGGGCTACGATGTGCAGGTGCTGATCCAATACATCAGCAACATCCTCGACAGCCCCACGGCGATGAACGTGGCGGTGGTGGGTATGGGCCACCTGGGCCAGGCCATCACCAAATACTTCAACAGCAAGGGACTCAAGCTCCAGATCACGGCAGCCTTCGATGTCGATCCCGACAAGGTGGGGCAGACCATCGACGGAATCCCGTGTTACCACATGGACTCTTTCGAGACGATGGTCGCCGAGTTGGATATCTCGCTGGTGGTCGTGTCGTCCCCCACGAAGGTCGCTCCCGACCTGGTGGTGCCGATCATCAATGCCGGAATCCGCGGAGTGCTGAACTTCACCTCCACACCGTTGAACTTTCCGCAGGGTATCATCGTCGAGAACTACGACATCACGACCCTGCTCGAAAAAGTAGCCTATTTTGTCAAGGAAAACGATAACAACACCTGATCCCGAACCCACAATGCGCATATTCCACGGCTTTGACTCCCTGCCCCGCTTCATCCATCCGGCCGTGACGGTCGGGTCGTACGACGGCGTACATCTGGGCCACCAGGCTCTGATCCGCACGCTGAAGGAAGAGGCCCTCAGAAACGGAGGTGAAAGCATCGTGGTCACGTTTGAACCCCACCCGCGCATAGCCCTGGGCCGTGCCGAGGGGATGCGCCTGCTCACGTCGCTCGACGAGAAGGCCGAACTGTTGGCCCGGGCCGGTGTCGACAACCTGGTCGTGATCCCCTTCGACCGGGAATTTGCCCGGCTCACGGGTGAAGAATTCATGCAGGGATTTCTGATCCGCAAGCTCGGCATCGAAACCCTCGTTGCAGGCTACAACCACCGATTCGGCCACGACCTTCGCTCGTGCGAGGATCTGAAGGATCGAGGCGTGAGGATCATCCGGGTCGAGGCGTGCGATATCGACGGACAAAAGGTCAGCTCGACCGTCATCCGCAGACTCCGGGACGAGGGACGAATCGAGGAGGCCGAACGCTTGTTGGGCCACCCTCTGAAATCAATGAAACAAAACACCAAATAACCATGATCAGCCACGATTGTAAAATAAGGGTGTGGTACAAACACACCGATCAGATGGCCATCTGCCACCACTCGAACTATATCTGCTACTACGAAGCCGCCCGCAGCGAATGGCTCCGGGAGTTGGGTCTGTCGTTTGCCGAAGTGGAGCGTCGCGGAATCATGATGCCGATCCTCGAGGTGCAGTCCAAATACCGCAAGCCGGCCTATTACGACGAACTGCTCACCGTGCGCATCATCCTCAAGGAACTGCCCCAGGCCCGCATCAACTTCTTCTACGAAATCTACAACGAGAAGGGCGAGTTGATCAATACGGGCATGACCCAACTGGGCTTCATCCATAGCGACACCCGCCGTCCGTGCCGATGCCCGGAGTGGCTCGTGGACCTCTACCGCAAGGAAATGGAGAAGAACGGGGAAACCGATGTTCGACAATAAAAATCCGAATCTACCGATTGGTTTTCTCTCAACAAAAGCAGGCCGACATCTGCCCAACCTGTTTTTTTATTTTTTTATAAATTTTTTGATATTAAAAACTCTCAAAAAAACAAGCGGATCTTAAAATCCGACACAAGACAAATAGTCCAATTATGTTCTAAATACCAATTAGTAAATATCTTTAAATTTTAAATATTTATTAATATATTTAAAAACAAAACCACACAAAGACCTATTCCGGCATCCAATATCGACATATTTAAAATCCAACTTGCAAGTATGCCAAAATAATTATATGATCCAGACAAAATAAATGAATAATATATATCTTTTTTTACTAAATTTGACCACTCAATCATCAAAACAAACATGATTATGCAAAAAACAAACATCTTACACAAATTCATGTGTGCATCTTTGCTCCTGTCAGCATGGACATTTGCAGGATGTAGCGACGACGACACGGATCCGTCGCCAATCATTGAGCCACCTATTCCTCCCACGGTAGTGGTTCAGGCGGGTGAGATCACCCATACATCGGCAACGTTTAAGCTGACGGCCGTGGCTTCGGCCGACTACGCTTACGCCATAACCGCTCCCGAGGAGAAGTTCGCAGATGCCAAGGAACTCTTTGAAAAGGGTCATGTCGGGATCCTGGACAACGAGAGCCAGCTGGAGATCACACTGCAGGATGTCAGCTCCAATAACGACTATATGCTCCATGTTGCCACGCGTCAGGTCAACCCCTATATATATAGCAAGGTGGTATCCACTCCGTTCAACACCCGTTTGGATTACTCCGAGATGATCACGATGACCAAGATCGGCTACACCGACTACGCCTACCACGTAGAGGTGCCCGCCGGCAAGACCTACAAACACATCAGCGTGAGAAAGTCCGACTTTGACTTCATTGTTTCGCTGGTAGGCGGTAGCTACGAGACTTATCTGAGTGCCTTCGGATTCGAAATCAAGGAGTCGGGCGACTTCGCCTACGACAAGCACTTTGTCGATGTTCTCGACGGTCCGGTCGACATCTATTCCAACACCGAATATATGGTTCTGGCCGGAGAGATCGACCAGAACGGCAAGATCATTTCCGGAACGGTGACCAACAAACTGTTCTTCACGCGCAAGGCCAACGAATTGCCTTACGACATCAATGTGGAGGTAAGCGACATCACGTCGATGACGGCCAAGGTAACGATCATTCCCGAGCAGGGCATCACGAAGTTCCGCTACTTGACCAAAACCGAGGTTGAATTCGACAACACCAGCTTCGAGGGTGAATCGGCCATCCGCTCGTCCATCATCGGACAGTGGGATCAGTCCGAGAACGAAAGTTCGGAGAAGCTTCAGCTCGATCTGAAGGGTCTGATTCCCCAGACCAACTACATCGTCGGCGTGGTCGGCTTCGACAACAACAACGGCGAGAAGGTGATCCTGCACCGCTTCACCACGGGTGAGCCCGTTCTGCCGCGTCCCGTTGTGGAGGCCAGCTATGAGAAGACGCAGGAGCCCTGGAACTCGGCTACATTCCGTCTGAAGTTCAAGAATACCGTATCGGCTTATATGTGTCTGCACCCCAAATCCGCTTTCGACGAGGTATTGAACCGCCCGGGAGTGAGCATCGAGGATGTGATCATCAACAACGGTACGCTGCTTACGCCCGAGCAGGTGGCCGAGGCCATGACCGAAAAGGGTCTGCTGGTTTCCGGACCGGATCTTATTGCCGAAACCGAGTACACGTTCGCTGTTTATGCAGCCAATGAGGAGCGTGTCGGCACGGCAACCGCCGTACACTTCACGACCGAGGCTCTGCCTCAGATCGGTGGAGAGATCCGCAAGAACATGCCCGGCAAATACACCGCAACCATCACCGACAAGGACGGCAAGGTACACACCTTCCCCGTAGAGATCACAACGGGTGTCAACGAGGCCACGACCAAGGCTTATGCCGCAAAGAACCGTCTGGTTTGTCTGGGCTTCGGCGACCTGAAGGAGTATCCCTACTACTCGCCCGAGACTCTGCTCGAAAAGGGATGGGCTTCAAACCCCAACGAGGCTTCGCTGAACTACGGTCCGAAATGGTTCATCGAATTCCAGCAGGACGGTACGATCACCACAACCAAACCCAGCTTTAACGGCTATGATTTCACGATGGGTTCCTTCAATGGTAAGGTGCTTTCTCTGTGCGGCTATGCCAAGAAGGTTAGTTCCAACGGGACTGTAAAACATATCGATATGTTTGCAGAATTCTCTGTTGAAGTATCGAAAGACTACAACACCGTTACGATCAAACCCTACATCGATGCCGAAGCATATGGTGGTCCGTTCACCTATTATCCGAGCATGATGCTCAAGACGAGCGAATATGGAGGGGATCCGCTGCTGGTCGGTGCCAGCGAACTGGTGTTGAAGCGTGACACGCAGGCTGTCAAGTCCGCTGCCTCGAACACGATCGCACCCGCGGTCGAGCTCAACCTGCCCCGCAAGGTGACGATTAACATAAAGGAGCAAACGGTTCGCCTCAACCGCGATCTGATCCTCGAGCACTGGAGCAAATAAACGATGTCATATCTCAAAAGCAAACCAATAAACATGAAAACAGTTTTCAGTCTGAAATATCTTTGTCTGTTGCTCTGCCTGCCATTGCTGGCAGTCTCCTGCGACGACGACAATGACCCCACACCCGGCAACTCGGATCCGAGTCTGGGTATTATGGAGTGTGCCTGGGCCAAGGACAACACCCTGAAGGCCAAGTACCAGATCGTGGAGTATCTCTTCACGGCCGCAGACAACTGGACGGCCCGTCTCGAGACCTCGTGCGATTGGTGCGAGCTGATGACCGTATCGGGTCCTGCCGGAGCCTCAACGTTACGTCTGCGCATCCAGCAGAACGTCGTAACCAAGGAGCGTGCTGCTTTGATCTCCGTAGCGGTCGAGGGTTATGCCAAAGCCTCGAAATTCATCATCCGCCAGGAGGCCGGCGTCAAGGAGCAGGGTGGCGGCAAATTCCGCGACGTCAACCAGTGGATGCTCGACTACATGAAGACCCACTATCTGTGGAACCACGAGGTATTGAACGTGCCGATCGACCTGACGCTCGACTACCAGCCGTTCCTGACTTCGATCCTCGATGGTGTGGCCGCTCAGAACGACGCCAACCACGACGACGGTCATTGGGTACAGCAGAAGCGTATGTACTACTACACCAACGTACGTAGCAACGCTCCCACGCGTGCCGTCGGCGGTGCAGGTCATGATGCAGGTTTCTTCCTGCTCCAACCCACGATCCTGGGTGCCGGAGACGATGACCCGATGGGTGTTGCCGTCATGGCCGTAACCCCTGGAACAGCGGCTGCAAAAGCCGGATTCAAACGTGGCGATTTCGTTTCAAAGATCAACGGAGAGGTGCTGACTCAGAACAATTACAAGGATATGGTAAATGCCCTCTACGCAGGTAACGTCACCGCTACGGTCAACGACGTAAGATGGGAGAATCAGAAGCCGATCATCACCCTCCGCGGCGATGTGGAGGTAGGTGCCGAGCCTTATACCGATCCCGCCATCTACAAGTCGGGTGTCATCGACCTCAACGGCAAGAAAGTCGGTTACCTGCTCTATATGGGCTTTGCCACGGCTTACGACGAGGAGTTGATGGAGGTGTTCAAGAAGTTCCGCGAGGAGAAAGTCACGGAGCTGATCCTCGACCTGCGTTACAACCCGGGTGGAGAGGTTCTGTCGAGCGTTGTGCTCAACACCCTGGTGGCCGGTGCCGAGTATAAGGGCCAGGTATCGACCAGCATCATCTTCAACGAGGATCGTACGCAGATCGGACAGGGTGGTTCCTATAAGATCGGTGAGGCGGTCAATGTGGAGCGTCCCGACGGCTACCAGCCCATCGCTACGGCCTTGAACCACGCCCTGGGTCTGAAAACGGTCTATGTGATCGGTACCGAGAATACGGCTTCGGCCAGCGAGATGGTAATCAACGGTCTGAGAGGTCTGGACATCACGGTCAACCTCATCGGTATGAGAACCAACGGTAAGAACGTAGGTATGGAGGGTATCACCAAGAAATTCCACGGCTACGACTTCTGGTTCTATCCCATCACCTTCTACGCCGAGAACGCCAAGGGATTCCGCGACTACTCGAACGGCTTCCAGCCCGACTTGGAGCTGAACGACGCCAGCACCTATCCCGGTGACTTCGGTACGGCTATCGACCTCTACAGCTCGGCTGCCCGCAAGTGGATCACCGACGGTACGAAGCCCACACCGACTCGTGCCATACAGGAGGGCGGTCAGATGCGTCTGATCAAGGATATGTGGAATGAGAGCCCAGCAGCCCAGCGTATGGGTGGCGCTATCATCAACCTCCAGGAAAAATAAAAAACACAAATGTTCCGGATCGGAGACCCGCTCTTCGGGGATGGGTACCGATCACGAAACAGATTTTCCCCCAAAGGGCCGGCTGCATATGCAGTCGGCTCTTTTTTATTGCGTTAAAGAGGGAAAAGGCCCAAGATGCGGGGACGGATATGGATGACCCGGGAAATACGGAAGGGTAAGGAATGGGAGGGACATAGGCCCTTATTCGATATGTTGTCAAATCCTTTCTGTTCCGAGACCGTCTTCATTACGGTAATCATCGGACAAGCGGAAAGAGACGTTCCGGCCGGTGCCAAGACCTTCTTCGGTCAATTTTCACAGGATATGCCCTTCAAAGCCCCTCGTAGTCCCTTATGATGATTTTATCTTCAATCTTGCAGCCCCCCCTACATTCTACATTTCAGTGAAAAACAGCCGAATTTGTCATGCACAACATCGCTGCATCTCCTTTCTCAAAAGAAAGCAGGGCTCATAACTTCCTACGTTTCATGCCCATGGTAGATTCCGGTCCGAGGTGGATATTTCAATATAGGGAAAAACAATGCCCATATCCGCATCGACGGCCGTAGCGTCGGATCCGCCCCAATGGCAGAGCAGATGCCCAAGGGCATTGCTGCAAGCGAAACAGCCCGCATCGAGATTATTCCCGAGACCGGAAGCAATCATGCTGCGGGAAACCGTAGCGGCATCATCAACGTCGTACTGAAACACCCCAAGGAAGGATGGAAGGAAGGAAGGAAGGAAGGAAGGAAGGAAGGAAGGAAGGATGGTGTCGTCTTATCGCTACGGTAGAGGATCGGCAAGGGTATTACAATAGCCTTCAAAGCGTACTTTTTACGAATTATGCAGGGAAACGCACGAATGAAACATCTAACTCAGGAAGAAAGCAGAGGATGGAAAAGAAAAACCCTCTGCCCGGTTTCATAACCAAGCAGAGGGAATGATTAAAATTATGGTCTAACAGACTTTGATCCGGGTTCTTCATCCGAAAAACCGTATTCTGCATTTCGGAGTGCGGATGTTCCGCCTCTAAAAGTCTGTTTGCCTGTTTTTCCGAAGGGCAAACCCCTCGCGGGATCAGATCTCCAATTCGGGCACCTGATCCTTCAGAACGGTCTGTTTGCCGCCTTCACGGACCACGGTTGCTCCCTGATCCTCGTAGACGATCGACACATTCTTTCCGGTATTCTCCACCCGGAACGAAGGCTTGCCCTCCGTCGAGAGGTTAACCTCGATGATCCACTCTCCGACACGGATGCGGCCGTCCTTCATGCGCACGGGAGCAGGCTGTTTGCGGTCATCCTTGGCGTGCGTATAAACGATCGTGGCGAAGCGGTAAACCGACTCCTTGTCCGAGGTAGCCTTGAAGTGCCAGTGGTTGGGGTAGGGCTTGAACACTCCGTTGGCATCGGCCTTGAGCCAGTTGACGGCCGGGACGAAGAAACGGTCCGTCATCTCGGTCTGCAACTTGCCCGACGAATAGAGATAAGCCTCCGAAATACCGTCGTCGGTCGTGGCGCGGATTTCGAGATGATCCTTGGCCTTGCGCACCTCCATCGGATTGGTGATCGTGTGCAGCAGGTAGCTCCACGTAGCAGGCTCGTCGGCCTCCAGCTCATCGTAAATAAACGAGTAGCCACTGCGGCCCAACGTGATGATGTGGCGGCGGAAAACCTTCAGCGGCGTGTCGTCCCATCCATTCTCGGGCGAAAAGTCCAGCCCGGCCACACTTCCGCGCTCCAGCCACAGGGGCGAGATCACCTTGCCGTAGGCATTTGAAGCATCACCCACGACATAACCCAGCTCCTCACCCACATAATAGCGGGGAATCCAGCCGTAACCCTCGGTACCGATGCGCTGCATGCAACCGTTGACCAGGATCGAGTTGTGGGCACGGGTAGCGCGGTGGCAGAACACACCGTGGCGGTCGACAAACGAGGTGTGGTGACCCGAACTGTAGAACAGAGCCTTGCCGTTCCAGAAGGTATTGAAGGCATTCTGATTGGCAATGGCGTGGGATGTACTGCCATAGGGGCTGCTTCGGAAGCTGAGCATGGCACTGTGGGGGGTATCCTCGATATGGGTCGAGAACGATGCCAGACCCGACTGCGGGAACACCTTGCCCAGAGGCAGAGAATCCAGACCCGCACCCTGGGGCAGAGGACGGTCGCACACCAGACGGAACCAGGCCAAACCTCCGGCCTTGCCGTTGCTGCCCTTGTGGATCAACTCGGGATCACGCTCGGAGATGTAGCGCACATAGTCGGCCAGATAGGTGTTGGAGGTCATGCGGGCCAGAGCGTCGGCATAGCTCACGCGCGGGCCGTTGGGGGTCACGATATTCTGATGCGAGCTGCCGTTTCCGCCCGACTTCGAGAATGGGGGCTGCTGGTAAATCACATACATGGCGTTGCCGCGGTACCATGGATCCGAAAAGAAGTCGAACTTCGTCAGACGCGAATAGAAGAACGGGACCTCGATCAGCGTGCGGATGTTTACATGGAAGTAGGAGTCGCCATTGTGCCAGGCTCCGTCCTGATTCAGACCCGGGAAACGGGCCACCCACAGGTTGTAGCAGTACTCGGTCCACAGATCGGCCTCGGGCAGTTCGCCGTAGACGGTGAAGGCCGCCATCGTGAAGATGCGGAAGGTCATCTGCCAGACGTGGTTGTCGGCGATGTGGTTCTCCAAACGGTTGATGTTGTGGCGGTACATATTGTTACCACTCTCGCGGATGTGGTCGAGCAGCAGCTGACGGTCCTCCGCCGAGATGATGTCGTAAAAGACATCGTAAGCCTGCGAGCAGAGCGAGAGAAGGGTAGCGTCGTTGAAGTCTCCCTTCACGTTCTTGTTGTCGCCCCAGGTCGCCATCTCCTTCACACGCTTCATGGCCTCATGGGCATAGCGGCTGTCCTTCGTGAGGAGGTAAGCGCGGATCAAGGCGTCGGTGTTGGCCTCCTCGCGGTCGATGATGCGGCGGCTCTCGCGCGTGAGCATGGCATTACGCTGATGCTCGGTTTTCAGTCCCCGTGCCAAATCGGCATTGATGTCATTGACCGACTTCATCGGCACCTCCAGGGCCTTATCGGCCACCTCGATGTAGGTTTCCCGGTCACGGCTGACCTTCGAGCGGGCAATCACCTTGTCCCAATCATTGCGGTCGAGCAGGATACGCGGATGGTGGGCCGGAAGAGCCTCCACCACGGCGCGATACGACGGCGGGCAGAACTTCGCGGGGTTATCCTCAACCGTGAAATGCAACACGGAGCTCCATTCCACTCCTTCGTCCGTGACATAGCCGTACTGCCAATACCAGGCTCCGGCTTTCAGATCGTCATCGGGATTAAAGAACGGGTAGCGGGTCTCGACCTCGACGGCACCGCTCATTTCGGGTGTGGAGGCATAGCGCAACTTATATCGGAGCTGCATCTTGTCCATCTGAGGACGTTTGACCTCCATACCGTCCAGACCGCTGGACACCGTGTGGAGTTCATCGGGCAGAGGCCACTGGAACGAGACCTTGCGGTCGGCCACACAGGCTCCGTCCAGGGGCGAAGGGGTGGCTCTCATTTCGTGCATCAACATCACGTCATCCAGACGAATCGTGGCAGGTCGGTTGTCGGCCGCGGCCTGTGTCGCGGGAAGCGACACGGCCAGCAGCAAAACCAAAGATTTCAAATATTTTATATTCATATTCAAGTCGTTTGTTTACAATTTCACCTGCATCTGGGTGGGTTTTCCGGGGATGTCGTGAACCACCGGACGGGTCTGCTTCACACCCGTCTGCTTCATCCACTCGAACAGCAGATCGCGGTGCTCCTGCAACAGGTCGGCATACTTCTTCTCGACGGCCAGGTTACGCATTTCGCCGCGGTCGTTCTCCATATCGAAGAGCTGCTCGCGATGCTTGCCGCGGTCGTAGAGGACGTATTTGTAACGCTCGCCGCGCACCATCCATCCGCGCGTGGTGCTGAGGTTGAACTTGGTCTCGACCACGATGTAATCCTGGTGCTTCATAGCGGGATCGCCGCTCTCGACCACCTTGCGGAACGACTTGCCGTCGGCACCCTCGGGCAGCTCGGCTCCGGCCCAGTCACACACCGAGGCATAGAAGTCCACTCCGTTGTTGATCAGCTGGGGCATCTTCTCTCCGGCGTGTTTCTTGCCGGGGAGGGTCACGATGAAGGGGATATTGGTCACCTCCTCGTAGAGGGCCGACTTCTGGTTCCAGTTGTGGGCCGCACGGCCGTCACCATGATCCGACGAGAAGATCACCACGGTGTTCTTCCACAGGTTGTGGCGATCGATGGCGTCGAGGATCTTGCCGATCTCGCGATCGACCTTCTCCACCAGACGATAGTAGTTGTAGAGGAAGATACGCCACTCGTCGGAGGTGTAGCGGATCGTGGGGTAGATGTTGTAGTTGGCCATACGCTCGCGCTCCAGAACATCGGCATCGTAGGGATTCTTGGCGAAGTTGGCGGGAAGACCCGGACACATGGCCACATCGGGCTGGGGCAGGTTGCCATAGGGCAGGTTCTGCTCACGGGCCTGCTCGCAGATGTTGTGGGGGTTATCGAAGGCCGCCACCAGGAAGAAGGGCTTATCGTGCTTCTTGTCGAGGAACTCCACACAGGCCTCGGCCAAACCCTCGTCGCCGAATCCGTGGATGTTGTTGAAACCGTAGACCTGGTCGGGAATGCTCAACTCGGGAACGTGCCATTTTCCGGCATAGATACACTCATAACCGGCCTCCTGCACCTTCAGACCCAGCACCTCCTTCTTCAGTTTGTCGGGAATCGCGGCACCGTTGGCAGCCATACCCTGGGCATCGGGGAAACGGCCCGTAAACATGGCCGCACGCGACGGTCCGCTGAGGGGAGCCGTACAGTAGGCGTTGTTGAACATCAGACCCGAGGCGGCCAAACGGTCGAGGTTGGGGGTCTGCAAGTCGGTGTTCCCGGCACAACTCATGGCCGTGGCGGTCTGCTGATCGGTGAAGATGTAGATGATGTTCGGCTTCTCGGCTGCAAATGCCGTAGCCGCCGACGAACACAACACCGAAAGGCCGGTCAAATGTTTCATGTGTTTTTGATTGATCATACCTGTTGGTTTTTATTTGGATTAGTTTACTATTCGCAAGTACAAAGATACCTATTAAAAAAAACAACACTTGTCGCATCTGTTCTTTTTTCGGCGTAAAACGTTCATCAATATACAAATTTTGTCCAAATCATTTCGATTCTGTCTACTTTAGCCCTCCTTTTCCCGGAAGTTCCGCCCAAGCCGTTCTCTTCGCCAACCGTACCGGAAGCATCAGGTTTCACGCTTTCCGGTCCGGTCTTTCAGGGAAGCTCCTCCGCGCTGGATTTACCCCGGAGCCCACAGAACCGGCCACAAAAAAAGCCGACCGACAGTTTGTTCTGTCGGTCGGCCGGAAATATCTCTGTCCCCCGAAGGTAAGGAAGGTTTATTTGCCGATCAGGGTAATCGAACGCTCGATAAAATCCGTCAGATTCTTGCCCTTCAGCATACCGTTGGTCAGCAGGGCGAGGTCGATGATCTGCTTTACGAGTTTGTTGCCGCTACCGATCTCGGTCAGACGCTGGTTGCGTTCGTCACGCAGTTCGATGATCTTCTTCGAAAGCTCCTCGCGGGTGGATTTCTCCTCGGCCGTGAGCTCCTCCTCCTTCTTGTCCTTGATCACCTCGTCGAAGCGTTTCTCCTCGGCTACGGCAGCATCGATCTTTTTGGTGATCGACTTGAGCTTGTCGCCATAGGCCTTCTCGGCATCGTCGAGAATATCGGCCACGATCGGGTGGTTGGCATTGACGGCAATCGTGAAGTTATCGGGCATCTGACCGTAGAACTGGCTCATGCCGCCACCACCGACGGCCGCCATCTCCTTCATACGGCGCATGAACTCGTTCTGGGTGATCACCACGGGTGCCTCTTCGGGCGACATGGCCTCGAACGAGATGCTGTAATGAATCTTCTCATCCTTGGGCATCTGGCTCTCGAAGACGGGACGCAGCACCTCCTGCTGAGCCTCGGTCAGCGACATCTTGACGCAGTCCTCCTTCTGTATCAGTTTGTCGATCACATCGCTGTCGACACGCACGAAGCGTACCTCCTGGTTCTTCGACTCGTACCAGTTGATGTAGTGGCTGTCGAGCTGGCCGTTCATCTCCAGCACATCATAGCCCTTGTCACGGGCAGCCTTCAGGAAGGTGTTCTTCGCCTCGGGATCGTCGACATAGAGGAAGATGACATTCTTGTTCTTGTCGGTCTGATTCTCCTTGACCAGATCGGTGTACTCCTTCGAGGTGAAGTATTTGCCGTCGACATTCTTCCAGAGCATGAACTCCAGGGCCTTCTCGGCGAATTTCTCGTCGGTGAGGATACCGTACTGGATGAAGATCTTCAGATCGTCCCACTTCGACTCATAGTCGTTACGCATCGTCGTGAAGAGTTCCTTGAGGCGGTCGGCCACCTTGCGCGTGATGTAGTTCGAGATCTTCTTTACGTTGGAATCGCTCTGCAGGTAGCTACGCGACACGTTCAGCGGAATATCCGGCGAGTCGATCACACCATGCAGCAGGGTCAGATAGTCGGGAACGATACCCTCGACCTGGTCGGTGACATAGACCTGATTGCAATAGAGCTGGATCTTGTTCTTCTGGATCTCGAAGTTGTTGTGGATCTTCGGGAAATAGAGAATACCGGTCAGGTGGAACGGATAGTCGATATTCAGATGGATCGAGAAGAGCGGCTCGTCGCTCATGGGGTAGAGCTCGCGGTAGAAATCCTTGTACTGCTCCTCGGTGATCTCGGTCGGGGTGCGGGTCCACAGCGGCTCGACATTGTTGATCACATTGTCCTTGTCGGTATCGACATATTTGCCGTCCTTCCACTCCTTGACCTTGCCGAATGCGATGGGTACGGGCAGGAAGCGGCAGTACTTGCGCAGCAGGCCCTCGACCTGGGAATCCTCGGCGTAGTTGAGCATATCCTCCGACAGGTGCAGGACGATCGTCGTACCGCGATCGTGCTCCTCGTCGGTCTCCTCCATCTCGAACTCGGGCGTACCCGTGCAGCTCCAGCGCACGGTTTTGGCACCCTCCTGGAACGAGCGGGTGATGATCTCGACCTTGTCAGAAACCATGAACGAGGAGTAGAATCCCAATCCGAAGTGACCGATGATGGCCTGGTCCTTATACTTGGCCATAAACTCCTCGGCACCCGAGAATGCGATCTGGTTGATGTATTTATCGACCTCCTCGGCCGTCATACCGATACCGCGATCGGTGACCGTGAGGGTTTTGGCGTCTTTATCGGCCGCGATCCGCACCGTCAGATCGCCCAGTTCGCCCTTGAACTCGCCCTTCGACGAGAGTGTCTTGATCTTCTGGGTGGCATCGACGGCATTGGATACCAACTCACGCAAGAAAATTTCGTGATCCGAATAGAGGAACTTTTTGATCACGGGGAAGATATTCTCCGTTGTGACTCCGATTTTTCCGTTTTTCATAGTCTTATAGCAGTTTTTACTTTATTTTTGGTTTTTCGTTTTTCTCGGAAATCTCATCAAAGGGTGTGCCAGCATCGTTTCTCTGCCACTTTGTCAGTTTCGACCGCCAAAATCTGCCAAATCGGGAATCCGTATGTCTTTTCTCGGGGTTTCGAGGGCCGATTCCGCCATAAAACCCCGCCCAAAGCCCGCGTTTCGGAGCCGTAAAATTATATTCCTCAAAAAGTTTACTAACTTTGCCTGCCCCGAAACGCGGGCACCCCCTTCCCACAAAGGGCGTGCAGAGAATTTTTCGGAAAATTACGGATTCTATTAATTTAATATAAGTATGTGGCATAAGACAACCTGCTGGTTTCTGTTGCTCACGGCGGTGATTCTCTCCGCCTGCAACAAGGACGACACCATCGAACTTTCCACGGGAAAAGAACCTCAGATCTCGTTCGAGAATGAGGATCTTATCTTCACGGCCAAAATCGGCCGCCAGTTTACCCTCACCCCCGAAGTGAGTAATGACCAGGGCGCAACCTACTCCTGGACGACCGACTCCGACGAGGTGATCTCCACCCACAAAACCCTGGAATACACCTTCACCCAAGAAGGCGACATCTACCTCACCTTCACGGTCCGCACCTCCGAAGGCGAGGCCCACGAGGAGGTGCTGATCCGCGTGATGGCACTGACTCCGCCCTCCATATCGCTGCCCGTATCCTCCTCCGAGGGTCTGCAGCTGCTCCCCTCGACGGACTACACGCTGACCCCCACGATCCGCAACCGCGAGGAGAACTTCCGCATCGAATGGCTTGTCGACGGACAGGTGGAGTGCCGAGAGGAGAGCTACACCTTCAACCGCGAGAAAGCCGGGAGCTACTCCCTGGAGATCGTGGCCTCGAACAATGACGGCGAGCTCCGTCATGGGTTCAAGATCGAGGTGGTGAAGGAACTGCCCGTGGCGGTCTCTTTCGACAAGCTGCACCGCTCACAGGAGACGGCCGCCCGTCAGACCCTCGTGGGACGCGGCGTGTCGCTCATTCCCCAGATCCGTAATTTCAAAAATCCCCGCTACCGCTGGTCGGTCAACGGCAAGCAGATCGACGGACCGACCGATCATTATGTCTTCACACCCGGAGAGAGCGGCGACTTCACCGTCGGGGTCGAGGTCTGCGAGGCCGACGCCCGCCCCGTGGCACTTTCGCGCTACATCACGCGCGGAGTGACCGTCGTGAAGGCCCAAATCGCAGTGAAAGTCCTCACGGAGAGCCAGACACAGGGACCCCGCCCGCGCAATGCATCGAGCAGCAGATATCAAAACTCAGTCTTCGAGTACACCCCCGCTCCGGGCCAGTTCATCAACGAATTCGTCCGGGACTTCACCTCGGTCGTAACGCCCGAACAGGCCTGCGATTACGCCCTGAAGCGCATGGACATAAGCAAAGAGCAGAAAACCTCGGGATTTGTCTCCCTGGGCGGATTCGGCGGATACATCATCGTGGGATTCGATCACAGCATCCTCAAGCAGGATGCCGGCTACGACTTCTCGATCGTGGCCAACGCCTTCGAAGGCAGCTCCGAGCCGGGAGTGGTGTGGGTAATGCAGGATCTCAACGGCAACGGCATTCCCGACGAAGAGTGGTACGAGTTGCGCGGCAGCGAATCGGGGCAGGCATCGACCCTGCGCCGCTATCGGGTGAACTACATCCGTCCGTGGGCCGCCGAGACCGATGTTGCCTGGAACGACTCCGAGGGTCAACACGGCACGATCGACTACATGAAGGAGTACCACATCCAACCGTATTATTACCCGATGTGGATCACCGAGGATAACTACACGCTGAGCGGAACCCGCCTTAAGGCACACAACACCCAGGACGCCAACGGAAAATGGACCCACCCGGCCTACGGATGGGGCTATGCCGACAACCTGGGCAGCGACTCGACGGCCGGAAGCGACAACACGACGGGCGAGAGCCAGATCAACGGATTCAAGCTCTCCAATGCGATGACCACCGATCTGAAGGCCGTGGATCTAAAGTACATTGACTTCGTGAAGGTCCAGTCGGCCGTCAACACCAAGAGCGGATGGCTCGGGGAGATGTCGACCGAGGTGTGCGGATTCATCGACAATGCAATGAAATAGACCGTCATCAACCACAAACACGCGCGGGCTGTCCTTCCTGTCGGGACAGATCGTTCGCCCACGTTTCCGTGGGGAGAGGACTCCCCCCCCCTGGACACCCCTTATATTATACGGTTCGGGAGATGGGGAGTCGAAGACCGATTGCAAGAGAGTTTCCCCGAGACAAGGGCCCGCATCTGTTTCCCGAACCGGAAAGAGGAGGGGACTCGGGCCGTCACGATGCCGGAAAAAGGAGCATGAGGATTAAAAAAATTATGGATAAGATGCGGAAAATTTTATGATTTCCCGAAACTTTTGTTACCTTTGTAAAAGTAACTATTTTTAATCTTTTATAGATATGGCAAATTTACGAAACCTGAAAAAGGAAATCGACTACCGCCTCGAAGAGGTCGTTTTCGATTGCGATATGGCTATCTGCTTCCACCCCTCCAAAGAGAAGGAGATCTTCGATCTTATGCAGAAGGCTGTCGAGGTACGCAACGGATTGTTCTCGAAGGCCATGAACCCCGCCGAGCCCCACAACCGCTCGCTCGTCCGCAAGCACTATGCCGCTCTGCGTAACGAGATGGTCGCTGCCTATGAGGAGCTTTTCGAGGAGCTGAGCAAACTCAACGAGGAGAAATAATTCGCACATAGCGTTTCAAAAAAACGGGCTGACAAATCATTTGTCAGCCCGTTTTCTTAATATCGGTCTATTCCCTGTTGCGTGACCCATCGCCGGGATGATACTCCAGCACCGTATGGGGCACACGGCCGTGGGTGAGCAGCTGGATCGGACAGTCATACTCGCGTAGTTGCTTCTCGGTGAGGATGTTGGAGTGGTGGTGGTGCACATGGCGGTTCACACACACGATCTCCTTCACGACCGTCGAAATCGTTCCCACATCGTGCGACACCATCACGATGGCCATGCGTCGGTTCAGCAGGCGCAGAACTCGATAGAAATCCTTCTCGAAACGGCTGTCCACAAAGTTCGTGGGCTCATCGAGGATCAGAAGCCGCGGATCCGAAATCACCGCCCGACACAACAAGGCCCGCTGCAACTGTCCGCCCGATACCTCTCCGATGGGCGAATCGGCCGCCTCGCCCACACCGGCGATTTCGAGCAGTTCGAGGGCCTTCCGACGATCTGCCGCGCTGTACCGCGACAGGAATCCGCGCCGCCCCTGCAAACCCGAAAGTACGGTTTCGAGCAGGGAAATGGGAAACGCACGGTCGAATTTCGAGATCTGGGGCATATAGCCGATCAGCGGCTCCTTGCCACGGTACAACTCCGGGGCGAACTCTATTTCACCACGATAGGGCACCAGTCCGAGGATCGTCCGCACCAACGTGGTCTTTCCCCCGCCGTTAGGGCCTATGACCCCCAGGAAATCATCCTCCTTGATCCGAAGGTCAACCCCTTCCAATACCTCCACACCATCGTAAGCAACGCTTACATCGTGCATGATCACCAAATCTTTCATTGCAAAATCAAATCGGTAATTTTCAAAATATTATCTACAACATCCTCGCTCAGGGGATCGAATATAACCACCTCTCCGTCAATATCATCGGTAATGATTTGAACGGTTGACACGGGAAACTGTTTCTGACAGAAAATATGTTTTATACCTTCCTTTCTGGCATATTCGATCAAACGCGACATCCGCCGTGCCGAAGGTTCCTTGCCGTCCTCCTCGATCGAGACCTGCTTCAGCCCGTAATCCCGGGCGTAGTAGGTCAGGGCAGGGTGGTAGACGATGAACGACTTGCGATCCGATGCCGCGATCTTGCGCAAAACCGTCTCATCGAGCTCTTGCAAAGCCAATTGCAAAGCCGCATAATTGGCCTCGTATTTTGTCGAATCGGGGTAGCTGCGATGAATGGAGCGGAAGGCGTTTTCCGCCATCTGCCGTAATGCCCGCGGCGAGGTCCACACATGAGGATCCACACCGTGCGCCTCCTCGCCATGGACATGATTATGACCGCAAGCACCTTCAATCAGTTCAATGCCGTCGCTCAAAGCAACGATTTTACGCTGATCCTCCACCTTCGAGAGCAAAGCCCGCTCAAAGGGGATCAATCCCACGTTGAAGAGCATCTCAGCCCGATTCAGTTCCACAAACTGACGCGCCGACGGTTCAAACGTCTCGGGACTGGCACCCGCCGGCACCAACACCTCGACCCGAAAATCATCGCCGACCAAACGATGCACAATATCCCTGAGCGGGAGGATCGAAACATACAATACGGGCTGACTCTCAGTGTGCCGTTCGGAGCAGGAATAGGGTATTCCCCCCACCATCAAACCCACGCACACGAGGCATATCAATCGTCTCAAATTCAACATTTTCATATCTTCATTTATTGTTTTCGGCTCTTCCCCGGAATACAAGCCGGGCATAGAATTGCAAAAATACAAAAAAAAGAGAATCACAGCAATTCTTTCACCAGGAACAGGGTCTGTATTCGGGATCTTATCCGGCCCTTATTTTCACATATCTTATTTTATGAATCACTCCTCAAGTCTCATGCTTTATCTCCCCATATTTACTTTATTGTTCTGTAACAAGCATACTCATTGGAAACACAGGCTCCTCGGAATCATCTCCGAACAATAGGGTAGTCCGCTTATTTCAATCATCACCTATTTTTGAAGCTGTGCCTCTCCCCAAAACACATAATATCTCCGCCAAGCTTCCACAAACAACCTGATCTCGTCTCGATAAGCCGGTCTACCCACACTCTCCAATAGGACAAGACACCAGGCATCAAACAGACTAAATGCAACCTTTCCCAAATATTTAATTTAACATAATATAAATATTCATTCGCGAAATGTCAACCCCCAAGTCGGGGATGTCCTTGCAAATAATAATAAAATTATGTTAAATCATAGCATAAAAAGCCAGCTCCCGCCGCCTGATTCAAAGTTTAATACTCGAGGCCGGCATATTATAATATTCCACCAGCTCTGCCGACTCCCCAAAATCAAATTTCATTCCACCCATTCCCCAGAAATTTCCAAAGTAGGCTACCCCCTCCATTACACCTGGCTTCACCTCCATCAACGCCCCTTATCCACCCCTCGACCACTGAATAAAGCCCCCATGAAAACAAAAGGTATTTTATCCGGAGCTCCAATCCCCATCAATAGACAAATTGCCAATACCCTGATATAAAAAATCCGACACCCCAAACGGACAGATTGCCGCTCCCCCGAATATCTCAAGCCCACGGCGGCATCAACCAAAATTCAGTAGGAATTTATAAAAATAGGAATTTCCCGCAAAATTTAACCCTCTGAGAATCGGATATCACCTACAAGAGTACATACATAAATTTTCATCGCATTCTCAGAGAGTTTACTTCCTGGAAAAATCCCGTTTTTCCTTCCTATACTGCACCAAATTCTACTGTCCGTAGCCGACAAAAAACAAGCGCAATCCATCCATGCCAGACAGATTGCGCCGAAAACATAACATTACACTAAGTTAGTGATCCATAGGTGTATAACTTTCACAAGTATTATCATCATAGAGTATCACGACACGCACGACCTTACGCCCTCGAGGTTTCTCCTCGGGCCCTGTTTCCGGAACCACAGGCTCCTTAGAAACCGCCTTTTCGAGAGTCGATTCACGCCCCTCCAAAGAAGGTGTTTCAGAAGAATCCGAGACTTTCGGAACTTCCTTGACAACATTTTCAAACAATCCCGTCAAGATCGAAGCCGGAGACGCAGTGACAGAATGTCCGTCTTCCGAAGTACGATACATCTCGCCCGAATCGAGCAGCAGCCAATCGGGATTAATCCGCGGAAAGCGGCGGAGTATCTTCTGCAGCAAATCGAACCCAGGCTTATTCCTTCCCGAAAGGATATGAGATATCCCCGCTGGATTTATACCCAGCATATCGGCTAATTGTCCGGGCTTCAAACCTTCGCTCTGCATGAACTGAAGCAATTTTTCCCTCATTTCCATAATTTTTACAAATATAAAAACTTTTCTTTTGTAAAACAAATAAATATTACATTTGTAACCATTAATTTATCGCATCATCCTTTAACAGATGTAAAACAGAAATATTGCCAAAAGAAAACCATATTGTTCACATCATATTTAAAGCGATATTACACTGCACAAAACACTGATAAATCACATTTTATACACGGATAAATATTGATATATTCCTGATTTGTCACAATGCTAAATAATACACACCTATCATACAAGTAAAGATTTAGATAAACAACACAAACAACTGAGTTTCAATATGCTTATATTCAATTATTCAATAATTGAATGATCACGAAGCGCTGTCAAATCCAGGAAATACAGCCCACGGCATTGTTTACATTTGGAATAAAAGGGGCTGAGGCAATTGTAAAATACAGCCTCCCGGTATTTACAATTGTCAATGCAGTACATCTGGACTATTTTAACATTTGTAAACACACTACCCTACTCCTCCGTTTTTTGATTTTTTACATTTGTTTACAACAGGGCATCCTCCTCTAAGAACCGGCACTCCTTGAAGTTTACATTATGTTAAATTATTTCCTGAGATAAAAAGAAAACGGATCTTACCCCAAAGGCAAAATCCGCTCGAATAACAACAAAAAGAAAAATTTTTGTTTTTTTACTTCGCCAACTTTGATGCGATCTCCTGGAACTCTTCTGCCGTCAACGCCAACTTCTCACGATGGAAGTCAACATCAGCCTCACTGTTGATCGGGATCAAGTGGATGTGAGCATGCGGGACTTCCATTCCCAAAACCACCACTGCTACCCTCTTGCAGTCGATTTCCTGCTTGATCTTGGCTGCGACCTTTTTTGCGAACACCATCATTCCGGCCAGCGTATCGTCGTCCAGATCGAAGATGTAGTCAACCTCCTTTTTGGGGACTACAAGCGTGTGCCCCTTGGTCAGAGGATTGATGTCCAAAAATGCATAATAATTTTCATCTTCGGCGACCTTATACGAAGGGATCTCGCCGGCAATGATTCGTGAAAAAACAGATGCCATTTCTATGTTCTTTTTTAGATTTTATTACCATATAAAATTGTAAAAAATTCTGGTTTTTTACATCTCCTTTTCTTTTATAAAATCGGGAATCCGACCTTTCGCAAGAGACTCGCTCCAGCCTCCCGTTTTCCCGTTTCGAATTGAGATCCGCATCGCTCGGAACAAACTTTTTCGTAAGTCATCCGACCGAGATTTTGCAGAATCACGCGAGAGATTTATTCGTCGAACTTGGGTTTCAGGATCTCGGAATAGATGACCGCACGCCTCAAGTCGAACTCTTCATTCAAGGGGTGTTCCTGCGGCTCGGACGGGGTAATCATCGGCTGCATTTCGGTCATCGGCTTTCGCAATTCACGATCCGAATATCCCTGTTTGGACTGATGTTTCTTGCTACGAAAACCTCTTGCCCGACCATCTAGAGAAGCTGTCGCAGCAGCGTCCGACTCTCCGGGAACAGAGGCCGCAACCGGCTCTGCCTTACGTGTAGACGCCTCTTCCCGGCGTGATTTCCCGGCCAGCTTACGTGCAGACGCCATCGCGGGCGAGAATATTTCGCTCATCTTTGCGAAAATCTCCTCGTCCGTCATCTTATTAAAAGGTTTATTTACAGTTTTTTGAGCCGGGTCAACCTGTGGCGGAGCATTTCCGTCAGCCGACATATCGAGCTTGGAATCACGCATATCCTCCTCGCCCACCTGGTTCCAGGCCGGCTCTTCGGAATTGTCCTCCACCTGGGTCGTCTGCTTCTTGTCCTGCTTGGAAAAAAGCCCCACCAAGTAAATAACTCCCACGATCAGGAACCACAACAGATTCCCGAAATCCATCTCTGCAAATGAATCCATATTCCTAGTTCATTCTTCGTTTTACACTGTCAATACCCTTGATCTGTCGCAGATGATCCATGATGGCATACAGGCCCTCGGCATCCTTGACATAGAGACTCAACTCGCCCTCGAAAATACCATCGTGGCTGTGGATGTTGACCTCGCGGATATCAATGCTGAAATCGTCGCTCACGACCTTTGAAAGTTCCAGCAGAATACCGTGGCGGTCGATGCCTCTCAGATCAATCGTCACCAAATAAGACATTGCCTTATGCTGCGACCACTGGATCTCCTCCTTGATGATGTTCTTGCCGAACTGCGAAGCCAGGCGGTCCAACTCCTCGCAGGTGGCTTTATGGACGATGATATTCTTGGTCTCGGGATCGCGATAACCCACCACCTTGTCACCGGGAATGGGCTTGCAACAATCGGCAATCACAAACTGAGGCTCTTTTTCCTCGCCTCCGTCCGCCGACATCACCTCGCTGCCCTCCGGCAGATCCTCCGCGTCATCCTCGTGCTTTTGGGGTATGAACAAGGTCCAGAATTTCAGGATTTTACTTTTTGAATTGCTCTTGAGCACCTTCTCCAGGTTGTCCAGCGACACGATTCCCGCTCCGATCTTGCTGTACAGTTCGTCCTTGCTGCGGCTGTCGTAAGCCGGGACCACTTTACGCAAAACACGGCCGCTGAGCTTGATATTGAGCTGTTTCATACGCTCCTCAAGCATCTGCATACCGCGTTCTATATTGTTCTGGCGTTCGCGCTTCAGGAAGCTCTTCATCGCCTGCTTGGCCTTGGCCGTGGTCACGACATCCAACCACTCGGGGTTGGGTCGGGCGGCATCGGCCGTGATGATCTCGATCTGATCACCGCTATTGAGCTGCGTGGTCAGCGGCAGCAACTTATGATTGATCTTGGCACTGATCGCCGAATTTCCGATCTTGGAGTGGATGTCGTAAGCAAAGTCCAAAGCCGTGGCTCCGAAAGGCATCTTACGCGACTCACCCTTAGGGGTAAACACTACGATTTCAGAAGTATATAACGACAACTTGAAGTTATCGAGAAAATCCACGGCATTCTCCGTGGGGCTGTTCAGAGCCGTGCGGATCTGCTTGAGCCACTTGTCGAATTCATCCTCATCCTGTGAGATGGTAGCCTGCTTGTACTTCCAGTGGGCCGCAAAGCCGCGCTCGGCGATGTCCTCCATGCGCTGGGTGCGGATCTGCACCTCGACCCATACGCCGTCGGGCCCCATCACCGTCGAATGCAAAGCCTCATAGCCGTTGGCCTTGGGCATCGAGATCCAATCGCGCAGACGATCGGGTTTGGGCGTATAAATATCGGTAATGGTCGAATAGATCTGCCAGCACTGGGTCTTTTCCGAGGGGAAAGGCAGCGGTTTGAAGACAATGCGGATGGCAAACAGGTCGTAAATCTCCTCGAAGGTGATCTGCTTGCGCTGCATCTTCTTCCAAATCGAATAGATGCTCTTCACACGACCCGAGATCTCGTAGTTGATGTTATCGCGATTGAGGGCAGCAATGATCGGAGCATTGAACTTCTCGATGAACTCGCGGCGCGAGGCCTCACTCTCCTCCAGCTTTTGCTTCAGTTCGGCATACTGCTGCGGGAAACGGTACTTCATACAGAGGTCCTCCAGCTCGCTCTTGATCGAGAAAAGCCCCAGTCTATAAGCCAGTGGCGCAAACAGATAGATGGTTTCGCTCGTAATCTTGATCTGCTTGTTCATCGGCATCGAACCGAGCGTACGCATATTATGCAGACGGTCGGCGATCTTGATCAGGATCACACGCACATCGTTTGAAAGCGTCAGCAGCACCTTGCGGAAATACTCGGCCTGCTCCGAGGTGTCGGCATTGAACACGCCCGACATCTTGGTCAGTCCG